>DATBAS010000033.1:0-13248 GCA_036271395.1 Kofleriaceae bacterium
ACGTCTACGACTTCCACGAAGAGCGCGGCGCGATGTTCATCGTGATGGAGTACGTGCAAGGGATCGATCTTTACGATCTTTTGGAGAAATGCGGCCGTCTCCCGTACGACGTCGCCGCGATTCTCGCGATGCAGGTCGCACGCGCGATGGACTACGTGCACTACCGCGGCATCGTCCACCGCGACATCAAGCCGGCGAATATCATGATCGCGCGGACCGGCGGCGTGAAAGTGATGGACTTCGGAATCGCGCGCGACACCAGCTTTGGCGATCTCACCGAAGCCGGCACCGGCATCGGCACGCCGGCGTACATGTCTCCCGAGCAAGTGCTCGGCGACAAGCTCGATGCGCGCAGCGACATCTTTTCGCTCGGCGTCGTGCTGTATCAGATGGTCACAGGCAAGAAGCCATTCGTCGAGGACGAGAAGAAATCGGCGATGCACAAGATCCGGCTCGAGAAGCACGAGAGTGCGCGTGCCGTGAATCCCGAGATTCCCCGCGAGCTCGGCAACATCATCGATCGCTGCCTCGAGAAGCAGCCGCGCGATCGCTGGCGATCGGCGCAGCACATGGTGATGGCGCTCGAGCGATTCTTGGCGAAGCACGTCGAGATGAATCACCACGCGCGACTCGTGTTGTTCCTCAAGGGCCAAGGTGTGATTACCGAGCTCGAAGCCGAGGAGTATTTGAATCCGACGGCGCTCGGCGCCGGGGCCGGCGCGCTGCAGCAGCCGAATCTACAAGCGCGCAACATGGTGCGAGCCGGCATCGTCGCGCATGGCGTGATGCTCGGCGTGTTGCTGCTATTCCTCGGCCTCATCCACGTCGCGCCGCTCGGTGCGACGCCGCGTACGCTCACGACGGTGACGCCCGACGCGCGCGGGCACGTCCGCGTCGACGCGCGGCCATGGGCGCGCATCTACGTCGACAACACGCTCGCAGGCGTCACGCCGCTGGGCAAGCCGCTCGAGCTCGCGCAGGGCAAGCACCAGATCCGCTTCGAGCACGATTGGTATCAACCGATCACGCGGCCGATCGACGTGACCGGCGGCGACATCGAGCTCTCGGTCGACTTCGAGAAGGCCGGCGTGCTGAAGCCGGGCAAGGCGAAGCCGTGAAGGCGCTCGCGATCATGTGCGCGCTGTCGGGAACGGCGATGGCGCAAGAAGCGGCGAGCGACGTCGCGTATCGCGTCAAGCAAGGCGACACGATCGAGCTGATCGCGGCCGAGTTTTACGGCGATCACGCGCGGACGGTCGGGTTCATCGCCGAGGAGAACAAGCTCAAGGCGCCGTACAAGATTTATCCGGGCGAGCGGATCAAGGTCCCGGTGACACGCGAGATCGCGACCGCGAAGGGCGACACGTTCGAATCGCTCGCCGCGCAGTACCTGGGCGACGCCAAGCGCGCGCCGTTTCTCGCCGAGGTCAACCACATGCAGCCGGGCGATCCGCTCGCGACCGGCACGGTGATCGCGATTCCGTTTCACGTCGCGTACACGGCGCAAGCCGCGGAGTCGATCGGGCAGATCTCGATCGATCTGTTCGGCGATGCGAAGCAGGCCGACGCGATTCGCGCGTACAACGGGCTCGACAAGCCGGCGATCGACAAGGGCGAGACCGTGCTCGTCCCGGTGATGCACGTGCGCACCCGGCCGGAGCACACGCCGACGCTCGACGCCGATTCGGCGCAGCGCCACGACGCGCAGAAACACGCGCTCGCCGATGCCGCCGCCGCACTGCCATTCGCACGCACCGCGTGGCTCGAGGGCGACTTCACGCGCGTTCGCGAGTTGCTGGGCCCGGTCGCGAAGCGGTTCGACTATCTCGACAACGCGTCGGCGATCGACGTCGGCGTGCTGCTCGGCAAAGCCGACGTCGCGTTCGACGACAAAGAAGCCGCGACCGCGCTGTTTCACGACGTGCTCGCGCGCTCGCCCGGTCAGACGCTATCGGCTTACAGCGAATCGCCGAAGGTGCTCGAGGCGTGGCGCACGGCCGGCGGCTCGGTCAAGTGATGCGTGCCGCGGCGATCGTCGTCGTCGTGGCCGCGTGCGGCGGCGGCAAGCCACCTGCGGTCGCGGCCGAGCACGTCGGCCCGGCGCTCGTCGCGGCGATCGCGGCGGCCGATTCGGCACGCGAGCCGTGGCGATGTACGGCGGCGGATCTCCCGAGCCTCGACGCGCCGGCGATCCCGGGATGGCAAGCGGGCGAGCACGGGCTCACGCGCGCGGGCGATGATTTCGTCGTCGGGATCATCGCCGATGCCGGCGGCGCGGCGCCGAAAACGCTCGCCGCGCTGGGTCGACTGCGCGGACAGATGGAAGCGGCGCACGCGGACGCGGTCGTCGCGCTCGGCGGGATGGGCAGCGACGAGCGCGACCTCGAAGCGACGCTCGGCGTGCTCGCGGCGCCGCGCGCGAACAAGCCGGCGTGGCCGGTGATCGCGTTGCCGGGCGACCTCGAATCGCAGAGCGCACAAACCGCTGCGATTGCGGCGCTGCGCGCACACGGCGCGATCGTCGTCGATGGCCGATTGGCGCGCTGGCTCGTCGCCGGCACCGCGACGCTCGCGACGCTGCCCGGCGCGGCATCGCCGGTAAATCGCGCCGACGGGTGCGCGTTCACCGCCGGCGACGCGACGCGAATCTACAGCGAGCTCTCGGCGAAGGCCGGGCTGCGAATCGCGCTGGTCGCGGGATCGCCACGCGACGGCGAACACGGCGACCTCGCGCTGGTTCCGGAGCCGGCGATCGACGTGGTCGTCCACGGCCCGGTACGGCCGGAGCCGTCGGCGGAGGCGCACGGCGGCCGCGATGGTGCGCGACTGGGCGTCTCACCTGGGACATCCGACGCGACGGCGCGGTTGCCCGAAACCCGCACACCGGCGGCGGGTGTCCTCGCGATCCACGGCACGAGCTGGAGCTGGACGCCGCTCGTCGATCGCTAGCCATCGCGGTACGATGGACGACGGTGAGCACGACTCCCGCGCAAAAGTTCGTGTGCCCGCGGTGCCGGACCGCGTACGGCGAGCTCTCGCACTTCTGTCGCGAGTGCGGCGCGGACATGCAACGTGCGAGCGCGCTCGAAGCCGCCGCGGCGAAAGCGGACGACAGCGACGAGCCGAAGCCGGCGCCGACGGCCGATCGCAGGCTCAACGACTCGAACGCCGCGTGGCTCGGCAAGATCGTCGACGGGCGCTATCGCGTGCTCGAGGTGATCGGGCGAGGCGGCATGGGCGTCGTGTATCGCGTCGAGCACCTGCGCATGGGCAAGGTCGCCGCGATGAAAGTGCTGCATCGCGACCTCGCGAGCGATCCGGACGTGATCGCGCGGTTCGAGCGCGAAGCCGCGGCGGTGTCGAAGCTGCACCACCCGCACACGGTGCAGGTCTTCGATTTCGGCACGGCGAACGGCGCGCTGTACCTGATCATGGAGTACGTGCGCGGGCTCGATCTCGGCAGCATCATCTCGCGCGACGGGCCGCTGCCGTGGTCGCGCGCGGCGCCGCTGCTCGCGCAGATCTGCGGCGCGCTGCAAGAGGCGCACGAGCTCGGCATCGTGCATCGCGATCTCAAGCCCGAGAACGTGCTGATCACGCGCACGCACGGCCGCGACTACGCCAAAGTTCTCGATTTCGGGCTCGCCAAGCTCGAGCAAGCGCAGGCGCCGGCGCCGGAGACCGACAAGCAGCAGATCGTCGGCACGCCGTACTTCATGGCGCCCGAGCAGATCCGCGGCGACGAGGTCGACGCGCGCAGCGACTTGTACTCGGCGGGCGCGCTGATGTTCGAGGTGCTGACGGGCGAGCACGTGTTCACCGGCACGACCGCCGTCGGCGTGCTGACGAAACACTTGACCGCCGAGCCCGACGCGCCGTCGATGCGCGCGCCCAAACAGGGCATCGATCCGCGCGTCGACGCGATCGTCAAAAAGGCGCTCGCCAAAGATCCGGCGAAGCGCTGGCGCACCGCGAACGAGCTCGCCGAAGCGATCGAAGAGGTCTACGCCGAGACCGTCGAGTACGCGACCGGGCCGGGCTCGCGTAGCTCGTCGCGGATCCAGCGCCGTCCGCTCGCGGTCGCGGCGATCGACGATCACGACAGCGACGTCCGGCTGCGCCGCTCCGATATCGATGCCTACGAGCGCGGGCTCAAGCGCGCGCGCTTCGTGACGCTCGGATTCGCGACGGTGATCGTGCTGGGCGCAGGTGCTGGTGGTGCGTGGTACGTGACGCGGCCATCACCGGCGCTCACCGAGGAGCACGAGCCCAACGACGACGTCACGCAGGCGAACAAGATCGCCGCCGGCACGCAGGTCACCGGCTACCTCGGCAAGCGGCGCTCGCCGACGCAGGGCGACCGTGACGTGTTCGTCGTGCCGTGGGCGGCCGGCACGCGCCGCGTTGTCAGCGTGCGCGTCACCGGCGTTCCGAATCTGGATCTCGCGCTGAGCGTCAACGACGGCGACGGTCTGCACGGCGCGACCGCCGACGAGCAACAAGTCGGCGGCGGCGAAGCCCTGCATCGCCGCGCGATCGACGGCCCGCTCGTCGTCACGATCGATGAAGTCACGAACGGCAAGTCGCCGATCGAGAACGTGAGCGATCCGTACACGATCAGCGTCAGCGAGGACGATCCGAACGGCGAGGTCGAACCCAACAACAGCGACGCCGACGCGAATCCGCTCGAGCCGACGCGCGAGCTGCGCGGTTACCTCGACACGCGCAACGACATCGACATGCTGCGCTGGATGGGCGAGACCGGCACGTACACCGTGATCGTGCGGCCCGACCTCGGCACGCCGGCGCTGCCGCTGGTGTGGAAGCTCGAAGACGGTCAGGCGCGCACGCCCGGCGCCGCGCGCGTCCAGCTCACCAAAGGCGAGCTGATTCGCGTCGAGCGCAGCGACCAGCAAGGTACCGGCCCGCTCGTCGCGCGCGATACCCAGTGGTCGGTCGTGGTGACACGTTGATCTGCTAGCCGGCTTTTTGCAGCAGCACGATGCGGCGCTCGTACGCCTGCAGCTTCGCGAGCGCATCGTGATACGGCGTGTACTCGGCAGTGTCGACGACGATCTTGTCGAGCTTGATCTCGTCGTGGCACGACACGGTCTGGCCGTTCGCTTCGCACGCCGACGTGTAGTGCACGCCGGCCGCATCGCCTTCGAGCTTCGGCGGCACGTACGCGACCTTCCAGCCCGACGGGATCTGCACCGTGATGTCGCCTTGCTCGGTGCGCGGCGAGCCGATCCACAACGGATACTTGCGCTTCGTCAGGCTCGCGGCCGGCACGTCGTCGGCGAGCGCGAGCGTGACCTCGGGCAGCTCGAAGTTGCGGAAGTCGCCTTGCGCCGCCGAGTAGCCCGGCACGGCGACGTGCTGCGTGACCGTGATCGGGCCGTCGACCGAGCTCGTGTCGCTGACCTGATGGCCCTTGTCGACCGCGGCGGCGGACAGCTCGACCGCGCCGTGCTGGAAGAATCGGTCGAGGTGCTCGCCCTTGAGCGAGCGCAGCTCGGCGCTGGCGCGATCGGCGTACCAGCCCGACAGCTCGTACTTGTACGTCGCATCGAGATCGCCGTTCGGCGACAGCGTGAACGCCGCGGTCACGTGCGAGCGCGACGTCGACGGATCGGCGGCCGGACGGTGACCGAGCTCGGAGCCGCCCTGTTGCAGCGGCAACACGAGGCTGTCTTGGCCGGCGAGCACGACGTTGTACTGCGCGTTCTCGTCGGACGGGTTGAGCCAGACGTCTTTGTGGTCGACGGCGAGCTTCGCGAGGATGTGATCGAACTGCGCGAGCGTCGGCACGTCTTGCATCACCTGTACGTTGCCGCTGCGCACGAGCACGGGTTGACCGCTGATGCCTTCCGCCGACGCGAGCGCGAGCAACAGGCCGACCTTGTCACGCGGATCGGCGTACTTCGCGGCGAGCACCGCATCGGGCGCGTGCGGCTCGTAGCCCGCCATGCCGAGCGGGACTTCGACGCCGCGAATGTCGTGCGCGACGAACGCGAACAGCTTCTGTGCCTTCTCGGCCGGCGTTGCCGCGCCGGCGACGATGCGATCGGCTTCTGCTTTCACCGACGCGGGTAGCGGCTGCGGCACCGCGGTCGCGACGAAGCGCGCCGCGACTGGCTCGAGGACTTTCGACCACGTCGGCTGAACGCCGAACACGAGGCGCGGCAGGACCGCGGCATCTTCGGGCGCGCCGCCCTCCTCATGCTGGTCGGGCTGATTCGCGATGTGGAACGTCCACGTGTGCGTGCGCGCGCTCGTGTCGCTCGATTCGGTCGGCGCGAGCTTCATGCCGGCCACCGCGAGCTTCGGCACGACGCCGTCGGGCGCGGTGATCGTGACCGTGCGATCGAGCACCGGATCCCACTGCGCGAGCATCTGCTCGCCGCCGAACGCAGAATCGGGCGACGGCGCGGTGGTGCGCGTCCATTCGAGCTCGACGACCGAGCCTTTGTCGACGGCGGGGAGCGAGACCACGCGCTCGCGCACGTCGGAATAGATCGTCGCGTCGGCGAGCCAGCTCGGCACGATATCGCCGATCTCGTCGGCGGACGCCGCGTGTGGCTTGCCGTCGTCGTTGACCGTGCGCGCGTTGTCGATCGTCAGCGTCTGGTGCTTGCTGTCGAACGGGATGTGCACGTCGGCGAACTTCTCTTTGCCGCGCTGGGCGTCGAGCAGCTTCGCGATCGACTTGTGATGCACGACGATCGTCTTGTCGGCTTTGATCGTGATGTCATCGCGGTCGAGCGCGACGACGGCGTCGGCCTGCGGATATTGCTTCTCGGTCGGGCCGTTCTGCGCGAGCTCGACCATCGCCTTGAGATCCGGATCCTTGGCGACCGCGGGATCGAGCGGCTTGGCCTGTTTGGACCACGGATCGTTCGAAGCTGCGGGTTCGTCGTGCTTCGTCGACGATTTGCAGGCAGCCAATGCGAGCGCGAGCAATGCCAGGCGTTTCACGACGGACCTCCCTGGAGAATGACGGGCTGACGAGCGATCTGACCGAGCGAGGCCAGCGCACTTCGCAGCTGCTTGTACGCGCTGGTATCGACGAACCGGCTCTTGAGCGCGAACGAGCGATGACACACGACCGTGGTCGCGTCCTTCGACGTACATGTCGCGGCGAGCTCGGTGGTCTTGTTCGACGTCGTCGCGGCGTTGGGCAGCGCGACGATCTTCATGCCCGGCGGCAGCGTGATCGTCTCGTCCTGGTCGTATTCGAACGTGACGTGCGCGTCGAGCCCGAACTTGCGCGTCGGATCGGCTCCGAGGATGCGCGGCAGTACGTTCTCGACCAGGCCGAGCGCGCCCGAGGTCACGATCGAGCGCAGCACGCGGTAGTCGCCGGTCTTCGGCGCGGCGTTCGGCATCTTGATCGACGCGGTGATCTCCATCGGGCTCGTCAGCGCGAGCGCGCTCGACACCGAGAAGTCGACGAGCTGCGCGTCGGGCAGCGCGTGGTGGAGCAGCGACTCGACGGCCTCGCGTTGCTGGTCGGTGCTCATCATCGCCGCACTCGAGCGCACGACGAGGTCGAACATGCCCTTGGTCTGGAGCTTGATCGTCGAGGTCATCGAGCCGTCGGCGGCGATCACGGTCGTCGCGGTCGCGTGGCCGAGGTTCTCCGACGGATCCATCGCGCCGATGCGCGTGAGCGGCTCGCCCTTGTCGGTCGAGACCAGCGTGTCTTGCTCCGACTCGTAACCGGGCAACAGCGACGCGTTGTTCTTCGCGGTCGGATCGAGATAGCGCCAGCCGCCTTTGCCGTCGGGCATCGCGACGATCGCGTGGTTGAAGCCGTCGTAGGCGATCTTGCCGAGCACGGGATCGCCGACATTGGTCAGCACCGGATACGCTTCGAACCCGCTCTCGCGCAGCATCGACGTCAGCAAGATCGAGACGTCGCGGCACACGCCCCACCGCGACGTGAACGTCTCGGAGGCCTTGCGCGGCGTGTAGCCGGTGCGCGGGCCGACGCCGAGGCCGCGATAGCGAATGTCCTGCGCGACGAAGTCGTACAGCGCTTTGATCTTGTCGTCGGGCGTCTTCGCATTCTTCGTCAGCTCGGCGACCTTCGCCTTGATCTCGGCGGTCGCTTCGAGCTGCGGCGCGGTCAGCTTGGACCACCACTGCGAGAAGTGCTGCCAGCTCGGATCGGTCGTGACGACGAGCGTCGGCAGCTCGGTCGATTCGTCCATCGCGGTCTCGGTCACGAGCTGCGGCGCGTCGTGCACGCGCCACGCGTAGTGAACGCGCTCGCCGACCGTCTGTTTCGTCGTCTCGATCTTGCCGGCGCGTTCGGGGTGATAGGTCTCGGCGACCAGCGGCATCGACTTCGGGCCGTCGACCGCGTAGCTCGCCTCGAGCGTCGGCTCGGTCGACTGAAACGCGAAGATGTCGTTGAAGTAGTTCTCGCGCGTCGGCAGCTGGCGCGTGAGGCGATACGTGAGATCGGCGACGTCGCCGACCGCGAGGTTCGGGAACGTGACCTTCACGGCGCGACCCTGCGGGTCGTAGATGTTCATCTCGCCCGATTGCTCGACGTCCTGAATGTCTTTAGCGGACACGGGGACGACCTTGCCGTCGGGCTTGACCACCTGCGCCGAGATGACTTCCATCTTCTCGGCGTCCTTGGTGTAGTAGAGCGAGCTCGTCGCCGCCGCGGCCTTGCCGGCTTGCGTCAACGCGAGCGTCGCCACGTGCGCGGTGTTCGTGAACTTGCCGTCGGGCTGATACACGACGCTCTGATCGTTGATCACGAGCAGCGAGTTCGCGCTCGGGTACGCGCTCGGCTTGACGCGCGCGAGTGCCGCGGTGATTTGCGGATCGACGTCCGCATATGCCGTCCCGCCAAGCGCGAGCACGATTGCCAACAGGGATGAACGCCTCATGTATCCTCCGACGCTGTTCGTAAGGCCGTCGTTGCTCGATACCTGAGAAAACATGTTCACAATTCCTGCGACTCGACGTCTCGCGCGACGAAACGCGCCGTCGCAGTGGCGTCGCACCGGGTCGCAGCGGTATGAGATCGCCACCATGATCAGACGTCCGAAGATCGCAATCATCGGCGCCGGCGGTAACGTCGGTGCCGCCGTCGCTCAATGGGCCGCTCAGAAAGAGCTCGGCGACCTGGTTCTCATCGATCTCAAGGCCGGTCCCGCCGAAGGCCGGGCACTCGATCTCACGCAGTGCAGCCCGTGGGAGGGCTTCAACAACACGAGCTTCATCGCGACCGACAAGTCGGAAGCGATGGAAGGCGCCGACGTGGTCGTGATGACCGCCGGCGTGCCGCGCAAGCCGGGTCAGTCGCGCGAAGAGCTGATCAACATCAACGCCGGCATCGTCAAAGGCATCTGCGGCGACATCAAGAAGCACGCGCCGAACAGCGTGCTGATCGTCGTGTCGAACCCGCTCGACGCGATGGTGTTCGTCGCCAAGCAGGTCACCGGCTTTCCGCGCGAGCGCGTGATCGGCTCGGCCGGCGTGCTCGACTCGGCGCGCTTCCGCACGTACCTCGCGATGGCCGCCGGCGTCAGCGTCGAAGATGTTCACGCGATCGTGCTCGGCGCCCACACCGACAAGGACATGGTGCCGATCTTGTCGACGGCAACGATCGGCAATGTGCCGGTCGAGAAGTTCCTCTCGGCCGACAAGCTCGCCGAGGTCGTCGCGAACACCAAGAAGGGCGGCGCGACGCTCACGGGGCTCATCGGTACGAGCGCATGGCTCGCGCCCGGCGCCGGCACGGCGTTGATGGTCGAAGCAGTCGTTCGCAATCAGGGTCGCGTGCTGCCGTGCTCGATCGAGCTCGAAGGCGAATTCGGCGTCACCGGCGCGTTCGTCGGCGTGCCGGTCAAGCTGTCGGCCAAGGGCGCGGAGAAAGTCTACGAGCTCGAGTTATCGGCGCAGGAAAAAGCGGCGTTCGCCGATTCTGTGAAGGCGAACACAGAGCTGATGAATATCGCCCGCGGTTTCTTGGGCTGAGCTACTGTAGCTGCGATGCGCGGCTGCTTCGTCGTCTTGGCGCTCGCCGGATGTAGTTTCTCGCCCGGGCAAGCGACCGTCGATGCCAGTCTCGACGCGTTCATCGTTCCCGGCGACGTCTCGGCGAGCACGATCGCGATTCAGGGCGGTCTGCAGAACCAGACCGAGCTCGACAACTTTCCGGCGCTGCTGACGCTCCCGTCGACGCTGGATCTGTCGAGCGTCACGGATCCGAACCACGGCTTCACGTTCGTCGACACGAACGGAAACTCGCTCGACTACGAGGTCGAGCATTGGGATCCACAGCACACGTCGTCGCTATGGGTACGTTTGCAGCAAGTGCTGCCCGATCAGGACGATTTCGGGCGAATGACGTGGGGCCCGAACCAGAGCGCGGCGCAGCCGTTCTCGACGTGGTCGGGCTACACGCAGGTCCTCCACTTCGACACCGTCGCAGCCGCGGACTCGGCGGGCACCGAGTTCGAGCCGATGCCGACGAACATCACGACGCGCGCAGGTCAGATCGGCAACGCCGCCGGGTTCGGCTCGAGCTCGCAGATCGCGTTCAGCGACGGCAATCAGCTGTACTCGCACTGGCAGGCGTTCACGCTACAGTTCTGGTTGTACGTCGACGCCACGCCGGTCGATCAGGTCATCGGTGTGATGGACCAGGGCAGCGACGCGCCGCTGTCCGACGGCAACTACGACCCGTTTCTCGACGCCGGCGACTTCCAGTTGACGTGGACGTTCGACGACACCGAGACGCGCATCACGACGCTGCCGATCCCGCGCCAGACGTGGACGCTACTCGCGATCACGTGGGACGGCACGAACATGACCGGCTACGTCAACGGCGCAGCGAAGGATCTGCAGTTTCCCGCCGTGACGCCCAATCGGCTCGCGCTCGCTGGCGCGCTCGACAGCTTCGTGCTCGGCAACGCGGAAGGCAATGCGATGTCGGGCGCGATCGACGAGCTCGAGGTCGATCGCGTCGCGCACACCGCGGATTGGATCGCCGCGTCGTACGTGTCGCAGACCGGTGGGCTCGCCGCGACCAACGATCTGCAGGAGTCGGCCCGCGTTCGCGCTCACGCTACGCGGCGTTGAGCTTGATCTTCAAGTTCTGGTCGAGGGCATCGAGGAACGCCTCGGTCGTGAGGTGTGGCTGGCTCGGGCCGACGAGGATCGCGAGGTCCTTCGTCATCTTGCCGGACTCGACGGTCTCGACGCAGACCTTCTCGAGCGCATCGGCGAACGCGACGACGTCCGGCGTGTTGTCGAACTCGCCGCGATACTTGAGGCCCTGCGTCCACGCGAAGATCGACGCGATCGGGTTCGTCGACGTCGGCCGGCCCTTCTGATGCTCGCGGTAGTGCCGCGTGACCGTGCCGTGCGCCGCTTCGGCTTCGACCGTGTGGCCATCGGGCGTCAGCAGCACCGAGGTCATGAGGCCGAGCGAGCCGAAGCCCTGCGCGACTGAATCCGATTGGACGTCGCCGTCGTAGTTCTTGCAGGCCCACACGAAGCCGCCGTCCCACTTGAGCGCCGATGCAACCATGTCGTCGATCAGGCGGTGCTCGTAGACGATGCCCGCGGCTTCGAACTGCGATTTGAACTCGGCGTCGAACACCTGCTGGAACAGATCCTTGAACCGACCATCGTAGCGTTTGAGGATCGTGTTCTTCGTCGACAGGTACACCGGCCACTTGCGGTTGAGGCCGTAGTGCAAGCAGCTCTTCGCGAACCCGATGATCGAGTCGTCGAGGTTGTACATGCCGAGCGCGACGCCGCCGCCTGGAAAGTCGAACACCTTGTGCTCGATCACCTTGCCGCCATCTTTGGGCGTGAACGTCATCGTGAGCGTGCCCGGGCCGGGCACGACGAAGTCGGTCGCGCGGTACTGGTCACCGTACGCGTGACGGCCGACGACGATCGGGCGCGTCCAGCCGGGCACGAGCCGCGGCACGTTCTTGCAGATGATCGGCTCGCGAAAGATCGTGCCGCCGATGATGTTGCGGATCGTGCCGTTCGGAGACTTCCACATCTCCTTGAGGCCGAACTCTTTGACGCGCGCTTCGTCGGGCGTGATCGTCGCGCACTTGACCGCGACGCCGTACTGCTTCGTCGCGTTGGCCGAATCGATCGTGACTTGGTCGTGCGTCTGATCGCGATGCTCGACGCCGAGATCGAAGTACTTCAGATCGATCTCGAGGTACGGGAGGATCAGCTTGTCCTTGATGAACTTCCAGATGATGCGGGTCATCTCGTCGCCGTCCATCTCGACGACGGGGTTCTTGACCTTGATCTTCGACATATATCGGCCGTGTTGTATCACGCGCGTCGCCGCCGCCGGAGCACACCGGCGAGCATCACGGTGACGAGGGGCACGGCGGCACCGACGAGCCCGCTCTCCGAACAAACCGCGCAACCGCCGCCGGGTGCATCGGCATCCAACGCCGTCGCGCAGGGCGCGCGCGCCACCGTCCGGCCCGTCGTCGCTTCGATCCACGCGACGATCGCATCTCCGTCGGCGCGCTCGTAGACGGTCGCGCCGCTGCACGGTGCGCCGGCACTGCCATCGGTCGCGCGCGAGACGACGCCGAACAACGCCTCGCCGCCGTCCGCCGTATCGGCGAGCAGCGGGCCGCCGGAGTCGCCGTAGCACGCGGCGACACCTCGCCCACCGGCGACGAGCTCGCCACCCGGCGCAAGCGCGGCACGACACGCCGGATCGGTCGTGCACTCGGCATCGTCGATCGCCACGATCGCGGTCTCGAGCGCGGTGCTCGCGCCGCTGCCGCCCGGATCGTCGAGGCCGAATCCGATCACGCGTGCGTCGTCGCCGTCGTGCGGCCCGCACCCGCTCGCGATCGGACGCGGCGCCACGGCTTCGACCGGCTTCGCGAGCACGACGACCGCGACGTCGAACGCGTGCTGCCAATCGGGATACGCCGTGACCGATGCGATCGGCACGAGGTCGCCCGCCGGCGCGCCGTAGTCGACGCTGCCGACGAGCACGGCCTGCGGATCGATCTCGGTACAGTGGCCTGCGGTGAGCACGACGTCCGGCGCGATCAGCGTGCCGGAGCACAAGCCCGTCCAGCCGGCGACGAGCACGACGTCTGGAAACTCGCCGGGCGCGACGGCGGAGCCGCCGACCACGCGAGCGAGCGATGCGACGATCGAAACGAGTGCGAGCATGGCGCGGCGTACAGCAACCGCCGGGCCAGCAAGCGCGACTCGTGA
>DATBAS010000034.1:0-45885 GCA_036271395.1 Kofleriaceae bacterium
TTCGATGCCGGTGAACGCGCCGCCGCAGATGAACAAGATGTTCGTCGTGTCGACCTGAAGGAACTCTTGCTGCGGGTGCTTGCGGCCGCCTTTGGGCGGGACGCTCGCGGTCGTGCCCTCGATGATCTTGAGCAGCGCTTGCTGGACGCCTTCGCCCGAGACGTCGCGCGTGATCGACGGGTTGTCGCTCTTGCGCGCGATCTTGTCGATCTCGTCGATGTAAACGATGCCGCGCTGCGCGCGCTCGATGTCGTGATCGGCGTTCTGCAGCAGCGAGACGATGATGTTCTCGACATCTTCGCCGACGTAGCCGGCCTCGGTCAGGTTCGTCGCGTCGGCGATCGCGAACGGCACGTTGAGGATGCGCGCCAGCGTCTGGGCGAGCAGCGTCTTGCCGGAGCCGGTCGGGCCGAGCAAGAGGATGTTCGACTTCTGCAGCTCGACGTCCTCGTCGGACTGGCCGGTCTGCTTGTGATCGATGCGCTTGTAGTGGTTGTGGACCGCGACCGCCAGGATCTTCTTGGCGCGGTCCTGGCCGATCACGTACTCGTCGAGGACTTTCTTGATCTGCGCCGGCTTCGGGATCGAGCTCGAGCCGTACGACTGATCCTCTTTCTCGATCTCTTCGGCGATGATGTCGTTGCACAGCCCGATGCACTCGTCACAGATGTAGACGGTGGGGCCGGCGATCAGCTTCTTCACTTCCTTCTGCGCTTTGCCGCAGAAAGAGCAGGTCAACGACGCGCCCTCGCGCTTCTCGATCGGCATCGGTTCTCGACGAGCATAGCACCGAGATCACGGTCGTGGGCGTAGCCGTGGGCGACGGAAGCGCGACGTCGAGCCGGCGCGCGCTCGATCTCGCCGAACCCTGCCGGCGACGCGCTCAGGCCTACGCCGGCGCTCACGCCTCGATCATGGAGCTACTTCTTGTCTTTTTCGTCCGGCTTCTTCTTCGCCGTGATCAACACCTCGTCGATGAGGCCGTATTCTTTTGCGGCACCCGACGACATGAAGTTGTCGCGGTCGGTATCTTGCTTGATGCGCTCGACCGGCTGGCCGGTGTGCTTCGAGTACAGCTCGTTGAGCGTGTCGCGGGTCTTCAAGATCTCTTTGGTGTGGATCTCGATGTCCGTCGCCTGGCCCTGAAAGCCGGCGAGCGGCTGATGGATCATCACGCGCGAGTGCGGCAGCGCATAGCGCTTGCCCTTCGTGCCCGATGCGAGCAAGAAGCTGCCCATCGACGCCGCCTGGCCCATGCAGATCGTCGCGACGTCGCAATGCAGGTACTGCATCGTGTCGTAGATCGCGAGGCCCGACGAGACCACGCCGCCCGGCGAGTTGATGTACAGCATGATGTCCTTCTCGGGCTCTTCGGAGTCGAGGAACAACAGCTGCGCGATGATCACGTTCGCGACCTGGTCGTCGATCGCGGTGCCGAGGAACACGATGCGGTCCTTGAGCAGGCGCGAGAAGATGTCCCAGCCGCGCTCGCCGCGGTGGGTCTGCTCGATGACGGTCGGGATCAGGTAGCTCATCTCCGGTTTCATGAGATCGAGTCTACGAGTCAGCCGCGCGAACTACAATGCTGCCCGAGCGGGCAGGCCGGGAAGCAATCCCGACTCGCTGTTCAGGCTCGGCATTCCGATTCAAATAGTGAACGGAGAACCTGAATCTGGAAGCGAGACCTAGTGACCCTTCGTGTACGACGTCAACCGGGCGTCGACCTCGTTGGTCGTACCGTGGTGCATGTAGTGGAAACGCGAGACGCCGGTGCCCGGCTGCAGATCGAACGTCTGCTCGTCGGGGCCGGTGTAGTACTTCAGCGCGTAGCCGCCGTCGATCGACTGCACTTCCCAGCAGTACACGTTCTCTTTTCTGGGGCAGATGCGCTGGCCGTCGATCACGGGCCAGCTGAACCAGCCTTCGGCACCGTCGATCGTCGGCTCGGGCGTGCTGCCGAACAGGAACGAGTTGCCGGAGCGGAGCAGCGTGCGCTCGGTGGGCGTCGGGGTTGGCGTCGTATCGTCGATCGATGCGAGATCGCTGGGCCAACCGCGCACGCGGTACGCCGTCACGCCGTTGCCCTGATGCTGATCGAGGACCTCCGTGGTCCAGGTCAGCGTCTTGGTGATTTCCTTTTCGGTCTCGGGATCGTAGCGCTTGACCGTGACGTCGTAGGTCCACTTCGCGCCGGGCGCGAGCGGCAGCGGATCGGCGGCGATCATTTGTTCGAGCGTCATCGGCTGCTTGGCGTTGTTCGAGCAAGCCGCCAAACCAAGCGCGATCACCGACGCGAGTCTCCAGTTCACGGCCGTGATAGTGCCATGAAATTCGGTTCGTATCAGGTATCCGATCCTGTATGGTCGCGCCGATGACGTTGGCCGACCGACTCGGACCGTTGCTGAAGCTCTTGCCGATGCCCCGGCTCGACGGCAAACGCAACATGATTCGCCAGGCGTGGGACATGCTGTCCGTGCTGCCGGGCGGCAAGGTTTTGTTCTCGCGATTGATCGGTTCGATGGCGCCGTACAGCGGCACGATCCACGCTCAAGTCACCGCGCTGCGCACTGGTCATGCCGAGGTCGAGATGGCGGACCGTCGCGGCGTGCGCAACCACCTGCATTCGATCCACGCGATCGCGCTGGTCAACCTCGCCGAGATCGCCGGCAACGTCGCGCTGTTCTATTCGATGCCGGATGACGCACGCTTCATCGTCAGCGGGCTCGAGATCGAATACTTGAAGAAGGCGCGTGGCACGATCACCGCGATCGGCGAGTCGCCGGTGCCGCGGAATAACGCGCGCGCGGCCTACGATGTTCCGGTGTCGCTGCGCGATTCCAGCGGCGCCGAGGTCGCGCGTGCGGTCCTGCACAGCCTCGTCGGTCCGAAGCCGGGGACACGCGCCGGCGAAGGTGAATTCGCCAATTAATCGCATCGTCGATCGGGTCAGCGTATGAAGACTCAAGGGGCCATGTTCGCCGCGTTCGCCATCGCCGTGCTGACTGCGACCTCGGGGGTCGCGGCCGCCGACGAGCCCGCCGACTTCATCTCCGACGCGAAGCTGTTCTATCGCGTGGTCGCGTGCGGCGGCTCCGATGCGGTGCCCGCAGGCGTCGATCAAGCGCTCGTCGATCGCCACTGCGAGATCATGGCGAAGCGCTACGACGAGTTTCACAAGACGTACTCGACGCCGGCCGAAGCATTCTTCGCGCCGCTGCGCCCGGCAGATCTGCCGACGACGGTCGTCTATCCGTTCGGTGGCGGCGATCTCGGCTCGGCGCTCGTGACGTATCCGAACGCGCGCGACATCACGACGATCTCGCTCGAGCACGCGGGCGATCCGACGCGGCTCTCGAAGCTCACGAAGAACCAGCTGCGCGAGTCGCTGTCGAACTACCGCGATGCGATCGACGGCTTGCTCGAATTGCACGACTCGACCAGCGAGAACATGCGCAAGCTCGAGGTCGGCGGCATTCCCGGCCAGCTCAGCTTTCACATCACCGGCATGACCGCGATGGGCTACGAGCCGGTGAAGCTGTTGTTCTTCAGCGTCAACGACGACGGCACGCTCCACTACTACTCGCAGGCGGAGATCGACGCGTTCGGCAAGAAGATCGCGAAGAAGATCAAAGGCGGCTGGGTCGACACCGATTTCTCGCCGGCGTTCACGAACATGGAGCTGACGTTTCGCAAAGCGGGCGATCCGAACGCGCCGCTCGTCGTGCATCGCCACATCGCGTGGAACCTCGGCAACAAGGCGTTCAAAGGCTCGGGGCTCGCGAAGTACCTCGAGGCCAAGGGCAAGATCGCGGCGATGACGAAGGCCGCGAGCTACCTGATCTGGAACGACGGGTTCTCCGCCATCCGCGACTACTTGCTCGCGCACATGACGTGGATGGTTTCGGACTCGACCGGCATCTCGCCGCACTACGCGAAGAAAGCCGGGTTCACGCAGAAGACCTACGGGACGTTTACCGGCGCGTTCCTCGACGATGCCGATCCGAACGTCAGCGACGCGATGGTGAAGATGTGGGCCGACCAGCCCAAGCGCCACCTGCCGTTTCGCTACGGCTATCCCGACAAAGACAAGCACGTCCACCTGATGATCACGGAGCCGAAGAAGTGAAGCTGCCGCTCGTTCTGGCGTGTATCTTGATGGCCTCGACGGCGTTCGCCGACGATCCGCCCGATGGCGATGACGGGTCGCAAGAGCAGCCGGTCGATCCGTATCCGGCGCAACCAGCACCGCCGCCGACGCACGCGCGGATGACGACCACGACGACGCCGCACGTGCGTCCGGCGCATCACGATAAAGAAACGTCCGACGATAACGACGGCAAGCTCGAGAAGACCGAGGACACCGTCGCGGGCGGCAAGCACTGGCGGATCAAGACGGCGCAAGGTGCGGTGCACGTGTGGGTGCCCGACGGCTACGATCGCGAGACCGCCGGCACCGTGGTCTACGTTCACGGCTACTGGACCGACGCCGACGGCGCGTGGCGCGATCACGAGCTCGCCCGGCAATTTCGCGCGAGCCACCAGAACGCGATGTTCGTCGTGCCCGATGCGCCGGCCTCGAACGACGACGGCGTGAACTGGCCGTCGCTCAAGGAGCTCCGCCACGCGGTCACGCGCGCGAATCTGCACTTGCCCGACGGGCCCGTGATCGTGATGGGGCACTCCGGCGCGTTCCGCACGATCATGCAGTGGGTCGATCACCGCCTCGTCGAGCAGATCATCTTGCTCGACGCGATGTACGCGGGCGAGTCGGCATTCGACGAATACATCGGCTCTGGCAAGCGCGCCGACGAGCACAAGTTGATCGTCGTCGGTTCGAGCACGGCGCAGGCCTCCGAAGGCTTCGCCAAGCAATACAAATTCTCGGTCGCGCGCGAGCAGATGCCCGATACCGCGAGCGGCTTCACGCATCGCGAACGCACCGCGAAGCTGCTCTACGTGCACTCGCAGTACGAGCACATGCAGATCGTCACGAGCGGCAAGGTCATCCCGGTGCTGCTGCACCTGACGCCGCTCAAGGCGCTCTGATCTGATCCCGCTGCTGCTCGAGCGCGCGCTCGGCAAACCGCAGTTCTGGATTCAGCTGTGCGGTCCGGCGTATCTGCGCGCGCCCGGCGGCTACGAGGAGCTCGTCGAGCTCGGGCCGATCGAGCTCGGCCGCGCGGGCGAGCATTCGCTCGCGCTCGTGTTTCTCCCGCCGCGGGGGTGCGAAGTCGTGCTCGAGCTCGATGGCGAGCGCTTGGCCGCGGGCTCGCACGCGTTGCGCCGCGCCGAGCTCGAACAGCTCGTCCGCTTCGCCGCGATCTGCAGCGACCTGCCGCATCCCGGCTGGCTGCTCGCGTTGACGTCGCAGGCGGCGCCGATCGTCGATGCCGACGGCGACTATCCGGTGCATCTGCTCGAGCGCGCGCTGGCGCTGACGCTCGCTTCCGACGAAATCGCGGCCTACGTGATCGCGCACTCCGACGCGCGCGGCGGCGGCCTCACGTGGACCAAATCGGCCGAGCGCTGGCACGTCGCGCAGGCCGATGGCTATGCCGAAGGCACGCAGTTCGCGCTGCGTTCGTCGCGCGACGGCACGTTCCCGCACGAGCAGCTCGCCGCGATGCTCGACGCGACGTTTCCATGGATCACGCCGATCGTGCGCGAGCTCGCGCGGCGCGTCGCCGCCGGCGATCGCGATGCCCGCGACGTGCTCGCCGATGCGCTGCGCGACGCGGGCTGCGATCGGCTGATGATCACGGACGCACTGGTCGGCCGCGATCGCGTGCACGAGGCGTGGGTGCTCGAATTCCTGCTCGGGCTCACACCGGGCGCGATCCTCGGGCCGATGCTCGGCGCGAGCAAACGGCCGCACACGCAGTACTGGCGCAAGGTACGTGCGGTGTTTCCCGACCGCGACGTCGCCGATCGCGTCGGCGCCTCGCTCCGCGCACGCGGCTACGAATTCGATCCCAGCGAGCTCGACGAGCTGCGCGTGCGGCTGCGCGGCGACTTCGAGCCCGCACTCGCGCAACTCGTCGCGGAATTGCGCGCGGCACACTCGCCGCGCGGCACGACCGTGTGGGTCGGCTTCGACCGATTCATCTCGGTCTAGAAATATCTCGCGAGCCACACCGGTTGTGCGCGCGTGATTCGCTTTGCGTTCGCCTGTCTCGTCATCGCTGCATGTGCACACGCACCGTCGACCGCGATCGCCTTCGTCGATGCGACCGTGATCACCGGCGGCAACGCGACGCCGCATCAGACCGTCGTGGTCGATGGCGATCGGATCGTCTCGGTCGGCGCCGCGGCGCCCGACGGCGCGACGGTGATTCACGCGACCGGCAAGTTCCTCGTGCCGGGCTTTTACGACATGCACGTGCACTTGCCGGAGACGCTGGCCGACATCGATCGCGTGCTCGATCTGGCGCTCGCGTGCGGGATCACGACGATCCGCGGCATGCAGGGCAAACCGAGCCACCTCGAAGCGCGCAAGCGAGCGCGCGTGCAGCCCGATCTCGTGCTCGCCGGTCCGCCGATCGACGACGCGCTGACGCCGGAGCAGGCGAAGGCACTCGTCGACGAGCAGAAAGCGGCCGGCTACGACCTGATCAAGCTGCTCGGCGGGATCGATCGCGCCGCGTACGATGCGCTCGTCGCCGAAGCCGCCGCCCAGCAGATTCCGCTCGTCGGCCACGTGCCGCAGGAAATCGGCATCGATGCCGCGCTCGCCGCGAAGCAGCACACGATCGAGCACGTGCAGGGCTACGCGCGTGACGACGACGCCGCGCTCGCGGATCAAGTGCGCCGCACGCTCGCCGCCGGCGTGTGGAACTGCCCGACGCTCGACTTCTACACCGTCGCGCTGGGCCCGCACGATCACCTCGGCGTGCGCGACGGCATGCAATACGCGGATGATGCCGAGCGCACGCCACCATCATCGCAACCCGACGCCGAGCGGCTCGCGAAGGTGAAGCACGTGATCGCCGCGCTGCACGCCGCAGGGGCGCCGCTACTCGTCGGCAGCGACACGCCCGATAGCTTCGCGGTCCCGGGCTTCGGCTACGTCGAAGAGCTGCGCGATCTCGTCGGAGCTGGGCTGTCCCCGGCCGACGCGCTGCGGGCGGCGACCGAAGCTGCGGCGGCGTCGCTCGGCCGGCCGGGCGATGGCAAGGTCGCCGCGGGCGCGCACGCCGACCTCGTGCTGCTCGACCGCGATCCGCTCGCCGCGATCGACAACGTCGCGCATCCGGCCGGCGTGATGGTGAGAGGGCACTGGCTCGCGCGCGCGCAGCTCGACGCGCTGCTCGCCGCACATGCGCGGCGATGAGGTAGCATCGGGCCGTGACGATCGTGATCGCGATTCCCGGCAGCGAGGATCATGCCGGCAAGCTCGCGCGTCACCTCGGCATCGATCTGATCATGCCGGAGCTGCGGCGGTTTCCCGATGGCGAGCTCTACGTGCGGCTGCCGCGCAGCGACGATCACGCGATCTTGTGCGGCAGCTTGTATCCGGCGCCCGCCGAGCGGTTCATGGAGGTCGCGCTGATCGCCGGCACCGCGCGCGATCTCGGCGCGAAGCGGGTCGGGCTCGTCGCGCCGTACTTGGCGTTCATGCGCCAGGACGTGCAGTTTCATCCCGGCGAAGGCGTGACCGCGCGCTATTTCGGCAAGCTGGTCTCCAGCGTGATCGACTGGATGGTCACCGTCGATCCGCACTTGCATCGCCTGCCGACGCTCGACCACGTCTACTCGATCCCGACGGGCATCGCGCATGCGGCTCGCGCGATCGCCGGCTGGGTGCGTACGCAGGTCAAAGAGCCCGTGCTCGTCGGGCCCGATGCCGAGAGCGAGCAATGGGTGGCCGCGGTCGCCGCCGCGTGCGATGCGCCGTTCGAGATCTGCACGAAGACTCGGCGCGGCGATCGCGACGTCTCGATCGATCTGCGCGGTCGCACGTGGAACGGCCACACGCCGGTGCTCGTCGACGACATCGTCGCGACCGGCAAGACGATGATCGAGGCGACACGCGTGCTGCGCGCCGCGGGCGCATCGGCGCCGATGTGTGTCGCGATCCACGCCGTGTTCGCGGATGCGCTGCATGCCGAGCTCGCCGCCGCGGGCGCGGCCGGCATCGTCACGTGCAACACGATCCCGCACGCGACGAATCAGATCTGCGTCGCCGAGTCGATCGCCGACGCGACGCGCGTGTTCTTGTGAGCTAGCGGCGCAGCCACGCGGTGATCTGCGCGATCGCAGCGTCGCGCTGGTCGAGCGGCCAGTAGCGCTCGAACGCGACTCCAGCGTTGCGCGTGAGCCGCTCGGCGACCTCGTCGGTGACGCGCCAGATCGTCGAGAAGCCGTTCGGCGGTGAATCGCGATCCTCGATCGAGCTCGACGACATGCCGTTCTTGACCTCGACGCTCGCGGAGCGGCCCTCGACGGTCATCTTGCCGATCGTCTTGCGATTGTCGATCGCGGCGAGCGCGAGCACACGAAACGCGGGGACGTGAACGAGGTCGCCATCGAGCAGACCGTACGAGTCCTCGGGCAGCGGCACCCAAGGCGAGCGCTTGTCGGCGAACAGCGCCTTCGCGGCGCGCTCGATCGCGCGATCGTCGGTGTGCTCGATCATCGGCTCGAAGCAATCGTCGGAGTAGGCTGCCTCGCTCGGTGTGACGTGAACGATCCAGCCGGCGTAATCGGCGAGCGCGGCCGCGTCGTCGCCGCGCGCGCGCGCGAGCGTTAGCTGCGAGATCAGCGTGCACGACGTGCTCGGGTTCGCGCTCAGCTCGAGAAAGGTCGTCGCGAGCTCCGCCGCCGCCGCGGCGTTGTCCCAGCGCGCGAATGCGAGCGCGAGCTGCGCGCGCTGCATCGTGTGGTCTTTGGCGATCGCGCGGAGACGCCGCTCGAACAGCTCGTTTACCGACGGCGATTGCTTCGCGCGCAGCGGCTCGCCGCGCAGGCTCGGATTCGCCGCCGAGGTCGTCATCGTGTATTGCGCGATGCTGCTCGACGGGATCGTCGTGACGTTGCTCGGCTGTACGATCTTCTCCGCGACGTCGAGCCACACCGACAGATCGCGCGTGTCGTCGGCGAACATGCGGTACCAGCGCTCTTCCATCGGCACGCCGCGCCACTGCTGCCAGTACGTGCGCAGCTGCTCGCCGAGCTGCTTGCGGCCTTCGGGCCCGCGCGCGGTCAAGTTGTCGCCGGTCGACACCGGCTGGAACAGCTGCAGATCGAGGATGCCGCCGAGCGCGTCGAACGCCGCCTCGTACACCGACAGCACCGTGCGATGGCGATCGAAATCGCGCCAGAATTGCACCGAACGCGTGCGGCGATCGTCGGTTTCAAACGCCGCGAGCAGCGGCTCGACCGCGGGCTCGCCTTCGGCCACCAACGCCTGGATGATCTTGTCCTCGCCGAGCGCGACGCCGCCGGGCTGGCCCATCTGGCGCGCGGCGACTTGATCGAGCGCGGCGACGAGCTTCGCGATCCGCTCGCGCTGCGGCAGCGCGTGCAGTGCGAGGAGCGCGACCTCGTCCATGGCCGGCTCGGGCGCCGCGATTCGTCGCTGTTCGTCGGCGACGAGTGCGTCGATGTCGTCGAGATAATCGGCGTCTTTGAGCTGCGCGCGTAGCTTCGGCAAGCGCCGCCAGCTCTCGAGCGCGAGCTGCACGTCGCCGCGCATGTGCGCCGTGATCCCCTGCTCGAATTGCAGCCACGCCCACGTCTCGAGCGCGGCGCCGAACCGATCGACCTCGGGCGTCAGCTTCAGATCATCGACCACCTGCTGCGCGAGCTCGAGCTTGCCCAGCCGCACGAGCAGCATCGCCGACACCAACGATAGCGGCGACTGCTGCAGGAATTGTTTGGGCTGCGCGAGCAGCGCGGCGACATCGGTGGAGATCTCGCTCGCCGCGCCGATCTGTTGCGTCGGATGAACGAGCCCGTCCCAGCCGATCGCGAGCGTCGATCCGGGCAGCACCCAGCCGTGTGACTCGACCGCTTGGTCGTTGCCCCACACGGTGCCCACGACGATCGTGATCGCGCGGTAGTCGCAGCCGCGCGGATCGGCGAGCCCGAGCTCGAACACGCGGGCCGCCGCCGAGCCGAGTGCGCCATCGGGCGCGGTCCACGCGGCGTGCTGCATCGGCGGCTCGGGGAAGCCGGCGGGCTTGCGAATCGTCGTCGGCACGTTCGGCGGCGCGACGGGAACCGGATCGATCGCGACGCGATCGGCGACCGGCCCCGTGCACGCAACGATCGCCAGGAGGAGCGCCACGCGAGCCATCTCCAATGAGACGCCCGAGCCGGTCGGAAGTTTCAGCTATTCGCGCGGCGCCGGACCCCAGTCGATGCCGGTCACGTTGCCGGCATAGACCTTGGTCGCGTGGCCGCTACCGTCGGCGTTCGAGATGTACACGCCCTGGCCCTGGCGCGCGTACGCGATCACTTTGCCGTTCGGCGAGAACGCGGGCTCTTCGTTGTTGCCCTCGTTCTGGGTGATGCGCGTCATCGCTTTGGTATCGACATCGAGCGTGACGATGTCGTAGTTGCCGCCCGCGCGCGTGGTGTACGCGATCACGTGTTTGCCGGCTTTCGGCGACCACGTCGGCGTCGTGTTGTAGTCGCCGTTGAACGACACCTGCGTCGCGTTCCCGCCGTTCGAGCTGACCACGAAGATCTGTGGGCCGCCGTTGCGGTCGCTGACGAACGCGAGCTGGTTGCCGTCGGGCGACCACGCCGGCGACGTGTCGATCGCCTTGTCGTTCGTGATGCGCTTGACGATCGAGCCGTCGTTCGAGCTGATGATGTAGATCTCGGGGTTGCCGTCTTTCGACAGCGTCAGCGCGATCTTCGTGCCGTCGGGCGACCACGACGCGCCCGTGTTCATGCCGCGTTGCCCCGAGAGCTTGCGCGGCCGGCTGCCGTTCGGCGTGCCGACGTAGAGATCGGGGTTGTCGCGCATGAACGACGTGTAGGCGATCTGCGCGCCGGTCGGCGACCACGCGGGCAAGATGTTCGTCGAGCTGTTGTGCGAGACCTGGAACGCGTTCGCGCCGTCGAAGTCCATCGCCATGATCTGGCTCGAGCCTTTGCCCTTTTGCGTGAACGCGATCTGCGAGCCGAAGAAGCCGGGCTCGTGCGTGTAGTACTTGACGACCTCGTTGTCCCAGCGATGCACGAGCTGGCGCGTCGACGTGCCCGCGCGCTTGTACGTCTTGGTCAGGACGGGCGTCGTGCCCTTCGAGACCTCGTAGAGCCGGAACTCGATCGAGTCGCCGCTGACTTGATATTTGACGACGCCGAACGCGCCGACGTCTTTCCACTTCTGCGGCTCGATGCCGAGCTGCTCGGCATTGAGGTCGGCGAGAAACGCCTTCGGATCGACGACCTTGAACACGCCGGCGAGCGACAGGTCCATCGACTCGATCTGCGCGACGTCGGCAGCGTCTTTGCCGCCGCTCGGTGCAGTCGGAGTCGCGATCGGGTAAAGCCCGCGGTTCGCGCCGTTGACGTCGAAGATCACGCCGCCGTTCGGATCATCGGCCTGCGCGCCGGTTGACGACGCGACGAGCGCGAGCACGGCGAGCGCGATCAGATTTTGTTTGGGTCGAAGCGAAAGCATATCCATCGGGTGATCTGGCCGAGGAGCTGAGTCGGGACCGGAACTGGATTGTCGTTACGCAGCTTCTTGACCGTGTCGAGCGCGTTCTCGGCTGCTAGCTCCAGATCGGGACTGTCGCTCTTCTTCTTGATCTTGGTGTCGGCGATCTTGCCATCAGGCGTGATGTGAAAGCAGCCCTCGGGCGGGCCATTCGTCTCCGAGATCGTCGGCAGTGTGAAGTTGTTTCGGATGTCCTTCACGAAGCCTTGCCAGAACGGATCGCCCGTCGTCACCGGCGCCCAGCCGTCTTCGTTGCCGTTGAACTCGCCGGGCTGCGTGGTCGGCTTTCCCGGATCGGCGTCGTCGTCGGCGTGATGAAACTTCTGCAGCACGTCGTCGGTCGACGCGACCTTCGTCGGCTTCGGCTCTTCACGCGGCACGCACTTGCCGCTCTTGCACTTCTCGTCGGGCTTGCACTCCGAATCGGCTTTACACTGATCGATCGGCGGCTTCTTGTTCTCGTCGTGCGACACGCCTTCGTCCTTTTTGACGATCGGCTGCGACGTCTGCTTCTGCGGCTGCTTTTGCGGCGTCTTCTTGTAGGCGATCGAGGCTTCGATCGACTCCATGTTGTCGAACTTCTCGTGCGTCGGCGCCGCCTTCTCGGTCAGGTACAGCACCGGGATCGCGAACAGGCTCGTGAGGATCGCCGTCCCCAAGATCGACACTGCCTGGATTTCGCCGTCTTTGAACGACATCGCTACTTACCAGTTAAAGACGGCGGAACCCCGGCCGCGTTCTGATCGAGCGTGTCCAAATTGAGCGTGTCGGTGGGGGCCGTGAGCATCATCACGCGCGTAACCCCTGCATTTTTAGCGATCGCCATCGCGGTCACGACGCGGCCGTAGAGCAGCGCGTTATCGGCCTCGATGTACAGCGCGCTCTCGCGTTTGACGCGCTCGTTGGTCTTGAGCTTGTCTTCGAGGCCTTTCCAGCTGACCTGTGTGCCGCCGAGGAAGATCTTGTCGTCTTTCGCGATCGACAGCACGAGCTTGCCCTCGGGGTCTTCGAGGTTTTGCGCGGTGATCTGCGGCAGCTCGAGCGACACGCCGGTGTTCATCATCGGCGCCGTGATCATGAAGATGATCAGCAGCACGAGCATGACATCGACCATCGGAGTCACGTTGATCTCCGAGTTCAGCTCGTCTCCGCCTCCGCTCTTGAAGGCCATCCGTTACCTCAAGAAGTGGCGCTTGATGATGTTGAGATAATCCTGCTCGAACATCTCCATCTCGGAGCGGAGCACGCGGATGCGGCGCTGGAAATAGTTGTACGCCATCACGGCCGGGATCGCGGCGACCAGACCGACCGCGGTCGCGAACAGCGCTTCGGCGATGTGCGGGCCGACCGTCTTGAGCGACGCGGCCGATGCCTCTTTGCTCTCGGCGATGTCGAGGAACGCGAACAAGATGCCGATGACGGTGCCGAGCAGGCCGATGAACGGCGCCGCCGAGCCGGTCGTCGCCAGGAACGGGATCATCGACTCGAGCTTCGTGGTCTCGACGGTCTGCGATCGCCGCAGCGCACGCTCGATGTTGGCGAGGTTGCCTTCGCGATCGTCTTTGAGCGCGGGATCCGAGTGCAGCTTCGCGAGCTCGGTGTAGCCGGCGACGAACATCTGCGACACCGGGCTGTTGCGCAGCATCTGAGCCTGCTTGTAGATCTGCTCGATGTCGCGCGATTTCCAGAACGACTCGGTGAACCGCGCCGATTCACGCGCCGCGCGGCCGATGTACATCCGCTTGAAGATGATGATGTACACGCCGATGACGAACATCGCCGCGAGGAGCAGCATCACGGCCTTGACGATCCAGTGCGCCTGGTTGAACAAACGCGCGATGTCGAGGTTTGCGGCGAGGGCCCACGCTGCGTGAGTTGGCGAAAACCCTGGCATAATCCTCGCGCTAGGCGATAGCACGCACCATGCGGCTGGGTCAAATGCTCCTCGTGATTGCGACTGCGTGCACCGATGTTCGGGGCGGCGCGGTCGAGCTGTCGTGGACGTTGCGGCCGCAGAGCGGCGACGATGTCGATCTCTTCGTCAACTGCGATACCGGTGTCGTCGGCGCGAACCCGGTCACGCGTATGCGGCTCGATTGGTCGGTCGGCAGCGTGAGCGGCGGCTCGTCGTGGGCGTGCACCGACTATCACGGCGTCACCGGGTTCGAGCTGCCTGCCGGCAGCGCCGACCTCGTGATCACGCCCGAGTGCGGCTCCGGCGACATCCCGCCCCCGGCCGAATACATCGCACCGCCGCCGCAAGTGCGCGACGTCACCGTCGGCAACACGGTCGATCTCGGAGCGATCGAGGTGTTCGTCGAGATCTCGAATTGCGAGGCCGGCAGCGGCAGCGGCAGCAGCCAACCCTGCATCTGCAGCTAGGGCGGCACAATCCGGCTCCGGGTACGCCGACGCCCACGCCCGCGACTGACATATACTGCGGCTCTCCAAGATGCGCCGGCTCCTGCTCGCCCTCGTCCTCGCGAACGCCGCCGGCTGCATCATTCAGTCCGATGACGACTCGACCGGCGCGAACTTGCTCGTGACGTGGAGCCTCGAAGCACTGTCGAACCAGATCGCGCAGCAGTGCCCGGTCGGCTACGACACCGCCGCCGTGTATTCGCAAGAGATCGACGGCAGCGGCGACGCGGTCGGCGATCCGATCATCGATCTGTTCAACTGCTCCGACGGTCAGGGCGTGACGTCGATGCTGTCGGGGATCACGTACCTCGAATCGGTCGCGATCGCGGTCGACGACAACTCGCTGCAATACGGCACGAGCGTGCCGGTGCCGGTCGACATCATGGCGCCCGAGCAAGAAGTCGACACGCCGCCGATCTACACCGACGCCGGCCACTTCGAGCTGGCGTGGCAGCTCACGCAAGCCGGCGACGACGTCGGCTGTGGCGACGTGCCCGACGCGTTCAGCGTGCAGGTCACATCGACCGATGCCAGCGGCCCCACCGTCTCGGCGCCGCTGCCGTGCACCGACGGCTCGGGTTACACCGACGGCGTGCTCGACGGTACGTACACCGTGACCGTCGCGTTACTCGACGCCACCGGCAATCAGCTCGGCGTTTCGGATCCGTTGACCGGCACGATCGCGACGACGTCGATGCAGGGCAACACCATCACCGATCTGCACACCGTGACCATCCCGGTGCAGTGAGCTAAGCTTCGACGGTGAGTCGCCGTCGTTTCGACGCCAGCCAGCTGCGCATCACGCGCGGTGCGCTGACGGTTGCCGGCCTGCAGATCGGCCTGTCGCTCGTGTTCATGCTGTCGAGCGGCGGCACGAAGCAAACGATCGGCGATTGGCTCGTCGCGACGCCGACGAGTGTGTTCCGCGAAGGTCGCGTGTGGACGCTCGCGACGAGCGTGTTTCTCGAGCTGGATTTTCTGTCGCTGTTGCTCGGCTTGTTCATGCTGTGGGCGTTCATCCCGACGCTCGAGCGGTTCTGGGGCACGGCGCGATTCTGGCGGTTCTTCGCGATCACGTCGCTCGTCGGCACGCTGGTCGGAACCGGCGTTGGTTTGCTGCTCGGCCGCGACGAGCCGATCGTCGGCCTCTCGCCGTTCATCTATGCATCGATGGTCGCGTTCGGCATCGTCTATGCGAAACAGCCGGTGCAGTTCTTCGGCGTCTTGCCGCTGACCGGCCGGCAGTTGATGTACGGCTTCATCGGCTTCCTGGTGCTCTACGTCGTGCTCCAGCAAGCCTGGGACAAAGGGGCGGCGTTCGCAGGGGCGATGATCGTTGCCGCGATCATGACGTCGAAGCGCGCGAGTCCCGGGCTCGCGTGGAAGCGGTGGAAAATCGCGCGCGCGCGTGCGCGACTCTCGGTGATCGAAGGCGGCGCGCTCGGTCCCAAGCCGAAGCCGAAGAAACGCGACGACAAGTATCTGAACTGATGGCGACCGATACGACACCCACGAGATGCGTGGCCACGAGCTCGGTCACTCGCGGCGTAGCTGGGATGCAGATCGGTGCACAAGCCGTCGACGAGGCGTCACCAGCGTGCGCCGTCGGTCGTGGTAACGTTCGCTGCGATGGCCGCAGACGATCCCGACTTCGACGCCGACGCCGGCACCGGCATGACCACGCTGTTCGAGGGCGATTGGGCAACCGTTCGGCGGATGCGCAAAGGCAAGCTCGTGGTGACGAGCGGGGCCGACGTCGGCAAAGCAGTCGAGATCTCGAAGCCGCGCGTGACCGGCGGCCGCAGCATCATCAGCGACCTCGTCGTGCAGGACAAAGCCGTCTCCGGCACGCACTTCGAAGTATCCGCGCGCGACGACGGCTATCGCCTGCGCGATCTCAACTCGCGCAACGGGATCTTCGTCGGCGACCTGCGCGTGCGCGAGGCGTACCTGCGGCCCGGCACGATCTTCCGCATCGGCCACACCAACATCCAGTTCCAATCGACCGACGACGTCGTCGAGATCGAGCTATCGAAGAAGGATCGCTTCGACATGATGCTCGGTGCGTCGCCGGCGATGCGCGAGATCTTCGCGCACCTCGAGAAGGTCGCACCCAGCGACCTCACGTGCTTGATCACGGGCGAGACCGGCACCGGCAAAGAGATGGTCGCGCGCGCGCTGCACAACGCGTCGTCGCGCAAGAGCAAGCCGTTCGTCGTGCTCGATTGCGGCTCGATCCCGCGCGAGCTGATCGAATCGACGCTGTTCGGCCACGAGAAGGGCAGCTTCACCGGCGCGGTCGCGCAACACACCGGCTGCTTCGAGCAGGCCAACGGCGGCACGATCTTCCTCGACGAGATCGGCGAGCTCGATGTCGGGCTGCAGCCGAAGTTGCTGCGCGTGCTCGAGCAGCGCGAGATCAAGCGCGTCGGCGGCGATCGCACGTACAAGGTCGACGTCCGCGTGCTCGCGGCGACGAACCGCGATCTGCGCGAAGAGGTCAACAAGGGCACGTTCCGCGAGGATCTGTACTTCCGGCTCTCGGTCGTGCACGTCGAGCTGCCGCCGATGCGCGATCGCCGCGAGGACATCCCGAACCTGGCGAATCACTTCTTGCGCGACGTCGCGCAGCGCCGCGGCATGACCATGACGTTCTCGCAGGACGCGATGGCCGCGCTGATCTCGCACAGCTGGCCGGGCAACGTCCGCGAGATGCGCAACGTCGTCGAACGCGCGTCGGCGCTGTCGGATGGCCCGGTGATCACGCGCGCCGATCTCGTATTCGGCCGCGAGATGGGCCCCGGGCTCGTCGCGTCGCACGATCTCGCGCAAGCCGGCGCGCAGGCGGCGCAGCGCGCGGCCGCGCAGATCTCCGGCGTCGAGTTACCGCCGCAATCGGGTCCGGCGATCTTCGACGCGTCGCTGCTCAAGGCCGGCCTCGGGTTCAAGCCCGCGAAGCAGACCGTCGTCGACGCGTTCGAGATGGCCTACCTCGGCGTGCTGATGCAGCGCAACGACGGCAACATCACGCGCTCGGCGCAAGAAGCCGGGTTGACGCGCTATCACCTGCGCGAGTTGCTCAAACGACACGGGCTCAAAGGCGGCGAAGGCGCCGAATGAGTGACGCTCGGCGCTGACGTCGATCGCGCCGCGGCGCTGCTCGCCGCCGGTGAGCTCGTCGCGTTTCCGACCGAGACCGTCTACGGGCTCGGCGCCGATGCGTCACGCGCCGATGCGGTCGCGAAAATCTTCGCGGCGAAGGGCCGGCCGTCGGCACATCCGCTGATCGTGCATCTCGCAGCCGGCGCGTCGCTCGACGGCTGGGCGGCGACCGTGCCCGACGCCGCGCGCGCGCTCGTCGAAAAATTCTGGCCGGGGCCGCTCACGATCGTCGTCGCGAAAGGACCGCGTGTCGATCCGACGGCGACCGGCGGCGGCGCGACCGTGGGCCTGCGCGTGCCGGCACATCCGCTCGCGCAGCGCTTGCTCGCGGCGTTCGGCGGCGGCGTCGCGGCGCCGAGCGCGAACCGCTTCGGCGCGGTGAGCCCGACCACGGCGGACCACGTCCGAGCCGATCTCGGCGCGGCGGTCGGCTACATTCTCGACGGCGGCCCGTGCACGATCGGCGTCGAATCGACGATCGTCGACTTCACGCGTGGCCGGCCGGCGCTGCTCCGGCCCGGCGGCGTGCCGCGCGCCGCGATCGAAGCCATCACCGGGCCGCTCGCCGCTGCAGGCGACGACGCGCCGGCCGCGCCGGGCACGCTCGCGGGCCACTACGCGCCGCGCGCCGAGGTGATCGCGGTCGCGCCCGAAGATGTGCCCGCCGCGCTCGATGCGGTGTACGAGCGCGAGGACCCGATCCTGTCGCAATCGAGAGATGCAACGGCGGTGATCGGCAAGCCGCTGCACATCGCCGTGCTCGCGCCGCGCGCCGCGTTCGCCGCGTGGGGCGCGCTGCCGGCGGAGGCGATCCCGCTGCCGGACGATCTCGACGCGCTCGCGGCCGCGCTGTACGGCGCACTGCGCGATCTCGATGCGGCCGGCGTCGATGTGGTGATCGCTGCGTTGCCTCCCGCGGTCGGGCTGGGCGAAGCTGTCGTCGATCGGCTGCGCCGAGCAGCTGGGCCGCGAAGTCATGGCTAAGCGAGAGAAAGCAGCGCCGCGCGTCGGCATCATCATGGGGTCGCGCAGCGATTGGGCGACGATGAAGCACGCCGCCGACGTCCTCGACGAATTCGCCGTCGCGTACGAGAAGAAGATCGTCTCGGCGCATCGCACGCCGGATCGCTTGTTCGAGTACGCGGGCTCGGCGGCCTCGCGCGGCTTGCACGTCATCATCGCGGGCGCGGGAGGCGCGGCGCACTTGCCGGGCATGACCGCCGCGAAGACGCGGCTGCCGGTGCTCGGCGTGCCCGTGCTGTCGAGCGCGCTACACGGCGTCGACTCGCTGCTATCGATCGTGCAGATGCCGCGCGGCATCCCGGTCGGGACACTGGCGATCGGCGAAGCCGGCGCGGTCAACGCCGGGCTGCTCGCGTGCGCGATCCTGGCGCTGAGCGATCCCGCACTCGGCAAGCAGCTCGACGCCTATCGCGCGGCGCAGACCCAGCGCGTGCTCGAGGACGAGCTATGACGGTCGTGATGCCGGGCGGCACGATCGGCGTGCTCGGCGGCGGCCAGCTCGGGCGGATGATGGCGCTCGCGGCGCGCCGCATCGGCTATCGCATCGTCGTGCTCGATCCGAGCCCGGCCTGCCCGACGGCGCAGGTCTCCGACGCCATCGTGGTCGGCGCGCTCGACGATCGCGACGCCGCGGTGAAGCTCGCGAAGCAAGTCGACGTGATCACGCTCGACACCGAGCACGTGCCGGCCGAGATCCTCGACGAGCTCGAAAAGCTCACGCCGGTGCGGCCGGGCGCCAATGTCCTGCGCACGATCCAGGATCGCCAGACCCAGAAGCAGTTCCTCGATCGCCTCGGCATCCCGCAGGCGCCGTGGGCGCCGGTCAACAGCGACATCGAGCTCGCGGCCGCGCTCGCGCGTTTCGGCGGGCGCGGCATCGTCAAGCATCGCCGCGCGGGCTACGACGGCAAAGGCCAGATGCGCGTCGAAGGCGTCGAGCGTGCGGCCGTGACGGCATGGTTGCGCGGCACGCCGGCGGTGATGGAAGAGATCGTGCCGTTCACGCGCGAGATCTCGGCGATCATCGCGCGCGGCATCTCCGGCGAGGTTCGCGCGTATCCGGTCGCGGAGAACGTGCATCGCCGGCACATCCTGCACACGACGCGCGCGCCGGCGCAGCTGTCGCAGCCCGCATGGCAGCAGGTTCACGACATCGCGACGTCGATCGCCGAAGCGCTCGGCACCGTCGGCGTGATGGCCGTCGAGATGTTCGAGCTCGACAGCGGCGCGCTGCTGGTCAACGAGATCGCGCCGCGCACGCACAACAGCGGCCACTTCACGTGGGGCGCGTGTGCTACCTCGCAGTTCGAGCAGCACGTGCGCGCGATCTGCGGCCAGCGGCTCGGCGATCCGCGGCCGCTCTCCGGCGCGGTGATGGTCAACTTGATCGGCGATCTGTGGGCCAAGGGTACGCCGTCGTGGCGGCCCGTGCTCGATCGGCCCGAGGCGCACTTGCACCTGTACGGCAAGGATGGCGCCGCGCCGGGCCGCAAGATGGGCCACGTCTTGCTCGTCGACGACGACACCGATCGCGCGCTCGCGACCGCCGAAGAGCTGATCGCCGCGCTGACGCCGTGAAGCTGATCGTCGCGATCGTTGCGCTGCTGGCGACGACCGCGCACGCGCGCACGATCAAGGGCTTCGTCTTCGACGACACCAACAACGACGGCGTGCCGACCGTCGGCGAGCCCGGCCACGCGAACGCGGTCGTGGCGTTCGGCATCGAGCAGTTCGCGGTGACCGATGCGCGCGGCAACTTCACGTTCGAGATCGCCGACGACGCCGCCGCGCAGATCGTCTGGGTGCGCGCGCCCGACGGCTACGCACCTGGACCGATCTGGCAGACGTGGGACGGCACGCGCGATATCGAGCTCGCGCTGCATCGGCTGCCGCGGCCCGTCGCGCAGCCGTTCTCGTTCGTCGTCGCCGCCGACACGCACATTCCGGCGAATCAGACGTACTTCGGCACCGTCGATCTCGCCGCGGTCGCGCGCGAAGCGACCGAGCTCGATCCGCCGCCGGCGTTCTTCACGATCCTGGGCGACATCACGCAGGGCAATCACGACGCCGAGTTCGATCACGTCGAGCAAGCGCTCGCCGGGCTCGCGATGCCGTGGGTGCCGGTCCCGGGCAACCACGATTGGTGGGACGGCGGGCTCACGTGGTTTCGCCGGATGGGCCCCGACAACTACAGCTTCGACCTCGGTGGAGTGCATTTCGTGGTGTGGAACATGGCGCGCTCCGACGAGGAAGTGCGCGCGTACCTCGGCGCCGAGCTCGCGCACGCCGATCGCTCGATGCCGGTCGTCGCACTCACCCACGCGCCGCCGAGCGAAGCGGTGATCGCGGTGCTGCGCGAGCTCCACGTCACGTACTTGCTCACCGGGCACACGCACGCGAATCGCGTCGTCGATCACGGCGGCTTGATCGAGCTCGGCACCGAGCCGCTGTTGATGGGCGGCCTCGACTTCACGCCGGCGGGCTACCGCGTGGTCACGGTCGACGGCGGCAAGCTGACGTCGTATCACCGCACCGTCGTCGACGAGCCCGAGCTGTCGATCGTGCGCGCGTGCGAGGGCGGTGATCTCGTGGTCGCGACCGAGCTCGCGGGTGCACCGAATCGAGTGTCGGCGCGCGTCGATTGCGGTGCACCGATCGCGCTCGCGCCGCGCGGCGGCTGGGTGTGGAGCGCGCGGCTGCCGCACGGCCGCGTCGTCGAGGTCACGGCGGAGAATCGCGTCGGCGGCAAGGCGACGCGGCAGGTCGCCATCGTGGCGTGCCCGGACGATCGCGCGAAGCCGGGCAGCGACTGGCCCGCGATCGGCGGCGGTCCGGCACACGACGGCGCGCGCGACGGCGAGCTCGCACCGCCGCTCGCCGAGCAATGGGCCGCGCCGATCGGCGGCCAAGCGCTGCAGGCGACTCCCGCGATCGGCGGCGGCCTCGTGATCGCGGTCGCGAGCGATCTCGGCGACGGCGGCAGCGGCGGCGTGACCGCGCTCGATCTGATGACGGGCAAGCCGCGCTGGCACGTGACGACGCACAAGCCGATCCGCGGCGGCGCGGCGATCGCCGATGCCACGGTGGTCGTCGAGCAAGTCGACGGGCTCGCGCTCGCATTCGACCTCGCGACCGGCGCCGAGCGCTGGCGCCACGCACTCGCGCCGAATTCGCCGATCGCCGCGCGCACGACCTATCAAGCGCCGACGCCCGACGGCGATCGCGTCGCGATCGCGAACCAGCACGAGCTCGCGCTGGTCGCCGCGCGAACCGGCGCCGAGCTCTGGCACGACGATCCGGTGCCGACGGGCGTCGACAGCCAATCGCTCGCGTCGGTCGCGATCGGCGACGGGCTCGTCGTCGGCTCGTTCGATCGCGCGGTCGGCGGCCTGATCGCGTGGAGCAGCGACGGCAAGCGCAAGTGGACGGTCGCGGCGCCGCGCGTCCAGGCCGTCAACGCGTCGCCGGTGATCGCGAACGGCCACATCTATGTCGCGAGCGGCGACGATTCGATCACCTCGTTCGACGAGGCGGGCAATTCCGAGTGGCGCCGCGTGCTCGATCCGGCGGGGTTCGAGTGGGGCTACGCGACGGTCGGCACGCCGGCGATCAAAGACGGCGTGCTCGTCGTGCCGACGCTGTATCGCGATCTCGTCGCGATCGACGTCAAGACCGCCGCCGAGCTCTGGCGGGCGGGCGGTGCGCCGAGCCCGCTGCGGACGACGCACTATCGCGGCAAGGACCAGGCGGGCTTCGAGGCGTCGCCGGTGATCGTCGGCGACGTGGTCTGGGCGGCCGATACCGCCGGCGAGCTCGTCGCGCGAGATCTCCACACCGGCGCCGAGCAAGGCCGCATCGCGCTCGGAGCACCCGTGCTCGGCGGCCTCGCGGTGAGCGGCGATTGGCTCGTCGCGACGACGTACGACGGCGTGGTTCATGCGCTCGCGCCGTCGCGGCCGCGGATCGGCGAGCCGATCGCGGGGTGCGCCGACGTGCCGGCGGTGCGGGTGCGGCCGCTGCGAGTCGGCCGGGTGGCGATCGCCGCGCTCGCGATCGTCATCGCTGCTGCGGCGGCCCTGTGGCGCCGTCTGCGTCGGTAGCTGTGATAATTTGGCGGCGGGAATGGCCACCCTTGTCTATAGCGACGTCGACGGTGCAGACCGCTCGTTCGCGCTGGGTGCAGAGCCGATCCTCGTCGGGCGCGGGCCCGAATGCGCGATCCGCAGCCAAGATCCGCGGGTGTCGCGCACGCACGCGCGATTCTTCGTCGAGCAGGGCGCGCTCTGGGTCGAAGATCTCGGCAGCTCGAACGGGATCTACGTCGGCCCGCAAAAAGTGCAGCGCGCGCCGGTCCCGACCGGCGAGATCGTGCTTGTCGGCAGCCTGATGATCCGGCTGTTGCCGGCCAGCGGCACGCTGCCGCCGCCGATCGGTCTGCACGGCACGCTCGCGCAATGGCTCGAGATGGAGCGGCGCACGCGGGCGGGCCTCGAAGAGGAGCGCGACGCGTTCGTCAAACGCGTCGGCGAGCTGTTCGACGAGATCCGCGTGCTGCGCGAGGCCCAAGGTGCCGGTGCCAGCGACGCCGAGGCGTTGCGCGCCGAGCTCGATCAACTGCACCGCGAGTCGGCCGCCGAGGTCGAGATCGCGAAGCTCGACGCGGCGAAAGCGCGCGAAGCCAAAGGTCTCGCCGAGACCCAAGCCGGCATCGCCACCGCCGAGAAGCTCGCCGAGTCCGACATGACGATCGCGAGCCTGCAGCATCAGCTCGCCGAGTCACGGTCGGCGCTCGCGCAGGCGGCGAGCACGGGCGAAGCACGCGCGGTGCAAGATCAGCTCGCCGCGACCACCGCGCGCGCCGACAAGGCCGAGAAGGAGCTCGTCGCGGCGCAGATCCGCGCGCAAGGTGCCGAGCGCAACCTCGCCGGCGCGAACACGCAGGCCGCGAAGGCCGAGACCCGAGCGAGCGAGCTCGAGCACGAGCTGGCGCAAAAAGCCGAAGCGCAGGCCGGCGTCGAGACCGAGCTCGCAAAGGCGAAGGAGAAGCTGGCCGCGCTCGAGACACGACTCGGTGCGGGCGATGCGCCGCTGCAAGCCGCCGAAGCGCGCGCCGCGAAGCTCGCAGCGGATGAGGCAGCACTGCAGGCGCGGATCGCCGAGCTCGAGCACGCCGCGAGCTCGGCATCGTCGACGGCCGGTGCGGCGGAGGCCAAGCTCGCACGCGCGCAAACCGACGGCGCCGCGCAGCACAAGAAGCTCGACGAGGCGCAGGCGCGGATCGGCGAGCTCGAGGAGCGAGTCCGCAGCACGGCCGGCAGCGAGGTCGAGATCGCGGCGGCGCGCAAATCGCGCGAAGACGCTCGCGAGACGCTCGCGACCGCGGAGCAACGCGTCGCCGAAGCAGCCGCGCGCGCCGACGACGCCGAGAAGCGCGCGGGCGCCGCCGACACGATGGCCAAAGCGATGGCCAAGGACGTCGCCGAAGCGCTGCGCCGTGCGGCCGACGCCGATGTCAAGACGCGCTCGGTCACGCGCGAGGTCGACGCACTCACCAAGCGCGCCCAAGCCGCCGAGGCAAAGGCCGTGTTGGTCGACGAGGCGCAGGCGAAAGCGGCGGCCGCCGACAAGACGGCGGGCGAGCGCGAGCAAGCCGCGGCCGACAAGCTCGCCAAAGCCGAGAAGGATCTCGCGGAAAAGGCCGCGCGAATCGAACAGGAGCTCGCGGCCAAGCTGCAACAGGCGCAGCGCGAGCTCGCCGCCGAACGCCAGACCGCGATGACGCTGGTCGATCGCAAGACGCAACTCGAGCGCGAGCTCGCCGATGCGCGTACGCAGCTCGCCGATGCGCACAAGCAGGTCGAAGCGTCGACGGCGAAGGCCGCCGAGCTGGAAGTGCAGCTCGAGCAGCTCGAGGAGCACGTTCAAGATCTCGAGAGCGGGATCGCGGTCGAGCAGACGGCGTCGGCGTCGACGCTCGAGGAGACGCGCGCGCGGACCGGCAAGCTCGAGGAGCAGCTCGGCGAAGCGAAGGCGGCCGCGAAGACCGCGCTCAAGACGGCGGCCGGGCTCGAGAAGCGCATCGATGGCATGGAGAACGATCTCAAGGCCGCGCGCGATGCGAAGGCCGATGCCGACGCGGCGCTCGCCGGGTTGCGCGGGCACGTCGCGGAGCTCGAGAAGGCCGCCGACGATCACGTCGGCATGCGCGAGCAGGTCGCGAGCGCCGAGCAGCGCGCGCGCGAAGCCGAAGGCGCGCTCGAACCCCTCCAGGCGAAGTCCGATGCGGGCGATCTCGCGATCGGCCGCGCGAGCGCGCTACAGCGCCAGCTCGACGAGGCGTTGCAGAAGCTGTCGTGGCTCGAGCGCGACGCCAGCGCGCGCACGCCGTCGCCCGCCGACGACAGCCACGCGCGAGAGCTCGAGACCAAGCTGCACGAAACCGAGGCGCGCGTGCAGGCCGCCGAAGACGGTGTGCGCGAGGCCGAGACGCGAGCGCGCGACGCCGAGGATCACGCACGCGACGCAGACGATCACGCGCGCGCGGCCGAGGAGCGCGGCGAACGGCTCGCCGGCCAGGCGCGCGAAGCCGAGGCGCAGGCGCGCGATGCCGAGGCGCGTGCGCAGCAAGCGGCCCAGCGGTCGACGGAAGTCGAAGCCCGCGCGAGAGAGATCGAGGCACGCGCGAAGGACGCGGCGGAGCGGATCGTCGACAGCGAGCGGCGCGCTCGAGAGGCGCAGCACCAGCTCGAGCAGGCGACGGCGCGGCTCCAAGAAGCCGAGGCGCAGCTCGCGCTCGCGGCCAAGAGCGGTGGTTCCAACACCGGGCTCGAGCGCCAGCTCGCGGCGGCGCAGCAGCGGATCGCCGAGCTCGTGCGCGAGGTCGACGCGGCGGAGAACGTGCGCCAGTTCGCGGCGTCGACGGAACGCGAGATCGCCGGGCTCGAGCGCGAGCTGCGCGAGAACAAGGCCAAGATCACGCAGCTGACGATCGAGCGCGACAATCTCGCGTCGCAGCTCGACGACCTGCACGAAGACGACGAGACCGCGCATCGCAGGTTGCCGATCACCACGAGCCAGGACGAGCCGACGACGCACGCGGATATGGCGCGGTACAGCGCGCTCGTGTCTCGCACGACCGAGCTCGAAGCCAAGTACGGCGCGCTCGAGCAAGAAGCACAAACCCTGCGGCGCTCGCTGGGCGAAGCCGAGGCGCGCGCCGAAGCACAAGAGCGCGCGACCGAGGACGAACCGACGAACACCGGCAACGCGCTGCCCATCGAGTTCGCCGAGCACCTCAGCACGCTCGAGGAAGCGATCGATTCGCTGCGCGCGAACATGCGCGCCGCGAGCGACGAGACCGCGATGATGGAGCAGACCGACGGCGTGATCGCGATCGCGATGGCCGTCTCGCAAGCCGCCGAGCATGTCGAGCGCGGCAGGGACGCGATCAAGACGCTGTCGAAGCTCATCAAAGGCACCGTCTAAGGGGACGGTCTACACGAACGAAACTTGTGCGCTGCAAGTGCGCGCGATTTCGTTCGCTTGATGCGGCCTAAGTTTCGTTCGTGTAGACCGTCCCTGGGAGGACGAGCTCGATGCCCCGCTCGGGGTGCAGCCAACCCTGGCTCGCCGCGGTCTGCGTGCCGGCTTGGACGAGCGTCGCGCCCTCATCACCGCCGACGAGCCGGCCGAGCACGATCTCGATGAACGGCACGTACACGAGCACGTCGCGCTCGCGAACCGCGGCGAGCGCCGCGCGCAGCTTCGCGACGACCTCGACATCGGGCTCCGCAGTCGGCGTGTTCATGCGCGCGCATGCGACGCCGGCGACGAGCATCTTGCCGACCGCCGGCGCGGCCGGAAATTTCATGCGGCTGACCTCGCGTGCGAGCGCGAGTGCTTGCCGGCAGAGCTGCGCGTGCTCGCTCGGCCGGCCGGCGCGGTGCACGGCGATCGCGCGACCGATCAAGTAGGTGCCGTACGCGTGATACCACTCGACCTTCAGCGCGGGCACGCGGCCGATCAGCGCGCGACGCATTCGCTGCCATTCATCGCCGAGCACCGGCTCGAGCCGGCCGTACTCGCGCGCGTAGAGCAGCACGCGCGTGTGGCTCCACAGCGCCCACGCGCGCTGGTTGCCGAACTGCGTCGCGCCGGGCTGCCACGCAGCGAGCGCGTCGCTGATGTCACGCTCGGCCTCGGCGGGCCGGTCCGCGATCAGGTGACACACGGCGAAGCGCACGCGCAGCGTCACCTCTTGAAACAAGTCGCCGGTGCGGCGCGAGCTGTCGACGTGCGCTTCGACGCGGCTCGCGAGCTCGCCGAGCATGCCGAGCATCTGCTGCGACGCCATCGCGAAATGGCGCACCACGTCGGTCTCCCAACCTTGGCCACCGCCGGCCGCGTACCAATCGGCTTCGAGTCGGTTCGCCATCGCGAGGCAGCTGCGGAATTCGTTGTCGAGCAAGAACGCGTTCGTGCACTCGGTGGTGCGCGCGTACCAGTTCGCGAGCGGCGTGGCGGCTTCGTCGGCGGCGCGCTTCGCAGCCTCGAGGAACCGCTGGCTGCGTACGCGCTGTCCCATCAGCGCGGCGGCCGCCGTCATGCCCGACATCGCGCGCGTGATCTGCAGCGGCGTGCCGTAACGCAGCGCGAGCACGCTCGCTCGGCCGGAAAAATATGCGCCGTGCAGCGTGTCGACCATCGAGAGCCCGGCGCCGATCGACCAACAGATGTCCGCGTCGCGCGACCGCGGATCCGGCAATCGCCTATGCTCCCACGCGAGCGCCGACGTGCGCGTTTGGACGCGCTGCCACGCGAGCCCGAGCAGCGTGCGCGCGCGCGACGGCAGCGTCATCTTCACGCGTGCGAGCACTTGCTTCGCGGTCTCGAGCCCCGGCTCGAGCCGGCCGCTCATCAAGAATCGCTCGGCCGCGCGGCGCAGCAGGTCGAGCTGCTGGCTCGACTCGGGCTCGGCGAGCGCCGCGGCATCGAGATCGCGCTGCGCCGCTTCGGCGACGTGCCCGGTATTGGCGAGCGCCTCGGCGAGCTGGCCGAGCAGCATGCTGCGTTGGCGCGGCATCGGCTGCAGCGTCGCGAGCGCGTGGCGATACAAGAACACGGCGCGGCCGAACGCGAAGCTGGTGAGCGCGTGATCGGCGGCGAGCACGAGGTAGCGCGTCGCACGCTCGCGATCACCGGCGGCATCGAAGTGGCCGAACAGCACGTCGGGCGATGCGCCGCCGCGCGCTTCGAACGCGCGACCGAGCTCGCCGTGCAGCTCGCGCAGCTCGGCTTCGGGCTCGTGGGCGAGCACCGCCTCGGCGACGCGATCGTGAAACGGCTCGACGATGTCGGCACGGCGCGGGCCATGAACGCGCACGAGCTGGGCGCGCGACAGCCGATCGAGCGCCGCCTCGGCATCGGCGCCTTGCAGGCCGCTGAGGCGCGCCGCGATCTCGCGCTGGATCGGTGCGCCCGCGAGCGCGACGCCGGCGAGCGCGCGGTGCGCCGGCGCGTCGAGCGCGCTGACGCGAGCCCACAGCGCATCGTCGAGCTTGTGCGAGATCGCGCCGCTCTGGCGGTGGCGCACGAGCTCGGCGAGGAACAGCGGATGCCCGGCGCTCTCGCGGATCACGCTCGTGATCTCGGCGCCGCCGAGCCGGCGCACGAGCTGCTCGGCGTCGATCGGTGCGAGCCCGCCGAGCGCGATCGTGCGCGTGTCGGCGGCGAGCTTCGGCACCGGCTCGCCCGCGCGCACCGTCGCGATCACCAGCAAGCCATCGCCGCGATCGCGCTTGCCCGGCGTCGCGCGGCGCTCGCGCAGCAGCGTCTCGAGCAGTGCGCGCGAATCGTCGTCGGCCCACTGCAAGTCGTCGATCGCGAGTACGACGGGGCCGCGCGCGGCGATCCCCGCGAGCACGTCGCGCAGCGCGATGAACGCGCGATCGCGCACGTCGCCCGACTTCGGGCTCGTCGTCGCGCCGCTCCCGGCGCTCGCGGCGGCGAACACCGGTACCGCTCGCAGATCCGGGAACACCGCGACGAGCTCGCCGACTGCCGCCGGCACGAGCTGCGCGACGCGCGATTCCGGCCGCAGCATCAGCCAGCGCGCGAGCTCGTGCACGATCCCGTCGAACGCGTTGAACGCGACGCGTTCGCGCTGGTGACAGCGACCGTGCAGCACGACGGCTTTCTTGCGCGTCGCACGCACGACCTCGCAGAAGTGATCGGCGAGCGCGGTCTTGCCGACGCCGGATTCGCCAGCGATCACCGCGGCGACCGGTGCGCGGCTCGAGGCATCGAGCGCCGCATCGAGCAAGCCGAGCTCGACGCGCCTGCCGACGAACAAGCGGCCCTCCGTCGCCGGCGGCAGCCACGCGTCATGCGCGGTGCGCGCTTCGCCGAGCGCCTCGAAGATCTCGGCTTCGTTCGGCCGCGCGTCGGGCTCGCGGTCGAGCAGGCGCATGCACAGCCGCGCGAGATCGGCGGGCGCGTCGACAAAACGCGTGAGCTCCGGCGCGGCCGTGTGCTGCTTGAGCACGAGCAGCGCGTCGGCGGTCGCGGCGAGCGGCAAGCGGCCGGCGAGCGCTTGAAACAACACGACGCCAAACGCGTACCAATCCGCCGCCGGGCCGATCGCGTCGCCGCGCGCCTGCTCGGGCGCCATGTAATTGACGGTGCCGATGATGAACTTGTCGTCGCCGGTCTGGCGCCCTGCTGATGACGGGGTGAGCTCGGCGACCACGCCGAAATCGAGCAGCACGGTGCGCCCGGTCTCGTCGACGAGCACGTTCGACGGCTTGACGTCGCGGTGCACCTTGCCGGCGGCGTGCAGCGCCGACAAGCCGCTGGCCAGCCCGGCGAACGCCTTGCGCAAGCGCGCCTGATCGATGCGCGGTGGACGCGACGGCGCTTGCTCGATCGCTTCGATCGTCGTCGGCCCGGTCTCGGCGTCTTCATCGCCGACGATCGTCGCGACGTCACCTGAAACCGGGCCTTCGTCGATGGTGAGATCGGGATCGGTCGATTGCGGATCCGCCTCGTTACCGCCGCGCACGAACGCGAGCATCGACGCGCCGCGTACGAGCTCCATCGTAAAGGCCCATTCGCCGTCGCTCTCGAACAGCTCGCCGAGCTCGACGAGGTTTGGATGGCGAATATCGCGCAGCGCGCGAAACTCGGTCTTGAAGCGCAACACGCCGTCGGGCGTGGCGCCGCGTAGCCGCTTGATCGCGACCTGGACGCCGCGCTCGCGGTCGAGCGCGCGATACACCACGCCCATTCCGCCTTCGCCGAGCGTCTCTAACAGCTCGAATCGGCCGTCGCTTAATCGCTCCATCCGGGGAGCACCGCCACCGTCTGCACGTGAGTCGTGCGGAACGTCATCACCAGCTCGAGCAGTCGCGCGGCGGAGGCCGCGATGCGCGGATCGAGCTCGTCGAGCGCAGTTTCGAACACGTGCAAGCCGAACGGCGCCTGCACCGCGCCGAAGCTGTGGAGCACGTCGCGCAGCGTCGGCGTCGACGGGTACAGCTCGAGCGGCGCTTGCGCGTCGACTTTGCCCAGCGCGCGCGCGGCGGCGACGGCGGCATCGAGCCCGCCGAGCTCGTCGACGAGCCCGAGCTCCTTGGCCTTCGCGCCCGTCCACACGCGACCCTGGCCGATCTTGTCGATCGCGTCCCACGCCTGGTTGCGGCCGGTCGCGACGCGATCGACGAACGTGTGATAGACGGCCTTCATCGAGGTCTCGATGAGGTCGTGCTCGTCGGCGGTCCACGGCGCGTAGCTCGCCATCATCGTCGCGTGCTTGCCGCGGCCGATCGGGAACGTGGTCACGCCGAGCTTGGCGAGCGCGCCGGCGAGCGCGATGTGACCGCCGACGACGCCGATCGATCCGGTCAGCGTATCGGGCAACGCGAAGATCTTCGTCGCACCGCTCGCGATGTAGTAGCCGCCGCTCGCGGCGACGTCGCTCATCGAGACGATCACCGGCACGGTTTTGCGCAGATCTGCGACCGCGCGCCAGATCAGCTCCGATGCCTGCGCACTGCCGCCGCCGGAGTCGATGCGCAACACGACCGCTTTCACGCCGCTGTCGCGGCCGAGCGCGTGCAGTGCCGCGACGAGCGTGTTCGCGGCGATCTCTTCGCGCGCGCCGAGCTCGCCGCCGCCATCGCCGTCGACGATGTTGCCGATCGCATAGACGACCGCGACGTGATCGCCGATCGGCCGATCGGCGGGCATCGCGCCGATGAAGCGCGCGAGCTGAAGATACGCGCCGAGCGCGTTGGCGTTGTCGTCGAGCTTGATGGTCGTCCACGGCGCGCCGATCTGGTCGCGGAAGGACTCGAACGCGCTGACCTCGTCGACGAGCTTCGCGGCTTTCGCTTCGTCGCTGGTGAACAACCCGCGATCGATCAGGCCCTTGACGGCGTCGGGATCGAGCTTGCGCTCGGTCGAGATGATGTCGACCATCGTCGCGTAGCGCTGATCGAGGATCGCGCCGAGCGTCTCTTCCATTTCCTTCGACGGCGCGTCGCGCGTCAGCGGCTCGGCGGCGCCTTTGTACGCGCCGACGTGGATGAAGTCGGCGGTGACGCCGAGCTTGTCGAGCAGGCCCTTGATGTGGATCGACATCGCGGCCGGTCCGGTGATCGCGACGTCGCCGATCGGCGCGATCCCGATCTGGTCGCACGCCGCGAGCAGGAGATAGCTCGCGTTGCCGGCGTTCTCGGCGTGGCAGCGCAGCTGCTTCTTCGCCGCGCGAAAATCGTGCATCGCGCTGCGCAGCTCGACGAGATCCGGCACGCTCGCGTGCAAGTCGCCGACGCGGAGCACGACCCCGGTGAGCTGGTCGTCTTTGGCGAGCCCGCGCAGCCGCTCGATGACCACGCGCAGCTCGGTGCCTTTGCCGCCGGTGAACGAGAACGACGCGCGCTCGACGACGTCGCCCGAGAGCTTGAGCACGCTCCAGTGCGGTTTGCTCGCGTCGAAGTCTGCCGAGTGCTCTGGCGCTTCGTAGAAGCCGGGTTTCTCGACGCCGTCCTTGATCTTCTTCAGCGTGCCGGCAAAGTCGAAACCCTTGTCGCGGTCCGCTCGCGGCGCGTCGTGCTCGGCCTCGACGTGATCGAGCGGCGACGGGTTGCTGCATGCGGTTGCAGTCGCGGCGACGGCAGCGAGGACGAAGCGACGAGCGGACATGCCTCGCGTTCTATCACGCTAGCCAGACGAAGAGCCGTCGGCGCCGGGTGGAGCTGGCGTGGGAGCCGGTACGGGCGGTGTCGCCGATCCAGACGCCGCCGGCCCGGTATCGCCGCCTTCGGTTGCGCCGAGGATCTCGAGCTGTTTCTTCGCCTTCGCCGAGCCCGGGAAGGCCTCGAGATACGCGCGCCACGACGCGATCGCCTGATCTTTGTTGCCCTGCTGCTGATACGTCTCGGCGATGCCCGCGAGCGCCGGCTCGTAGCGCTGCGAAACCGCGAGCGCGGTGCGGAACTTCGAGAACGCGCTCGAGAACTGCTTCGCATCCAGGTAGCAGTAGCCGATGCCGGTCAGCGCCTCGACGCCGGTCGGCTTTTGCACGAGCGCGTTTTGGTAGATCTCCATCGCGCGCGGACAGTTGCTCTCGGCGAGCTTGCCCGCTTTCGCGACGAGCGTGTCGTAATCACCGCCGCCGTCGCCACCGTTGTTCTGCGGTGGCGGCGTCCTGCCACCGTGTTCGTGGTCTTCCGCCGGCATCGGATCGGTCTTCGCGACGACCGTCTCGAGCCGTTTCGCGATCGCGCGCGCGACGTCGTGATCGGGGCTCGCCGACAGCACCTGATCGACGAGCGGCCGCGCATCGGCGGGCTTGCCCTGCTGGAACGCGATCAGCGCGAGCTCGATGCGCACGCGCGGATCGTCGGCGGTCGCGTAGTCTTTCAGATCTTTGAGCGCGTCGTCGTAGTAGCTGTCGCGCGCATCGGTTTGCGCGGCGGCGAGCGCGACGGCTCGAGCGAGATCCTTATCGTCCGCACCTTTGGTCTTCGCGACCTGCAAGTAGCGATCGACCTCGTGCGCGGACTTGCCCTGCAAGCGCAGCACGTCGGCCATCGCGAGGTTCGCCCACGGGTCGTCGGCTCTGGCCTTGAGCGCCTTCTGCGCGATCGCGGAGACATCGATCGCGAGCTGCTTGCCCGCTTTGCGCAGCTTGTCGGCATCGGCCTTGTCGGCGTCGAGCACGGCGCGATCGAGCTGGCTTTGCGAGAGCGCGGCGCCGAGCCGGGCGCGCATCGCGAGCGACGGGCCATCGGTCTTGTCGGCGAGCGCGTCGTAGGCGCCTTTGAGCCGGGGCTCGACGCCGTTCGCGATCTCGGCGCGCGCGGCATCGAGCGGGTCGGCAACGGGCGGTGCCACCGCCGAGCCATTCGATCCGGCTTGCACGACCAACGCGGCATCGCTCGGCGCGGCGACGGCAGCGGCATCTTTCGGCGCCGCCGTCGCGACCTGGTCGTGCTTGTCGAACACGAGCATGTACACGGCGCCTGCGCCGCCGGCGATCACGAGCAACGCGACGATCGCGATCCACGTGCCGGCGCGCGAGCCGCGCTGGCGATTCATCGCGTCGTTCGGATCATCGTCATCGAGCTTGACGCGGCCGGTATCGAACGACGATTCGTCGCCCGGATCCATCCGCACGCGGCCGGCAAACATCGGCTCGTTCTTGGCGGCCGCCGCCGAGAAGTTGCCGCCCCGCGGACCTTGCGGCATCGACGCGATCGATTCGGTTGGCTTGATCTCGGAGCTCGCCCACGCGGCGGTTTGCCGACCCGGCGGCGGCGCAGACGGCGGCGTTTGCGCGCGCATGCCGGGCCCCGTCGTCGGCGCGAGCTCGGTCGCCGCGCGCGGATCCGGCCGGTTCGCCTGAGGCGGCGGTGGCGGCGTCGCGCGATTCGGCCGGCGCGTCGTCGTCGGTGCTTCGTCGTCGGGATCGTCGGGCAGCACGGTGCCGCCGGCGGCGCTGACGTTCTTCGGCTGCACCGACGGTCGCGGCGTCGGCCGCCCCGCACGCTGCGTGCGCGCTTCGTCGGCGATCGAGAAATACTGGCCGAGCTCGGTGATGTCGCCGAGCCGCTTCCACGTCTTGCCCGAGCGCGAGATCAATGACTCGCGCGTCGCCACACCGGCGACGATCCACTGCTGGAGCGTCGCGAGCTCGCGACACGTCTTCTGCTCGCCGTTCTCGAGCCGAACGAGCCAGTTGCGTTCGGTCGGACCCGAGCCGGGATCGTTCATCGCCGACGGCATCGCATCGCCGAGCACGGAATCGGCGCGCGATGGCATCGGCGCACGTACGGTCGGCGCTTCGTTTTGCGACGACGAGCGCGGCCGATTCGGATCGACCGTCGGCAGCCCGACGTTGGTGGGCGTGCGCTTGCGGATCTTGAACATGTGTCCGCAGTTCGTGCACTTGACCGTGACGCCGCCTGGCTTGAGGCGACTCTCGTCGAGCTCGTACTCGGTCTGACACTTCTCGCAGCGGACGTCCATGAATATCCGAGGGTTAGCGCGTACGCTACCACGAGGTTCTCGCTGGTGCACTCGGGACGGGCCGATCCGTTTTCGCTATCGTGATGGCATGTCCGATGTTCGGGAGCGCAGCGCCGAACGCGTCCGCGTCGACGCTTTCGTGAGAGTGCACGGCGTCGATGGCCAAGAGCTCGTGTTTCGCACGCGAGATCTCTCGGAGCACGGCTTGTTCCTCTACACGCGCGTCGCGCGCGCGTACCCGTTCAAGCTCGGCCAGGCGCTATCGCTCGAGCTGTACGGCTACGACGAGTCGGTGTGCTGCAAGGTCGTTGTGGTCCGCGTCGTCGAGCCGAACAGCGCCGAGAGCGGGACGTATCCGACCGGCTTTGGCGTGCGCATCGTCGAAGCTGATCCGGCGCAGCGCCACCTGTTGACGGCGATGATCGATCGCATCAAGGCCGGCGAAATTTACTAGCGCCGTCGGCGGCGCCGCGCCGGCGATGGACCACGTAAAAACGCAAAACATCGCGATCTACATGGTCCATCCGAGTTTGCGATGTCTCCCAAACAATGTTGGTTGGTTGACCAACCAAGTTTGTCGGCCCACGCGCCGCGCCGCGCGTCGCCTCGCGACGTCGTCTTCGCGGCTCGCCGACGCGGTCAGAGATTCGGCCGGCGAAACCGCTGCGTCCGCGCGACGTCGCGCCATTCGGCGCTCGTCAGCTCGTAGCGGCGATGATTCCACCAGCGCTCGTCGCGCCAGACGTCGTCCTCGAACATCGCGAGAAACCGATAGCCGAGCTTCTCGATGATCTTCTGCGACGCGATGTTGCCGTCGATGCAGCCGATCATGATCTTGTGCAGCCGCATCGTCTCGAACGCCCAGGCGGTCACCGCGAGCGCGGCTTCACCCGTCATGCCTTGGCGCCAGAACGGCTTGCCGAGCCAGTAGCCGAGCTCGGCGCGATCGACGCGCCACGCGCGAAACGTCCACGTGATACGGCCCAGGCCGATCGCGCCGATCGCCTTGCCGGCGTGCTCGATCGCCCAGACCAGCTCGGTCTGCTTCGCGCGCTCGCGGATCATCATGTCGACCCACTCACGCGTCTCGTCGAGATCGGCGTGCGCGTTCCACGACATCGTGCGCGCGACGTCGGGATCTGACGCGTACGGGAACAATTCGCCGGCGTGGCGCGGCTCGAGCGGGCGCAGCACGAGCCGCGGCGTGGTGATCGTCGCGTCGAGCGTGTCGAGGGTAGGGATCGGTCCGGGCGGTGCGCTCGCCGTCATCGTCAGTGCGCCTCGTCGGCGGAAACTTCTTCGACGGTGGCGAGGACATCTTTGACGTCGATCAGCCGCAGCTTGTCGTCCCACGGCACCGGCACGCCCGCGGTCTTGCGAAACAGCACGAACGCGCCGTGCGGCACGCCCGAAACGTTTTCGGATGCTTCGTCGGTCATCGGCTTGTCGCGCGCGACCTCGATGATCTTGCCGTAGAGCGCCTCGTCGGTCGCTTCCTTGGCGCCGGCCGGCAGGTACAAGCCGGTCTCGGTGCGATCTTCGTCGGAGATGAGCTGGACGAGGACGCGCATGCCGAGCGGCAGGATCAGCCGATGCAGCTTGCGCGGTGGTGCGAGGTCAGAGCTCACGGTCAAATACGACCGCGCCACTCTGCTCTAGACAGCGGACGCGGGTCAAGCCGGCGGCTCGGAACGACGCGGCGACGCCTTCGATCTGTTTGCCCAGCTGCGGGTCGCGGCACGCGCGCGACTGGAGCTCGACGCGCCCGCCGGTGACCGAGACCGTCGACCACAGCTCCATGCGCTGGAGCGTGCCCTGCAAGCTCGACGCGATCGCCCCTGGATTCGGCGTCGCGACGACGGGCGTCGGCGCGGTCGATGCGACGGGCGTCGGCAGCGTGGTTGTCGGCGCCGGCGTTTGATCGCCGCTCGGCGATAATGACGACGATGACGATGACGACGCCGGTGCCGGCGCCGCCGCGGCTTCGTGATGCTTGCCGCGGAGCGCGAAGAACGCGATGAAGCCGCCGCCGATGACGATCGCGATCCCGATCGCGAGCAACGGCGAGCCTTGCTTGGTCTTGATCGTCGTGCCGCCGACCGGCGACGCCGTGTTCCGCGCGAACCGCGGCAACGGGCGATGGCACTTCGGGCATCGCACGTAGCCCGGCACGACCGCGACCCCGCACGCGGGGCAAACCGCTCCTGACATCTCTTAGGAGGATACCCGGGCTACCGACGGCGTCGAGTTTTGCGCAATCGCCCGGCTACGAGCAGGCCGAGCAGCGCCGGGCCGACCGGGACGCCACGGCCCGCATCGCAGCAGCCGCTCGATTCCGGGGGCGGCGGCACGCACGTGTTCGGGCTCGTCTGCAGCGGATAAATGGCGCAGATCGCGCCGATATCGTCGTCGGTCAGCGTCTCTTTCTTGGTCTCGCCGCAGTCCTGGTAGTTGTACATGGTGGCATCGAGGATGAGCGGGTCCGTGGTATCCGCACATTCGGGGACAGCGCTGCCGTTCTCGTCGACGCGCGACGGATCGCCGGGTGCCAGGCACGTGTGCTCGAGCCCGTGGAGGTGGCCGAGCTCGTGGGTCAGCGTGTTTTGCAGCTCGGCCTGACACGACGCCGTGCCGAGCGACACGCCGTCGACCGCGATCGCGAAGTCAACGCCGTTGATCTCGATGTCGGCATCGACGATCGCGCCGTCGCGCGGGTTCGTGCCGTCATCGACGTACGTCGCGGTCGTGATCCCGGCCGCCGAATCGGCGTAGCAGCGCGCCGGGTCGTCGTCGACGGCGGGCCGGCACCACGACGCATCGCGGAACTTGATGAGGTTCACGCCGTCGTTGCCGACCTCGAGCGACTGCGGCGCGTTCTCGACGATCTTGAGGTACGAGCAGGCCGCGGTGTCGACTTCGGTGTTCCACGTCGCGATCGATGCCGAGATGATCGGGAACTCGTCGGAGCCGGCGATCTCCTTCGTGCCGTCGGCGTCGGGCGTCGCGAAGATGCAGCCGGATTCCCAAAACAGGTAGTGGCCGGCCTTGGTCGGCCCGGTGCGGACGAAGTCTGGCTGCGCGAGCCCGGTCATCGCCGCGCGATCGACGACGACGTGCGCGACGCCCGCGAGATCGTTCGCGACGTGGCTCGCGATCACCGCGTGCGCACCGACCTGCAAGATCGGATCGCCCGGCATCGCGATCATGCCGAAGCCACCGACGGAGCCGCCGAGCTGGCTGACCGTCACCGGGCCCTGCGCGGTCATCACGACCGACTCGGTCACGATGCGCGAGTGGTCTGCGGTCCACCGGCTCTGCACGTCGGTGACGTCGCCTTGGATCGTGTCCCCGTATGCGAGCGTTGCGACCGCGCAGAGCGCGAGCACGACGGCAAGGCAGCGCATCTTCTCGACGCTACCACGCCGTGTTATGAGGACCCACCATGGCGAAAGTGCGTGTGCGGATTGCACCGTCGCCGACCGGCGACCCGCACGTGGGAACCGCGTACATCGCGCTGTTCAACTACGCATTCGCGCGTCAGCAGGGCGGCCAGTTCGTCCTCCGCATCGAGGACACCGATCAAACCCGTGCGCGGGGCGATTCGGAGCAGATGATCTTCGACGCGCTGCACTGGCTGGGGCTCGATTGGGACGAAGGCCCCGACGTCGGCGGGCCACATGCCCCGTATCGCCAGAGCGAGCGCAGCGCGATCTACCAGGAGCACGCGCGGATCTTGCTCGACAAGGGCGAGGCGTATCGCTGCTTCTGCACGGCCGATCGGCTCGCGAAGCTGCGGCTGCAACAAGACGCGGAGAAATCGAGCTTCAAAGGCTACGACCGCCACTGCCGCGACATCGCGCGCGCCGACGGCGATGCGCGCGCACAGGCCGAGCCGTTCGTGATCCGCTTGAAGATGCCGATCGCCGGCGAGATCACGTTCCGCGACGAGCTGCGCGGCGACGTCACCCGCGAAGCGAACAACTTCGACGATCAGGTGCTGCTCAAGTCCGACGGCCTGCCGACGTATCATCTCGCGAACGTCGTCGACGATCATCTGATGGAGATCACGCACGTCGTACGCGCCGAGGAGTGGATCTCGTCGGCGGGCAAGCACGCGGTGCTCTACGCCGCGTTCGGCTGGGAGCCGCCGAAGTTCTTCCACATGCCGCTGCTTCGAAACAGCGACAAGTCGAAGATCAGCAAGCGCAAGAATCCGGTCTCGATCAACTACTACCGCGACACCGGCATTCTCCCGCAGGCGTTGCTCAACTTCCTCGGCACGATGGGCTGGTCGTTCGGCGGCGATCGCGAAAAGTTTTCGCTCGCCGAGATGATCGACGTGTTCTCGTGGGACCGCATCGCGCTCGGTGGCCCGGTGTTCGATCTGCAAAAGCTGAGCTGGCTCAACGAGCAATATATTCATGCGATGAGCGACGACGAGCTCGCCGATGCGCTCGTGAGCTGGCGCCTGAACAAGGCGTTCTTCGCCAAGCTCGTGCCGCTCGTGCGCCAGCGGATCAAGAAGCTCGACGACGTGATCCCGCTGACCGAGTACTTCTTTTCGGGCGACCTCGACTACGCGCCGATCGCCAACGAGCTGAAGGTCGACGGCGTTGCCAATGCCGATCTCAAGAAGGCTCTGCTCGAGTATGTCGAGCAGTTCGAGGCGCGCGACGGCTGGACCGTGGCGATGCTCGAGGACGTCACCGCGAAGTGGCTCGAAGCGCACGGCTGGCACCAGAAGCAGGCCTGGCCGATCTTGCGGCTCGCGATCAGCGGCCGCAAAGCGACGCCGCCGTTGTTCGAGACCATGGTCGTGCTCGGCAAAGAGATCACGCGGCGGCGGTTGCGCCGCGCCGCGGAGTGGCTCGGCAGTCGGAAATGACGGACGAGCCGGCGCCGATCCCGGTCGCGACGGCGATCCACGCGCCCGAGATCCAACCGCGGATCGAGAGCGAAGAGTTGCCGATGCGCACGCGCGTGCACTACGTCGCGCGGCTGTTGCTCGGCGTGTGGATCCCGGCCGCGTTGATCTTCGAGCTCGCGCCGGGTTGGCCGCTGCGCATCGCGATCGGCGTTGCAGATCTCGGAATCGTGTTCGCGCACGGCGAGTTCCGCCGCTGGCTGTTCGGCGCCGTGTTCGGGCAGTGGACCGCGATCGATCGCGAGACCGTCCGCGAGCCCGGCGAGGCCGGCACGTTCTCGTACAAGGTCCTGCTCGTGCTCGTGATGGTCGCCGTGTCGCTGACGCTGCAGGAGTACATCGGCGATCGCTCGTGGTTCGACCGCGCCCTGCACAAGCTCGCGAGCACGAAGTACTTCGAGCTCCAGAGCTTTGCGTGGTGGTCGGGCTGGCGCGTGATCGGCTACGTCGTGCTCCCGTCGATCCTGATCGTCTGCCTGCCGGGCGAGCGCGTGCGCGATTACCACGTGAGCTTGCGCGGGTTTTGGAAGCACTTGTGGATCTATGTCGTGCTGTTCCTGTGCGTGTTGCCGGCGGTGCTCTACGCATCGACGACTCCCGCGTTTCGCCATACCTATCCGTTTTATCGGCTCGCGAACCGGTCTCAATTCGATCTGTGGACGTGGGAAGCGCTCTACGCAGCCCAGTTCATCTCACTCGAATTTTTCTTCCGTGGCTTCATTCTCAACGCGCTGCGCCGACGGCTCGGTGCGAACGCCATCTTCGTGATGATCGTGCCGTATTGCATGATCCACTACGGCAAGCCGCTACCCGAGACGCTTGGCGCGATCGGGGCCGGGCTGATCTTGGGAACCCTCGCGATGCGAACCAAGTCGATCTGGGGCGGCGTGATGATTCACATCGGCGTCGCGATCACGATGGACGTGCTCGCACTGCACGGCTGTCCACCGATCGGCAGCAATCACTACTGCAGTGATTGAGTGCGCGAGAAAAAATCTCGACTCGATTTTTTCCGATTGACGGAGTGGATCGCGATCCGTAGTCTTGGAATTGAGCACGGCGGTTTGATTCGATAACTGGCGCGAATCTGTCTCCTACATCTTCTATCTAGGGATCTGCCTCTGTTCCGGGAGTGCACGCCCGCACGTCGGGAAGCCCAATGGATTACGTGGAGCCCACCTACGCAAGTCGTAGGGGATAGACTGCGCTACGGTCAAACGGTCGTGTTCGTTTTGAAGCCCGGTGATGACGAGTCACCGGGCTTCGCCCTTTTCGGGCTTCACACTTCGGCGAACGAGTCGGCGTCGATCAACAGCTCGTCGATCTCGCTGTAGCGCGCGCGCACCGCGTCGCGGATCGAGCGAACCGCGGTGAGTCGAGCGTCGGAATTGCACTCCGGCTCGAATCGCAGCTCGACCGCCACGATCAGATCCTCGGGTCCGACATGCATCGTCTTGACCGCGGCGACGTTGGCGATGTGCGGATCGGCCTTCGCGATCGAGCAGATCCCGGCGACCATCTCCGGGAGCGCGCGCTCGCCGATCAAGAGGCTCCAGCACTCGCGGCCGAGCACCCAAGAGATCGCGGCGAGGATCGCGGCGATCAGGATCGATGCGATCGCATCCGGTGCCGTCGTGCCGAGTGCGCTCGACAGCGCGACCCCGCCTGCGGCGATCGCGAGGCCGGCGAGGGCCGCCGAGTCCTCGAGCACCACCGCGAAGATCGCCGGGTCTTTGGCTTCGCGGATCGTGTGCGCGAGCGACGCGCGCGGCATCCGGTCGCGGCGATAGCGCCCGAGCCCCTTGAGCGAGATCACGAACGAGGTTGCCTCGAATACCGCCGATGCCGCGAGCACGGCGTAGCTCCAGCCGACGTGCTCGAGCGGGTGCGGCGAGATCAGCCGCAGTACGCCCTGATACGCGGCGACCACGCAGCCGGCGCCGAAGATCAACATGGCGACGACCAGCGACCAGAAGTAGACCTCCTTGCCGTGGCCGAACGGATGGCGCGGCGTCGCCGGCTTCTTCGCGCGAGCTTCTCCGAGCAAGATCAGTCCGGAGTCGCCGGTATCGACGATCGAGTGGATCGCCTCGGCGAGCATCGCCGAGCTGCGCGTGACCACGGCGGCCGCGACCTTCACGGCCGCGACGCAGACGTTCGCCACGAGCGCCGCGACTACGACGAACTTGGACTGCTCGCGCGCGCGCGCCATTCACGCGAGCGCTGCACGAGCTACGCCATCAGCGTTTGTCGCTGGGCGGAATCGGCGCGGTCTCGCGCCAGGTCGCGCCTTCGCCGCCCTGCTTCGCGACCGACTTGATGCCGCGCGCGAGCATCGAGGTCTTGGTCTCGATCGCATCGGCGCGATCTTCGACCGGACCCGCGTGCATGCCGGTGTCCATACGAATCGCATCGCACGGGCACGCCTCGACGCACAACCCACACACGACGCAGCGCAGCTCGTCGATCTCGAACACGGCCGGCCGCTTCTCGATGCCCTTCGAATCGCTCTCTTCCGGGATGATCGTGATGCAGTGCGCCGGGCACACCGTCGGGCAGCACATGCACGCGACGCAGCGCACGGCGCCATCGTCGCGCAGCATCAGCCGGTGCAGGCCACGAAATCGCTCCGGGTACGTGACCTTCTCTTCCGGATACTGGACGGTCTCGATCTCGTTGCCGCTGACCTTGTCGGGTGCGCCGGCTTTGGCGCGCGCTTCTTTGCTGCGCAGCGGCAGGAAGAAGTTCTTGGCGAAGTGCTTGAGCGTGATGCCGAGCCCCTTCGCGGTGGCGGCGACGAAGCTGGCATCGGCGGGCGAGGGCCGCACGACGCGCAACGTGCGCACGGTCTTGCCGGCCGAGCTCGTGTGCGTCGCGAGCACGCTGAGCGTCGCGGCGTCGTCGCGGAGGTTCGGATCTTCGTGGTCGTCGTGTGCAGCGGACATCGCGGGCTCCTAGCTCATGAAGACAAGCTTGATCAGCGCGGTCACCATGATGTTCGCGAGCGCGAGCGGCAGCAGCAGCTTCCAGCCGAGCTTCATGAGCTGATCGGCGCGGAAGCGCGGCAGCGTCCACCGCACCGCGAGCTGGAACCAGCACAGCAGCACGACCTTGAGGCCGAACGCTGCGAACTGCAGCAACACGACGAACAGGTGAGGCAGCGGCAAGACCTGGCCGCCGGCGCGGAAGCCGTCGACGTCGAGGAACGGCACCTGCCAGCCGCCGAAGAACACGCTGGCGACGACGGCCGAGATGAACACGACCTCGATGAACTCGGCCAAGAAGAAGATGCCCCAGCGCATGCCGGAGTACTCGACGAAGTAGCCGATGATCTCGGGCTCGCCTTCGGGGATGTCGAACGGCGCGCGCTTGGTCTCGGCGATCGCGGCGGTGAAGAACAACAGGAACGCGCCGATCGTGAACAACAGGCCGCCGGGCAGCGCCGACCACGATAGCAAGCCCCAGTTGATCGGATTAGAGCCCTGCATCTCGACGAGCTGGCCCGGCTCGAGCGTGCCGAACGCCAAGAAGATCGGCATGAGCGACAAGCCCATCGCGACCTCGTACGACATCATCTGCGACGAGCTGCGCAGGCCGCCGAGTAGCGCCCACTTGTTGTAGCTCGCCCAGCCGGCAATGGTCCCGCCGTAGTTCGCGAGCGTGAGCACCGCGAAGTAGAAGATCAGGCCGTAATCGATCTGGAAAATCTGCAGCCGGATCGAGTCGGCGAAGTCACCGGCGTTCGGCGAGTTCGCGAGCGCGACTGGATCGACGTGCGTCAGGATGCCGTGGCCGAGCACGTGCGGAAAGATCGTCGGCCCGAACGGGATGATGCAGAACGCGATCAGCACCGGCGCGAGCGCCAAGATCGGCGCGAGCGCGTAGAGGCCTTTGTGGACGTTCGCCGGGACGAAGTCCTCTTTGAAGATCATCTTCAGCGCGTCGGCGACGAAGTGCAGGATGCCCTTGAGCTTGATCGGGCCGATGTTGGCGCGGTTGGGACCGAGCCGATCTTGCATCATCGCGCTCTGCCGGCGCTCGGCCCACGTGAGCAGCGACGCGAGCGGCATCACCATCACGAGCACGAGGAACAGCCACTTGGTGCCGCCCCAATCGAGGATGTCCCAAACCGAAATGCTCGCGAGCATGATCTAGCCTCGGCTCCCGGCGAAGCGCAGCGCGAGCGGACGGACCTCGCGTTGCCACACCAGCGCGTTCCAACCAGGCACCGCCTTCGTCATCGCGGTGAACACGTCGCGCGTGTGCACCCACGAGAGCTTGTGACCGGCCGCTTGCGCGAGCCGCACGATCGCTTCCCAACCCGGAATCGCCGAGCCGAGCGGCACGAATGCCGCGTGCATGCGCTGGACGAGACCTTTGGTGTTCGTGACCGTGCCGGCCACTTCGGCCCACGCCGCGATCGGCAGCGCGACGCGCGCCGTCGGCACCGGGCCGCGCTCGTGCGTGGCGAGCGCGATGACCTCGAGCTCGGACGACTTCGACGGATCCAGGCCGGGCACGGTATCGCCGAGCACCACGATCGCGCGCAGCGACTGCGGCATGCCGCGATCGAGCTCGTAGCTCGGCGTCGCGGTGAGCCCGAGCGCGTCGCAGATCGCCTTGACGCCGGCGGCGTTCGGATTGACGTCGGCGACGCGCAAGCGGCCGTCGGCGCGTGCCGGCACCGGCGGCTTGCCGGCGACGTAGATGTGACCGGCGCCGAGCGCTTTCGCGAGCGAAGCGAGCGCGAAGTTGTCCTCGTTCGAGGCTTGCGCCGATAGCACGACACCGAGCTGCTCGCCGTGCGCTTGGAACATCGCGAGCCGTTTGCCGGCCGCGGCGATCGCACGATCCCAGCTCGCGGGCAGGCCTTCGACCGTCGGACCGGCGAGCCGTTGTTCGCGCAGGTCGTGATACGTGAAGCGGCCCTCGTCGCACATCCAGTAGTCGTTGACGTCGGGGTTGTGACGCGGCACCAAGCGCCAGGCGCGCTCGTTCTTGTGATGGATCTCGATGTTGCAGCCGGTCGCGCAGCCGTTGCAGATCGACGGCGTCGCTTCGAGCTCCCACGCGCGCATCGTGAACCGAAAGTCTTTCGCGGTCAGCGCGCCGACGGGGCAGACATCGACGGTGTTCATCGAGTACGGGTTGTCGAGCTGCTCGCCCGGTGCCGTCGTCAGCAATTCGTGATCGCCGCGATTGGCGAACTCGAGCTGGTGCTCGCCCGACGTGTGATCGCACGCGCGGATGCAGCGCGAGCACAAGATGCAGCGTTCCTGATCGAGCACGATGTGCGGCCCGAGGTCGACGACCTTCGCCTTATGAACTTTCGGCGTGTCGACGCGCGAGTTCGCGTTGTCGTGATCGAAGTACAGCTTCTGTAGCGTGCACTCGCCGGCCTTGTCGCAGATCGGACAGTCGATCGGGTGATTGACCAGCGTGAACTCGAGCTGCTGCTTGCGGGCGAGCGTCGACTGCGCGTCGGTCGTGTGCACGACCATGCCTTCGCCGACGACTTGCTGGCAGCTCGGCTGCAGCTTCGGGTTCTTCTCGACCGAGACGAGGCACTGCCGGCACTGCGCGACGATCGGCAGCCCGGGGTGGTAGCAGAACGCGCTGATGTCGATGCCGAGCAGCTTTGCCGCTTCGAGCACGTTGGTGCCTTTCGGCACGCTGACGGCTTGGCCGTCGATCGTGAGGTTGACGGTGTCGCTCATGGTTTCCGCGCCCCTTCGGCGCGCGCGGCGCGCGCCCCGTCCGCACCTGCGGCACGGAATTGCGCATCTTCGAACTCGCGCTGGGCTTTTTGCGCGGCGCTCGGATCGCTCGCCGCGGCGGCGATCGCGGCCTTGAACGCGGCTTCGCTGGCTTTGCGCGCGGCGATCAACGCGTCGGCTTGTGCCGCGAGGTCGCGTGCGGCGTCGGGCGCCGTCGACGCCATCAGCTTGCCGACCTCGAATGCGACGTTGCTGAGATCGTGACTCTCGATCAGCTCGTGCGGCCCGATCATGCCGAGCATACGTGTGCGCGAGGTGTCGTCTTTCGCGTTGGCGACGTCGTCGAGTGCGTCGACCAAGATCAGGTGATCGGTCTGGAGCGTGTCGAGCGCGCGCGACAGCTCGACCGACACGTCGCGCGCCTTCGCCTTTTCGGCCGCGGCGAGAGTGTCGGGATCTGCCTTGCCGCCCTTGCACCCGATCAGCGCGACGAGCGCGACGACGACGCACTTCACTTGTCGCACTCCCCGCCGATCATGTTGATCATGCCGAAAATCGGCACGACGTCAGCGATGTAGTGGTTGTGGATCAGCGCACCCGCTGTCGACAGGTGCACGAACGACGGCGATCGGCAGTACGCCTTGTACGGCCGGCCGGTGCCATCGGCGACGACGAAGAAGCCGAGCTCGCCGTTGCCGCCCTCGAGGAACGCGTAGGTCTCGCCGGGCGGCACGCGCACGCCATCGACGATGTGCTTGAAGTGCCGGATCATCGACTCGATCGTGTTGTACGCGTCCTTCTTCGGCGGCAGCGCGACGCGATGGTCATCGCTCATGATCGCGCCGTCGGGGATCTGCTTGAGGCACTGCCGCAAGATCCGCATGCTCTGGCGCAGCTCTTCGAGCCGGACCAGATAGCGGTCGTAGCAGTCGCCGGTCGTGCCGAGCGGCACGTCGAACTCGACCTCGGGATAGACCGAGTACGGAAAATCGCGACGCACGTCGTAGTCGACGCCCGCCGAACGCGCGATCGGACCGACGCAGCCGGTCTTGATCGCATCTTCTTTAGTCATCGCGCCGATGCCGACGACGCGGTCGTAGAAGATCTTGTTCGACAGCAACATCTTCTCGACGTCGACGAGCACCGGGTCGAAGCGATCGAGCAGCTTGGTCAGATCGTCGTCGAAATCGAGCGGCAGATCTTTCGACACGCCGCCGACGCGCGCGTAGCTGTGGGTGAGCCTCGCGCCGGAGACTTTTTCGAGCAGCTCGTAGAGCCACTCGCGCGCCTTCAAGAAATAGAGGAACGGCGTGAACGCGCCGAGCTCCATCGCAGACGCGCCGATGCACGTGAGGTGATCGGTCATGCGAGACATCTCGCTGACGATCACGCGGATGTACTCGGCGCGCTTGGGCAGCTTGCCGTTGATGCCG
>DATBAS010000035.1:0-70466 GCA_036271395.1 Kofleriaceae bacterium
GGTGAGGGAACGCTCGCGAGCAGCTCCCGCTTCTTCGTCTCGAATTCCTCTGCCGTCAGTGCGCCGCGATCACGCAGGGCTGCGAGTCGTTCCAACACTTCGATCGAGTTGTCCCGCGATACCGTGAGCAGATGTGGTGTAGCGAGCATCGCGTCCATCTCGAGATCGTTGGTGCCCGCCGGCAGAACGATCGCGAGGATAATGCCGATTAGCGGTAGAAGGAATCCGATCACGAACCAGCCGGCAGCGCTACGCCGCTTGCCGCTCGCGATGAACGCACTGATAAATCCGCCGATGATTCCAATCGCTATGTAAGGCATGTTCGGTTGTCTTTCTGTTGTACGGGATGTCAGCGTGTCCCATCGGGAGCGGCCGCGGTGCACTGCCTTCAGAACGGTGAGCCGCAGTAACACAGCGGCTGACCGTCGGTGCCGACATCGATTTGCAACGTCTCGCCGGGCGCCGCGCACGCGACGTCGCACGGCAAGATGCAGGCGACCGCGGCATCGCGCATCGCGCATACGCCGACGACGACGCCATCGGGATCCTCTCCGGTACACGTCGCGATGCCGCTCGCAGGGAGCACGGGCGGGCAGGGAACGAACTGCGCCTGTTGCGGTGCGGTAACGTCGGGAGCCGGCGCTGGGTCGACGCACGCGACGATCGCGACGATCGCGGCTGCGCTCAGATGCCGGAGCGTCGTCGTGGCCCATCGCGCGGAGCGGTTCTTGAGTGGAGATGTTCTCATTGTTGTTCCGGCGTCAGATTCGGCTCGTGATCTTGCCCATCGCTTCGTATTCGAGATGCGCGGCCTTCGTGAGGTGGTCAGCAGTGATCGCTGACCGTTCGGCGGCTGCGAGGAACGCGGCACGCACGACGGCGTTGCGGATGTAGCCGCCGCTCATCTCGAAGTGGTCGGCGAGCTTCTGCAATCGCAGCTCGCCCGCCGTAGGCGCCGCGTTCGGGATCAGCGCGCGCCACAGCTTCGCGCGCTCGTCGCGCTCGGGCATCGGGAAGTGCACGTGCAGCGATAAGCGGCGCCGGAACGCGTCGTCGATCGCCGTCTCGTGGTTCGTCGTCAGGATCACCACGCCGGTGTACGTCTCCAGGCGCTGGAGCAAGAAGTTCACTTCTTGGTTCGCGTAGCGATCGTTGCTCGACTTGATCTCGGTTCGCTTGCCGAAGAGTGCATCGGCCTCGTCGAACAAGATGATCGCGTGGCCGGCCTCGGCGGCATCGAACAGCGCGGCGAGATTCTTCTCGGTCTCGCCGATCCACTTCGACACGATCTTGCTGATGTCGACTTGGTACAGCTCGACGCCCAGCTCCTTCGCGATCAACCCGGCGGTCATCGTCTTCCCGGTCCCGGGTGGGCCCGAGAACAACGCCGAGACACCGAGGCCGCGTCCGACCTTCGCGGCGAAGCCCCACTCTTCGTAGACCGTGGCGCGCTCGCGAATGCGCGCCATCAACTCGACGAGTGCGGTGATCTGATCGTCGGGGAGCACGACGTCATCCCAGGTCTGCTTGGTGTCGATGCGCGTCGCGAGACCGGCGAGTCGATCGTCGAGAATCGAGCGCAGGCTCGCGGCAATGTCCTCGGGCTGGATGTCGGCCGCGCCACACTGCCGGACCGCCAGGCGACCGGCGGCATGAATCAGCGCGGGAGCGAGCGGGTACATCGTCGCGAGGGTCGCGGCGGCGTCCATGCCGAGTGATGGGATGGCGCGCTGCCACAGGATGACCCGCCTTGCGGTCGTGATCGGCTCCAGCTCGATCGCGATGACCTCGCGGCGCCACCGCCGCGGGATCGCGCGTGCCGCCGTAGCGACCACGAGCCCCTCGAGCTCCAGCTCGACGAGGCCGACACGATCGGGTTGATCGCCGGTGACGATCAACGCATCGAGATCGCGAATCAACGCCACGAGCGAGAGCAAGCGACACTCGCGCGCGAGCCCGCGCAACTCGCGCCGTGCGACGTCGCGATCTTTCGACAACGCATGTGCATCGATCTCGAGTACGCGACGGCCCGCCGCCGCGAGTGACGCAACGAGGCTCGTACGCCGGCCGCTGCCGACTCGACCGTGGACGATCACGATCCCGTCGGAGTTGCAGGCTGCGCGGATCGCCGCGAGCGCGCCGTCGGCTAGCTCGAGATGATGGAGCGGCGTATCGACGGGCGAGATCGTCGCGAGATGCGCGAGCCGAGGATCGAGCGCGACCTCACCGTGCGCGAGGCCGAGGACGCGATCGGAGACCTTCCAGGTCTGACGGTGGAACGGCGCATCGCCGGTCCCGTCGGTACACTCGATCAGGCCGAAGCGTCGGAGTGCGCTGTCATCGCTCAGCTCGCGCCACGCGCCGCGATCGCCGAGCTCGACGCCGTACACGGCGCGGCGAAGCGTGTCCGTCGTCGGGTCGGCAAGGTGCTCGCTGTTGAGGTCGCGGATCAGCCCGCGCGCGATCGGGCACAGCTCGTGCGCGATCAACACCCACAAGACGAGCACTTCGGTCGCGCTCAGCTCGAAGTGTGCGCGGAGTTGATCGATCGGCACGAGGTGCGGCGCCGAGCGCGCGAGCCGGGCCGCGATCTCGGCGTCTCGTTCCAAGAGGCTCGCGGGCCACGGCGGCACCCGCTCGTCGGCGGCGCGCGCGGCGAGTTGCGCTTTCGCCGCACGCAAGCGCTCTCGCACCGAGGCGAGCGCGTCGGTCAGCAGCTCGTGCTGGGTCGGATATGCCAGGTGGTCAGCCATGGAGCCCTCCGATCCGAGGGCGCGCGCGCTGCATCGCCTCGCGTCGCCGTGCGCCTTCGAGGAACGCGAGCAGGCGCGCCCGACGCTCGGGGATGAGGCGCTCGAAGCGCACAACCAGCGCGTCGCCGGCGATCGGGCGAGCGAGGCGGCGGTGCAGCTCGCGCGCTTCTACGACGGTCAGCCGCGCGAACAACGACGCGAGCGTTAGCTCCTTGCGCTGAAATGCCGCCGCGAGTTGCTCGCCCGGCAACGGAGACTCGTCGAGCACCGATGCAATCTCGGCTTCGAGGGAGACCGTGCTCCACCGTGGCGTGGGCGGTGCGTCGTCGGTGCTGTCGTAGCGCGCTTCCGCACCGTCATCGTCGGCGCGGTCGTCGTCGATGACGCGCGGTCGCATGCGAGCGAGTAGGTTGGTCATTTCTGCCTTTACGGATGTGCGTGGGGGTATCGGCCGGTCCGGACCGCGGTTGCGTTCGTTCGTTCGTGGCCGCGTTGCTTCGATCGGTTCTACGTCACCGCGGCGTCGACGTTGATGGCCAAACCGCGCCTCCATGTCGAAGGAAACATGTCGCCGACAAACGATCCTTTAGCTACTCGCACCCGCGAGTCGCTTTCTCGATATCGCTCAGTGCACGCGCGAAGGTCGAGCAAAATCCTCGAGCGAACGTCGAACGCCGCAGCGTGTCCGTAGCTCCACGGGCGTGACGCCGTGCCAATCGATTACATTGATCTCCAGAGCGATCGAGGTTTCGGTTCACGCGGCCTGAGGGCGGATGAACTGCCCCATCCCGTCGCGCAGTCGATCGAGCGCGTCGGCGTGGCGCCGGCTCGCCCAGCTCTTGGATCGACCAAGCTCGGCGCCAGCCGTGAGGAGATCCTTTCCCTCCCAATAGTGTTTCAACAGCAGCTCGCGCTGCGTCGTCGGCAGCGTCTTGAGCGCGCCGCACGCGTAGATTGCCAGCCGTTCGTGGTCGAGCGCTTCGGCGGCGTCGACCGTCTCGGTCGCGCACACGCGATTGTCATCGAAGGGCACGCGGTAGTTCGTGAACAAGCGCGGATCGATCGGGAGGCTCGTGAATGCATCGCTCTGCCGCAAGCGCACGAGGATCCGCCAGACGCGACGGGGCAGCGGTGCGAGCGTGCGCACGCCATCGATGATCGCGCCTCTCACGCGATACCAGGCAAACGTCTTGAACGAAGCGCCGCGGTGCTCGTCGAAGCTACGCGCGGCCTGTGCAAGTCCGGCGTTGCCCAACGCGATCAACTCGTCCAGCTCGACGTGGCGCCGGACGCGGCGAAAGATCATCGCTGCGATGCGACGCGGAAGATCGAGGTGCGCCGCGACCAGGCGCTCGACACGTGATGTCTCGTCGGTTCGATTCACGCGGCGTTCTACGATCACGAATGCGGACGCTCCCTCGCGTCCCGTCGAAGGAAACATCAGCACGCGTCCGTGGTCGTCGTGTTACCCGCGGCGGTAACACGATGTCCGTTTCGCTGCTCGCGAGTTACCGAGCGACAGCTCGCGAATCACGGCGCGCGCAGCGGTCGGCGCGACGCTCTATGATGGCTTGGTGACGAGCGCACGGAGCCGTACCCGAAATCGTCGTCCGAATGCGCGCCGAGTTGCTCGGCTCGACGTGTTCGCAGCGATGTTGGCCGCATGCGCGCCGGCTTCACGCGCGGCGCTGTCGAACCGCTACCAACCCGATCCCACCATCACCGTGGCGGTGGCCGCCGCGCCGCCGCTTCACCGGCGCATCGAGACGATTCTTCTCGAGTGGCTCCGCGACCACGGGTACGCATCGCGCGTCGTCGTGCGCGAGCTTTCACAGGATCAGCAAGATACGCTCGAACACATCCTGCCGACTGGCCCGGAGTCCCTGTTTGCCGCGCGCGGCTCGATCGGTGCGGCGAACCTTCTCCTCGTCCGTGTGATCGACGATCCATCCCTGCTCGGCAAGACGGCGTTCGGGTTGACCTGGGACCAACCGGTGGATTCGCTGCGAATGGCAACGACGTACGTGTATTGCGCGCGATGCGATGATGCGTGGATCCGCAAGGAAGTGGACGAGTGCCTTGGCGGGATCTTCCTCGACCGTCCCGTCAAGCTCGATGACTTACAAGCCGAGCCGTAGCGAGCGCGCGGCGTGCCAATCGATAACGTCGTTCTGAAACGGCGGTCGACGTTGCGGTAACAGAATGTGCGCGATGTCGTCATATGCTTCATTCGACAACCGGCCGCGATCATCGCGTGCATCGATGAAACGGATGCGTAGGATGGCCGAAGGAATCATGCGGGTGTCGAGCGTCGAGTCAGTTCTTCCCATTCCTGCGGCGATCCGTGCGTCCCAGCTCGGCGTCATCGTCGATGGCGTCGACCACGTGGCGCAGCAACTCGTGCTCGTGCGTGCGCGCGCCGATGCGCTCGCTGCTACGTACGAAGCCGTCGGTGCGGCGGAGATCGATGGGCTTCAGCGCGCTGTGGCCGCTGCGATGCAGACAGTGGCGACGCTGCGTGAGCGCATCATCGACGATACGTTTGCACTCGGGTCGCTCGATAGCCGCGCCGCGGAGTTGCGCGCGCGCGTGACCGTGCTCATCACGCAACTGCACGAGCTCACCGCGGCGTGCGAAACCGTCGCGGCACCGCTGTGGCCATCCGGCCGCTTCCAGTCGGCACGCGATGTCGTCGCGTTCGTGGTCGCGGGAATCGCGCGCATCGAGCCGACCGTGCACGGTATGGAAGCGGCCGAGCGCGCGTTCCATGCGATCGGCATGGACGCCGACCTCGCATGCTTCCTCGGCGCGGGCGCGTCGACGTCGCGATTGCGCACCGTCTGTCGTGCGATCGCAGCGTTGCTCGGCATCGCGCTCGCGCCCGCCGAGTCCGCGACCTTTGCCACACCGCGCGTCGCTCGAACACGCGCGCGGTGACCGCGAAACCAATGACGCTCACCTCGCGCCGAGCATGCGCACGCCGACCGCGAGGTCAATCTGATCGTAGAACCACCCAGGGTGCAACCAAATGCAGCATCGCTTGTGGTTCCGGACGTTTGCCGATTCGCTCACGTGGGTGTCGTGGCATTTCCGCGTGTGTGCTCGTGGTCCCGGGTTGCTGCGTCGGTGACTCCGATCGCGATATCATTCCAGCCAGTGAGCGTCAGGGGGCGTTGTAGATGACGGCTCGTTGGTTATCGCTGGTGTGCATGTTGGCGACGGTTCGCGTGGCTCGCGCCGACTACGTGGCAGTGGAATCGTATGTCGGCACGCGGCCGTCGGATGCAGAGCGCGTGATGAAGCTGTTGCGCCCGATGTTGGCGAGGGCGAAGTTTGTCTCCGCCCCCGCCGACTTGAAGGGCCTGTTCGCCGAGCACGCATGGCAGTCGAGCGGATCGCTCTCGGCCGGGCCACGGATCGCGGCCGGGATCAATTCCGCGCTGAACAAGTTCCAAAACACGGACTGGGCCGGCACGGTCAAGGACCTCGTGCAGGCCCTCGCGCTCGCGCGGGCGAATCCGATCGCGTGGGCGCTCGAACCGCGTTGGCACGATCAGGTCCGCGACGCGATGATCTATCTCGCGATCTCGTACGGCAAGCTGAGCAAAGACGAGCGCGACGCCGCGAGCCTCGCGACGTCTGCCAAGGATCACGCGGCGCACGACAAGCTCGCCGACGAGTACGCGACCAAGCGCGACGCGGCGATGAGCGACGTGATCCGGACGTTTCCGACCCTCGTGATCGCGAAGGGCACCTACGGCCGCGAGGCCGAAGAGCTGTCGCTGCGCATCCATCACGAGATCGACGCGGCGGGTCGCGGGTCGCTCGACTTTTCCGTCGACCTTCCCGAGGGCAAGGTGTTTCTCGACGGCGCGATCCAGGCGTCGCCCAAGCTCACCGTTGGCGACCTCATTCCCGGCGAGCATCAACTCCTCGTCGTGGATGGATCGGTCGGGCACGAGTACCCGTTCGAGGTGTTCGCGAACCAAGTCTCGCGACGCTACGTGCATTGGGGCCTCGATTCGGCACTGGTCCTCACCGACTGGACCGGATTTCAGTACGGCTCGGCGACCGAGCAGAGCCAGGAGACCGCGCTCGTGTCGGCTCTCGCCCAGAGTGTGAACGTCAAGATCGCAGCGACGATTACGGTCGGTCGCGTGAACGGTCGGCCGTCGGTCTCCGCGACGTTGTATTACGCGCCGCGCGCGCAGCGGGTTCGGATCTGCAAGTCCGACATGAACGACTACACCGACGAGGATGCGCTTCGCACGGTCGTCAACTGCCTCGTCAATGTTGGCGCGTCCGACTCGTCGAAGACGTCGGCGCAAACCGTCGCCGTCGACCCGGCGACCGCGGACGGCTCGGACGACACGGCCCCAGAGGCGGCGGCGTCGGTTAGCGTGCATTCCGTGCCGTCGGGCGCGTCGATCTATCTCGACGGCCACCTCGGCGCTCAGAACACGGATGCGGTTATCCCGGCGCAGCCTGGTCGTCACAACGTCTCGGTCGAAAAGCCAGGATACGTAACCGAGATGAGAGCCATCGACGTGGCGGCCGGGCACTCCAGCGACGTGACGGTTCAGTTGCGCCCGAAAGCCGTTGCAACGTCGGCCGACGGAACGAGCGCGCTGCCCTGGATCATCGGCAGTGTCGGAGCTGCGGCGCTCGTCACCGGCGTCGTGCTGTATGCAGTCCATCAAGAGCCGAGCCCGACGGGCGGCCGCACGTATCGCGACACGGCCACGCCGGGAATTGTCACGGGCATCGCTGGTGTCGTCACGATGAGCGTCGCCGGATTCCTCTGGTACCACGGCCGGCACAACAGCTCGACTCCGATCGCCGCGGTCGGGCGCGACAGCGCGATCGTCGGTTGGGCTGGCGCGTTTTGATCGAGCACCGGTAACAAACGCCGGTCGCTGCGCGGCGCAGTTACAAACGTCCGACGGAGCCCGAGCACGCGGAGACGGTGCGCGCGTGCCCGCGTAGGAGGCTCATCATGTTGCTTCCAACCCGCACCGACCCGGGCGGCCCGCGCGAGTGGGTGCTCGACGACGACATCATTCACCTTCGCGAATGGGCGTCTGAACGCGTCTATCCGTTACCGTCGGACGGCAAGGGCGAATGGACGATCGGCGCGTCCTCGACGTGTCCGATCCGCATCGTCGATACCCACCGCTTCGTGTCGCGTCGTCACGCGCAACTGACCCGCGACGATCGCGGCTGGACGCTTCGCGACCTCGCGAGCAAGAACGGCTTGTGGGCCGATGACGCGCGTCTCGCCGAGTTCGGCCTCGCGCCGGGCATCGAGATCGGTATCGGAAGCCTTCGCTTGATCGCAGAGAGTCGGCGGCTCGTCGAGCTGCGCGCCCATCTGGCGCGTCTACTCGGGTGGGCCTATCCGCGTTGGCATGCGATCGACGAAGCGCTCCGCGCGATCCGGATCACCGCGACGCTACGAGCACCTCTCGCGCTCTCCGGCGACGGTGATCTCGTCGCGACGATGCACGAGATTCACGATCGCGTGTTCGGACGCGAGCGACCGTTCATCGTGTGCGATCCGCGCCGCCGACACGCGCAAGCTACCTCGCGATCCGTCACGAGTCGCGCGACTGGTCTCGACGCGATCGAGGCGGCGCGCGGCGGGACGGTTTGCGTGTGGGCCAATCGGTTGCCCAGCGACTACCTGCTCATGCGCGCGCGGCTCGCGCACAACGACCTTCGCGTGCGCCTCGTCGTCTGTCATCGCGATCCGAGCGACGCCCCGGATACCGCCGCCGCGATCCGACTACCGCCGTTGTCGGATCGGGCGGGAGAGATCGAGCGCATCATCGATGAGTACGCGCACGATGCGATCGTGATGCTCAATGCGAAACCGTCGAGCTTCACCGATCAGGAGCGCGACTGGCTCCGGAACCGGCGGCCGGGATCGCTATCGGAGATCGCACGCGCGACGGAGCGCCTCGTAGCAATCCGCGAATTCGGCAGCATCGCCAACGGCGCCGCGCGCCTTGGCATCTCTCGCGTCGCGCTCGCACGATGGCTCAATCGGCGCCAGTGAGTCGGCGCGAACTCGTGTCAGCGGCATGTAGCCATCGATCGCGAGATTTTGGAGCGAGCGAACCGGTCGGCGTGAGCGGAGACGCTTTCATCGTCGAGCCTCATTCGTGATGCTCGTAACGCACGAATGCGGATCGGCTCCAACGCGTCGAGATCGACCGGCAGCTGCAGCAGGTGCGCCGGTCTACCCGTCGTGCGAAGTCATGCCCGTGCGGCGCCGAATCTTCTAACATCGAGAACGGATCGACACATTCACCAGCACGTCTGTGAATCCTTTGGGCGCGCTTCAATGCTTCGGCTGTGACTTGGCCATCTTGTCGCGCGCTTTCTCCGCGCGTGCCGCACCGATTGCTGTCTCGACGTGTTTGACCTCTTCAGGTGGAGGCAGCACAGCGGGTAACCCGAACGCTACCATCCAGAGTTCTCGAGCCCATCCCTTCGTATGATAGAGGTGATGATCCTCTTGGGGTTCGACCGTTTCGATCGCATCGCGGACTAGCTTCGCCGTCTCGCCGTTGAGGTTCTTCGCAACCTGGCTTAGAAGCTCCCAATTAAGATGGTCCTTTGTTTCCGCCTCGACAACTGCTTCGGCTGCGACGATTTCCGCGGCGCTCGGATCGCCAGCGGCAATAGCCTCGCGAATATTCGAGACGAGCGTTTCCCCAATTCGACGAACGACCATGCGTGCTGGCGTTTCGCGCGTGGGATCGAGTCCAAAGGCTTCGACGATGCGTCGTGCGATATGCACGTGCTGTTTCGTTTCGTCGAGATACTTCTCCCATTCCTCTTCGAGATCCTCGTTTTGCACGGCCTCAAGCGCCGCTGTATAGACCTGCACGCCACCGAGCTCGGTCTCGAGCAATTGATAGAGTAAGTTTTGCAGGCCAGGCATCGATACGTCGATTGTCTTCATGTGCGGCTCCTGGCCGCGGCATTACGCAATGGTTGTGCCGCAGATAGATGGCCCTGGCACGGCACTGCGGCTGCTGGCCGAAAGCGGAGTTTATTGGAATCCTTCCGAGCATGGACGAGACGCGACTCGACGGGTCCGTACGAGGCCGAGAACTCGCGTGTGCGGACACGCTCACGCGTGCGTATATGCGCGATGCGCTGCCCATGATCGATAGCGGGCGTTCATCGCAAACGCCGCCGCGCGCCTTCATCTCTCGAGTCGCGCTCGCTCGCTGGCTCAGTCGCCGCCGCTGAACCGCCGCGCTGACGTTTCATCGATCCGCATGACGTCCTCCCGGCACGGGGTGCGGGAGTTGCCGAAGCTGATCCGAGCGACTTGAGCAGTTGACATCGTCGGCGAAACGACGTCAGCCGTCCCCTACAGAGCTGCCGCACTCGGCCGAGTCATTGGCCAGGCCCCATGCGCGCTTCAATCTTCAGTGTCCGCCTCACCCACATTGTGATCGTCGCAGCAGCAGCGTGCAGCGGATCGGCACCGATGGAGATATTGCCCGACGCCGGTTTGACTGGCACCGACGCCGGCCCCGGTTCCGACACCGGTAGCGGCTCGGGATCGGACACTGGTAGTGGGTCCGGTTCGGACGTTGGGTCAGGCTCGGGCTCCGGCTCCGGCTCCGGCTCGGGCTCGGCGGTGCAGCCGCTGTCGTGCGACTACGCCGAGCAAGACGACACAACAAACGACTTCTACGAGGACAGCCCAGGCGTCGAGGACACCGGCCTTACGTTCTCGACGTCGCAAAAGGTGATCTGTGGCGTCGTCAATAACGGCCACTTCGACTCGTATTACGGCCACGTCGATGTCGACAACTATGGCTTCACGGTCTCGCAAGACGCGAACGTGCTCATCACGCTGCGTGCCACGGCGGCAGACATCAACGCGATCTCGACCGTCGGGTTCTTCGCGTACAACGCCACCACCAACCAGACGATTGGCGGCTACTTCCTCGGCGATCATGGCGCGGTGAGCGGGATGCTCACGGCCGGTGACTGGGAGCTCGACATCGAAGCCAGCGATAACCAAGACGCGACCGCGACGGTTGACTACCAACTCGTGATCTCGCCCGACTTTCCTGCGCAGCGCTGCGCCACCCTCGCCCAGAACGCGGACTACATCGAGTCGCATGATGGCGCCGACAGCACCGGCAACGACACCGTGTCGGTCTTTAACGGGTACTCGCCATCGATGTTGTCGTCGGTTCCCGAGGCGACCGGCATGTCGATGATGGGCGGTACGCGCTACCTCATGACCGGCGTATCGGCCGATGTCGCTGGCGACGGTGACTCGTACCTCGATCGTGACACGTATCTCGTGACGACCGACGCGACGACGAACCAGCTCGCGTTCCGCGTCAATGAGACCAGTGGCAGCGCAACGCTCGACTACTACGTCTTCCCTGCAAACAGCACCTTCGCACTCGCGCAGCCCGCGCTCGCGACACCGACGATGGCCACACTCGCAGTCCTACCGAGCACGAGCTACTGGGTGTGGGTCGGCGCCGAGACCGGCGCGACGAGCCTGCCCGCCAACTACGGCATCACTTTGTGTGCCGAGTCGTTCGTCACCACGCCCGTCCCGTGAGCGATGTTGCGGTGTAGTGGATGTTTGATCACCGACCTTTCGCACCGAGCCGTCGAGCGATTGTCGCGTCGATCCCTGCGGCTGACAGCGCATCGTCCCAACGGCCGAACTCACGCTGTCCCGCTCGCACGATCACGGCCGGCATCGCGCCTGCGTTCACCGGTAGCTTGTCGCGGACGCGCGCGGTGATCGCGAGGATGATGTCCATGCGCGCGACCTTGAACGGCGGCGACGGCTTCCGTGGCTCTGGGATTCGCGCCACTCGACGAGCGCGCACGAACGACCCGAAGTGCTTCAAACACGCGGTAACCAGCCCTGTGTATCCAGACGCGTTGAGAGAGCTGCTCGTGATTCGGATCCGCCCTTCTCGTTGAAGGCGGCGCAACTCTTGAAGCACGTACGTGCGCTTCCAGCCATGGCCAGTCTTCGCGATCACCGTCGGGCCGTGTGCCGGACCGATGCGAATCTCGTCGTAGTCGAGGCCCGCTCGCTCGATCGCTGCGCGCCATGATCCGAGATATGTCTTCGCAGCCGTCGTGAGGCGCTCGGGAGCCTGCTTGCTCGAAAGGGGCTCGCCTCTGCGATGACGCTCGCGAATCGCTTCGAGGACGCGGTTGGCAGTCCAGAAGCCACGCGCGGCGCGCGGCTCGACGGTCGGGTTTACGGCGACCGGCCACTGGCGCACGTTCCAGAGCTGTAGTGCCGCACGGACGCTGCCGAAGCGCTCACGCAACGCGCGCGCGAGCGGGTGGTAGTGAAACTCGGTTGGGGTCATCGTCGGGCGCGCGCGAGCGAGTTGCTCGACCTTCTCGCGTAGCTCGGAAACCCGCCTCCGCTTCCAACGCAACAGTCGATCGGCGTCGAGCCCAGCAGCCGCGATCGCAGCACGCAGCGAGCCGAAATGCCTGTGCGCCGCCGTCGCTTGCTTCTGCGAGATGAATCCGCGAGGGCCGACGCCGATGCGCCCTGACTTCGCGCCGGCGCGGATCATCGCGACGAGCTCCGGCTTGGTCCAGTTCGCACGCGTCAGCCGAATCGCGGAATAGTCGAGCCCTGCTGCTTCGATCGCGTTCGGCCAGCCACCAAACTCGCGGCGGGCGGCATGGACCATGGCTTGCGGTACCGCCGTCACATTGAGCGCGCGTTTCGTCCCGACGCGCGCGGCGATTTCCGTCAACACGTGCGCCCGCGTGTACTTGAACGGCCGTGGCGGCAACCGTGGCTTAGGAATTCCTGCGGCTCGACGGGCAGTGGTGAAACTGCCGAAGAGCTTCACGCTCGCGCTGAAGACCGCGCCGTGTCCCGAAGCCTCCAGCGACGAGCGCGTGATCGCAACGCGTTCCCGACGGTGAATGCGCCGCAGTTCACCGAGAACGTTCGTGCGCGTCCATTGCTTCGGAGCCATCGGATCCGCCGTTTCGGCTTCTCACTCACTGCGCTGCAACACGGATCACGACCGCGCCGCGAGGAAGTAGCGTGTTCCTGACCTCGCGCCGTGGGTCTTTACTTTACCAGCATCGATGAGGTGACGTAGCGGCCTCGCGAGAATGCTGGGTGTGGTGTTCGGAATGTGCGCGACCAGATCGAGGCTCGTCGGATTCGTCGCATCCTTTTTCTTCGCCTTCAACGTCGACAGCACGTTCAGGACCTTTCGTTGCACAGCTTGCATCTGCGCTTGCGTGCGCCGTCCCGATATCGCCGCGCTTGCGGCACCGTTGACCGGAGGCGGCGAGGAGGAGGAACCTCGGTTCGAGGTCGGCGTGCGGGCATTGCGTGTCATCGCCGGCGTCGAAAACGCTCGCGTGGCAGTGTCGAGCTGAGCGAGCTGCTCGTCAATGCGGGTCACCTCGGCGAGCAGGTGCGCACGTTCTTCCTTCAGCGCCTGGAAGGCTTGCGCCCGAAGGGCTTCGATTGAATCGAGCGTCTTCTGCACGTCGATGAGCTGCTGGTTTGGCGAATGGGCGTGGTTTGGGCGTTTCGCGGACATGGTGAATCGACCAGCGAGCATACTTGAATGCGACCCGACCGAAATCCTCGATGTACTCGATGCGTAGATTGAGCGGCGCCGCACCAGAAACCAGAACGTGCAAGGTTCCTATTCGCGATCGAGAGGTCAAACCGGCTGAGGTCGATGTGATGCGTGGCATCGATCGGCTGCTATCGAGAGCGGTTCGTAGTAAATAAATGTGTCGTGCAGGCGAAGCGCGTTCTCATCGTGGATGACTTTGAGGATGGCGCGCAGACGCTGGCCAACCTGTTGCAGTTGCAAGGTCATACCTGCGCACTCACAGGCACGCCGTTGGACGCGATAGCCGCGGTCGAAACCTTCGCGCCAGATATTGTCTTGATGGAGTGGCGACTTCGCTGCGGGAACGCCATCGGTCTCGCGAGTACACTTCGAGAGCTAAGTCAGCGACCGCTGATCGTCGTCGCGCTGTCCACCGCCGACGAGCCGGCGGGCTTTCGAGTTCGCGAACAGCTCGACGCGTATCTACTCAAGCCCGCAACGCCACGGGCGCTCGAACGCTTGTTCGAGATACCCTCAAGCTAGACCGCTGCCGGGTCTCGTCGCTGCGCCAGAGGTTGGTGCGGCGACCCACGAAAGCTGCGCGATCCGCTGGAAGTTCCGCGTCGCCGATGCGCGCCGCATCTTCAAGTACGACGCGCTCAGCGCTCGATGCAGTCGGCGATCTGAGCTCCTGCGCGATGTAGATGTCATTGCCGTCGGGATCCTGCACGGCCGCTTCACGCATTCCGTACTCGGGACGGTCCGCCGCCGGCGCCGCCATCGGTTGGCCTGCTCGTTCGATCTGCTCGACGTATTTGTCCACGCCCGAGGCGAGGCGCAGGTGGCAGGTGCCCTTGTACACAACGCCCGCCGGCGCTGCCTGGCGTGCACGAGGATGATCAGCGCCGGCCCGAGCCTCACGCCGCGTGGTCGGTGGCTGTCCACGCGATCTGGAAACCGAGCATGCGGCCGTACCAGTCGATCGATCGTCCGAGATCCCCAACGAAGAAGCTCGGTGCAATGTCCTCGACGGTCGCGGTCGGCATGATGACGTCATAGCGCGGCGTGGCATGCAGAGACGGATCTGCACGATCTTCGCGTAACGATGCGGTCATTTCGCGCGGTCGAAGCACGAGGGTATTTCATGAGTCACTTGTTGTCCCAGGTCGCGCCGAGCGAAAGCAGAACGTTGGCCAGCGTCTGATCGATCTCGAGACGGCGCATGCGATCTGTTCGATTGATCACGACGAACGCGGCCGAACGATTGATTGCGATCAGCGTATCGCTGGCCAGCTCGGCGCCAACGACCGCGAGAATATCCTCAAGCCTGGCACTTTGCGTTTCGAGCGTCACGGTTACATGCTACGTGCTCGACACTCGTGGCGGTGCACTAACTTTAGCCCGGCGTAGTGGCCGGCGTGTCGATCGCGAGCGTCGACATGCGCGCTGGAGCCCTCTGGCCGCTCCTGGTGGTGCGGAGGTGGTCCACGGCGACGTAAATGAAACGCAGGCCACGCACTAACGTGGCAGCTCTGGCAGAACACATGCATCTCTCGCCGTCATGCAATACGGCAAGCACTGGCTCAAGAAGGTTCGGAAGATCGAGAAGCTCGACGAACCGCTCGTCGCAGTGTGCGAAATCCCGGCGAAGTCCCGCTGTAAATATAAGCTCGACAAGAGGACGGGCCACCTCGAGCTGGGTCGCATCATGGCGCCCGAATGCATGTACCCGGCGAACTACGGGTTCATTCCGCGCACGCGCAGCTCCGACGATATGGAACTGGACATTCTCGTGATCACGTCCGAGCCTCTGCTGCCGCTGACGACGGTCGAGTGCACCATTGTTGGCGGCTTCACGATCAAAGAGCCAAAAACGCCAGCGGAACACAAGCTGCTCGCCGTCGCGACACTCGATCCCAGTGTAAATAAGATCGGCGAGCTCGACGAGGTCGACACAGGCCTGCGCGATAGGATCGAGCAGTTCTTCTCCACCTACAAGCTGGTCGAGAATATCCGCGTCGAATTTGCCGGCTGGAGCAAACGGGCGGAGGCACTGCGGTGGTTGGACGACGCGTTAAAGACCGCATAACGTGCGCGACGGTCGATACGTGGATCACGTCGCCTCAACCCTGCTTCTAAGCAGTTTGCAAGAGCTTCGTGCTCTGATGAAACTTGCTTGAACTCGGTATCTGACTTCACATCGATTTCTCCAGCACATTGTCGGGAGCGAGCGCGATTGTCGCTGCCGTATGGCGCAGGGGAGCACGATCGGCAAGCGTGAGTTTCGCTTCCCGTCCAGCTCCTTGACGAACACCATCGCGATCCCGGCGCGTCGAGCGCGAGCACGTCGCGATGTGGTCGAACGTCGTGATGACCCGACCACAACGCGGATGATCTCCGTCAAGACGTCACCGGAAACCGGCTTGCGGAGCTGCCTGACGACGTGACGCCGAGGGCGACATCGTTTCCTACCGCCAGGTGATGCGATGAGTTCATCTCATCGCGCAGATCGATTCCGTGCGCTATTAACTGCCTGAATGTTGTCCGCCGCGATTTCCGAAGTCCACGCTGCTGCTGCGACGACGTCAATGTATCTGCCTGGGCCTGCGACGACGAACGGTCCCTGCATTCGGCTCATCGGCGAGCTGCGATCGATTTCGGCGGAGGATGACTGGGCGGATCCCGCGCATCTCGACGCTGTGGCTCGCACAGTGAATGAGCTAGTCCATCGTCTCCATAACCTCACCGACGGGGTTGGACGCCGCGACGGGCACCATCACTCAATTGTGCAATTGGCCGCAGTCGCCCGCGCCATGAACGAGCTTGGTGTTCATCTCGACGAGGTCTACGCACGGCTCATCAAGCTGGCGGCTCGGATGAGACGCGCGGAACAGGCGACGTTAGAAGATGCTGCTGACCTGCTATTCGGTGCTGTCGCGATCCTCCGGGGAGCGCATGCGCTGCGAGACCACTGTTCAGTTTCGCCGAGGTGAATCGCTGAAGCCGTCAGGGCGCTCCGTTGGCTTCGCTCTTCTACTTGATCGTCATCCGATGTGACCCATGAAGCGCAAGCAGTGATCATCAAGGCTTTCGATGGTCGCGTGACGTACTCTCCTGGCGTTCGGTCGACGACGAGGGTCGGCCCAGACGCCGCATTCCCAGACTACAGAAAGTGGTTGGGTGATGCTTCGGACGGTGGCCGTCGGGCCAACCGGACCCTCGCATCAGGTCGCAGACGCGTTCATCGTCGAGAAGAAACGCGTGGCAAAATTTTGCCGTGACCCAGCAGATCCAGGCCGACATGCCTGGATCACGACGGACGTAGGACTCGGCTAACTCGGCGAGACGACTGCAAGGCCACGTGACTCATTGTCTTTCGTGTGTCGTCTTCGTCAGGTTCGAGTCCTGCTGGGCGCGCGCTCGACGCCGCTGGCTAGAAGCTCATCGCCATCATCACCGAGCCGCTGCCGCCTTGTTGCGCGCACGTCGCGCTGAACGAACCGTGGACCGTGTAGTCGGTCCCGCTGCCGGTCATCTGCGCGACCTCGACGCTCGTGATGCTCAACGATCCGAGCGCGCCGGCTGCCGACCCGGGGGTCGTCGTCGATTCGGCGCCGGTGAGCATGACCATGCAGCCGCTGCCGCCGCCACCGCACAAACCATCACCGCATTTAGTCTCATCGATCGAAGGTAGCCGACGGCACGGCGCAGGGTGCCCCGCGGCACGGCGCATCTGGCACATGCGCTGCAGCGCTGGAAAGCGATGGCGATCAAGAGCTCGGTGAAGCGGCTCTACACCAAGGTGATCGACGACGACATCACCGACGGCGCCGCGATGCTCGCGTACTACGCCGTCATGGCGATCTTTCCCATGCTCGTGTTCGTCGGCACGCTCGCCTTGTTGGTGTTGCCGGCGAGCACGTTGCACCAAGGGCTCGGGATGGCGACCGAGGCGCTGCCGCTCAGTGTGCGCGACCTGCTGAACGCGCGCGTCGATGCGCTGATCGACGGCAAGCACACCGGGTTCGCGGCGTTGACGCTCGTGTTCGCGCTGTGGGGCGCGTCGCGCGGTGCGGTCGGCTTGCAGACCGCGCTCAACGGCATCTACGACAAGCAAGACACGCGGCCGTGGCTTCGCCGCCAAGCGATCGCGATCGGCACGACGATCGGCGTCGCGTTGCTCGCGGTCGTCGCCCTGGCGCTGCTCGTCATCGGGCCGTTCGTCACGCATTACGTCGCGAGCCAGATCGGCGGCGGCGACACGTTCGAGCTCGCGTGGGACATCGGCCGCTGGGTCGGCGCGGGGATCCTCGTGATGCTCGTGTGGGCGATCGTCTACAAGTTTCTGCCCGACACCGACGCGCCGTTCCGCGTGTTCACACCGGGCGCGTTCGTCGGCGTGATCGGCTGGCTCGGGATCAGCGCGCTGTTCGGGCTGTACCTCGGCCACTTCAATAGCTACGAGGCGACCTACGGCGCGCTCGGCGGCGCGATCATCTTTTTGCTGTGGCTGTGGCTCTCCGGCATCGCACTGTTGTTCGGCGCCGAGGTGAACGACGTGCTCGCTGATCTACGCGCGCACAAGAGCGTTGCGGCAGCGCAGCTCGCGAACCCCGACGAGAAAACCAAAGCCGATCGCCCGGACGCTCCGCCTGCAAGACCGGTAATCCCGACCACAGCACCGCCCGCGCATGGAACGAACGGTCACGCGTGACCGGCGTAACTCGCTAGCCGATCACGCGACGTGTAGAATTTGCGGTCATGACCAAGCTGCTAGCTTGCTTGCTCCTCGTAGCGGCGAGCGGGTGCCCGAACGTCTCGGCCGATCAGGGTGAAGGCCAGGGCCAACTGCCCACGACCGACGGCCCGACAGTCGAGTTCGATCCCGCCAACTCGATCATCCCGTTTCCCAACAACCTCGCGCTCGATCCGACGACCGGCAAGGTCGCGGTGCCCGCGCCCGCGTGCGAGTCGCCGGTCTCGGCAGCGCTGCGGACCGGCGTGCTCAACACGCTCGACGGCTTCGGCACGTACGAAGCCGCGATGCAGGTGACGTTCACCGACACGATCGATGTGAGCTCGCTCGCCGGCAAGATCGTGATGTACGAGCGGATGAAAGGCTCGACGTCGCTCGACCCGTCGTCGGCGACGCCGATTCCGCTCAAGGTCGTGCCCGGCACCGCGCTGCGCTTCGATGCCAGCGACTGCGCGAGCCCGGCGTCTGTCAACGCGGTCACGATCGTGCCCGAGGTGCCGCTCGACGAGAAGAGCACGTACACGCTCGCGGTGCTGTCCGGTGTGCAGACGTCCGCCGGATCGGCGTACCTGCCGTCGTTCACGTGGGCGCTCGTGCGTCAGAGCGTCGACCCGGTCACCATCGATTCGAGTGGCAACATCATCTCGAACTCGACGCCGCTCGATCCGAGCAACGCCGACCAAGCGCAGCAGATCGTCGCGATCGACGGGCTGTGGAAAGCGGAAGCGACCGGCCTCGCGTTCCTCGATGGCACCGGTGCGGTCACCGATCGCTCCGACGTGCTCGTCGGCTGGGAGATCACGACGCAGACCACGACCGATCCGCTCGACCCGACGGTCGTCAACTCGGTCGCATCGTCGCTGACCACGGGCTCGTTGCTCGGCACAGCGTCGATCGTGTGGACCGGCGTCGGCCAGAACTCGTCGTGCCCGAGCGGACCGGACTGCGGTGTGCTGCCGCCGCAAGCGGATGTTCAGGGCGTGATCGAAGCCTTGCTCGTACAGGGCGGCATCGCGAGCTCCGCGACGACCGCGCCGGCGATCTGCCAGGCGCTGCACCTCTGCGGCGCGACGTCGAGCACCGGCCCGATCGGCGACGTGATCGAGGCGGCGCTGCCGATCAACAACTACCAGCAGCACGTGACGAATACGCTCGCCAACGGCGTCGACCTGCCGGGCGCGTGGAGCGATCCGCTGTCGCCTCAACCGGAGCCTGGCTTCGTGACGTCGCTGAACTTGCCCCCGACGCCGGGCCTCGTCGAGGTCTTCGGGTTCGTGCCGAGCGGCACGGCGCCGGCCGCAGGCTGGCCGACGGTGATCTTCGGTCACGGTCTCGGCTCGAAGAAAGAGACGCTGATCTTGCTCGCGGGCGCACTCGCGACGCAGGGCATCGCATCGGTCGCGATCGACTTCGTCAACAGCGGTAGCCGCGCGATCCGGATCTCCGATGATCCGATGCTCGGCTGCGGCCCCGGCACCTGCTCGAACAATACAAACCAGACCTGCTACGCCGACACGCCGCTCGAGGGCACGTGCACGACGGGCGGAACCTGCATACTCGCGACGACCACGACACCCGGCGCGCCGTCGTACTCGGTCACGCCGCAGTGTTACGCGCCGTTCTTGTCGACGGATCTCGCCGGCACGCGCGACAACATGCGCCAGACCATCCTCGATCTGCAGCGCCTCGTGCTCGCGATGAAGGGCTGCGGCTCGACGATTCCGAACGCATGCGGTGATCTCGCGGTCGACTCGACGAAGCTGCTGTACACCGGCATCTCGCTCGGCGGCATCATCGGCTCGACGGTGACGTCGATCCAACCCGATCTCGTCGGCGGGGTGCTCAACGTGCCCGGCGTCGGCTGGCTCGACATCCTCGAGAACTCGCAGACCAACGAGATCAAGTGCCCGCTCGTCGACGCGCTGATCAGCGCGGGCGTGCTCACCGGCGATCAGTGGAACGGCATGGACGGCGCGGCCGGCACCGGCCTGTGCACGACCAACGCGTGGCTGATGCAGCCGGCGTATCAACAGTTCTCGCAAGCGGCGCGCTGGATCTTGGATCCCGCCGATGGCGCGAACTTCGTGCCCGGACGCCTCGCCGCGAAGAAGTTCTTGATCGAGGAGGTCGTCAACGACCAGGTCGTGCCGAACGTCGCGACGAACAACGAAGGCGCGCTCGTCGGCCAGACGCCCGTCAACGCCGATCCGCTGACGCCGCTGACCCAACAAGGCAACGTGCAGCCCGACCTGTTCGATCCATCGATGGCCCTGCAAAGCGCGCCGACGACGAATCACTGGTTGCAATATCCGACCGTCGCGGCAGGCACCGACATGACCGATCCATGGGGCATCGCGTATCAGCACGCGTCGCTGCTCGAGCCCGTCACCGGGCTGTCGGGCCAATGCGCCGCGGCTCCGGCGACCGCCTGCACCGACGACACCGCGTGCGGCGCCAACGCGCCGTGCGTGTTCCCCGGCCAGCTCGGCACCGCACGCCTGCAAGCCGACGCCGCCTATTTCCTCAAGTCGAACGAGTAAAGCCTAATGATCAAGCTCAGCACTTTCGCCTTCGGCGTCGCCACCGGTCTGTCGTCGCTCGCGAGCGCCAACGCATTCTTGCTCAACGAGTTCGACGCGCGCGAGGTCGGCCGCGGCGATACCGGCGCGGCGTCGGACTACGAGCCGTCGTCGATCTACTACAACGTCGGCGGGCTCTCGCTCGGCGACGGCACGCGGTTCCAGATCGGCGGCTCGCTCGTCACGCCGTTCATCACGTTCAACCAGACCGGCGGCTCGTCGACCGATACCAACACGAGCCCGCAGGTGCTGCCGGCGGTGTTCGTGAGCCATCGCATCAACGACGTGGTCTCGGCCGGCATCGGGTTCTACACACCGTTCGGCTCGGCGATCTCGTGGCCCGATGATGCGCCGACGCTCGACGCGGCACACACCGTCTCGCTGCGCACGTACTTCATCACGCCGGCGGTCGGCATCAACCTCGGCTCGGTGATCCCCGGGCTGACGATCGGCGGCGGCGTCGATCTCGTGCCGGCGACGTTCGAGATCACGCGCGACATCTACTTCGGCACCGATCGCGGCACCGCCGATCTCGGTGCGACCGCGTTCGGCATCGGCGGCCGCGCCGGCGCGATGTACCGCGTCGAGTCGCTGCCGGAGCTGTCGTTCGGCGTGATGTGGCGCTCGAGCGTCAAGCTCGACTACACCGGCACCGGCAACTTCGACGCGCCGGCGCCGTATCGCAGCTCGTTGCCGCCCGACGGACCGATCTCGTCGACGATCAAGCTGCCGCAGCAATGGACCGCCGGCGTCGCGTATCGTCCGCTCGACGAGCTCGAGATCGAAGCCGATCTCGTGTGGACCGATTGGTCGGTGTTCAAGAACCTCGACATCAACGTGCCCGCCAACGCGGCGACCGGCACCCAGACGCTCGCGACCGCCGAGAACTACACGAACACGTTCAGCGTGCGCGCCGGCGCCGAATACTGGCTGCCCGATCTCGGGCTCGGCCTGCGCGCCGGCTACATCTACGATCCGACGCCGGTGCCGTCGGCGTCGCTGACACCACAGCTGCCCGACGACGATCGTCACGAGGTCACGCTCGGCGCCACCAAGGAGCTCGGCAACATCGATCTGTCGGTCGGCCTGTTGTGGCTGATCCCGCGCACGCGCGCGACCTCGGTGGGCACGGCCGAGGATGCGCCGGAGTACAAAGGCACCTACGACATCTCGGCGTTCGTCGCGTCGCTGACCGTCGGCGGCCACTTCGGCACCGGCCACGACTAGATGCGCTCTAGCGACCCGCAAGGTTTCGTAACGAAGCCGCGCGGTCGCGCGCAACGATCGCCGTTTACGCTCGAGCAATGCCGTATCGCTACGCCAGCGTCTGCTCTGCCGATGGCACGCGGATCGCGTATCGCGCCTACGGCAGCGGGCCGGGTATCGTGCTCGTCCACGGCGGTGCCGGCGCCGCGCAGAGCTTCGACCGGCTCGCGACGATGCTCGCGGACGAGTTTGCGGTGTTCGTGCCCGATCGACGCGGCCGGGGCACGAGCGGCGCGTTTCGCGACGATCACAGCCTCGCGACCGAAGCAGCCGATCTCGATGCGTTGCTCGCCGAGACCGGCGCGCAAAACCTGTTCGGGCTCAGCTCCGGCGGCGTGATCTCGCTCTACGCCGCGACGCGGCTGCCGCGCATCGCGAAGCTCGCGCTCTACGAGCCGCCGGTGATCGCGGACGGCGCGCAGCCCGATCGATTCGCGTCGCCGTTCTCTCGCCGACTCGATCGCGGCGATACCGGTGGCGCGATGGTCGAAGCGCTCGTCGGCACCGCCGATCGCGGCTCGATGTTCGCGCGCGTCCCGCGGTTCGTGCTGCGGCCGCTGCTTCGCCTGATGATGCGGCGCGAGAAGCCGGCAGGCGATCGCATTCCGATTCGCGAGCTCGTGCCGACGCTGCGCCAAGACATCGCGATGATCCGCGAGCTGCAGTTTGCCGACGCGTCCAAGATTACCGCCGAGGTCTTGCTGCTCGGTGGCTCGCGCAGCATGCATGACTTGCAGGTCGGGACCGGAGCGCTCGCTCGTACGTTGCCGCACGCGAAGCGAATCGTGATCGACGGCGTCGGTCACACCGCCGCGCTCGACGACGATCAGCCGGAGCTCGTCGCGCGCGAGCTGCGCCGCTTTTTCGCCGGCGCCGGCAGCGCGAACGCATTAACGGGTGATTGACACCAGCCGCCGATGCTGATGTCGTGATCCTGGCATGCGCGAGCGGTTCGGATCGTACGAGATCTACGAAGAGCTCGGCGCCGGCGGGCTCGCCGCCGTGCACCTGGCGCGGTCGCGCGCGATCAAGAACCCGGTCGCGCTCAAGCGGCTGTACCCGCAGATCGCGAGCATCCGCGAGCTCGTCGGCTCGTTCATCGACGAGGCGCGACTCGCGCGCCACCTGCGCCATCCCGGCATCGCGCGCGTCTACGAGTTCGGCAAGCTGCGCGGCACCTACTTCATCGCGTTCGAGTTCGTGCCGGGCCCGACGCTGCAGCAGCTCCAGCAGCACTGCATGGACTACGTCGGCAAGATTCCGACGATGGTCGTGCTCGAGATCGCCTACCAGCTGTGCGACGCGCTCGAGCACGCACATAACCTGCGCAACGAGCTCGGCCATCCGCTCGGTATCGTGCATCGCGACGTGTCGCCGTCCAACGTGATCGTGTCGAATACCGGCCAGGTCAAGCTCATCGACTTCGGGCTCGCGAAGACCAAGCAGAACTCGGTGCAGAGCCAGGTCGGCGTGATCAAGGGCAAGCTCAACTACGTCGCGCCCGAATATCTTTCGGGCAAGCTCGATGCGCGTTGCGATCTGTGGGCGCTCGGCGTGGTGATGTACGAGCTGCTCACCGGCAAGCGGCTGTTCGATGCGCCCGAGCAGGGCACGATCCTCGACCACGTGCGCTCGCTGCCGATTCCGCCGCCGTCGCGCGCGAACCCGGAAGTGCCGCCCGAGGTCGATCAGATCGTGTTGACCGCGCTGACGCGCGATCCGAACAAGCGCTGGCAGCGCGCCGGTGACATGCGCGACGCGATCGGCGTGGTCGCAGCCGGCCGGCTCACCGCGCACCAGCTGGTGTCGTGGGTCGAGTGGGTGTTCTCGCAAAAGCAGCCGCTGCGCCGCGAGGACAGCGCGGTCTCGGCGCTCTACGAGATCATCCAGAGCAAAGAGGTCGAGGTCGTCGGCGATCTCCCGGCGATCTCCGGCGCGATGCTGGAGCGGCGCCGCGAGAGCGTCGCGATGATGCCGACGTTGGCGGCCACGATGATCCGTCGGCGCACACGCGCGCGATGGGCATGGGGTGCGGCGTTACTCGGCCTCGGCGGCGCCGGCTTGCTGGCGCACTGGCTCGGCGCGCTCTAGCCGCGGTCGATCGGACGACATACCGCAAGCGAAGCGAAGCGCGGCGCGCGAGCACAGCGCTCGCGGCTCGACACGCGTTTCTCAGCAGCGTGCTCAGACCAGCTTCGGCTCGATGAGCTCGATCTTGCGCCACGCGCCGGTTCGAAACCGCCACGCGAGTGCGGCGGCGATCATCACGAGATAGCCGACGAGCGCGGCCATCGCGCCCGTCGCGCCGCCGTGCCAGTAATGCACGATCGCGTACGAGCCCGGCGCGAACACGAGCCACGCGATCACGACGCGAGCGCCGGCCGTCCAGGCGGTGTCGCCGGCGGCGCGCAAGGTCTCGCTCAGCGTCATCGCGGTCGCGTCGAAGACTTGCCAGATCGCGCTGATCGCGAGCATCGAGGTGCCGAGCGCGACGAGCGCGATGCCGCCATCGCCGTCGGGCGCGAACCAGCCGAGCACGATATGCGGCACCACGAGGTACGCACCCGCGATCGCGACCATCCACACGATGTTGCAAGCCAGCGTGAGCTTGACGACCGGCCAGACGTCGTCGCGCCGGCCGGCGCCGATCGCTTGGCCGCCGATGATCGCGCCGGCCGAAGCGAGCCCGAATGCCGGCATGAACGCGATCGAGTTGATCGCGAGCACCACGTTGAGCGCCGCCACCGTCGGGCCGCCGAGCGAGCCGACGACCACGTTGACAAACACCTGGAACGCCGCGAACTCGAGCAGCCAGTTGACGCCGTTCGGCAGGCCGAAGCGCAGCACGCGCGCGAATTCGGCCCAGGTCAGGCCGAGCGAGCCGCGGACGTGCATCGGTGCGCGGCCCCAGCCGAACCGAAAGCTCACCGCGAGGATGATGAAGCCGAGCCACGACGCGATCGTGCTCGCGATCGCAGCGCCGTCGACGCCGTAGTGCGGGATGAGCAGCGCGTTGAGCGCGACGGCGGCGACCATCGTGACGACGCCCGCGATCATCTGCATGCGCGTGTTGCCGAAGCCGGCGTACCAGTTGCCGATCGCTTCGACGCCGACCGCGCCGCCGACCGAGAGCAGGCGGATCGCGATGTAGCTCGACATCAGGTCGCGCAGGTGTGCGTCGTAGGGCAACAGGCCGAGCACGGGCCCGACCAGCGGGATCGCGGCGGCCGCGGCGATGCCGGCTGCGGCCGCGACGGCGATGCCGTACCACGCGAACCGCCGCGTCTGATCGCGCTCGCCGCTGCCGACGAGCTGCGCGACGAAGCTCTGCACGATGAACGCGATGCCCATCGGGAGAAACACGAACAGCTGCGTGTTGAGCCCGCCGGTCGCGACGGCTGCGATCGCATCGGTGCCGAGGTGCTTGACCTGGATCGCGTCGGCGAACGTGATCGCCGATTGCGTCGCGCGCGCCAGCACCATCGGAAGTGCAAGCTGCATCAGCGTGACCAGCCGCGCGCGCATGGGCGCGAACCATGCGGCTTGTCGTCGGTTCGTGCAAGGATTCGGGCGTGCCGAAACCGCCGCAGGAGGTGTTGACGCTCGGCGGCTTCGACGTCGGCATCTCGAATCCCGACAAGATCTACTTTCCCGACGCGGGGATCACGAAGCTCGAGCTCGTGCACTACTACGCGAGCGTATCGGCCGGTGCGCTGCGCGGTGTCGCAGGCCGGCCGATGGTGCTCAAGCGCTACGTCGACGGCGCGGCGGGCGAGCCGTTCTATCAAAAGCGCGCGCCGGCGAAGCGGCCGCCGTTCGTCGGCATCGCGACGTTTCGATTTCCGTCGGGACGCCACGCCGATGAGTGCGTCGTCGACAACGCCGCGGCGCTCGCGTGGGTCGTCAACCTCGGCTGCATCGAGCTGCACCCGCACGCCGTGCGCGCGATCGACATGGATCGGCCCGACGAGCTGCGCATCGATCTCGATCCGGTGCCGGGCGTCGCGTGGTCGCAGATCCTCGACGTCGCGAAGGTCGCCAACGAGTTTCTCGGCGAGCTCGGGCTCGTCGGTTGGCCGAAAACGTCGGGCTCGCGCGGCGTGCACGTGTGGGTGCGGATCGCTCCCGAGTGGCCGTTTCAAACCGTGCGGCGAGCCGCGCTCGCGTTCGCGCGCGAGATCGAGCGACGCGCGCCGAGCATCGCGACCGCGAAGTGGTGGAAGGAAGAACGCCGGGGCGTGTTCCTCGACTACAACCAGAATGCGCGCGATCGCACGACGTGTAGCGCGTACTCGGTGCGCGCGACGCCCGACGCGCGTGTGTCGATGCCGCTGACGTGGAGCGAGCTGCTCGTCTGCGACCCGCGCGAGTTCACGTTGCGCACGGTGCCGGCGATCTATGCCGCGAACGGCGATCGCCACGCCGCGATCGATGATCATCCGGGCCGCATCGAAGCGCTGCTCGAGCTCGCCGACAAGCAAGAGCGCGATGGCCACGCCGATGCGCCGTGGCCGCCGCACTACAAGAAAGCCGCGGGTGAAGCGCCGCGGGTCGCGCCGTCCCGCGCTCGCACGCCCAAAGTGCCCGTGCTGACGATCGCGCAGGCCAAGCACAAACCCGACGCGCTCGCCGGTCTCGAGCGGTGGAAGGCGAGGCACCCCGAGGTCGCCGCGTTGCTCGCGCCCGAGGACGTGATCGTCGATACCAATCGCGGCCGCGCGACCGCGTGGTACCGGATCCGCATCAATCTCAAGAACGTGCCGGCCGAAATCCATCCGGCTGCCGAACCGCTCGATCCGGACTACGATCCGAAGAGCGAATGGCTCGGTTAGCGGAAAACGCGGACGGCGACTTCTACGTCGACGACAGCTGCATCGACTGCGATCTGTGCCGCCAGCTCGCGCCCGCGAGCTTCGCGCGCAGCGAGCGCCACGGCCAGTCGATCGTCGCTGCTCAACCAAGCGACGATCGCGAGCGTCACCGCGCGTTGATGGCGCTCGTGACGTGCCCGACGAGCTCGATCGCCACGACGCGCAAGCTCGACAGCAAGGTCGCGGCGCGTGCGTTCCCCGAGCGCGTCGCCGACGGCGTGTACTTCTGCGGCTACGCCTCGCGCGATTCGTACGGCGCTGCGAGCTGGTTGCTAGTCCGGCCCGAGGGCAACGTGCTGATCGATTCGCCGCGCGCGGCATCGGTGCTCGTCGATCGTGTCGCCGAGCTCGGCGGCGTGCGCTGGATGTTCTTGACCCACCGCGACGACGTCGCGGATCACGCGAAGTGGCACGCGCGGTTCGGCTGCGAGCGCATCGCGCACGTCGACGATGCACCGCGCGGCACCGAGATCGTGATCGACAAGGTGACCGACCTCGCCGTCGATCTGCGCGTCGTGCCGGTGCCGGGCCACACGCGCGGCAGCTGCGTGCTGATCGATCGCGCGACCAACGCGTTCACCGGCGATCACGTGTGGGCGAACGACGATGGCGACGGGCTCGACGCCGGCCGCGACGTTTGCTGGTACTCGTGGCCCGAGCAGCGCCGGTCGATGGCCGCGCTCGCCGAGCACCGGTTCGTCGAGGTGTTCCCCGGCCACGGCCGCAGATTTCGCGCCGCCGATCCGGCCGCGATGCAGCGCGAGCTCCGCGCGTTGGCATTAAGAATGGCATAGAGCGCACGTCAGGCAGCCATCGCGCGACGTTGCAGTCTATGCGTGCATGAAGCGTTACCTTTTGCTCGCTCTACTCGCCGCGTGTGCTCACAACGACGCTCCGGCCGACCAGCCGTCGTATCCGAGCTGCAGCGGCGCCTCGGAACAATGCCTCGACGCGATGTCGGTCGGCGCGCAGTCGATGCCGTTCTATCGCAACTTCTCGCTGACGGCGGCGAACCCGAACGTCACGCGCGCGGTCATTATCGTGCACGCCTCGCATCGCAACGCGACTGACTACTTCGCGGATGCGATGGCGCAAGCGCAGCAAGCCGGCGTCGACGGCTCGACGATCGTCATCGCACCGCACTTCGAATGCGACAAAGACAAGCCACCTGCGAATCAGCTGTCCTGGGCGTGCAGCGGCCAAGACTGGTCGCACGGCTTTTCCGACAAGGTCGCCGGCATCTCGTCGTACGCGATCGTCGACCGCTTCGTGACGAGCTTGGCGAACAAGGACATCTTCCCGAACCTGACGCACGTCGTGATCACCGGCTTGGGCAGCGGCGGTCAGCTCGTCCAGCGGTACGCGGCGACCAATCAGCTCGATCCGGTGAACGGCATCGCGATCTCGTACGCACCGATCAGCCCGTCGAGCTACGTGTGGCCCGACGCGACCCGGCCGAACCTGCCGGCGAATTGTACCGGCTACGACGACTACTACTACGGTCTGCAAAACCGTAGCGGTTACGTCGGGCTGGTCACGGCCGACGCGATGGTCGCGAACATGATGGGCCGCGATCTCGCGATCTTCGTCGGTGACGGAGACACGCTCGCCAACGCGGGCAACGGCATGGACGAGTCGTGCGGTGCAAATGCACAGGGCATCGATCGGCTGTCGCGCGCACACGCGTACGCGGCGGCGACCGCGAGCTCGCTGACCGTCGTGCCCGGTTGCGGCGACGATCGCGAGTGCATGCTCTACGCGCCGGAGCTGCGCGCGACCGTGCTGGCACCGAACAACTGAGCGAGCTCGATCGCGGGCACTTCTTCGAGCTGATCGTAACGGCAATCCGATGGCGGCTTGTCGGGACGCCAGCGCTGGAAGTGCGTGCCGTGGCGAAACCGCGTGCCCTGCAAGTGATCGTACGAAACCTCGCACACCAGCTCGATGCGCAGCGGCTCCCACGACAGATCCTTGCCGCGATTCCACCGGCTCGTCGCGCCCGGCATGCGCTGCGCGACAACGTCGGCGTTCGGGTCTGCAAATTCGGCCCACTCGCGCCACGGATGGTTCTCGCGATCGCGCAGCGGCTCGAGCTGCTCGGCGAGCTCGGCGCGCACGGTCTGCTTGAAGCCGGCGCACACGCCGACGTGATGCAGCGTGCCGGCGGCATCGTACAGGCCGAGCAGCAGCGAGCCGACCAGCTTGTCTTTGCCGCCCTTGTACCAGCGGAATCCGGCGACCACGCAATCGGCGGTGCGCTGGTGCTTGATCTTCAACATCGCGCGCTTGCCCGGCTGATACGTCAGCGATTCGGGCTTCGCCATCACGCCGTCGAGCCCGGCGCCTTCGAAGCGCTGGAACCAATCGGCCGCGGTCGCTCGATCGCGCGTCGCCGGCGTGACGTGCACCGGCGGTTTGATGCCGGCCAGCGCCGCGACGAGCCGATCGCGCCGCTCGAGCTGGCCCATGCCGCGCAGATCGTCATCGCCGAGCGCGAGCAAGTCCCACGCGATGTACGAGCTCGGCTTCTCGGCGGCGAGCATCTGCACGCGCGTCGCGGCCGGATGAATGCGCAACAGCATCGCGTCGAAGTCGAGCCGGCCATCGTGCGCGATCACGATCTCGCCGTCGAGCACGCAGCGATCGGGCAAGCTCGCGCGCAGCGTCGCTTCGAGCTCGGGGAAGTAGCGGCCGAGAGGCTTGAGATCGCGGCTCTGGATGTAGACCTGATCGCCGGCCTTGAACACGAGCGCGCGAAAGCCGTCCCACTTCGGCTCGTACAGCCACGCGTCGCCTTCGGGGATCTCCGACGACAGCTTCGCGAGCATCGGCTCGACGGGCGGTTGGAACGGTAATGCCAGAGGCACGCGCGCGCAGCATACGCTACGATCGCGCGATGCAGATCGCGCTGGCCTTGCTGCTCGCGACGAGCACCGTCCACGCGAGCGACTTGTGCGCGCCGAACGTGCCGCATCGCGGCGCGGCGATCGATCTGGATCTCGAGCGCGCCGACGTGCGCGGTGCGCTGCGGCTCGTCGCCGATGCCGCGAAGCTCGGCCTCGTGCTCGGCGACGACATCACCGGCACCGTCACGATCCACCTCAAGGCCGTGCCGTGGGATGCAGCCGCGTGCGCGATCGCGAGCATCGTGCACGTCGAGCTCGAGCTCGCCGACAAGATCTTGATCGCGAAGAAGCGCAGCTAGCGGCTCTCGTCGAGCGCCGCGGTCCACACCGCCGAGCCTTGCGTGTGCTCGGCGGTGCCCTCGAAGAAATTCTGCAACGCCTCGCGCTGATCGAAGTCGTCGCAGTGCTCCCAGCCGAGCAGCTTCGGCTTGTGCACGCGGAACGTGCCGCTCGCGAGCGGCGTGTACGGGATGCCGAGCGTCAGCTTCGCGCCCGGCGCGAAATACGCGAGCACCTCGACCAGGATCGCGTCGACCTTGTCGCCGGCGATCGTGAGATAGCCGTCGTAGAGCAGCACGGCGTCGACCGCATCCATCGGGTTGGCGTCGAGCCGCTGGCGGCCGGCTTCGACCATCGCCGCGAGCTCGCCGACGAGCCGCTCCATGTGACGCTCGCCCGATTCCGTCGTGTACGCGAGGATCGGGATCAGCGTCGCGCCGTCGGAGACCGACCAGATCGCATGCGCGGCGAAGAAGCCTGCGAGCCGGGCAGCCGTGATCACGCTGCGATCGTAGCAGCGTTAGTGCGGCTTCGGCTTCGGCTTTGCTTTGGCCTTGGTCACGACATCCGCCGGTGGCCATACCGTCGGTGGCTTGCCCCAACCATCGGCGTAGCGCTTCGCGTGCTCGCGCATCCGGCATCACGTCGCCGTACACGTTCGGCGTGAAATCGGTCACACCGGACGCGCCGATCGACTGCGCGACGAACGGCAGCTCCCAGCCGACCAGCTGGCATCGAACGCGAGCGAGCGCCGAGCGCCGGCGATAGCGGCTTGCCGTTCGGAAATTTCAGGGCCGCGAGCTTCGCCGGCTTGGCTTCGCGATTCCGAGCGATCACCGCATCGATCAGCTCGACCCCGTGCATCGCGCCCGAGCCTAGCTCGGCTGCAGGATCCCGATCACACCGCCTTGCGGGTCGGCGAAGATCGCGAAGCGGCCGACGCCCTTCGCCTCCATCGCGGGCACGAGGATGTTGGCGCCGAGCTTCTTCGCCTTGTCGAGCGACGCATCGCAATTCGCGACCTGCACGTACGGCACCCACGCCTGCGGCGCCTGCATCGGTGGCTTGTTGACACCGCCGCGCATGCCGCCGTCCTTCGTCAGCACGGTGTAGTCCGGCATGCCGTCGCTGCGCTGCTCGGTGAAGCCGCCGACCGCCTTGTAGAACGCGAGCGACTTCGCCGGATCCTGCGTCTGCAGCTCGACCCAGCAGAACGCGCCGGCCTTGCCGCTCCAATCACCGGTGCCGACGTGCTGCTGCGGTTGCCACAGGCAGAACGTGCCGTCGAGCGGATCGGCCACGACCGCGACGGTGCCGACGTCGCCGAGCTTCTTGGGCTCCATGCGGACCTTGCCGCCCAGGCTCTTGACCTGAGCCGCGCTTGCCGCGGCGTTTTCGACTTGCAGGTGCGGCAGCCAATGACCACTTTTAGGTGCGCCGGGCGGCGTCGTCTGATAGCCGGCCATGGTCTGGCCGTTTGCTGCGATCATCGTGTACGCGCCGTCGGCCATCGGCACGTCCTGCGTCGTCCAGTTGAACAGCTCGCCGTAGAACCCGTGCGCCTTCTTGACGTCGGGAACGAAGTACTCGAACCACACGAAACGACCGGTCGGAATCTGTGTTTGCGTCATGCCCCCTGGTCGAACGACGGCGACGCGGATCGACAACCGCGTGAAGAATTTTTCCGAAACTACGAAAGTCCTCAGGATCGCAGCGCGATCGGCTGACCTTCCGGCACGAACGCCATCGAGACCGAGTTGAGGCAATAGCGCTGATGAGTCGGCGGCGGACCGTCATCGAACACGTGGCCGAGATGGGCGTCGCAACGCGCGCACCGGATCTCGACTCGGCGCATCCCATGACTGATGTCGGTGAGGTTCTTGACGTGATCGGGATCGAACGGCTGGAAGAAGCTCGGCCAGCCGGTGCCCGATTCGAACTTCGAATTCGACGCGAACAGCGGCAGGCCGCACAGCCGGCACACGTAGGTGCCCGCCTGTTTGTTGTCGAGCAAGAGGCCGCAGAACGGCTGCTCGGTGCCCTGGTGCAAGATCACGCGCCGCTCGTCGGGCGTGAAGCTCGCGGCGAGCGCCTCGACGCGATCTGCGGGGAGTGGGGAGACGTCGTAGCCGGCGTGGGAGGTGGTCACGACGGCAGCATAGCAACCCGTGTATCCTCATGACGCGGATGGCGGAAGCTGGTAAAGGCGACGAGCTCGCCCAGACGGCCACCGCGCCTGGCAGTGCGCCGAGCGGTGCGGCGCAGCCGATCGGCGACTCGCTCGGGCGCTACAAGCTCGAGCGCATGCTCGGCGAAGGCGGGATGGGCGTCGTGCACTGCGCGTTCGACCCGGATCTCGAGCGCCGCGTCGCGCTCAAGGTGTTGCGCCGCAGCGACGGCGCCGATGACGCGCGCCAGCGGCTGTTGCGCGAGGCGCGCGCGATGGCGCGGCTGACGCATCCGAACGTCGTCGCGGTGCACGAGGTCGGCACCGCCGGCGACCGCGACTTCGTGGCGATGGAGCTGATCGACGGCGAGACGCTCGCCGACTGGCTCAAGTCGGCAAAGCGCTCGCCGCGCGAGATCACGCACGCGTTCATCGCCGCGGGGCGCGGGCTCGCCGCCGCTCACAACGCGGGCTTGGTGCACCGCGATTTCAAGCCGCACAACGTGCTGCGCGCGCGCAACGGCCGCGTCGTCGTGACCGACTTCGGGCTCGCCCGCGGCGTCGAGGCTGCGATCTCGTTCGAGGCGACGATGAAGCCCAGCCAGCTCGCCGACGCGACGCCGAGCTCGCTATCGGGGATCACCGCAACCGGCTCGGTGCTCGGCACGCCGGCGTACATGGCGCCCGAGCAATGGGACGGCGGCATCGTCGGCCCGGCCGCCGATCAGTTCGCGTTTTGCGTCGCGCTGTGGGAGGCGCTCACCGGCGAGCGGCCGTTCAAGGGCCAGACGCTCGACGAGCTCAAGCGCGACGTCCAGCGCGGTGTCGAAGCGCTCGATGTCTCGCGCGTGCCGCGGCGGTTGCGCGCGCCGCTGCGCCGCGGCTTGCAACGCGATCCGGCGAAGCGTTATCCGAACATGGACGCATTGCTCGCCGCGCTCGAGCGCGCAGATCGCAGCGCGAGCTTGTGGTCGATCGCGTGGCGCGGCGCGGCGGTGCTCGCGACGCTCGCGTTCTTGATCGTGCACGAGCGTGGCAAGGCGGCGCCGTCGTGCGAGCCGCCGGCCGCCGAGCTCGGTAGCGTATGGTCGCCGGCGATCGCGCAGGTCACGCCATCGGCGCTCGCGCCGCCGTTCGACAAGCTCGCGTCGCGGTGGTCGTTGGCGCGCGCGACGGCGTGCACGGCCGATCCGATGACGCGGCCGACGCAGCTGCGCTGCCTCGACGGCGTGCTCGCGCGATTCTCGGCGGTGCGACAGGGCTTCTCGCGCGTCGCCGGCGTCGACGGCGAGGACGCGATGGCCGAGCTCGTCGATCCGACGGTGTGTTTGACGCCCGCACCGCCGCGGCTCGGGCTCGCCGCCACGCCCGATGCCGCGAAAGCGTTCGAGCTCCTCGCCGTCGCGAGCGCGGCGGCGCACAAAGATGACGATGCGCCGAAGCCACCACCGGCGCAGGCGCAAGCGTTCGTCGACCGCACCGACGTCGAACCCTGCGCGCGCGTCATCGGCCTGCGCGCGCTCGGCGAGACCTCGCTGGATTTCCAGGCGCGGCGCAACGCGATCAACGAAGCCGTACAATCGGGCGAGCAGTGCGAGGACGACCGCGTGCGCGCCGAGACGCTGATCGAATCGATGCCGTATCAGTTCGAGCTCCCGGTGATCGGCCCGCGCGGTCAGCAGGCGATCAAGCGCGCGGCGGCCGCGGTCGCGCGCGTCTCGCAGGTCGATCTGCGCGCACACGTCGAGCTCGCGCGCGCGATGGTCGAGGCGCAGCAAGAGCACTGGGCCGATGCGCTGGGCGTCGTTCACCGGCTGACCGAGTCACTCGACGCCGAAGGCTTCCACGACTCCGCGGTGAAGTTCGCGCTCGAGGAGATCGACTGGAACTTGGCGCGCTCGCGGCAAGAGAACTACGCCGCGGCGCGCACGCTCGTCGCGAAGTGGCTGCCGGTCGCGCGCGCGATTCACGATGACAAGCACGCGCACGAGCTCGAGCAAGAAGATGCGTATGCACGCTACGCTGCCGACGTGGGCAACGCCGACACCGCCGCGGCGCGTGCCGCGATCGTACGGCTGTGGCGACAGGCGCCGCACCTGCAAGGGCCGCACATCCGCGTCGAGGGCGACGTCGTCGACACGCACGGCAAGCCAGTCGCGAACGCGGTGGTCGCCGCCTCGTCGCGGCTGAACGCCGACAGCGCAGGCGTATTGCCGATCGTGAACCTGCACCGCGGTGACTTCGGGTTGCGCGAGGTCACGACCGACGCCGGCGGTCACTTCGCGATCGAAGAGGCGCCGATCTACGGCGCGATCATCGCGCAACTCGGCGAGCTCAGATCGACGCCGCAGCGAATCGCCGCGAAGGTCAAGCTCGTGGTCGGCCCGACGCGCACGATCAGCGGCACGGTCCCGCTCGGCGGCATGACCAACACCGAGCCGAGCGTGATCGCGATGACCGAGATCGGCGATGCGTACATGGTCATGGCGCCGGTCCGCGCCGATTCCACGTTCGAGCTCGCCGGTGCACCGACGACCAAGTTCGGCATCGCGCTCGCGATCGACGGCATCGCGAGCACGTCGATGCGCGCGACTCCGATCGCCGCCGGCACCGAGCCGATCAAGAACCTCGTGCTCAAGCCTTCGACCAGCGGCCGCACGCTCGACGTGCTGGTGCGCTCGACGGTCTCCGCGCCGATCAACACCGCGCAGATCGTGATCTTGCCCGGCCACGAGCACATCACGAACGTGGCGCAACTCGACAAGTCGCTCAACGCGGGCATGTCGGTCGCGTTCGCGCGGCACGTCGCCGGCGAAGGCGTGCCGCGCCCCGCGCTCGATCAGTACAAGCCCGGCGATCTGTGGGCGCGGTTTACGAACGTCGATGCCGGCGATGTCACCGTCTGCTCGCTCGCGCTGGTCGACGATTTGATGGACACCGAAGCCATGCACAAGCTCCAGGCGCATTTCGACGAGATCGAAGCGAGCTGCAAGACGATCGGCGGCGACGTCCAGGTCATCGTCGTGCCGACCGCGCCGATGAAGCGGATGGATTAGCGCAGCTCGGCGCCATCGGCGACGCGGTCGTGCTCCGGCGACTCGCCGAGCCGGATCAGCGCCGCTGCGAGCACGTCGGCCGAGGTCGACTTCCACTTCTGCTGCGTGCGCTTGCTGAACACGCCCGCGACGGCGAGCAAGCCATCACCGACGACCTTCGCGATCTTCTCGCCGGTGCGGTTATCGTCGCGGTCGCCGGTGATCAGCGCGGGTCGCGCGATCACCCACGGCAGGCCGCTGCCGCGCACCGCATCCTCGGCTTTGCCGCGCGCCCGCATGTACGCGCCACGCGCCTTCGCGTCGGCGCCGAGACCCGACAGATAGACGAGCCGCGGCTTGGCGGTGCTCGCCGTCGCGGCCTCGACCGCGAGCCTGGTCAGCCCGTAGTCGATCTGCTCGTAGATGTCGCCGTCGAGGCGCTCGGCGGCAGCTCGCTTCCGCGTCGTGCCGATCAAGATATACAGCTCGGTCGCCTTCGCTTTGTCGAGCCCCTGCGCGATCGCGCCGGCGTCCCACGGCGACGTATCGATCGTCGCGCCAGACTTCGCGAACTTCTGGCGCCAATCCGAGATCCGCATCGAATCGGGACGGATGTGTGCGACGGTCGGCGTCTTGCGCGCGCCGAGCTGGCGCACGACCTCACGGCCGACGAAGCCGGTCGCACCGAGGACGAATGCCGTCACAACTTCGCCAGGGCGGCTTGCATGCGTGCCTTGAGCGGCTCGACGACGGCCTGATCCTTGATGTTGATAACCGGCTCGGTGTCGTACTGCTCGTAGAACACGCTGTCCTTGCAGTCGGCCGGCACGCCGAGCGCTTCGCGGATGCGCTTGAAGTCGGGCACGAAGCCGCGATCGATCAGCGGGATGATCGTGCCGGTGATCGTGCCGGTCAGGCCGCAGATGTAGATCACGATGTTCTTCGGCGTGAAGCCGCCGGCGGGCAAGCCGAGCCGGTGCTCGAGATCGTCGAGCCGGCCCGGCTCGAAGAACGATTCGACGCGGCCGACGTCGCCCTTCCAGTCGGGAGTCTCTTTCGGCCGACTCACGGTGCCCCAGTATTTGAGCTTGTTGTGCTCGACCATCTGCGCGAGCTCGTCGCGATAGCCGAGATCGGCCGGATACGACGCGCCGTGCAGCAGCACCCACTGCGACAGATCCGCGTGCGGGTTCCGCCGCAGCTCGCTGCGCACCATGCTGAGGAACGGCGCCGAGCCGGTGCCGGCCGCGACCATCACGCGAATGCGCGGATCGTCGGCGCCGATCGTGTCTTTGACGGTGAACACGCCGGCCGCGACGGCGCGCATGTACACGCGATCGCCGGTCTTGAGCGTCCACAACAAGTGCGTGAGCGGATTCTCGGACTCCGGCTTCGCGACCCAGCGGATGTAAAACTCGACCGGTCCGTCGTCCTCGGGCGCCGACGCGATCGACATCGAGCGCCGCACCGAGCCGAGCTCGGGCTTGGCGGCGTTGTTCATGCCGAGCACGCAGTATTGGCCGGGCACGAACCACGGCCGCTCCGCCGGCGACTGATCCGGCTTGACCCGGAAGACCGTGAGCGCATCGGTGAGATCGATGCGCTCGGCGACGGTGGCGTTGTACTCGAGCAGCTTGGCCATCGCCGCGACGCTAACATGCGTCGCGCCGAGGATCACGTCACGACGAGTGACCGTCGGTGCGCTTCGCGTGCTTGAACGCCTTCCACGCGTCGTCGCGCGCCGACTCGAGGTTCTTCATCGCCTCGCCGGCCGCGTCGTCGCGGTCCTTCCATTGATCGGGCGTCGCGGTCTGCAGATCGCCGATCTTCGCGTTGGCGTCGCCCATGCGCGCTTCGAGCGCCGCGACCTTGTCGTCGAGGCTCTTGCGCGCATCGGTGGTCAGCGGCAGCTGCGCCGCGAGCGAGCTGATCATGTCGCCCTGTGGCGTGATCATGCCCGCCTCGGCGTGGAGCCCGATGAGGCGGATCTCCTTGCGGTCGTTGAACGCGGTCGTCGCGTCGTGGAGCGCGGCGGCTTTGCCGCGCGTGTCGTCGAGCTTCTGCGTGTTGTCTTCGACCGCCTTGTTCAGATCTTTTTGCTTCGACACGACCTCGTCCGCGGCCTTGTCGGACGCGCGGTCGCCTTTGTGGCAGCCCGCGGCCAAGCCGAGGGCGAGTACGAGACAGCTGAGCTTCTTCATGGTTGTTCTCCTTGAGCGACGGGGTTTCCGCGCTGGTCGCCGGTGACGACGAGCGCGGCGTACCCGGCGGCTTTCCATTCGACGTCGAGCACGGCGCGTGTTCGCTTCATCCAGCGACCGCTCGCGGGATCGATCGTGATCACGGTGCCCGTCGCGGGGTTCATCGCGATCGCGACTTCGTAGTGGCTTTGGTTGTGGCCGCGATCGAACGGCAACATCAACCCGAGAAGTACTGGCCGTCCCGCCCCGAGCTCGTGCTCGAGGTCGCGAGGCGATGCCGCGATCGCGAAGGCGTCGAGTTGATGCGAACGCGCGTAGTCGCGCAGCACGCCGAGTCGAACACCTTCGCGGCCGGGTGGCATCACCGACGTCAGCTCGCCGACGTTCCAGCTGCGACCCCACGCGCCCGCGACCATCGCGAGCGCAGCCAAGCCGCAGTCGGTCTCTCGCTGCTGCCGCACGACCGGAGTCGGAGCGGCCTTCAGCCAGTGATCGTCGAGCTGCATCTGCGCCGGCGTCACCGCTCGTGCGCCACCCGTGTAAGGCAGCTGCACGCACGCGGTGGCGAGCACGGCGAGGACGGCGATTGCGACCGCGCGCATTTTCAGGCGAGCAGCAGCAACAGGATGAGGATGACGATCAGTGCGCCACCGGAGATCCCGATCACGAGCACGCTGCCGCCGTGATAGTTCGCGACCTGCTTGTTCTGTTGCTCGCGCTTGGCGTAGCCCGACGAATCGTCCTGGCTTGCCTGCGTGGGCGTGACAGCGGGCGCAGTCGCGGCGGGTTGGATCTCCGCCGACGGCGGGACGTGCGAGTCCGCCATCGCGGCGGGGGCACCGAGGGAAAGCGCGGCAGCAATAGCGAGAGCACTAGGCCGAAGCAACATGTGACAAGTCCTCCAAGTTAGTTGGAGGTGTTGCGAGCGGCGGACCAATGCTCGCGCGCGCACGCGCACGCGCGAATGCGCACGGTCGAGCGAGCTAGCTCGGCTTCGAAACGAGCAACGCCTTGAACTCGTGCGGCACGAGGCCCATCAACCGATCTTCGATGCGATCCCAACGCAGGTCGCCGACCGTGGTGAGGTCGAGCTTTCCCGCCACAGCGTGATCGAGCAGCGCGGGCGTATAGCCGAGCTTCACCAAATCGATCCCGGCGTCGCTGCACAACGAGCGCAACGCGCGGAACTGACTGCGGGTCGTGACCAGGCCCTTCTCGTCGCGTTGAAAATCCAACAGGTCGATCACGAACTCGAGCGATGCATCGAGGCCCGAGCCCTTCGCGACTTGCAACAGCTGACCGAAGTGCGTCGATAGCTCGGGGTGATCGAGGTGCGAAGACAGCTTCGGATACATCGCAGGCGAGCCGAACTCGGTGATCACGGCCGTCCCGCCGGGCGCGAGCGCGCGTGCGATCTTGGCGACCAGCGCAAACGCGCCGTACTGCAGGTAGAACGGCTCGGGCGCGTCGTCGAGCTTGACGTTGCACTCCACGGCTTCCACCGAGTACGCGCGCAGGCGGCCGAGATCGACCTCACCGCTCATGTCGACATTCATGCCGATGTCGGCGCGCGACAGCTGCCGCGCCGGCAAGTCGCCGACCATCTCGTTGCAGATGATGAGGTCCGCTTCGGGCAGCGCGACTTCGAGCGCGTCGCCCGCGATCCACGTCGCGCGATCGCCGAGCAGCTTCTGCTGCGCCGCCATCAGTGCGGGCGACAGCTCGACGATCGTGTACGTCCTCACGCGCGAGCCAAGTCGCGCGATCACGTCGCGCGCGACGTAACCGAGCCCCGCGCCGATCTCGAGCACGCGAACATCGCGATCGATCTTCAGCGCGTCGGCGAGCGCTTCGCCGTACGTCCGGCCGCTCAACGTCGGATGAGGGATGCGCAGCAAGTGCGACAGCGTGGTCTCTTGATGATCGAACTGCTCGTTCGCGTCGCCGATCGTCTCGCGGTGGTACTCGCTGAGCGACACCGCGGCCGGCACCGACGTGCCCGGCATCCACTTGTGATACGGCATCGTCGACGCCAGATACGGCGGCGCCATGCCCGGCCGCTTCGAATACGCCGACCACGGCATCATCGATAGCTTGAGCGCCTGCACGTCGGAGTGCGTGAGCCGGCGGACCAGCGCGGCGAGCTTGGCCGGGTCGTGCAGCAGCTTGAGCTCGTTCATGCGCTTTTCGCCGTCGAACGCGTCCCACATCCGCGTCTCGTCGGCGTCGAGCATGAGCTCGGTGATCGGGCGATCGCCCCACGCGGTGTAGAGCCGCAGGCGATCGCCGGTGCGCTGCCACGTGTTCCACTTGCCCTTGATCGGCACGAACGCCCACACGTTGTCGAGCTCGTCTTCGTCCGGCTCGAGCAGCACCGCGTGCGCGACGAGCACGTCGAGGAACTCCGCCGGGTCGGCGCCTTCGAAGCGCGTGCCAAAGCGGCCCAAGATATCGAGCGTCGTGGTCGGACCCGGCGCGAACGCCTCGACGAGATCGGCGATGTCCGGCGACATCTCCATCAAGTAGCCGTACAGGTCGTGGAACAGGTAGACCGCGCCCATGTGGGCGAACCACGAGATGTGCTTGCTGCGCTGCAGCTGAGCCGGCAGGGCCATGCGCGTTCGTACCATGTAAGCTCGGCCACGATGTTCGAGGCGCCGGCGTTCGCGTTCGCGTTGATCGCGATCGGCGCGGTCGCACAGGCGGCCGACCGCATCTACGGTGGTGCGTACGGTCCGATCTACGCGCTCGGAATCGCACAGACGATGGTCGCCGCGATCGGCTACGCCGAGCTGCGCGCGCGCACCAGCGGCAGCGCGCGTGTGCTCGCAACGCTCGCGTGCTTCGGAGCAGCTGTAATGGGAGCGATCGTCTCGGTACACGACTGGAATCGTGGCGCGATCGACGTCGACGCGTATCTCTGGATCCTGTTCGTCGCGAACGCGGTCGGCATCGCCGCGCTCGTGGTCGCCGTTGCTCGGCGCCACGTCGTCCTCGCACTTGCCATGGTGGTGGCACAGCTCGTCGCGCACCCACCGCCGCCGCTCTTCGAGTGGCAGTATCGCGCGATCGACTGGACGGTGCTGGCGCTGGCAGGTTGGAGCGTGCTCGCGCTGCGCGTGCCGCTCGCATGGCTCGCGACGCGCGATCGCCGCGCGCCGCCGCGCCGTCGTCCGTTCGGGCCGGTCGCGACCGCCGCCGTGGTCGTCGCGATCGCACAGCTCGTGCCCGGCGCTGCCATCGAGATCGTCGCGTGGTGCGGGTTCGCGATCGCGGCGTGGCGGCTCGCGCGCGTGGTTCCCGCGCCGCTCGCGATCACCGCATCGGGTATTGCCTGGTTCGCGGCGAGCGCGGCCGCGTTGGACATGTTCTCGTATATCGACGCCAGCACCGATCGCGGGGCCGGCGCGCTCGCGCTCGTGACGATCGCGATCGCGGCCCGCATTCGCACGCGGGGCTTTGTCGCGATCGCGTTCGCGGTCGGCGCGCTTGCGATCGGTGCGATGGTTCTCGGCGACACGCTCGCGCCGGCATGCGTGGTCGTCGCGGCGCTGATCACCGCTGTTACAAGTTTGCGCGCCGGCCGGGTGATCGCGGCGCTGCCGCAGCAGCCGACGGTGGCTGAAGTCTTCGCGTAACGCGCTATCATCGCCGCGGTGGCGTACCTGTTCGAGACCGAAGAGCACGCGGCGATTCGCGCGAGCACGCGCCGGTTCGCGCAAGCGCACATCGCGCCGCATGGCGCCGACTGGGAAGAGGACGAAGAGTTTCCCGTCGAGCTCTACGCCGAGGCCGCGCGCGCGGGCGTCACCGGCATCGGCTATCCCGAAGCGCTCGGCGGGCAGGGCGGTGGGCTCGATCACGTCATCGTCGCCGCCGAAGAGCTCGTGCTCGCCGGCCGATCGGTCGGCACCATCGTCGGCTTGGGCACGCACGGCATCGCGCTGCCGCCGATCGTGCGGTTCGGCACGCCCGAGCAACACGCGCGCTTCGTCACGCCGTGCCTGACGCAGGGCAAGATCGCATCGCTCGCGATCACCGAGCCGGGCGGCGGCAGCGACGTCGCATCGCTCACCACGCGCGCCGACCGCGACGGCGATCACTACATCGTCACCGGCGCGAAGACGTTCATCACGTCGGGGACGCGCGCCGACTTCGTGACGTGCGCGGTGCGCACCGGCGGGCCGGGCCACGCCGGCGTGTCGCTGGTCGTGATCGAGCGCGGCACGCCGGGCTTCATCGTCAGCAAGAAGCTCAAGAAGACCGGCTGGTGGGCGAGCGACACCGCCGAGCTGCGCTTCGACGGCTGCCGCGTGCCGATCGCGAACCGCATCGGCCCCGAGCACGGCGCGTTCCCGATGATCATGCTGAACTTCGCGGGCGAGCGGCTCGCGCTCGCCGGGCAATGCGTCGCGATCGGCGAGCTCGCCTACCGCGAATCGATCGAATACGCCCGCCAGCGCGAGGCGTTCGGCAAGCCGCTTGCCGGGTTTCAGGTCACGCGCCACAAGCTCGCCGACATGGCGAGCAAGCTCGCGGCCGCTCGCGCGCTCACCGGCGAGGCCGTCGCTCGCGTGCTGCGCGGCGAACAACCCGCCGGGCTCGCCGCGATGGCCAAGAACGTCGCGACCGACGCGTGCAGCTCGATCTGCGACGCGGCCGTGCAGATCCACGGCGGCTACGGCTACATGCGCGAGACGCTCGTCGAGCGGCTGTATCGCGACGCGCGGCTCTATCCGATCGGCGGAGGCACGCGCGAGATCATGAACGAGGTGATCTCGAAGACGGAGGGTTACTGATGTTCGCCCGCATTCGCACCACGCCGCTGTTTGTCACCGCGTGCATCGCCGCGGTGGCCTTGCGGCTCGTCGACTTCGTGATCGACTCTGGCGCGAGTTGGTTGTCGTTCGAGACCGCACCGCTCGCGGCAGGTGCGATGTGGAGCGGGATCCAGCTCGCGACGTGCGCGGGCCTGTTCGAGCTCGCGTCGCGGCTGACCGGCGGCGGTCACAAAGCCATGCGCGTCGTCGCGTGGATCTCCGCGGCGCAGCTCGTCAGCAGCATCGTGTCGATGACGCTGCGCACGCTGTGGGTCGCGTCGGCGGCGCACGGCACGACCGGGCTGTCGGTCTACAGCTTCGCGATGTTCGCGCTGCAATGCGCGGCGCCGATCGCGTGGGGCATCGCGGCGTGGCACGGTGCGGCTCGCGCCGGCGACGCGCGCGCGATCCGCCGCGGCCATGTGCTCGCGATCGCGCTGCCGTTGATCCTCGCGCTCGCCGCCGTCGCGTACTCGCTGCTGCCGATGCTGCTCGCCAGCACCGACGGCGTCGTCGCGTTCGAACGCCACTTGATCATGGTGCAGTCGTGCATCGGCATCGCGACGACGTGCTGCGTGCTCGCGCTCGCCGTGCTGGTGCGGCCCGCGCTCGAGCCGGTGCCGTCGGCGCGGCTCGCTGCGGTCGGCCTGCGCGCGATCGCCGGCTCGCTGTGGCTGCGCATCGCCGCGACCGTCATCGTCGCGCTCGCGATGCTGCAATTCGTCTCGACGTTCGGCGACACGTCGAGCGGTCCGTATCAGATCGCGATGCTCGTCCAGAGCAGCGCCGAGCTCGTGCTGTTCGGCGTGCTCTCGCTCGGCGCCTTTGCGGTCGCGCGTGCCGCGCTTGATGGCACGCCGCGCCGCGTGTTCGTGCTCGCCGGCTTCGGCGCCGGTTGGTGTGCCGGCGTGATGCTCTTCAAGATTCCGTATGCCTACGCATTCACGCTGGGCAAGGCGTCGTCCAACGAGCTGCAGATGCTCGATTCGTTGTCGATCGGCGAGCCGATCGTGGCGGTCGCGACGATCGCGGTGGTCGTGTTCGCGCTGCGCCAGCTCCATGCGCTCGCCGGCGTCGCGGAAACGGTGTCGTTGCGCGGACTCGCGTTCGTCGTCGCGATGTTGATCTCGATCGCGGTCGCCAACATCGGCATCGAGCGCTACGGCGCGATCGGCGTGCTCGCATTCGGCGGCGTGATGTCGCTCGTCGCGACGGCGTTGGTCGCGCGCGTGATGTCGCGCGCCGCACGCATCCTCGCCGACGAACAGCCGGCGCTGCCGACCGCGACGATCGTCAGCGCGCCTTGAAGCGCACGTGCAGGTGATCGGTGTGGTTGGGCCAGTGCCGCACCAGGCCGGCGAGCTCGTGCGGGCCGCGCGGATATTGCAACACGAAGGCGAGCGCGGAATCCGGTGTGCCGCGCGCGCGCGCCCAGTTATAGAGCCGGCGCTGTAGCTCGTAGTCGAGGAAGATCATCTCGACGCCATCCGGCCGGTCGGCGGTGCGCGCGAACGCGACCACGAGCGCCCACGTCGCTTCGAGATCGAGCTGGCCGTGCTGCGCGTAGTAACCGACGTCGACGTCGAGCCCGGTCCGATGCGAGACGTGGTCCGAGATCTTGCCGCCGTGCTCCGCCGACAGGTCGTAAATCGGCAGCGCCGGCACGCCGGGATACAACGCGCGGACTTCGGCGATCGTGCTCTTGAGATACGCGATCACGTACGGCGCGCCGAACGCGCGCTGCGGCCGCTCCACGACGTAGCCATCGCCGGACGACAGCTGCGCCGCGCCGACCAGCTCGCCGTGCGCGGTTGCCGGCCGGCCGTCGATCACCGCGAGCGCGCGACGCGCTTTGTCGGCGTCGCCGCTATCGGCGCGCGCGGCGGTGCACAGCGCGGCGATCACCGCGAGCCATCTCATGGCTCGAATGATCGCCAGTTTCAGGCGGGGTCGCCAATTTCGGCGATCACCGCGTCGAGATCGTTCGCCGCCAGCCGCGAGTTCGCGCGAATGCCGGTGAGCAGCTCCTCTTTAGAGCCCCCCGTGTTGTCGAGGTTCGCATCGACGCACTTCGGATGGAGATAGCCGGCGCCGCGCGTGACCATCGTGCCGGTATCGATCTCGCGCTCGACCGCGACGCGGAAGCTGTCCTTCGCGATCGCTTCCTCGCACTGCATACACTTCGCGCGGCCGGTCGGCGCGCGATCGACGCAAGGGAATCCGGCCGGCTTCGCGTGGCCCTTCTTGAGCGCTTCGTCCATCACCTTGTCGAGCTCGGCGCGATTCGGCACGGTGCCGGAAAACTCGTCGAGCGACGCCTTGAGCTCGGCGGGCAACTTCGCGGCGGCACACAGCAGGTGATTCCACTGCATGCTCGGGGTATCGGAGAACTGCGTTACCTGTTCGACGCCCAGCCGCAGCTCGCCCTTCGCGATCGGCTTCTTGCACGTGCGGCAGCTCGCGCGTCCCGACTTCGCTTCCTCGATCACGTTCGCCATGGCCGAAAACTACTCCAACCGCGCGTCGTGTACCATGCGCCGGCATGCGCCAGCGCTATCCCGTGATCGCGACGAAGATCGACGCGCGCGCGCCAGAGTTTCGCGCGAACCACGACGCGAACAGCGCGGCCCTCGGCAAGCTTGCCGCGGCGATGCGCGAGGCGACCGTCGGCGGCGGCGAGAAGTACACGAGCCGGCACAAAGCCGCGGGCAAGCTGCTGCCGCGCGAGCGCGTCGAGCTGTTGCTCGATCGCGATTCGTACTTCTTGGAGCTCGCGCCACTCGCGGGCATCGGCGTCGCCGGTCACACCGTCGGTGCCGGCTTCATCGGCGGCATCGGCAAGGTCTCCGGCGTCGAGTGCGTGATCACCGCGAACGACTCGACGGTCAAAGGCGGTGCGATCAGCGAGCTCACCGCAGCGAAGTCCGGCCGCTGCAACGACATCGCCGACCAAAACCGATTGCCTTCGATCTCGCTGATCGAATCGGCGGGCGCGGATCTGCCGAACCAGTCGAAGATCTTCGTGCCCGGCGGCCGCGGCTTTCGCGATCTGACGCGGCGCTCGGAGGCGCGAATTCCATCGATCTGCCTCGTGTTCGGCAGCTCGACCGCGGGCGGCGCGTACATCCCGGGCATGTCGGACTACGTGGTGATGGTGCAGGACCAAGCGCAGGTCTATCTCGCGGGCCCGCCGCTCGTGAAGATGGCGACCGGCGAGGACACCACGCACGAGGACCTCGGCGGCGCCGAAATGCACTCGCGCGTCTCGGGCGTGAGCGACTACCTCGCGCGCGACGAGCACGACGCGATTCGCATCGGCCGCGAGATCGTCGCCCACCTCGAGTGGCGCAAAGGCGGCTCTCCTCTGGCGCGCGAGATCGAGCCGCCGCGCTATTCCGCGGACGAGCTCCTCGGCATCGCATCGCCCGACATCAAGGTGCCGTTCGACTCGCGCGAGGTGATCGCGCGGATCGTCGACGGCTCGCGGTTTTCCGAGTTCAAGTCGCTCTACGGCCCGACGCTCGTGTGCGGTTGGGCGCACGTGCACGGCTTTCCCGTCGGCATCCTCGCGAACAACGGCATCTTGTTCTCGGAATCGGCGCAAAAGGCCGCGCAGTTCATCCAGCTGTGCAACCAGTCCGACGTGCCGCTGCTGTTCCTGCAAAACGTCACCGGCTTCATGGTCGGCAAGAAGGTCGAGCAGGAAGGCATCATCAAGCACGGCGCGAAGCTCATCAACGCGGTCTCGAACTCGACGGTCCCCGCGATCACGATCATGACCGGCGCGAGCTACGGCGCGGGCAACTACGCGATGAGCGGGCGCGCCTACGCGCCGCGCTTCTTGTTCACCTGGCCGAATCACCGCATCGCCGTGATGGGCGGCAAACAACTCGCCGGCGTGCTCGACATCATCCAGCGCGATGCCGCGGCGAAGCGAGGCGAAGCCGTCGACGAGCAAAAACTCGGCGCGATGAAGCTGATGACCGAGCAGATGATCGACAAAGAAAGCGATCCGTACTTCGCGACCGCGCGGCTGTGGGACGACGGCATCATCGATCCGCGCGACACGCGCACGGTCGTCGCGATCGCGTTGTCGGCGGCGTATTCGGCGCCGGTCCAAGGCTCGACGAGCTGGGGCGTCTTCCGCCACTAGCACCGAGCCCGACGCCGGGTGACAGACACGGGCGTCGTTGACAACGATCTATACGAGCAGCCCGGCGCGACGACGATGCCGCGTTAGGCGCCGGATTCCGGTGCTGGCTTAGCTCGCCGGGCGCACACGACCTAACGCGACTTGAGCAGCTCGTTGACGCGGCGGAACAACGCGCGCGCCGCACCCGGCGGTTTGCCGGTGTCGCGTTCGCGCTTCGCCGCTGCGATCAGGCGCGGCAGCTCCTCGTCGGCGGCCGCGGCAGCCGCGGCTTCGGCCGGCATCTTCGCCGCGGCGTCGATGCCTTCTTCGATCAAGCGCGCGCGCCACTGCTCGGCAACCTGGAACGCGCGCGCGTCGTTCGCGTTGCCTTCGACGAGCGCTTCGAGCTTCGCCTCGAGCGCGGGCAAGTCTTCGCTGCGCAGATCGCCGGCGAGCTCGCGCTCGGCGCGGCGGCGCGCGATGTGCGACGTGATCTTGCGCGCTCGCTCGATCGATTCGCGGACGTGGTCCTCGACGTCGAGCGAGCGCAGCTTCGCGTCGGTGAGCTTCATGAGCGCGGCTGCGAGCTTGGCCGAGCGCTCGCCCGCGGCGCGTTGCCGTTGCCGCGCGATTTCACGATTGCTGCGCTCGTCCACGGCTCTGTCTACAATGAGAGAGCCGTGTACGGCAACGAACTATGCGAACCTCGATCGATGAGAGCGTTGCAGGTCGTCGTGTTTCTCGTCGCGTGCGGTGGCAACAATAGCGTCGACTACTCGGCCTGCGTCGCAGATGGTAGTGCGTCACAGCAGTGCGTTGACTGCACGACGTCATCGTGCAGCTCGCAGGTGAGCGCGTTCGAAGGCGCGTGCCCGACGTTCCTGGCGTGCGAGTGTCCGAACGGCGAGCCGTTAGGGAGCAACGCGATGAACACGTGCTCGTCGGATCTCGTCGGCACCTGCCTCGACGCCGCGCTCACGTTGGATAGCTGCGAGCACTCGACGTGCGCGGCGCAATGCGGCAGTGGCGGTTGACCGCCGACAACCCGATTCGGTGTAGCGTCGCAACGTGCGCACGATCGAGAAGCTGCTCGTAGCCAACCGCGGCGAGATCGCGCTGCGCGTGATGCGGACCGCGCGCGCGATGGGCATCGCGACGGTCGCCGTGTACTCCGATGCCGATGCCGATGCGCCACACGTCCGGTTTGCGGACGAAGCGGTCCGGATCGGGCCGGCGCCCGCGCGCGAGTCGTATCTCTTGATCGCGTCGCTGCTCGATGCCGCGCGCATCACCGCCGCGAACGCGATCCATCCGGGCTACGGCTTCTTGAGCGAGAACGCCGCATTTGCTGAAGCCGTCGCCGAGGCCGGCCTCGTGTTCGTCGGCCCGCCGGCCAATGTCATTCGCGCGCTCGGCAGCAAGCAAGCGGCGAAACGGCTCGCCGAGCAAGCCGGCGTGCCCATCGTGCCCGGCTATCACGGCGACGACCGCGAGCATCTCGTCGACCACGCGAAGGCGGTCGGATTTCCGCTGCTCGTCAAGGCGTCGGCGGGCGGCGGTGGCAAGGGCATGCGCGTCGTCCGAAGTGCGGACGAGCTCGCCGAGGCGATCGAGCGTGCGCGCGGCGAGGCGTTGTCATCGTTCGGCGACGACACGCTGTTGTTCGAGCGCTACGTCGCACGGCCGCGCCACATCGAGATCCAGATCCTCGGCGACACGCATGGCAACGTCGTGCACTTGCACGAGCGCGAGTGCTCGATCCAGCGCCGCCATCAAAAAATCGTCGAAGAGGCGCCGTCGGTCGCGCTCGACGATGTCCGCCGCGCGGCGATGGGTAGCGCCGCCATCGCGCTCGGCAAAGCCGTCGGCTACGTCGGTGCGGGCACGGTCGAGTTCATCGTCGATCCGCAAAACAACTTCTACTTCCTCGAGGTCAACACGCGGCTGCAGGTCGAGCATCCGGTCACCGAGGCGATCACCGGGCTCGACCTCGTGCGCGAGCAGCTGCGCATCGCGCGTGGCGAGCCGCTCGGCTACGACGCCGCGCCCGCGCCGCACGGCTGGGCGATCGAAGTGCGGCTGTGCGCCGAGGACGCCGATCGCGAGTACCTGCCGACGACGGGCACGCTGTACGCCGTCGAAGTGCCAGGCACGGTGCGCGCCGACCTCGGCGTCACGGCCGGCTCCGAAATCGGCATCCACTACGACTCGATGCTCGGCAAGATCATCGCGCACGCGCCGACACGCGCCGAGGCGGCGCAGGTGCTGCGCGATGCGCTCGCGCGGACGTGGGTGCCCGGCGTGACCACGAACCGCGAGCAGCTCGCGCGGATCTTGGCGCATCCGGCGTTCGTAGCCGGCGAGCTCGATACGCATTTTCTCGAGACCCACGCGGGCGAGCTCGCATCGCGCGCGCCGGGGTTGGACAAGCTGCGCGTCGCGGCGGTCGCGGCAACGCTGCACGGCATCGACGCGCGTCGCGATCCGCATCCGCTCGCGCCGCCGGGCTGGCGCAACGTGCCGTCGCAAGATCAGCGCGTCGCATACGCGGTCGGCGATGCGCAGATCGAGCTCGGCTACCGGCCCGACGGCGATGGGATCGTCTTCGCGATCGGCGGCAAGACCACGCGGGTCTCGCAATTCGGCGTCGACGGCGACCGCGTGTGGTTCGTCGAGCACGGCAATCACCGCCGCGGCGCGCGCGTGGTTCGCGATCGCGATCGCGTCTACGTGCTCGCCGATGGCGATCTCGCGACGCTCCTCGAACAGCCGCGATTTCCCGAACACGCTGCCCAGGCGATCGCCGGTGGGCTCGTCGCGCCGATGCCGGGCAAGGTCGTCAAAGTGCTGGTGACGCCGGGCCAGGAAGTTGCTGCTGGTGCGGCGATCGTCGTGCTCGAAGCGATGAAGATGGAGCATACGGTGCGCGCGCCCGAGGCGGGCGTCGTTGGCGAGATCAAGGTCGCCGTCGGCGATCAGGTCGCGGATGGCGCGCTGCTCGGAACGATCACCGCGCCGTAGTGCCGAACCGCTTGACGCTGCGTTCCTTCGCCTTCGCGGCTTCGATCGCGCGATTCTTCGGCGCCGCCGTGGTCTCGAGCGAATCGATCAGCTCGCGCGCGACGTTGAACGTCTTCTGCACGGCGCGCTCGAACGCCTTGGCGTTCGCGTCGGAAGGCGCCGTGTAGCCCGAGAGCTTGCGGATGAACTGCAGCGATGCCGCGCGGACCTCGTCGTCGGTCGCAGGCGGTTTGTAGTTGAAGAGAGTCTTGATGTTGCGGCACATCGGGGCGACCTTACGTCACAATCGAGGCAATGCCACGTCGGCTGTTCGCGGTGCTCGTCTGCGCGCTCTCGTGCGCGCCGCATCACGCAGCGCCGCCGCCGATGCGTACACCGCCGGCACCGCCGCCCATCGATGCGGCGCCATCGCCGCCCGACGCGGCGCGCAATCCAGACGCGCCCGGCCTGCGCTTGCCCGACGGTGTCACGCCGCTCGCGTACGAGCTCCGGCTCGAGATCGATCCGCACGCCGACGCGTTCATCGGCCACGTCAAGATTCGCGTGCGCATCGATGCGCCGACCGATCGCGTGTGGTTGCACGCCGATCAGATCAAGATCACGGCCGCACGGTGGGACCATGGCGACCTCGCGCGGTTGCCGCTCGCCGGCGACGAGATGATCGCGTTCGGCTTCGGCAAGCAGGTCTCGCCGGGCGAGCTCGAGCTCGCGATCGACTACACGGGCTTGACATCGCGAGATCAAGAGGGCCTGTTCCGCCAACGCGCCGGCTCGCGCTGGTACGTGTTCTCGCAGGGCGAATCGACGTTCGCGCGCCGAATCGTGCCGTGCTTCGACGAGCCGAAGTTCAAGACGCCGTGGCGCGTGACACTCGACGTGCCTGCGGATCAAGTCGCGCTCGCGAACATGGCCGAGACGTCGCGCAAGACACTCGATGATGGCCGCCGCGAGCTCGAGTTCGCGCCGACGCCGGCGATCGCGAGCTACTTGGTCGCGATCGCAGTCGGGCCGTTCGAGCTCGTCGATGTGGGCGTCGTGGGGCGTGGAAAAATCCCGGTGCGCGTCGCGGCGCTCGCGGGCGGCAGCGATCGCATCGCCGTGGTCGCGCGGCGCTTGCCGGGAATCGTCGACGAGCTCGAGCGCTACGTCGACGACGGGCTGCCGTGGCCCAAGCTCGATCTCGTCGTCGTGCCGCGCTTGTTCGGCGCGATGGAAAACCCGGGGCTGGTCACCTTCGCGTCGCGGCTGATCGCCGGCGATGCGCGCAGCTCGGCGTTCGCCGACGAGTTCACGCGCGTCGCGGCGCACGAGCTCGCCCACTTCTGGTTCGGCGATCTCGTCACGCAGGCGTGGTGGAATGACTTGTGGCTCGCCGAGGCGTTCGCGAGCTGGCTCGGCGATCGTACGGCCCTCGCGCTCGGCATCGGCGATACGCTCGATGCCGCGCTCGCCCGGCGCCGGGCGCTCGAGGCCGACGCGCAGCCGGGTGCGCTGCCGCTGCGCCGCGCGGTCGCGAACAACGCCGATCCCGACGATTCGTTCGACGACACCGAGTACGACAAGGGCCAGTCCGTGCTCGCGACGTTCGAGCGCTGGGTCGGCGAAGCGGCGTTTCGTGCCGCGGTGCAGGCGTACTTGCACGCGCACCGCAGCGGCGTGGCGACCGCCGAAGACTTCACGCGCGCGCTCGAAGGCGTCGCCGGTCCCGACGTCGCTCGTGCGTTTGCCGCCTATGTCGAGCACGCCGGGGTGCCGATCGTCGATCTGACGTTCGACTGCAGCGGATCGCCGAAGCTCGTCGCGAGCGCGCGCGGCGGCGTGACGATCCCCGTGTGCATGCGCGTGGCCGGTGCCGATGCGCCGATCTGCGCGCTCGTCGGCTCGCGCACGGAGCTGCCACTCGCGAGCTGCGCGGCGTGGGCGCAACCGACCGGTGGCTACTACGTCGTGTCGTGGCGAGGTGCGCGGCCGGCCGATCCGCCGCGCAGCGCGCTGTCGCTCGGGCAGCGCGTCGCGCTCGGCGAGGATCTCGAGCTCGCGGTGCGGCGCGGCGAGCTGCCGCCTCGGGACGCGCTCGACGAGCTTCGCGCGCTCGCGGGGCCCGAGCTCGGTGCCGCGGTGGCGGCGGCCGCGATCGCGCGCGCGATCGATCCGCTCGTCGGCGACGGCGAGCGCGCCGCGTGGCAGAAGTGGCTCGCCGCGCGATTCGCGCCGCGGCTCGAGCTCAAGGCGCTGAGCGAGCCGGGCGAGCTCGCCGGCGATCTCGACGAGGATCTGATCGCGCTGGTCGGCGCCGATCAGCTCCCGGCCGCGGTGCGCGCGTCGGCGAAGCAGCGCACGATGCGCGATCTCGCACGCGGCATCACGCCGGTGGCGAGCGTGGTCGCGGCCGCCGGCGGCGATCGCGCGATGTTCGACCGCATCGCCGCGCTCGCGACGCACGACCCGAGCTGGACCGCCGAGCCGCTCGGCGCGTTCGGTCCGGCGGTCGCACCGGCCGCGGTCGAGCTCGCGCTGGGCGCGTTGCCATCGTCGGCGACGATGCCCGCGATCACCGCGTATTTTCGGCGGCCGGCGACACGCGCTGCGATTTGGGCCGCGGTGCGCGCGCGGTTGGCGGAGCTGCTCGCGCACGTCACGCCGCCCGACGCCGCCGATCTGCTCGACGCCACGCGCTCGCTGTGCGACGCGAATTCCCGCGCCGAGCTCGTCGCCGCGTTCGAGCCGCACGTCACGCGCATTCCAAACGGTCGCGAGCACCTCGATCGCGCACTCGTCGCGATCGACGCGTGCATCGCCGCGCGCGCCAAAGCCGGCGAGCTCGGCGCCGCGCTGCACTAGCGTGCAACTGCGCGAGCCTCACCGTGTCTCGTCGCCATGGCGGCATCCATCGGCACCGGTTCCAAGGGCTCGGTCAACGTCGAGCTCAACATCATCCCGTTCGTCGACGTGATGAGCTGCCTCACCGCGTTCTTGCTCGTGACCGCGGTGTGGGTGAACACCGCGCACCTCAAGAACTCGGCGCAGGGCCGCGGCCGCGACTCGGTCGGCGAGCCGCCGCCGACGCTGTCGGTGTTGATCGAGCGCGACAGCATTCGCGTCGAGGCCAAGCCGACCGGCGAGGCGCGGCAGCTGCCGGCGTTCGACTGGGCGCAGCTCGAGACCGCGATGAAGGAGATCAACCCGGCGCCGTCGGGCGAGCAGCCGCACGTCTTGATCGCCGCCGATAGCACGAACGCCGATCCGATCTCGTACCAGCAGCTGATCGCCGCGATGGACACGTCGGTGCGCGCCGGCTTCAGCTACGTCGGCGTGGTCGATCCGCGCAGCTTGTAACGCGCGTCGTGCCACGCCGGCAGCTCGTGTAACGACGCGAGCACCACGTCGGCGTGAGCGAGCGCGCTTGCCGGATCGCTGCCGGTCGCGACCGCGCACACCGTCGCGTTGCACGCGCGCGCCGCGGCGATGTCGTGGATCGTATCGCCGACGACGATCACTTCATGGACCGCGCCGGTGTTGCGCGCGCGCTCGATCGCGCGGGCGACCAGCTCGGCACGCACGTGCGAGTCGTCGCCGTAACCGCCGAGCTCGAAGTGATCGACGAGCCCGGCCGCGGCGAGCTTCGCGTCGGCGCCGGCGCGGATGTTTCCGGTCGCGATGCCGAGCCGCGCGCGGCCGCGCAAGTACGCGAGCGATTCGTGCGCGCCGCCGAGCACGCGAACTTGTAGGCGAGCGCGCAGCTCCGGCAGATACGCGGCCAAGAACGTCGCGCGCTCACCCGCGGTCGCGCTACGGCCCAGCCGCGCGGCGAAGATCTCGTCGACGATCGCCGGGTCGGTCTTGCCGCCGTAACGCACGCCGGCGCTCGCTTCGGCGACGCCGTGCTGCGCGTGCATCACCGCATCGAACGCGGCGCGACCCGAGCCGTGAGCGTCGAGCAGCGTGCCGTCGATGTCGAACAGATAGAGGATCATTGCAAGTCCGGCGAACGCCGCACCCGCCGAAGGAGCGCAGTCAATTGACCGGCAGCGTGGCGTGATTCTGCTGCGCCCAGCGCTGTGCGACATCGATCAAGCCGTCGAATGCGTCGCGCATCGCCCACGCTTTTTCTTTGTAGGTCTCGAGCGTCTTGGCGCGGAGCAGGCCGTCGCCGAACGCGGCGCGCACGCCCTTGCATGCGACGTCGTTCGCGTTCGCGTAGCGCAGCGCCGTGCCTTCGTAGACGCGATAGCACGCCTCGTAGCCCTCGCGAGTCTTCTGGTTGTAGAGCGGCGCGCCGCTCTCGATCGCCTGTGCGATCGACGTGACGTAATCCTGCACGTCTTTCACCGAGCAACCGTCGAGCACCTTGGTCGTGTGGTTCGGCACGTCGCGGCGGATCTCGACGTCGGCATCCTCGCCGCCGTCGGAGCCTTCGCCCGCGTGCGGAGCCTCGCCGTGCTGGATCGCGAGATCGAGCGTCGCCTTCGCGAACTCGGCGAGCGCGATCGTCCGCGGCTGCTTCAGCATCGGCGACAGATAATTCGTCGGCATCGCCAGGTTGATGTTCTGCGCGCCGGCTTCCTTGACGATCATCGTCGTCACGCCGACGACCTCGCCGAACTGGTTGAACAGCGGCCCGCCGCTCGAGCCGAGCGAGATCGGCGCGTCGAACTGCAAGATCGTCAGGTCGCTCGTGACCTGGCGCACCTGCGAGATCAAGCCGCCCGTGATCGAGTACGAAAACTCTTCACCGAGCGGGTTGCCGATCGTGAAGATCGGGTCACCGGCCGACATCACGTTGGAGTCGCCGAGCTTGACCGCGTGGAGCGCGTGCGGCGCCTTGATCCACATCAGCGCGAGGTCGTGCGCGCGATCGACGCCGGCGATCGACATCACGGGCAGCGCGCCCTGCTCCTTGTAGAGCTTCACTTTGATCGTCGTTTCGCCTTCGATCACGTGCAGGTTCGTAGCGATCAGGCCCGACTTGTCGACAATGAAGCCGGTGCCGACGCGATCGTCGCCGGCTTCGACCTCGACCACGGCGGGGCTGGACGCGTCGACGATCTCGCGCGCGGTGAGCTTGCGCGGGGTTTGGCCCGCCGTGCTGCCGCAGCCGATCAGGCCGACCACGAACAGCAAGCGCCTCATGGAAGGAATGATAGCGCGTTACGGCGCGGAAGCAGAGCCGGCGTTGCTGCCGGTCGCCCCGTTCGACCCGGCCGGAGTCGCGCTGCCACGCTCGCTCTCGCGGCTGCCGCCGAGATGAATCTCGCGCATGTTGGTTTCGCTGGCCTTGCGGAATCCGCGCGGATCGTGATGCGGGTCGATGCCCGACTTCACGCCCGCGTCGAGGCTCTGTTGGTACAGCTCCATGCGGATCTGTTCCCACGTCGGGCAATTGGCAGATTCGGCGCCGCACGCCACCAACGCGCGGTTCGCAAAGTCGAGCCCGGGGATGACGTCGAGCCGATCGACGAACGCGACGCTCGCGGCGAGCAAAGCACGCCATCGCGTCGGCGAGCCTTTGGCGCGCTCGCTCGATGAGACCGCCGCGTCGATCGCCCAATCCTTCTGGTTTGCTTCGCCGAGCACGCGCGCGAAAGCCTCGGCCGCGCGACCGTCGTCTGGATGAACGATGGTCCGCGCTTCGGCGAGCGCGACCGCGAATTGCTTCGCGTCGTCGCCTTTGATCGCATCGCTCGCGTACATCTCGCGCGGCGGCAGCACGACCGCGGCCGCGATCACGGTGAGGATGCCGAGGTCGACGAGCCCGAAGAATCGCGGCAGCTTCATTGATGAGTCCGACAGATCGAAGAACCGTTAAGTTCCCACAGTCTTGCACATTTTGATCAACCGTCGCTTTTCGCCTCGGTGCGGCGCGAGATGCTACGGCCGGTTTCGGTGAACCTACATTTAGTGATCGTGTCTTGTCTTGTATTTGCCAGATGGATCCATCGTTGCACTAAGCGCGACGACCACAACAGGGAGCTCTAATGCTGACTGCGATCTCGACTGCATTCCACAAGGGCGGATGGGGCATGTGGCCCATCCTTTTCACCTCGGTCGTCACCATCGCGATCATCGTGGAACGCGCGGTCTATCTGTTCCGCGCGTCGGTCGACAAGGACAAGCTGCTTGCGCTGCTCAAGAGCCAAGTGATGAGCGGCAATGTCCAAGGTGCGATCAAAGTTTGCTCGGGTAACCCGACGCCGATGACCCGCATCGTTCAAGCGGGCTTGATGAAGTTCAACAAGAGCGATGAAGAAGTCCAGGCCGCGATGGACGAGGCCGCGCTCCGCGAGCTGCCGAAGATCAACGCGCGCACGCCGTACCTGGCGATGACCGCGAACTTCGCCGTTATGGCCGGTCTGCTCGGAACCATCTCGGGCATGATCAAGTCGTTCGGCTCCGTCGGTAGCGACGAAGGCGGCAACAAGGCGACCGAGCTCGCGAACGGTATTGCAGAAGCGCTGAACTGCACCGCGTTCGGTATCGGCACGTCGCTGGTCGGTCTGCTCGGCTTCTCGCTGCTGCAGGGCAAGACCACGCACGTTACCGACGACATCAACGAGGTGACCGTGCAGGTCGTCAACCTCGTGACGACGCACCGCGCGCAGATGCAGCCCCAGTGATCGTCTCCTAACCTTCAACCTGGCGAGGAGAAACCACCATGGGCGCTTCAGTCGGAACCGGAGACGGAAAAAAGAGCCTCAACGTAGAGCTCAACATCGTCCCGTTCATCGATCTGATGAGCTGCTTGACGGCCTTCCTGCTGGTGACTGCAGTCTGGGTGAACATCGCCCAGATCAATATCCAGCCGAAGGGCAAGACGCGCGACACGACGAACGTCCAGCAGGACGACGAGCACGTGACTCTGTCCGTGCTCGTACAAGCCGACCGCATCTGGGTCGGGCTGTCGCGCGTCAACGAGTTCCAAGAGATCCCGAAGAAGGGCGATCAGCAAGACTGGGACAAGTTCGAGACCACGCTCAAAGAGCACAAGGCCTCGGCGTTCTTTGCTGACCGCACCGACATCGAGGTCGCCGCGGAATCGACGTCGCAAGCAGAGGTCAAGTACCAAGACATCATCTCCGCGATGGACTACGCCGTGAAGGTCGGGTTCGTCGACGTAGGTCTCACCGATCCGAACGGCCTCGCCGCTCGGCCGAGCTTGTAGGAGCACGCATGCCGGTAAAAGCAGCAGGCTCACGCCTCTACCACTCGGTCCACTTCAAGCATCTCGTCAAGAAGACGGGCTCGTCTGGATCGGGCGGTGCCCGCGGCACCAACATCGCGCTGAACCTGACCCCGTTCGTCGACATGATGACGATCTTGGTCACGTTCCTCTTGATGGTGTTCTCGTCATCGGGGCAGTTGCTCCAGGCTCAAAAGGGCCTCGAGCTGCCGATGGCGAACTCTCACGACACGTTGCAACAGGCGCCCGTCATCATCGTGACGAAGAACGAGATCACCTACCAAGGTCAGCTCGTCGCCACGGTGGACAGCGTGCTGCACGACGATTCACCCACGTTCAAGATCGACGCGTTGTTCGAGCGGCTCGACGCGGCGGCCAAGAAGATCAAAGAGGATGTCGGCATGGGCCGGGAGCCGAAAGAGCTCCTCAAAGCCTGCGAAGATGCCAAGCAGAATATCCGGCCACAGCCGGGTAAGATCTGTCCCGACGGGCTCGCGATTCTCCAGGCCGACCAGGAGACCGACGCGCGGTTGATCAACAAGATCGTCAACACCGCCAAAGCGGCCGGGTTCGACAATCTGTTGTTCGCCGTCAAGAACAAGTAGGAGCTGGCTATTCCCATGATGCGACTCTCCTCGCTCGTGTTGGCGGGGTTGTTGGTCAGCCTCGCCGGCTGTCCGGACAACCCGTACAAAGCCTCGACGTGGACAAAGAAGCTCGGCGATCCGCGTGAGGCCGAACGTGCCGTCACGCAGCTCGAGGAGCTCGGTGATCCGAGCGCGATCGATGCGCTCGGCCAAGCGTGGCAAGATCAGGGCAAGCCGGTTCGGCTGCTCCAAGTGATCATCTCGCTCGCGCGTCCACTGACGCCGGATACCGTCGGTTCCGACGGCAAGCCGGTCAAGGGAACCGCGTCGCTCGGGTTCTTCACCGACTACGCGAAGGCCGGCCGCCCCGCCAACTGGGGCGCGGCGATGCCGTTCTTGGCGAAGGCGTTGACCGATGTCGACGAAGCGAACCCGCGCTCGGTCGACAGCGCGCAGAAAGCCGCCGACGCGCTCGGCGAAGCGGCGGCCGATGCATCCGCCGATGCCGGCCTCGACGCGCTCATCGATATCTCGAGTAAGCCGGTCACCAAGAAGCTGATCGCAGCGCAGGTGTCGGCGATTCGCGCGATCGGCAAGTACCAGGGCCAGAAGGGCAAGGCCGCGGCTGCGCTGGTCAAGCTGATCGATCGCGATCCGCCACAACATCCGCGCACGGCGAAGGACAAAGAGAACGCGCGCGCGCTCGAAGAGAAATACGGCCTGTTCCTCGGGGTCACCGGCGCGTCGATCAACGCGCTCGGCGATCTCCGCGTGACGAACGCCGTCAAGACGCTCGTCCGCGCGATGTACCTCACGCCGGAGCTGTTCACGCAGATCCGCCGCGCGCTCGTCGCGAGCGGCCCCGACGCCGAGACGGCGTTGCGCAAGATCCTGTCGCGTCAGGACCCCGACATCGCCCAGCTGTTCAAGGACAAGAAGCTCGATCTGTACTGCGGCGACCGCGGCGACGCGCCGCCCGATCAGTGCCAGCCGGTTTCGGCGATGGACTTTTACCCGGCCGTCGTGCTCGGCGACTTCTACGATCCCGCATCGGTGCCCGATTTGCTCGCGGTGCTCGATCGCCCGATGGCGCCGCAGTACTTCCAGGACGACGCGCCGAGCGGCTCGACGCAGTTCAACGCGGTGTTCGACTCGCTCCGCAAGATCGGCGCGGCGAGCGCGGCGCCGAAAGTTCGTTCGATGTGGGACAAGGCCGCGCCGGCGCCGAAAGCGGCACCGAAAGGCAAGGGCGGCAAAGGCGCCGCGCCTGCAGCCGATGCCGGCGGAGCCGACACCGACATCAACACGCGGATCCTCGCGGTCGGCGCGTATCCGTTCGTCGCGCACGACGACGCCGGTGTCGCCGAGCTCGGCAAGATCGCGTTCGACAACCACGCGGACTTGAACCTGCGCACGGAGTCGGCGACCGCGTTCGCGCGTCTGTCGCGCGACCCCGCGCATATCAAAGAGCTCAACGACCTCGCCGACCAGTACTACAAGCAAGCGAATGACTACCGCGCGAAGGCCGACGCCAAGCCGAAGGCTGACGCGGATGCCGCCGACAAGGAGTTCGAGGCCGCGCGCAAGAAGAAGGACGACGCCAAGTCGAACGCGCTGAAGGCGACGAACGACAAGAGCAAGACGGCCGAAGACATTCGCGCCGCCGCCGAAGCGGCCAAGAAAGCCGAGGACGATTTCAAGGTCGCCCAAGGCAAGCACAAGGACGCGCTCAAGCCGTTCAAGGATCTCGACAACCGCGCCAAAGGCCTCAAGTACACCGGCCGCATGTTCCAGACGCACATCGCTCGCATCGAGGTCGCGCTGCGCTGCAAGTCGGACATGAATTGCTACGCGGCCACGCTCAAGTCGTGGGACAAGCCCAACAGCGCCGACGCGAAGAAGAACGTCGCGCCGTACATCAAGGACATCGATTCGTGGACCAAGGACGAGCTGCTCGGCCTCTACGAAGGCGAGATCGAGCGCGCGATGCTCGAGCTCGGCAAGATGGGCCAGCAGGCGTCGTCGGTCGCTCCGGTGCTGCTCGATGCCGCGAAGAGCGAGGATCGCCTCGTTCGCCAGAGCATCTTGCTCGCGCTGCCGAAGGTCGCGAAGGTCCCGTGCGATACGTGCGAAGGCAAGCTCGACGAGGCGATCAAAGCCGGCGAGGGTAAGAGCACGCTCGGCGATCTCAACCTCGAGACGACGATGCTGCGCAACTACTTCGCGTACGCCGGCGGCAAGACGCCATCGGCGCCGGCGCCCGACGTGCAGACCGCGGCGCCTGCTCCGGCCGCACCGAAAGCCAAGAAGAAGTAACGCAGCGTTGGAGTTACCGGCGAACGCGGCCATCGGGCCGCGTTTTCGTTTTCGGGCTCAGATCGGGCGGCACCGTGCTGCACAAGAACGCGTGGCGCCGGCTCGAAGCCAGCTTCTTCGACCGGATGCGCGCGCCCGGCAAGCGTGCGCCGTCGGATGCCGACCGTCGTCCCGGTCGGCCTCGTGTTGTTCACGTTGGCCATCCTGATCTGGACGTTCTTGACGTGATCGGGTATCCCGTCACGTACGGGGTGTAGCGCAGCCTGGTAGCGCACCTGGTTTGGGACCAGGGAGTCGGAGGTTCGAATCCTCTCACCCCGACGTATTGCTCGCGCTGCCCGACAGCTTTTCTTAAATTGCCGCTCGAGTCGGCGTTGATAGCTTGATGACGGGCGATGTCGCGGCTGGTGTTCGTTCTGATCATTGCGTGCGGTGCCTGCGCGACCGACCGGTTCGCGGCCGCGCGACCCGAGCACGTCCCGCGCATCGGTTGGCCGGCGTACATCGTTTCGCTCGAGGCAGAACCGCCGGCGAGCGACGATTCGCAGCAGCCCAACGTGCACCCGATCGAAGCGATGCTACGAATGGCCGCGCTCGTCGGCGATTCGGATCCTGCGCTCGGGCACGAGATCCGTCGCTGGTTGCTCGAGCGGGTCGATCGTTTCGTCGACGCTCGTCAGGCGAACGCGATGTCGCCGCGCTGGCTCGACGCCGAGCACGCCTGGGCGGTGTGGGTCACGGCGAGCTTGCCGGCGCTCTCCGACGACGACCTGAAACCGCTGGCGGTCTACGAGGCTCCACTGCTCGCACCCGGCGCGACGTTCGAGGGTCTCGATCGCGTGACGCTCGGCTATCGGTTCCTGCGCAAGCACACATCCGATCGCGAGCCGCGGCAGTGGCACGAGCGATCCTCGCGCGATCTCGCGGTCACTCGCGATTGGGTGCGCGGCGTGTTCGCGACCGAACCGACACGGCGACGGGCGATCGAGATGCTGCTCGCCGGCGATGTCGATTCGATCCAGCTGGTGATCCAGGTGATGTCGATCGACGAGCTCGTCGGTTTCCTGCATACGGTCGAGCCCGACGAGCAAACCTGGTCGACCGTGCTGCGCGCCGCGGCGCCGATGTTCACCGACGGTGCGAGCGGGCTCGTCCCCGAGCTCACTCGATCGTGGTGGGCGTATCCGGCCCGCCGCGGCGTCTTGCTCTACATGCTCGCGGCCATCGACAGCAGATGGCGCGACATCGATGGCAGTCCCGACGACCACAGCGTCGCGTGGTCGCACTTCGCGCGCACGTTCGGCGCACCGATCACGCGGGCCGAATTCGCCGCGATGCTGCACCAGGCACCCGACGCGTTCTTGCTCGCGCCGACCGCATGGCCGGCGCTATCGACGGGGTGGTCGCGAACCGAGCTGTTGTTGCCGCAGATCGCCGCAGCTCTGGCGGCGCCGGCGACGAAGAGCCACGATCGCGATCTGCGCATGGTGCTCGGCGGCATTGCACGCCGTGCGTGCGCGCAGCACGACGAGCGCGATCTCGCGCAGCTCCACGAATTCCTCGCGCGGTGGGAAGCCGGACATCACGGCGATCCGATCAACACCGTCGCGGACGACTACACCGTGGCGCACTGTCGGCGATAACGGCCGCGGCAGTCAGGTCGTGCGCCGATACGGGCCGTCGCCGATCCTGGCGAACCCGGCTTTCTCGAGCACTCGCGCCGACGCGACGTTGTCCGCCGCGACGATCCCGAGCACCTCGGGTAGCTGCGCCCATTCGACCATCGCGCGCACGGCTTCGCTCGCGAGCCCACGGCCCTGATGCGCATCTTCGATCGCATAGCCGACCTCGACAGATCCACGACACGGGCTCAGCCCGACGTGCCCGACGAGCTCGCGGTCGTGCTCGATGCCGAGCACGAACGGCCGAGCACGCGGATCGAACGCTTGCGCGGCGAAGTCGGCGAGGCTGGCGACGACCTCGGCCGCGTGCGCTTCGTCGCGATAGACCTGATCCGGAATCCACCGGCGCATGCCGGCGGCTTGGCTCATCGCGAAGAGCTTCGGCGCGTCCGCGACGGTCAGCGGCCGCAGGCGAAGTCGCGCGGTCGCGATCACGCGCTACCGCGTGGCACCTTCGTCGGCGCCGTCGATTGCCGGCGATTCGGCGCCCATGCGCCGGCGCGCTCGAGATCACGCGCGCGCGCGACGAGCTTCGGCGACAACGCGTTCGCGAACGCCGCTTCGATCGCCGCGGTGAATTCGTCGGCGGTGGCGAAGCGATCTTGGGGCGCACGCGCCATGCCGATCGCGAGCACGAGATCGATGTTGGCGCTGACCGGCGCGACATCGCTCGGTCGCGGCGGGCGCGTGTTGACGACGCGGTACAGCGTCTCGGCGATCTCGCCGCCGGCGTACGGCGGCTGGCCGGTGATCGCGCGATACAGGATCGCGCCGAGCGCGTAGAGGTCGCATGCGTGCGTCGCCGCCGAGCCGCTCGCTTGCTCCGGCGCCATGTACGAGGGCGTGCCGACGACATCGCCCTTGGTCAGCGTGTCGCCCTGATCGATCGCGCGCGCGACTCCGAAATCGAGCACCTTCCACGTGTCGCGGTCGCGAAACACGTTTTGCGGCTTGAGATCGCGATGCACGATGCCGGCCTGTGCCGCGGCGGTGATGCCCTTGCCGACGTGACGCGCGAGCTCGATCGCCTCTTCGGCCGAGAACGCCCGGCGCGCGCGCAGGATCTCGGACAGCGATTGGCCCTCGAGCCGCTCCATCACGAGGTACGGCACCGGCTTCTCGCCGACCTCGATCACGCGCACGACGTACGGCGAGATGATCGTCGCCGCCGTGCGGAGCTCGCGCAGGAAGCGCAGCACGTGCGTCGGGTTGCCGAGCGACGCTTGCGCGAGGACCTTGATCGCGACGACGCCGGCCGCTTTCGAGCTCGGGCTACCTTGCGCCTCGTAGACCTCGCCCATCGCGCCGCGGCCGAGCAGTGCGCCGAGCATGTAGCCGCCGATGGCTTGATCGCTGAATCGTCCGCGGCCGGGGCGCAGCGCGCGCTCGAGCTCTTCGCGCGCTTCGAGCAGCAGCGCTTCGCGATGCGCGGCGATGCGTACCGCCGATTCGAGCTCGCCGAGCGCGAGCAACGTGGTGCGCCGCGACATCCGCGCGGTGACAACCGTCGCGAGCAAGATCATCTGCACGAGCGCTTGGACCACGAGCTTCTCGAACGTCGTGAGGTAATTCGCCTGGACGATGCCGGTATCGGTCGCGCCCGCGATCACGAGCCCGCCGACGAACGCCTGCATGCCGGCGCACACGCCGTACAGCGTCAGCGACAACCGCAGGCTCTTGCCGAGGCTCGTGAAGTACACGCCGAGGACGAGCACGATCGCGACCGGCGAGAACGCACCGAAGTACGGGATCGAAGTCGACGCGCACGCCGCCGGGATGAACCAGCCGAGCCCGGTGCTCGCGCGGCGAAACTGGATCGGATCGCGCGTGCGGTTGTAGAGAAACGCGAGCCCGAACACCGACACGATCACCGCGGACAGGAACAGCTTCGTCGCGATCGGATCGCCCGGCAGCACGGTCGCGCCGGCCGCGCCGCCGAGCCCGATGCCCAAGCCGATGAAGCAAAACCAGCGCGTGCGCAGGATCTCGTCGTGCTCGAGTGCCTCGAGCGGCGAGCGCACCGTGCTCGCGTACGAAACCACCGACGGGCGCGGCGGCGGCTCCGAGGCGCTGTGCGGCCCATCGTGAACCGTCGCGTCGCTATCGCCCACGATGGAGAGAGTACACGCTTAGCGGCGGCCTCGGCCGCGGCCGAGCGCCTGCTCGACGAGCGGACGCAGCTCGTCGACCAGCTCCGGCGCGCAGACCAGCCGGATCGTCGCGGTCGGTTGGCCGAGCGGCATGTCCTCGAGTAGGCGCGACAGCGTGACCGCGCCGTATTTGGGGTGGTCGATCACGTGGAGCGCTTCGTCGTCGGAGGCGAGGTATGCGGCGTGGCGCGCGGTGTCGAGGTGGACGTAGCTCGTGCCGGCGGCACCGAACCGCCGCGTCGCGACCTCGAGCGCCTGCGGCCACAGCCGCTCGGCGCCGGTGCGGTCATCACCGAGATCGAACGTCTTGAACAGCCGGCGGCGCACCAGCCGATTCGCGAGATCGTGCAGCACGTCGTCGCGCGCGGGCTCGCCGGTGATGCCGGCCCACGCGTCGAGCGCCGCGGTCAGCGAGCCGTCGTGCAGGCGCAGATAGTCGTCGACGCCGATCGTCGTGCCACGCGCCATCGCGGCCGCGATCGCGAGATGCGGCGGCTCCTCGCCGCGCCGCGCGAGCTCGGCGAATCGCTCCATCGTCTTGATGAACATCCACTCGGCCGCGCGCACCGTCTTGTGGTGATAGACCTGCGCGTACATGTACGAACGCGCGAACAGGTACTGCTCGACCGCGTACATGCCGCGGCGATAGTCGACGACGAGATCGAGCGGATCGTCGCCGCCGCGGATGTCCGCGATCTGGATCGCGTGGATGATCCAATCGAGATCGTACGTCGCATAACCGGCGCCGGAGTAGTGGCCGTCGCGCAAGAGGTAGTCGAGCCGGTCGACGTCGAGCTGCGATGACACCAGCTTGCGCGCGAACAGCGGCTTGCCGTGCTTGCTCCAGAACTCGCCCAGCGTCTCGGGCAGGCCGGGCTCGAGCGTCTCGAGCGCGCCGCGCAGCTCGGGATCTTCGAGTGCGATGCGCGCGCCCCAATGCTCGTGGCTCTGGCCGGGAAACACGTGCTCCCACGCGTGCGAGAACGGACCGTGGCCGACGTCGTGGAGCAGCGCCGCGACCTTGACGTGGCGCGCCGTGACCGCGTCGAGCTCGAGCTTCTTCGTCACGCGCTGCGCGATGTGCAGCGCGCCGAGCGCGTGGCCGAACCGCGAGTGCTCCGCGCCGGGATATACGAGCCACGCGAAGCCCATCTGCTTGATCCGGCGGAGCCGCTGCAGCGCGAACGTGTCGACGAGCTCCGCGATCGGGCGGTCGTCGCCCTTGAGCTCGACGAGCCCGTGGACGGGGTCGCGAAACACGCGGTCCTTCACACTACTCAACACCGACATCCTAACCGCAGCTCGCGGGCTGCGCTTCGTCGTCGGGACTAAACATGTGGGCGATGTCGCCGGCTGTGAGGGCTCATCGTGCAGCGTGCACGCGCAGCCGATATTTGCTTGCAATGTCTTCGCGAATCGTTCGAGCGAGTTGACTCGATCGTCGACGATCGCGCCGCGATCGCGCGCGATCACGCGCGCGCTGGCATCGCAGCTGCTCTAGCGATCGTCGTCGGAACAACTCACCAAAACGAAGGAGCCAGTCATGTCGAAGTGTGAATTCACGGCGATCGATCTCTCGGACCTCGCGGGCGTCACGGGCGGCATGGAAGTCACCGGCGAAGGCTCGGTCGACATCGGTCCGGGCACCGGCAAGGTCGACGTCAAAGGCACGTACAAGCGGAGCAACTACGAGTCGTGCCTGGCGACGGTGACGAGCCATCCGGGCTGGAAGCCCGAAGACGTCAAGAACGTCTGCGGCCTGCCGCCGGCGAACTAGGAGCCGGCCATGCAGCGCATCGACCGCGACCAGCTCGCCGGCGTGATCGGCGGCAAATCACTCAGCACATCGCCCGACGGCGTCACGACGTACAAGCAATCGAACTACGAGAGCTGCGTCGACGCGATGACGGGCCAAGCGGACAAGCAATTTCCGGATAACCGCTGGTTCTTCCAGAAATGGTTCCACGCCAAAGACGACAACGCCGCGCCGCGGGCCGATTGGCTCCGCACGGCACTGCCGGATGCCTGCGGGATGCCGCCGAAAGGCTAGTTGCATCGGACTTGGTAACTTGGTAACAAGTTACATATGTCGAGAGAGCTGGCGTGGCTGGCCTTGGTGCTCGCGGTCGTGCTCGGCGGCGGCGCGGCGCACGCGCTCGTGCACGGCGTGCACGGGCCGGTCATCCCGCTCGCGATCGCCGAGGCCGCGGCGAGCATGGTGCTCGTCGTGCCACGCACGCGGCGCGTGGGCGCGATCGCGCTCGTCGGCGTGCTCGCGGTCGCGTCGGTGCTGCACGCGGCGCTCGGCGAGTGGCCGCCGGCGTCGTTCGCGGTCTACATCGTCGCGCTGATCGCGATCGCGAGGGCCCGATGACCGATGCCGAGCTGCTCGCCGCGTTCGAGGCCGGTACGCTCGCCGACTTTCGCCACCGCGACCACGTGCGCGTCGGCTTCGCGATCCTCGCGCGCGACGCGGACCTCGCCGCAGCGGCGCTCGCATTTCGCGCCGGGCTGCGCCGGCTCGCGGGCGATTCCGGCAAGTACCACGAGACGATCACGTGGGCGTACCTCGTGCTGATCGCCGAGCGCATGCACGGCCGCAGCTACGCGTGCTCGGAAGATCTGCTCGCCGAGCATCCCGATCTGCTCGATCACCGCGGCGGCGCGTTGGCGCAGCACTACGACGTCGCGGCGATCACGGAATCGCCGCTCGCGCGCACGGTGTTCGTGCTGCCATGACGAAGCAGCGCGTCGTCGAGCGCGTCCAGACCGGCGTGCGGATGGAAAAGCGGATGCTGCTCGTGCTCAAGGCGCTCGCCGGCGCGCTCGATCTCACGTTCGGCGACTTGCTCGAAGGCATCGTCCTGCACGCGTTCGACGGCAAGGCGCCGTTCGGCGCGGCGACGTTGGCCAAGCTCGCCGCGCTGCGCGACGTCTATGGCTTGGATCTGACCGCCGCCGATTCGCACCTGCTCGTCGAAGCGAAGCGAGCGCGTGCTAAGAAGCCGTCATGAGCCTGCAGGTCGCGATCGAGCGCGTCGACGGCCAGACGCGCGCCTCCGCGATCGATCACGTCGTCGACGAAGCGCCGCTGCAGCTGCGCGCGCGCGGCGTGCCGGTCGCGACGCTGATGCGCACCGCCGGAAACGATCTCGAGCTCGCGCGTGGCCTGTTGCATGCCGAATCGATCGCGCACGCCGGCGTCAGCCAGATCGACGCCGACGCGGTCGATGTCGACGTCGATGCGAGCGCGTTCACCGGCCGCGGCTTGCTCGCGAGCGCGGCGTGCGGCGTGTGTGGCCGGGTCGCGATCGCCGACCTCGAGCGCCGCGCGCGACCGGTCGAGACCGATGCGACGATGCGCGTCGGTGTCCTCGCGGCGTTGCCGGAACGGCTGCGCGCCGGCCAGCGCGTGTTCGCCGAGACCGGCGGGTTGCACGCGGCGGGGTTGTTCACGCTCGCCGGCGAGCTCGTCCAGCTTCGCGAGGATGTCGGCCGTCACAACGCCGTCGACAAGCTCGTCGGTTGGGCGCTCGCCCGCGAGCTCGATCCGACCGCGCACATGTTGTTCCTGTCGGGCCGCGCCGGCTACGAGCTGGTCCAGAAGGCGATCATGCTCGGCGTGCCGATCGTCGCGAGCGTGTCGGCGCCATCGTCGATCGCCGTCGAGCTCGCCGAGCGATTCGGCGTGGCGCTCGCCGGGTTCGTCCGCGGCGCGCGCTGCAACATTTACGCACATGGTTGGCGGTTCGCGTGATACGACCTCGGCGGTGAGGGACTTGCCATCGATGGACGCGATCTTGCGCGATTCGGTGAAGTCCGAGCGCCGGAACCATCGCCGGCTGGGCCTGATCTGCATCGCCGGCGGGCTGGCGCTGACCGCGGGGACCTACGCGGTCTCGGGCGGTTCGTATTACCTCGTATCGCTCGGGGTGTTTGCGTTCGGTCTGACGCGTCTCTTCGCTTGACCTCGTCGGGCGAGCGACCTTAGGTTCTCGCCCGATGCGCCGTTTCGCCTTGGTAGCTGTGGCCGCGCTCGCCGCCTGCGGCAAGAGCAACGATTCCTCGATCGAGCACTCGGCGTCGGCTGCGCCCGCGAGCGCACCGCGCGTCGCCGTTGCCGCACCCACTGCAGCACCGACGCCGCCGAAGCCCGCGAAGGGCGGCGAGCACGTCGTGTACTCGTTCGTCGACAACCGGCTGTCGGCGCACGAGCGCCGCGGCGGCGGTTTGTTCGTGATCGGCGGCTCCGCCGGCTTCGCGAAGTACACGCGGATCACGAACCAGCTGACGAGCGGCGGCAAGCGCGCGTGGGAGCTGCGCCAAGACGAAGGCGGCATCAGGGTCGCGCGGATGGTCGGCAAAGAGGCGACCGTGTTCGTGCCGCTCACCGGCGAGCAGGCAAAGTCGACCACGCTGCGCGCGAAAGTCTTCACCAAAGACGACGGCACCGTCAGCATCAAGGTCAACGACAACAAAGATCTCAACGCGAAGGCGACGGCGGGCTGGTCCGTACTCGAATGGAGCATCCCGAGCGATCAGCTGCGCGAAGGCGAAAACGCGCTCGCGATTTTCGGCAAAGGACTCGAGCTCGCGTGGCTCGAAGTCGGCGGCACGCCGCCGAGCGACGTCGACACCGCGTTCTACGACGGCGGCTCGCGTACGCTCGTGATCCCGAAGACCGGCGGGATGACGTGGTTCGTCGCGATCCCGGCCGACGCGCGGCTCGAAGCCGACGTGCCGGATGCGGCGTGCACGATCGGCGTCACGGTCACCGGCGAGACCGGCCAAGCGATTCAAGGCAAGCTCGCCGGTGCCGGATCATCGGTCGATCTGGCGCAGCTCGCGAATCAAGCGGCGCGCGTCGATCTCGACAACGCGTCGTGCCCGACCGCGCGTCTCGCCGCCGCGCAGCTCGCGGCGAAAGGCGACGTGCCGGCCGTCAAGCGCGGCGATGCGCCGAAGTACGTGCTGTTCATCGTGATGGATTCGCTGCGCGCCGATCGCATCCGCGCGATCAACCCGAAGGCGCGGCCCGAGACGCCGAACTGGGACAAGCTCGCCGAGACGTCGGCGTTGTTCGTCAACACGTACGTGCAGGGCAACGAGTCGCAGGTCTCGCACGCATCGATCTGGTCGTCGAACTATCTCGCGAAGCACAAAGCGATCGAGATGAAGGACCACCTCGCCGACAAGTGGACGACGATCGACGAGGTCGCGAAAGCCGGCGGCAAGTACGTCGCCGGCGCGTCCGGAAACGGCTACATCCGGCCGGCGCGTGGCTTCGGCACGGCGTGGAATCAGTACGTCAATCACATCGAGAAAGGCCTCGGGCTCAAGGGCGCCGATATCGTCGAGCAGGGCTTCAAGTTCATCGCGCCGCGCAAAGACCAGCCGTGGTTCCTCTATCTCGGCCTGATCGACACGCACGTCACGTGGCGCGCGAAGCAGCCGTGGCTCGACAAGTACGACGGCGGCTACAAGGGCCGATTCGCGACCGAATACGGCGACGATGGCCCGCACGGCTCGAACGGCAAGGACCTCACCGAGAAAGAGCAGGCGCACGTACGCGCGCTCTACGATTCGAACGTCAGCTACCAGGACGATCTGCTCGGCCAGATCCAGAAGAAGCTCACCGATTGGGGTATCTGGGATCAGACGATGCTCGTCGTGGTCGCCGATCACGGCGACGAGCAATGGGAAGACGGCCGCGTCGGTCACGGCGGCAGCGAGCGCGAGACGCTGCTCCACGTCCCGCTGCTCATCCACTATCCACCGATGGTTCCGGCCGGCAAGGTCACCGAGGGTGCCGAGGCGATCGACATCGTGCCGACGATCGCGGACGCGCTCGGCGTCGCGATCGATCCCGAGTGGCAGGGCGCATCGCTGCTGCCGCTCGCGAACGGGCTCGGCGGCTATCCATTGATGTCGTTCTCGTCGCAGTACGAAAATTCGCACGCCGGTCGTATCGGTCACTGGAAAGTGAAATTGATGGGCACGGGGCAACCGCACGTGTGGGACCTCGCGAAGGATCCCGACGAGCGCAAAGATCTCTACAACGAGCGCGGCGACGAGATCGGCACGCGCCTCGTGCTCGATCCGATGTGGATGCTCCGCACGTGGAACGTCGAGTGGAAGAAGTCGCAGTGGGGGAACGCGGCCGACGTGTCGAGTCGGTTCGCTGCGGACCTCGGCGAGTGACCGATCTGACGCCGACCGACGGCGCGCGCTTCTTGTTCGAGCGCGCGAGCGAGGACGCGGCGGGCGCGCGCTACAGCGTCGCGGTCTACACGCCGAGCGCGACGTTCGCCGGCAACGCGTCGCTCGGCTACGACGGCAGCGTCACGATCGAGCTTACCGGCGCGCCGGCCGAGCTCTCGGGGCCGGCAGAGAATTTCGCCAAGCTCATCGCCCGCGGAGCACAAAAGCAGCGCGACGACGGCTTCCCGCCATGGCCGGTGCGAGTCCTGCGCTGGCGCGGCCCAGGCCGCGGCAAATGACCGACCCAGATCGCCGCAACGTCTATACAATCGCCGCATGCTCGCCGAACGACTCGCGCTGATCGAGCGTATTCGCGCCGCCGAGCACAAGCTCGCCGGTGTCGATCGCTCGCGCACCGCGGCGTTGATCGGCTCGCACGTGCACGATCTCGGCAATGCGATCCAGGTCGTCGAGCTCGCGTCGCTCGAGCTCGCCCGTCGCGCCGGCGACGATGCACCATCGCAGCTCGTCGATCTGCGCGGCGCGTCGGGCAAGGCGACCGCAGCGCTCGCGGCGATGCTCGCGGCCACCGCGATCGCGCGGCGCGTGGCGATCGGACCAGCGGTCGCGCCGGTCATCCAGGCCGCCGTCGCGCTCGCGCGCCCGGCGATCGCCGCGCCGATCGAGCTCGAGCTCGAGCTGATCGATGGCGCGCAGTCGCGGCTCGACGCCAGCGAGCTCGAAGCGATCGTGCTCGCGTGCGCGCTCGACGTCGCCGATGCGCCTCGACTCGCGTTCTTGCTCCGCGAGCGCACGATCGAGCGCGAGCGGTGGATCGAGCTGGTGCGCATCGATCCCGCCGGCACGCTCGTGCTCGACATCGCGCCGCCGTCGTGGCTCGCCGTCGTCGCCGCATTGGCGCGGGTCGTCGGCGGCGAGCTGACGCTCTCG
>DATBAS010000036.1:0-24023 GCA_036271395.1 Kofleriaceae bacterium
AGAGCTCGGCGCGCTCGTGATCGATGCGCCGCCGCCGGGTGACTCGGTCACGATCACCGTGCACTAGGGGCAGCCGTACGAGCTGCACGTGCCGTGCGCGTCGCAGCCGTACTGGTTGCAGCTGCCGTCCGGCGTGTCCCAGCAGCCGTACGAGTTGCAGCCGCCGCCGTCGGTCCAGCAGCCGTACGAGTTGCAGCCACCGCCGGCCTGCCAGCAGCCGTACGAGTTGCAGCCGGGCGCCGACCAGTTGCAATTGTCGGCTTGCGCGGGCCGTGTGACCGATGCGGCGGAGATCAGCGAGAGCACGAACGCGAAGAGCAACATGACCTTCATGACCGCAACGTGGGTCGCGCAGGTTGCTCGATCGTGATCGGCGCGTGAACGATCGTTAACGCAACAGCTGCAGCGACGCGGCCGCGAGCTGGCCCGCGAGATCGTCGAGCGTCAGCGTGCCTTTCGCGGCTTGGTCGGCGAGCTCGACGAGCTGATCGCGAAACGAGTGCAGCTGCTTCGCCTCGCGCTCGAGCTTCGCGAGCGCATCGCGCGTCGATTGGGGCAGGTCGGGATGGAACGCGAGATACGCGGTCGACATCAGCAGCGCGCGATCGAGCTTCGCGAGGTAGCCGTCGATCACCGGCAACACGGTGTCGGTGATCGCAGCGCCGGCTCGCGGCATCGAGATCATGCTCGCGGTCAGCACACCGGTCGTCGCGCTCCTGAGCTGATCGCTCAACGACGTTTGCGCGGTCGTGACGTCCTTCATCGCGGCCGCGGCTTCGTGTTGCGCCGTTGCCTCGGCCTCGGCGCGGTCGGCGCGCTGATGCTGCCAATACGCGATGCCGGCCGCCGCGCCGATCAGCACCACCACGATCGCGATCTTCAGGCCGCGCGCCATCGCGCGATTATACCAGCAGCAAGATCGGAGTCGCCGGCATTCCAGTCGCCGCGGCGATCGCGCGCGCGTAGAGCCGCACTTGCGCCTCGTAGGCGGCGCGCTCGTCGCCGAGCTCCACGTCGGTCTTGTAGTCGACGACCGTCCACGCGCCTCCCTCTGCGAACGCGAGATCGACGATGCCTTCGATCATGCCGTCGGCGGGAGTCACGAGCGCGACCGGCACTTCACGGCGCAGCTCGGCGGCCGCCGCGGCACGTCGCAACAGTGGATGCGCGATCGCAGCTTCGGCGGCGGCGATCGCGGCCGCGAGCTCGTCGGCCGACGCCGCGACGAGGCGCGCGTGATTCGCGGCGATCGCGCGAACCTCGGGCGCGTGTAGATCGACGGCGGCGAGGATCGCGTGGACCAAGCTGCCGAACCGCGCGCCGTGCGGCCGCGCGTGCCGCTCGATCGGGGTCGACTCGATCGCGACGATCGCATCGCCGCTCGAAATCGCGCGAGCCGCGTCGGTGACCTTGCGAACGACGAGGCTGGGCGAGCCGCCGATCGCCAGCGCCGAGGCGCGCCGCGCTTGCCAGCGGTCGTGTGCGGCTTCGCTCGCAGAGGCGACGGCGTTGCCATCGTCGGCGGCGAGGATCTGTTGATGGCGCACGCCGCCGCCGAGGTCCTTGTCGAGCGCGAGCACGTTCGGATCCCACCACACGACGCGATGCGCACCGATGCGCGGCACGTGCAGGCCCGGCGCGACCGAGTCGTACGGCATCCGTTGGCTGTCTTTGCCGCGGCTCACGACGCTGTCATCGCCGAATGGCGGGCAGTTCGGCGCGCGGGCCGGCGATCGCTTGTGCTTGGCATCGGGATGGATCACGGGCGCGAGCGCTTCGAGCCAGCTCGGTCGCTCTTCGTCGCCGACGACGGGCACGACGAGCAGATCGCGGGCGCGTGTTGCCGCGACGTACGCGAGTCGCTGGCCCTCCTCGCGATCGCGCTGGACGACTGCTTCGGCGCGCTCGCGCAGCTCGCTCGGCACGCAGCCGGCGAGCGGCTCGAGCCACACGCGGCGCTCGGAATCGATCACGCGGGACGGCCGTTCCTGCGCGAGCGGCGCGGTCGGATCGCACAAGATCACGACGGGAAACTCGAGGCCCTTCGCGGCATGCGCGGTCATGATGCGCACGCCCTCGGTGCCTTCTTCGACGACCGGCGCATCGGCCTGGCGACCGCGCTCGGCATCGTCTTCGAGCCGTTCGACGAACGCGCGAAAGCTCGACGCGCCGGCCGATTCGAAGCGGCGCGCGAGATCGAGCACGCGCGAGATGTTCGCGAGCGCTTGTTCGCCGGCCGGCCACACCGCGATGCCGGCATGCGCGCGCGTCGCGGCGAGCACGCGCATCAACGTGTCGGCGATCGCCCGGCGGTTGCGCTTGGTGTGGAGCTGCGCGAGCAACTGCAGCGCGCCGGCGATCTCGTTGCCATCGCGACTCGACCACGCGATCGGCGAGAGCCGGCCATGCACGTGCTTGAACGCGATCAGATCTTCATCGTGGAACGCGAACAGCGGGCCGCGCAGTGTCGCGTAGACACTGAGCTCGTCGTCCGGCCATTCGATCGCGCGCAGCGCGTTGCGCAGGCTTTCGGTCTCTTCGCGCTCGTGAAACGACCGGCCGCCGACGAGCACGTGCGGGATGCCGCGCGCTTCGAGCGCTCGCACGTACGGCCGCGTCAGGTCTTTGCCGAACGATTGGAAGCGGCGGAACATCAAGCAGACATGACGCGCCCGCACCGGCACGTCGCCGCGCCCGCGCTCGCTGATGCGCCAGCCGCTCTTGCCGATCAGGTAGTCGACGAACGCGCCGACGGCGTCGGGATACGAGTCTTCGATCATCCAGTTGGCGACGTCGCGCCAGCCGTACGGCTTCGGAACCGGCAACGCGACGATCGCGGGCTGGCCGCCGATGTCGTCGCGGTGATGCTCGAGCGCGACGTAGCGTGCTTGGCCGCTGCCGGTCATCACGGGCGCGAACGCGCCGTTGATCGCGGCTTGGATCGAACCGGTCGCTCGAAAGCTGGTCGTCAAGTGCAAGAGCTTGGCGCCGCCGGCGAGCAGTCGGTCGACGACGCTCTCGTACAGCGCGATGTCGGCGCGGCGGAACCGATAGATCGCCTGTTTCGGATCGCCGACGACGAACAGCTTGCCGGGCGCGATGGGCTGGCCGCAGAGCATGACCAAGATCTCGACTTGCAGCGGATCGGTATCTTGGAATTCGTCGATGAAGAAGTGCGTGAAGCGCGCCGATAGCTCGGCACGCACGCGCGGGTCGTCGCGCAAGAGATCTCGCGTGCGCACGAGCAAGTCGAGAAAATCGAGCTTGCCGGCCTTCGCCTTGAGCTGTTCGTAGCCGGCGACGAGCGGGCGCAGCTCCTCGCGCAAGCACGCGGCGAGATCGGCCTCGGCGGCGTCGCGAAACTTGCCGAGCTCCGACTTCGCCGCATCGCGCTGGAGGATCACGTCGGCGCGCGACAGACCATCGCCGAAGTTTTGGCCCTTGCCGGTGTTGCGCCATTCCTTCCAGCGCTCCACCGCGGCGAGCTCGGCTTCGAGCCCGTCGTGATCTCGCGCGCGCACGGCCTCGCGCCGATCGAGCTCGGCGAGCCAGCGGCCGAGCTTGCCGAGCAGCTTCGCCAAGTAATCGTCGGCCCGATACGCGCGGTCGGCGACCGCGGCGAGCGGGCGCAACTCGGCGACCACGGCATCCAGCGCCGCGTCGCGTGCGAATGCATCGCGCCGCCAGGCACCGTCGAAGTCGCGGCGATCGACGAGGCTCCAACCCGCACGGCGCAAGAGCTCGGCCGGATCGTCGCGGCGCAAGATCCGGCGCACGCCTTCGGGCGGATCGGCGAGCGCGGCCTGAAACCACGCGTCGAATGCGCGCGCGAACAGCTGCTCCGCGACATCTTCGGCGGCGACCTCGAACAGCGGATCGACGCCGGCTTCGATCGGCCGCTCGCGCAGCAGATCGGCGCAAAACGAGTGGATCGATCCGATGCGCGCGACCTCGAGCTCGCCGAGCGCGGCCTCGAGCCGGTCGCGCGCTTCACCGCCGGCGGCGATGCGCGCTTTCTCGAGCTCGGTGCGCAGCCGCAGCTTCATCTCGCCGGCCGCTTTCTCGGTGAACGTCACGGCGACGAGGCGCTCGAGCGTGGTCGCGCCGGTGCGCAGCACGGCGATGATGCGCGCGATCATTTCGGTCGTCTTGCCGGTGCCGGCCGCGGCTTCGACGACCAGCGTCTCGCCGAGATCCTCGCGAATCGCGCGCCGCGCTTCCGCATCGCCGAGCTCGATCACTTCGCGTCTCGCAATCTCGCGAGCGGTACGAGCTTGTCGCGATCTTTCCTGCGCGCGCGCAGCTCTTCGTACGGTCCGCAAACCGGACGGTAGTCGCAGTAGTCGCACGCGCCTTTGCTCGGCGCGGCCGGGAAGAAGCCTTCGGCGAGGTGATGTGCGAGCGTCGTCGCGACGAGCTGTGCCGCGGCGCGCGCGTCGTCGTCGAGCGGCACGTCGACATCCTTGAAGTCGCCGCGGGTCGTGCAGTACGCGAGCCGGCCGCCGGCGACGAGCTTGCCGGGAAACAATCGCTCGAGCACGAGCGCGTAGAACACCGGCTGCAAGCTCGCACCGCCGGCGATCAACGAGCCGGCCTCGACGCGCGCCTTGCCGGTCTTGTGATCGGTCGCGCGCATCGCGCCGTCCGAGCGTTGCTCGACGAGATCGATCGAGCCGCGCAGCATCAGGCCGATGTCGAGCGCGACCGGCGCATCGACGCTCGCCGGATCGCGGCCGAGCTTTTGGGCGAGCCCGAACGCGAGCTCGAACCGCCTCGGCGTCCAGTCGAGGTCTTCGGCCATGCGGCGCAACCACTCGCGCAGATCGGCACGGATCGACGCGATGCCGTCGGCCCACACGCGCTCGATCGCAGGCGCGAGGTCGTCGCGATACCGCGCGGCGACGCGATCGAGCACGCCGTCGAGCCGGGCGCGGGCCGAATCGAGCTGGGGGGCGCGCACCGGCAGCTCGCCGGCATCGCGCAATTCGCCGAGCAGCTCGAACTGCACCTCGTGGACGAGCGAGCCGCGCTCGAGCGCACCGATCGCTTGGATCGGCTCGGGCACATCGCGCGGCGCGAGCCCGGCGATCGTGCGATACGCGAAGCGCAGCGGGCACGTCGCGAGCTGCTCGAGCGCGGTCGGCGAGAACGAGCGCGCGGTCGGCGAATTCGCGTCGAGCACCGCGCGGACTTCCGGCGCGGCCGGCGATGACGCGATGAAGCCGTCGGCGGGCTTCCACGATTTGACCTCCCAGCGCCGGCCGCGTGCGCGCAACGCGCGTGCGAGGTGCGCGTTGGCGCCGAGCAGATACCGCGCAGCGCCGGTCACCTGGACGCGCGAGCCGACGAGCTGATCGAGCAGCGCGAGATCGTGCTCGGCTTCGTCGATCGCGTCGAACGGCGACGACGGCGCCGGCCAACCGATGCGCGCGGCGCCGGTGACGTCGGCGCGCTGGCCGAGCTCTTCGAACCCCGGCAGCTTGCCCTCGGCGGCGGCGAGCACTTCGAGGCCGTAGAACGACGGCACGCGTGGCCGCGCCTGATCGAGATCGATGCGCGGATACGACAGCACGACGCGCCGGCTCGCCGCACCGATCGCGAGCCTGAGCGCGAGCCGCTCCTCGGCGAGGCGATCGACGCGCGTCTCGAGCCCGGGTGAGAGCCGAGCTCGTTCGGCATCGAGCAGCAGCGGATCCTCGACGAGTTTTTGCGGAAACATCCGCTCGGCGAGGCCGGGCACGAACGCGACGTCGAACGCCATGCCGCGCGCACTGGCGATCGGCGCGACGAGCACGCGGCCGTACCGCGACGCCGGCGCAGCCGCGACGAGCTCGGTCAGCCGCGGCGCGAGCACGATCTGGACTTCGCCGAGCTCGACCGGCCCGATTTCGGCCATCGGCGACAGCGCGGCGAGCACCGCGAGCACGCGATCGGGCCGGCGCAACGCGCGCGTCGCGAGCGCCGACAGCGCGTCGAGCCATTGCCCCCATCGTGCGGCGCGGGGCAACGCGGCGAGCTCGTCGAGCAACGGCAACGCGAACGCACGCAGGTGCTCGAGATCGGCGATCGCACGATCGCGGCGCTCGTCGGGCTCGTCGAGCGCGAGCCGAGCGGCCAGGCCGTCGAGCCGCCGCGTCCAGCGCTCGCGCCCACCGATCACGGCCGCGTCGACGAGCAAGCGCTCCCACCGCCACGGCGCGCGCGTCGCGATCGCATCGGGCTCCGCTTGCTCGCTCGGCTCGACGACGAGCGCACGCGGTAGCAAATCCTCATCGGGCGGCACCCAGCGATCGCCGCGCGGAGCGGCAGCCGGCGCCACGTCGCCGGGGACTTCGCCGAGCGAGAGATATTCGGCGAACCGCCGCGCCGACAAGCCCTCGGCTGCGCACGCGAGCAGCGCGACGAATGCGCGGCCGGCCGGATCGGGCAGCACGGTGCCGCGCTCGAAGTAGGCGGGTACGCCGGCGCGAGCGAGCGCTTCTTCGAGGTGCACGCGATATTGCGCGGGCGCGCGCAACAGGATCGCGATGCGATCGAACGGCACGCCGGCCTCGGCGGTGCGCACGATCCGGCGCGCGATCTCGACGCACTCTCGGCTCTCGCCCGGCGCCGAAAAAATCGCGAGCGAATCGTCGAGCGTCGCGATCGTGCGCTCGGGCGCGAACACGCCGCGCTGCACGCGCTCGAGCGAGCCGCCGATGCGCACGTCGATCGCTTCGGGCGCGACGCCGAGCGTCGATGACAGCCGTGCGAGCGTGCGATCGTCGCCGAGCGGCACGGTCGCCAGGAGCGACTTGCTGTGCGCCGCGATCGCCGCGACGAGCTCGCGCTCCGCCGCATCGCGCACCGGGACATCGAGCAAGATGACGTGATGGCCGAGCAGCGGGTGATCGGCCACGCGCGAGGCGAGGGCGAGCACGTCGGCGCGGTCGGCGAGCTTGCCGCGCGCGAGCTCGTCGGCGAACGCGGCAAGCGCGGCGTCGAGCGGCTCGCCGGCGGTCGTCGCGTGTGCGAGTCGCAATTCATTGATCGTGCGGGCGAGCGCGCGCGGCAAGCCGGGCTGATCGGCAACCGCGGCGAACCGGCCGAGCGTACCTTCGGCGCGCAATCGATCGATGACGCGCGCGCACATCGCCTCGAGCGGCAGCGCGCCGATCGGCGCGAGCTGCGCATCGGCGAGCGGCAGCTTCGCGAGCTCGCCTGCGAAGCGGCCCAACGTCAGCCGGTGCATGCCGAACGCGCTGCCGCGCATCATCGTGACCGCGCGCACGAGCTCGTTCGCGGCCGCGAGCGTCGCACCGACGACGATGACCTCGTCGCCCGGCGGCAGCGCCGCGAGCCGCGAGATCGCCTCGCGGAGCCGAAGCTCGGCGCGCGCAGCCGCGACGATGCGAATGCTCACGCGGCGACTCTAGCCTGCCTCACGGCACGAGCACGCGCGCGACGTAGATGGCGGCAGATCCCGCGCCCGCATCGCCGAACACGAGCACGCGGCCGCTGCGATCGAGGATGACGTCGTCGATGCCATTCGGCGTGGTGGCGATCGGCAGGTCGAACGTACCGATCACGGAACCGCCGGCGGTCATCACGACGAGCCGCGAGCCATCGCCGTGGCGGAGCCCGACGACGAGCCGGCCATCGCCGAGCTCGACCACGCCGCGGCCGACGTCGCTGCCGCCGAAGTCGAGGAGCGGTTGTGCGAACGTCGTGTCGAGGGCGCCCTCCGAGGAGTAGCGCTCGATGATCGCCTGCTGATACGGCGACGCGGTCAGCGCATCTTGCTCGCCGGCGATCACGATGTTGCCGCCGGAGTCGCGGATCAGCGCCAGGTAGCGCTCGCCTTTTCCGAGATCGGTCGTCACGACGCCGCCGCTGCCGAACTGCGGGTCGAGCACGCCTTCGTTCGTGGTGTGCAGGATCAAGCCGTCGAAGTTGCCGCCGTTGAACGTCTGGCCCACGAGATCGAGGCCGCCGTCGGGCGCGAGGCTCGCGGCGAGCGTGCCGAACTCGTCGCCGTTGCCGCCGTCGTAGTGCAGCTGCGAGAACGCCGGATCGGCCGAGCCGTCGGCGAGCCATGCGCCCGCGAACAGATCGAAGCTGCTCACGTCGCCTTGTCCTCCCGCGATCACGCGACCGCTCGAATCGACGAGCACGCCGTTGAGCGCATCCGCGGTCGCGCCGAACGTCGGCATGATCACGCCGAACGCCGGATCGACGGCGCCCGTCGCATCGAGCTTCGCGACGAGCCCGGCGCCGTTCGAGTTACCGGCGACGACGATGTCGCCATCGGGCGCGACGGTGATCGCCAGACCTTGCGCGTTCGTCGCGGCGATCTCGATGTAGCCGGAGCCGCCGAAGCTGGGATCGAGCACGCCGGAGTCTTCGAGCCGCGCGACGAGCACACCGCGCGATCCCTTGCCGGTGACGACGAGCCGATTCGCGGCGTCGAGCGCGATGCCTTGATCGCCGTAGCCGCCGGTCGCGACGCCGTCGACCATCAGCGTGACCACGCCGAACGCGCGATCGAGACACGCGAGCGCGTCGCACGTCGCCGCGTCGTTGACCGTCGCATCGGGGCGGGCGCGCTCGTCGAAGCCGATGCGTCCGCAGGCCATCGCGATCGCGAACAGCGGAGCCGCGCGCATCACCACGTGTCGATGAAGCGGCGCGGTAGCGTGCCGACCGGCGCGGCGCGCATGCCGCGGGCGATCCACGTGCGCGTGTCGGCGGGATCGATCACGCCATCGAGCTCGAGGTACGACGCCATGCTGATCGCCTTGCCGCGCTCGTACGCGACCGCGACCGTCTCGGCGACGAGCTTGTCGCGCGCGGCATCATCGGCGAGCGCTTCGAGCTGGCTCTTGAGCGATAGCCGCACCGCGCCTTCGAGGCCCATCGCGCCGAACTCGCCCGTGGGCCAGCTGATCGTGAACGCGCCGGCGTGAAAGTGGCCGCCGGACATCGCCTGTGCGCCTAACCCGTAGCCGCGGCGCAAGACGATCGTGAAGAACGGCACGCGCAGGCTCGCCGCGATCGCGAATAGCCGCGACGCGTGGCGCACGAGGCCGGTCGCTTCGGCCTTCGGGCCGACCATGAAGCCCGGCGTATCGCACAGCGAGACGATCGGCAGGCCGAATGCGTCGCACAGCTGCATGAACCGCGCGAGCTTGTCGCTCGCATCCGAATCGATCGCGCCGCCGAGGTGCTGCGAGCTGTTCGCGACGACGCCGACCGGCTTGCCTTCGATGCGCGCGAGCGCGGTCACACAGGCGAGCCCGAAGTCTTTGCGCAGCTCGAGCGCCGAGCCGGTATCGGCGAGCGCGTCGATGATCGGCCGGATCTTGAACGCGCGGCGGCGCTCGGCGGGGATCAGCGTGCGCAGCGCTGTTTGATCGCCGCACGCGTGCTCGGCGTCGCGCTTGGTGAAGTAGCCGAGAAATCGCTTGGCGATCGCGACGGCCTCCGCTTCGTTCGCGGCGCGCACGTCGATCACGCCGGCTTTCGCGAGCGCATCGACCGGGCCGACTTCTTCGGGTGCGAACGTGCCGAGCCCGCCGCCTTCGATCATCGCGGGACCGCCCATGCCGATCGAGCTGCCTTCGGTCGCGATCGTCAGATCGCACAGACCGAGCAACACGGCGTTGCCGGCGAAGCAGCGACCCGACGCGATGCCGACGCGCGGCGCGAGCCCGCCGAGCCCGGCGAACGCGCGAAAGCTCGGCGTGTCGAGCCCGGCAACCAGCGGCATGTCGGTATCGTTCGGACGGCCGCCGCCACCTTCGGCGAAGATCACGACGGGCAACGCGTGCTCGGTCGCGAGCGCGATCATCCGATCGAGCTTCTTGTGGCTCATGCCACCTTGCGTGCCGGCGAACACGGTGTAGTCGTAGGCGAGCACGAGCGCGCGGGCGCCGTCGATCGTGGCCGTGCCCGCGATCAGGCCGTCGGCGGGGCTCTTGACGATGAGCTGGGCCTGACTGAGCCGCGCGCGTTGCGCGGCGAGCGCGAGACCGCCGTACTCGGCAAAGCTGTCGGGATCGACGAGGTCCGCGAGGTTCTCGCGGGCGGTACGCTGGTGCGTATTTCGGCGCCGGGCGACGGCTTCGGGGCGGGCAGGATCTAACGTGGCAGCCGTGCGGGCGCGCAGCTCCGCCAGCTCCGGTCGGGCGTCGTCGGGCACGCGCGGACGTTACCGCGCCGGAGGCCTTCACAGCCGTGCGGAATCGCGCCATACCCAGCCATCTCTGTGTTGTCCCCGACCCGCGATTTGCGAGATAACGTCGCGCTCCCGCGTGCCGTCCAAGTCGTGGTTGCCGGCGGCGGTTTGGCGGGAATTTGCGCGGCCGCGGCGCTGTCGCAACGCGGCTATCACGTGCTCGTCGTCGAGCCGGGAGTCACGTACGCGAGGCGGCTCGCGGGCGAGCTGTTGCACCCGCCGGCGCTTGTCGATCTGCGCGCTCTCGGGCTCGCCGGCGCGCTGACCGACGCCGGGGCACAATCGGTCGACGGCTTCGCCGTATTCCTGGCCGGCGACGGCGCCGCCGAATCGCGGTGCGTGCTCGGCTACGACGAGCTCGGGGGGCGCGGTGCCACGGCCGAGCACGGTGCGCTGGTCACCGCGCTGCTCGCGCGCGCTCGCAGCATGCCGAACATCACGGTGATCACCGGCGCGCGCGTCGACGGCGTCGCGCACGTGCAGGACGGCGCGATCGTCACGATCGCGGTCGGCGGCGCTCGCCACGACGTGCGCTGCGAGCTCCTCGTCGCCGCCGACGGCCGTGGCTCGAACGTCCGCAAGCTCGCGGGCATCGAGGCGCATCGCACGCAGCTCTCGACGATGGCCGGCTACGTGGTCGACACCGATACGCTGCCGTGCCCGAACCACGGCCACATCTTCGTCAGCGGCGCCGCGCCGGTGCTCGCGTACGCGATCGCGCCGAACCGCGTGCGCGTGATGATCGACGTCGACTCGCCGAACGAAGTCCGCGATCCCGAGCGGCTGCGCGCTCTGCCCGAGCCGTTTCGATCGGCGGTCGTGCATGCGATCGAGACGCAACGGCCGGTCAACGCGTCGAACCTGACGATCGTGCCGAACGCGCTCGCGATCGGGCGCGTGGTGCTCGTCGGCGATGCCGCCGGGTGCTGTCACCCGGTCAGCGCGAGCGGGTTGGCCTCGGCCGCACACGATGCGCGCGTGCTCGCCGACGCGATCGGTACGTTCCCCGACGATCTGCCGCGCGCGCTCGCCCGCTACGCGCGGCGCCGCCAACGCGCGCAAAACGTCCGCATCGCGCTCGCGTCGGCGCTGTATCGCGCGTTCGCCGAGCCGTCGCCCGAGATGGTGCTCTTGCGCCGCGGGCTCGTCGATTACTGGCAACACAGCCCGCGCGGCCGCGCCGCGTCGATGGCGCTGTTGGCGACGAGCGAGCAGCGCTTCACGATCCTCGCGCGCGAATATGCGCACGTCGCGGCGCGCGGGTTGCCAACGCTGTTCGATCGCGCGCGGCCGAGGCTGCCGAAGCGCCAAGCCGTGAAGGGTTTGCTCGCATCCGTGATGCCGCACCTGCAGGGCGCGATGCACGCGTGGTTACCGCAGAAAACCCGGATCGCATCCAACGAGGTCGCGCCGTGATCGCGGCCGTGCGCGACGAGGTCGCCGCGCGCACGGTCCAGATCGCGACGACCGAGCTGCCGCGCGAGCTGGCCGAGCCGCTCGCGCTCGCCGCCGAGCTCGGCAAACGGCAACACGAGCTTCGCGCGCTCGCGCAGCTGCCGCGTGATTGGCGCGAGCGATCGGCCAAGCTCGATGCGCACGCGGCCGAGCTGATCCGCATGCTGTCGACGCAGACATCGGCGGCGCGCCGCGGCATCGCGATGTTCATGGCCGACGGCGATTACATGCGCCTCGTCGTGCACCTGTTCGCGCGCCAGTCGGCACCCGCCGCGGCATGCCACGCAAAGATGGCGCGCGCGGCCGGCGCATTCGCACGCGCGATCACGACGAAGCCGTCGCAGAGTGACGCCAAGCGCGCGCTCGACTTCGTGCTCGCGATCCCGGCGAGCGAGCCGGCGCTGCGCAAGAGTTGCCTCGTGCCACTCGCGCACGCGGTGCATCCGCTCGCGCCGGCGATCGGCAAGCTCGCGGTCGGCAACGATCGCGCGCTGCGCACGGCGTTCAGCGCGCTGTGTCGCGGCTTGCCGAACCGCGGCGACGTCGCCGACGATGTCGAGCGTCCGGCCAATCATCACGAGCCGTCGATCGAAGCCGCGATCACCGCCGCGTGCGACGTGATGGCGAAGACGCAATCGCCGAGCGGCTCGTGGCACGGCGACTACGGCGGCCCGCTGTTCCTGTTGCCGATGTACGTCGGCACGTGCCACATCGTCGGCATCGAGCTGGAGCGGGAAACGCGCGACGGCATGATCGCGTACCTCACGAATCACCAAAATCCCGACGGTGGTTGGGGCCTCGACGTCGAGGGCGATTCGCACGTGTTCACGTCGGTCTTGAACTACGTCGCGATGCGCTTGCTCGGCGTCGCCGCGGACGATGATCGGTTGACCAACGCGCGCGCGTGGTTCTTGCCGCACGGCGGTGCCGCGGCATGCGCGTCGTGGGGCAAATTCTTTCTCGCGGTGCTCGGGCTCTACGAGTACGACGGCGTCGCGCCGGTGCCGCCCGAATTGTGGTTGTTGCCCGAGGCGCTGCCGTTCCATCCGTCGCGGCTGTGGTGCCACGCGCGGATGGTCTATCTGCCGATGAGCTACTTGTACGGCGCGCGCGCCGTGCTCGGCGGTGGCCCGCTCGTCGACGAAATTCGCGGCGAGATCTACGCCGAGCCGTACGATCGCGTCGATTGGAAAGCTGCGCGCCGTCGCGTCGCTACGACCGACATGTACATGGCGCACGACGGCTGGCTCGACGCCGTGCACGCCGCGCTCGGCATCTACGAGCGCGTGCCGGTCGTGAGCCTGCGCAAGCGCGCGCTCGATCTGTTGCTCGATCACATCGGCTTCGAAGATCGCGCGACGAACTACATTTGCATCGGCCCGGTCAACAAGCTGTTCGACTTGCTCGTGTGGCATCACGCGAAGCCGGGCGGGGCCGAGGTCCACGCGCACGTCGCGCGCATGCCCGACTATCTCTGGCACGCGCCCGACGGCGTGAAGATGCAGGGCTACAACTCGTCGGAGCTGTGGGACACGGCGTTCGCGGTGCAGGCGCTGGCCGAGAGTCGCCGCGCGAATCCGCAGACGATGGCGAACGCCGCCGCGTTCGTCGAGGGTGCGCAGATCATCGAGCAGCCCGCGGAAGGCGCGCGTTACTACCGCCACGACAGTCTCGGCGCCTGGCCGTTTTCGACGCGCCCGCACGGCTGGCCGATCACCGATTGCACGGCCGAGGGACTCAAGGCGACGTTCGCCCTCGATGCGCACGCGCTCGCCGATGCGATCACGCCCCAGCGCCGAGCAGACGCCGCCGCGCGCATGTTGTCGTGGCAGAACGCCGACGGCGGCTGGGCGACCTACGAGAAGACGCGCGGGCCGACGTGGCTCGAGCGCTTCAACCCGTCCGAAGTTTTCGGCGAGATCATGATCGATCGCTCGTACACCGAGTGTACGGCGGCGTGCATGACCGCGCTCCACGCGTATCTGCCGAGCGCCGACATCGTGATGCGCACGGCGATGATCAGCGCGATCGCGCGCGGCGCGCAGTTCCTGCTCGATTCGCAACGCGCCGACGGCTCGTGGGAAGGCGCGTGGGGCGTGTGCTTCACCTACGGCACGTGGTTCGCGGTCAACGGCCTCGCGATCTCCGGCGATCCGCGCGCGAACGCCGCGATCGACCGCGCGTGCGAGTTCTTGCTCGCGCATCAGCAGGTCGATGGCGGTTGGGGCGAGACCGTCGAGTCGTGCCGCGAGCGCCGCTATATCCACGCCGAGACCGGCCAGGCCGTGATGACGTCGTGGGCCGTGTTGACGCTCGTCAAAGCCGGCCGCGCCGATTCGATCGAGGTGCAGCGCGGCATCGACTTCTTGCTGCGCCGGCAACAGCGTGATGGCACGTGGCCCGCCGAGCACATCGCCGGCGTGTTCAACCACACGTGCGCGATCCACTACGACGCGTACCTCCGGATCTTTCCGCTATGGGCACTGTCGGCAGTCGCGAATCACCGCGGCCGCTGAGCGCGCTATCGCGACCGGCCGCGCACGTGCTGTTGCACGTCACGGTGCTGCTGTGGGGCTTTACCGCGATCCTCGGCCACGCGATCTCGATCCGCGCGGTGCCGCTGGTCTGGTACCGCATCGGGATCGTGATCGTCGTGCTGGCGATCTTGCTGCCACTTCGCGGCCAATCGCTGCGCGCGCCGTGGCGATCGTTCTGGCGCGCGGCCGTGGTCGGCGCGTTCATCGGCATTCACTGGCTGTGCTTTTACGGCTCGATCAAGCAGGCCGGCATCGCGATCGCCGTGCTGACGCTGTCGACGCTCGCGTTCTTCACCGCCGTGCTCGAGCCGATCGTATTTCGCCGCCGCGTCGCGATGGGCGAGCTCGTGATCGGCGCGGTCGTGGTCGCCGGCGTCGCGCTGCTCGTGCAGCTGCGCGGCCATCCCGATACGCTCGGCGTGCTGCTCGGCTTCGGCTCGGCGTTGTTCAGCGCGATCTTCGGCGTGCTCAACGGCAAGCTCGCGCCGCACGAGCCGCCGATGCGCCTGTTGTTTCACGAGATGCTCGCGGCGTTCGCGGTCGTCTCGCTCGCGTTCGTGGTCGCGCCGGGCGAGCTCGTGTTGCCGAATCAGCTGTCGCTCGCCGACGTGTCGTGGCTCGTCGTGCTCGCGATCGCGTGCACGGTCGTGCCGCAGGTGTGGGCGCTGATCGTGTTGCGCACGTTGTCGCCGTTCACGATCGCCGTATGCGTGAATCTGGAGACGGTGTACGCCTTGGCGCTCGGCGCGCTGATCTTTCCCGACACCGAGCGGCTCAGCGCCAAGTTCTACGTGGGCGCCGCGATCTTGCTCGGCCTCGTCGTGGCCAACGGCGCGCGTAAGGGTCTGCGGCAGCGCGCAACACTTCCTCACGAACCGTAAAGATCGCCTTCGCACGCGCGACCCACGTTAGGGTCATGCGAATCCTTCCAATCGCGATGGTGCTGGGCGGCATGGCGGCGACTGCTCACGCGCAGGCGGCGATCGTCGAACCCGCTGCCGCCGACGCGACCGGCACGTACTCGAGCACGTGGGGTGCGATGACGTTGCAACAGCAGGGCACGCACGTGACCGGCTCGTACGCCTATCACGGCGGCACGATCGACGGCACGCTCGACGGCAACACGCTGCGCTTCACCTGGACCGAAGACGACGGCAGCGGCCTGGGCATCCTCGTCCGCGCGTCCGACGGTTCGTGGGTCGGCTCGTGGGGCGCGACCGACGATCACAGCGGCGGCGCCTGGCAGCTCGCACCGGTCGCGCCGGGCACGATGCCGATCGTCGCGGCGACCGATGCAGCAGCGCCGGCCGCCGATGGTCCGCACGCGGGCTCGTGGTCGCTCGAGCTGTCGCTGCCGTTCGACGTCACGTTCGGCAACGGCCCGACGCTGATGGGCGTCGGCGGCCTGGGCATCGGCCTGGGCAAGCGCGTCAGCGACAACTGGTCGCTCGGCGGCACGTTCGACTTCGAAGAAGAGGTCAACATGACCGGCGAGAACGGCCCCGATGGCTTCTTCCGCATGCGCGCCGGCGGCGAAGCTCGCTACATCTTCAACCGCGGCACCGGCGAGGCGAGCGTCAACTGCGGCCCTGCGTTCCCGGTGCCGCGCACCGACTGGATCGCGTTCCGCACCGGCGCCGAGACACTCGACGAGGGCACGTCGTTCGGAACCTACGGCGACGTTTCGATCGGCACCGACTTCTGGCTCGGCAGCACGCAGCTGAGCATGTATTTGCAAGGTGGCGCGAGCATCGAGCCGACCGCGACGTACAGCGGCGGATCGTCGACGCCGAGCGATGATTCGCCACGGTCGACACAACCGCAGACGCAGCCGACGTCAGGCAACACGACCGCCGGCTACTTCGGCATGGGCTTCCGGTTCGCGTTCGGATGAGCAGCTTTGGCACGATGCGAATCGCTTCGTGCTCGTGCTCACGCGAGCAACCGCCGCACGCGGCGGAGTAGCTCGTCGGGCGTCAGCGGCTTCTGGATCAGCTCGATGTCGGGATCGAGCAGGCCGTGATGGCCGAGCTTGTCGTCGGTGTAGCCCGACATGTACAACACGCGCGTCTCGGGCCGCAGCTTGATGAAGCGCTTCGCGAGCTCGCGGCCCGACAGCTTCGGCATGATCACGTCGGTGAGCAGCAGATCGATCTCGCCGGAGACCGAGGCCGCGACCGTGAGCGCGTGCAAGCCATCGGCGGCATCGATGACCTCGTAGCCGGCTTGGCTCAGGATTTCGCGGATGAGCACGCGGACGTCGACTTCGTCCTCGACGACGAGGATGCGTTGCGTGCCGTGGAGCGGCGTCGCGGTGCGCGCGATCGCGATCGGCTGTGACGGATCGCGATCGGTGACCGGCAGCGTCACGCGAAACGTCGTGCCGCGACCGAGCTCGCTATCGACGCTGACGTGGCCGCCGCTCTGCTCGACGATGCCCATCACGGTCGACAGCCCGAGCCCGGTGCCTTTGCCGTGCTCTTTCGTCGTGAAGAACGGATCGAAGACGTGCGTCTTGGTCGCTTCGTCGATGCCGGTGCCGGTATCCGTGATCGACAGCGTCAGACCCGGCTTGCCGTCGTCGAGCAAGACGCTCGCGGTCTCGAGCGTGAGCACGCCGCCGACCGTCATCGCATCGCGCGCGTTGACCACGAGGTTCATCACGACTTGCTCGATCTGCCCGGCATCGACCATCACGGCGCCGACGCCGGGCTCGGTGATGATGCGCAGCTCGATGTCCTCGCCGATCAGCCGGCGGATCATGCTCGACATCGACTGCACGGCCGCGCCGAGATCGAGCGGCTTGAGCTCGAGCACCTGACGCCGGCTGAACGCGAGCAGCTGGCGCGTCAGCTGGGCGGCGCGTTGCGCGGCGCGATCGATCTGCTGGATGTCGCCGATGTTGCGGCCCTCCTTGGGCAGCGAGTGCTGGAGCATCGCCGAGTAGCTCAAGATCACGGTCAATAGATTGTTGAAGTCGTGGGCGATGCCGCCGGCGAGACGGCCGAGCGCTTCCATCTTTTGCGCCTGGCGGAGCTCGGCTTCGAGTCGCTTCGTCGCGCGCAGGTCGTGCTGCACGGTGCCGAAGCAGAGCGGCGCGCCGGAGGCGTCGCGGACCATGAACGTACTCGCTTCGGTGACGATGCGCTCGCCGGTCTGTTGATGGCGCAGGACCGCTTCACCACGCCAGTGACCGAGCTGGCGATGCTCGTAGACACGCGCGAGATCGTCGGGTGCGTGAAAATCTTTGAGTGTGTTCGTGCGCACGTCGTGATCGGCGGGGAGCCCGAGCAGCTCGCGACCGGACGCGTTGAGGAACAGCACGCGGCCGGCGAAGTCGGCCATGCCGATCATGTCGCTGCTGTTCTCGACGAGCGCGACGAACGTCTTCGCCTGCTCCTCGGCGAGCTTGAGCTCGTCGAACAGCTGCGCGTTCGCGATCGCGAGTGCCGCATGGTCGGCGACGCTTTGAGCGAGCGCCTGATCGCGCTCGTCGAACGGTGGGCTGTCTACGAGATAGCGGAGCAGCGACAGCACCCCGAGCGGCCGATCGCGCACGACCAGCGGCACCGACAAGAAGCCGTGGACGGCGAGATCGCGGACGGCCTGTGCGAACGCCGGCTCGGCGCGGCGGGCGAGCTCGTCGGGAGCGATTGTCGGGATAATCACGGGCTGGCCCGTCAACGCGACGCGAATCGACTGACCGGTGCCGTCGCGCTCGGGTCGATTGGCGAGCGATGCGCGCAGGAGCCGTGTCGCGGTTTCATCGGACGCGCATGCGGCGCCGAGATCGCGCCACGAGCCATCGGCGGCGGCGAGCGAAACGATGCACGCGTCGCCGATCAGCTCGGTGAGCTTGCGCGCGACGGTGTCGAGCAGCGTCGCGTAATCGGTCGTAGCCTCGGCGAACGCGCGGAACGTCTCCGATAACACCAAGACCAGGTCGTTCGATCGGTCTTTCACCCTGCGCCACGAATGATATCGACTACGATTCCGCGATGCCACGCTACATCGTCGTTCACCACGCGCCCGGTGTTAGCCCTGACGATTTTCAGAAAAGCGTGCCAGCCGTGCTCGAGAGCAAATTCGCGCGCTTCGTGCAGACGTACGCGAACATGGCCGACGGGCTGATCGTGAACCTCTACGACGGTGACAACGAGCAAGCCGTGGCACGTGAGCTCGAGCGCATCGGCTTTCCGTTCGACGAGATCAAGGAGCTGCAGTTCGGTGCCAGCCGCGACGACCTGAGCCAAATGACGAAGACGGCCGGCGGATGACTTGGTTTGGCAGAAGGCCGACGAAGCTGCCGCTCAAGGTGAACGTGTTCGAGCACATGACGAGCCACCAGGGCATGCTCGAGCAGATCCCGCTGTTCCCGTATCTCGGCCCCGGCGACATCGTGCCGACCTCGGCGCTGTCGCTGACGCTGCCGGATACGCCCCGCGTGCACTTCTATCACTACAACGACGTGCCCGAGGTCATCTTGTGCATGGCGAGCGACGGCGGCTTGATCGCGACCGGCCAGCTCTATCTGCAGCAAGGCACGCACGGCGTGACCACGTTCATTCGCCAGCCCGCCGGCGATGAAGCGAAGCACTACCAGATCGCGCTCGTCGTGATCCGCATCGCGGAGCACGGCCCGCAGAACGAGGCGTTCATCCTGCGCTGCCCGAAGTGCAACGAGATCGCGTTTCGCGTCGAGCGCGACGTCTGGCAGGCGCCGCAACCGCACTTTCCCGAGCTCGCGAACATTCGCTTCTATGCCGACGCGGTCGATCTCTACAACGCCGAAGCGCGGCGGTGTGCGGCGTGCGACGCCGAGCAGCCGCGCTTCCCCGCCGAGCTGATGGGCTGGCGGCGCTACGCGCAGTACATCGATCTGGCGAATCGCGCGCGCGGCGACATCGAGAAGGCTGCTCGATGATCGAGCGCAAGAAGACGCTCAACGTGTTCAAGGACGCGCAGGACGCGTGGGGATCGTTCGACGATTTTCCGGTCGGTCAGCCGGGCACCGATCCGATGCCGCACCTGTCGCGCAATCGCTGTGCGCAGCCGTTCTTTCTCGTCGCCGAAGCCGATCACGTGCTCGTGCAGATGGCCGGCACGGGTCGCATCGAGCTGCGCGGTCATTCGACGATGCAGCTCGCGCCCGGCGACACCGTCTATATCCCGGCGTGCGTGCCGAGCCGGATCATTCCCGACGGCGAGAATATCCAGATCCGGCTCAAGCCCGAGCCCAACCGGCGCGAAGTGGTCGCGTGGTTCTGCGAGTGCGGCGAGGTCGTACGCTCGATCGACATCGTCGGAATTCCGCAGGCGGCGTATCTCGACGCCGTGCGCGCGTTCAACGCCGGGCCGCGAACGTGTGCGAGCTGCGGCCGCGAGCATCCGCTCGCCGAGCTCGGCGACATCGCGTGGGATCAGACCGCGGCCGCGCTGCGCTAGTGCTGTGGATCAGAAGCTCGCAAGCCGCGAGCGAGCGTGATCGCGAGCTTCAGTTCTACGGCACTAGATCGACGCGCTGCCGTCGGGGCTCGCGAGCACGACGACATAGCCGTCGGCGTCGCGCAGCCACAGCTCGTGGTGCTGCGCGTTCGGATTGACCTTCTCGTCGATCACCTGCGCGTCGATCGCGCGCGCCCGTGATACCGCGGCCGCGTAGTCGTCGAGCTCGAACCACACGAGCACGCCGTGGCCGACCGGCGCGCGGTCGGCATCGCGCAGGTTGGGATGATCCTCTTCGTCCCATGCGTGGAGCTGCAGGACGAGCTCGTCGCCGACGTAGATCCGGCGATAGCTGCGCTCGTGATCGCTCGGCGGGCTTCCCGTCGGCTCGGCGCTGCCGAGAATGTGCGCATACCAGCGCGCGGACGCGACCACCTCGCGGACGGCGAGGATCGGCTGGGCCTTGATCATGGCCTACGATACAGTCGCGGTCGCATGGAGACCGACAAGAGTCCGTGGAACTGGCTCCTGCTCGTGCCGATCGTGATCCCGTTTTGCACGTTTCTGTATAACGGCAGCGATCCGTACCTGTTCGGGTTCCCGCGGTTCTACTGGCTGCAGCTGTCGTTCGTCGGGCTGGGCGCGCTGTGCGCCGGCGTTGTTTATCGCCGGACTCGGAAGTCGCGGAAGCGCTGATGCACACGGTCCAGCTCGTCATCTTCACGACGCTGTTCGCGATCGTCGCCGCGCTCGGGTTCGTCGCGGCGCGCTGGCGGCGACCCGCGACGATGGATCACCTCGACGAATGGGGCCTCGGCGGCCGCAACTTCGGCGCGTGGGTAACGTGGTTCTTGATCGGCGGCGACCTGTACACCGCGTACACGTTCGTCGCCGTGCCGGCGTTGCTCTACGCGGCGGGTGCGTACGGCTTCTTCGCGATGCCGTACACCGTCGCGACGTATCCGTTGGTATTCTTGGCGCTGGTTCGCCTGTGGTCGGTGTCGCACAAGCACGGCTTCGTCACGCCGGCCGATTTCGTGCGCGCGCGGTTCGGCTCGCCGACGCTCGCGCTACTCGTCGCGATCGCCGGAATCGTCGCGACGATGCCGTACATCGCGCTGCAGCTCGTCGGCATCGAAGCGGTGCTCAAGCAAATGGGGCTCGGCGGCGACGTCCCTCTAATTATCGCATTCGCGATCTTGGCCGCATACACGTATCAATCCGGCCTGCGCGCGCCCGCGTTGATCGCGGTCGTCAAAGACGCATTGATCTACATCGTGATCATCGCGGCCGTGCTCTACATCCCGTATCAGCTCGGCGGTTGGGGCAAGATCTTCGACGCGGCGAGCGACAAGTTCCACGGCCATCTGACGCTCGGCGACGGCCAGCAACTGCCGTTCTTGACGCTCGCGCTCGGCAGCTCGTTCGCGCTGTTCCTGTATCCGCACTCGGCCACCGCCGTGCTCGCAAGCAAGAACCGCGACGTCATCAAGCGCAACATGGCGATGCTGCCGGCGTACTCGTTCTTGCTCGGCCTGATCGCGTTGCTCGGCTTCATGGCGATCGCGGCGAAGGTCGCGCCGATCGACCACGATCCGAACACGATCGTGCCGGGGTTGTTCGACAAGATGTTCCCGTCGTGGTTCGCGGGCGTCGCGTTCGCAGCCGTCGGCATCGGCGCGCTCGTGCCGGCCGCGATCATGTCGATCGCCGCGGCGAACCTGTTCACGCGCAATATCTTCGTCGAGTACATCGCGCCCGACGCGAGCCACGCGACGCAAGCGCGCGTCTCCAAGCTCGCCTCGCTGTTCGTCAAGTTCGGCGCGTTGCTGTGCATCGTGCTGATCAATCCGCAGTTCTCGATCGACCTGCAGCTGATCGGCGGCGTGATCATCTTGCAGACGTTCCCCGTCGTCGGTCTCGGCCTGTTCACGCGCTGGTTTCACCGCACGGGGCTCATCGCCGGCTTGCTCGCCGGCATGGCCGTCGGCTTCGCGTTGCTGTATCTGACGCCGAACGCGAACACGCATCGCGAGCACTTCGGCGGCTCGGCGTACCATTTCGGTGACGTCTCGATGTACTCGGGCTTGATCGCCGTCATCGTCAATCTGGCGGTCGCCGCGATCGTCACGCTGATCGCACGCGCCGCGAAGATTCCCGACGGGGTCGACGCCACGCAGCCGGGCGACTACTTCGCCGACAGGAGCTGAGCCAGGTACTCGGTCGTGACCGGACGATTCACGAAGTCGGTGTAGTCGTCGGCGAGGTCGTAGAACGTCGGGTCGTGCGGGCGATGCGTGACCAACACGTCGTGCAGGCACCAACCGTAGCCGCTGTCGCAACCCGTGTTCGGCACGGTGACCTCGAACGTCGTTGCCTTCGGCGCGTAGTCGTCGCCGAGCGCCTTCGCGCTCGAATTGTTTTCGGAGTAACCCTCCGCCAGCGTCGGATCGTGTGCGTACGCGAACGTGATCGCGCCGAGGTCGGCGACGATATCGTCGTCGAGGCCGGTGCCACCGCCGTCGAGGTTCGCGTACGAGATCCGCGCGAGCACGTCGGTCTGGCCGGCGTTGTAGAGCTGATCGAGCAGCTCGTGCGCGACGTACGTGCCGCTCGAATGCGCGACGATGATGATCGGCGAGCTGCCATCGTCGATCGTCTTGAGATGCGCGCGCAGCTTCGAGTTGCCGATCTCCTTCGCCGCGTAGCTCGGATCTTCAGGGCCCTGCACGGCGTAGATCCGGCCGAAGCCGCTGCCGCCGAGCAGCGCATCGACGAGCTCGCTCGACCACGCCGCCGAATACGACAGCTCGGCCGAGTAACCGCCGTATGCGATCAAGACCGCATCGCCGGCGTTCACTTGTTGATATTCGACGCCGTAGCCGATGCTGGTCCAACCCGGATCGGCTTGCTGATCGACGCCGATCTCGGAATCCGAATCGCCCGGCACGTTCGACGTACACGCGACGAGCATGGCAACCACGACGAATCGCACGCGCTCGCCGTCTGCGAGCTGCGCGCCATTCGCATCACGTGCACGAATGCGCGGTTGACCTCGAGAAGTTGCTCACTGACGAGGGCAGTGAGGACTCGATGTCCCGCGCAGAGTCCTGCGCGATCGGCTACTGCGCGTGCGCGTCGGTGCGGCCGAGTGCGTCGAACCGCCAGTTGATGCCGAGCGAGAGCAGATCGACCTGCGTCTTGTACGTGCCGGGCAGCGTCTCGGTGCCCGAAGCGGTGACCGAGTCGAAGAACGCGTGCTGATAGCCGAGGTCGATGCGCAGGTCCGGCAGGATGTCGAACCCGGCGCCGACCGAGAAGGCCCAGCTATCACCGTCGGTCAACGAGGGCGACAGCGTCGCCGTCGGCTGCGGCGAGATGCTGCGCAAGCCGCCGAGGCGCAGCGTCAGCTGCGGCAGGAACGGCACGTTCTTCCACTCGCCGGCGAGGCGATAGACCTGCGTGTCGTTGTAGTCGCGCGGCACCGTGACGGTGAAGCCCGTGCTGCCGATGAACGTGTCGGAGTGGTAGACGCTCCAAAACTCGTTGGTGAACTCCGCCATCACGGTCAGATCGGGAATGATCTCGTACGCCGCGCCGGCGTGGAGCTCCGACGGCAGCGCGAGCTGCTCGGTCACGCTCTGGTCTTGCAGCGTGGTCGTGAACGCGGGCGGCACGTCGGTGAAATGCGCGTTGCCGTCGATCTGCGTCGAGCCCTTGTACTTGAACGAGACCGCGAGCGAGAGCGGGATCCACGGCAGCTTGCCGTTCGCCGACAACAGGAACGTGTTCGAGCCGCCCGACATGCCGATGCCGGCATCGCCGTAGTGGTCGATGAAGTTCACTTCTTGGTGAAGCTCTTCGGTGGCCTGGTAACGCACGTAGGCCGCGCCGATGCTGATGAACGGAAGCGGCTGGAAGCCGGCGCCGGCGGTGATCTGATAGATCTTTTGGTCGACGCTCTGCACGTACTCTTGACCGGGCCAGCCGGCCGGCCAGTTGATCGAGCCACCGGCCGGGACGTGAAAGCCGACGCCGGCGCCCCACATCATGTCGTTCGGCAGCACGTCGCCGAACGAGATCGCCGCGGCAGGCGGGCTGTTGAAGTGCGACAACAGGCTCGCGGATTGGCCGTCGTTCGACCAATCCGTGCGGTTGTCGAGCCACTCGAGGCTGCCGGAGATGTCGAGGCCGATCTGGCCCGCGAGCGCGGCCGGGTTCTCGAAGATCGCTTCGGCACCGGTTTGGTCGGCGAGATCCGCTTGCGACAGACCCAGCGTGCGCGCGTTTTCGATCGGGATGTTGTAACCGCCGGCATGCGCCACGGTCGGAATCGCAATTGCTGCTAGGAAAAGTAGTTTGCGCATTGG
>DATBAS010000037.1:0-12760 GCA_036271395.1 Kofleriaceae bacterium
CGGAGTCGGAGTCGCAGTCGGAATCGGAGTCGCAGTCGCAATCGGAATCGGAATCGGAGTCGGAGTCGGGCTCGGACGCCCCAGCACCACGATCGCCACCGCCACAGCGATCGCCACCGCCCCGGCCACGAGCGGCCAGCGCCGTTTCGGTTTCTCGGCCTCGAGACCCGGCTGGGTCTGCGCGAGCGCGGTCGCAGCGCCGCCTTGCGACGTCGTCGTGAGCGAGCCCGGCACCGGCGTCGCCCCGCGCGGGACGTCGACGACGCCGCTGTGCGGCGCGCGGATCCCGGCCGCTTCGTCGAACCGGCGCATCGCGGTCGCAAGATTCGGCGGCCGCGCGTCGCGATCCTTCTTCATCAGCCACGCGATCGCGTCGTCGATGCCGGCCGGCAGCTCGCCGATGATCGTCGACGGCGGCGGCGGCTCGAACGAGAGCTGCTTCATCATGATGTCCATGTAGTCGTCGCCGTCGATCGGATGGACGCCGGTGAGCAGCTGGTACGCGACCACGCCGAACGCGTAGTAGTCGGTGCGGTGATCGACGTCCTTGCCGCGGCACTGCTCGGGCGACATGTAGTACGGCGTGCCGATCGGGATGCCGGTACGCGTCTTGTGCTTGTTGGTGTCGAGCTCGCCCATCAACTTGGCGATGCCGAAGTCGAGCAATTTCGGCCACACCTCGTCGTCTTCGCCGCGCGACAGAAACACGTTCTCGGGCTTGAGGTCGCGATGCGCGATGCCTTTGGCGTGCGCCGCGTCGAGCGCCTTGCCGATCCCGCGCAGGATCGGCAGCGCGTCGGCGAGTGGTACGTGGCCTTCCCGCTCGAGCCGCACGTCGAGCGGCTCGCCGTCGAGCAACTCCATCACGTAGTAGTGGCGGCCGTCACCGAGCTGGCCGAACAGGAAGATGTCGATGATGTAGCGGTTGCGGATCTGGTTGACCGCGCGAGCCTCGGCGATAAACCGCGACACCATCTCGGGATCCGCCGAGAACCGCCGCGCGAGGACCTTGATCGCCGCCTGCTTGCCGATCAGCGGATGGGTCGCCTTGTAGACCGTGCCAAAGCCGCCCTGCCCGATCTTGCCGTCGATCTGGTACTCGCCGATCAGCTGACCTACGTCGAGCTCCGGCTCGGTCACCGGCGTTTCGGCAGTGGGTGCGCTCATTTTAGTCCGCTCATGCGACGCGCGCGTGCCACGTCCCTTGTTGTGCAAGCCACTGGCCTGCCCACGATGTCGATCATCGCAACGATGACGACGCGAAGCACGACGCCTTGGTCAAAAGCGTGTCCGCGCGATCACTCCGTCGATGTAGGCCGAAAACGACAACGGCCCCTCGTGCGTCGCACGAGAGGCCATCACAAACCGAAGCTAAGCGCGCTTATTCGGCGGCTTCGACGCTGTCGACATCACGGGCGTGGTCGCTCGAGATGTAGCTGTCACCCATCTCGGCGTCGTCGACGTCATTGTCGTCGTCCGTAAGTGCCACGTCGACCGTGAGCCGCTTGTAGGCGCCGAGACCGGTACCTGCGGGGATCAGCCGGCCCATGATGACGTTCTCCTTGAGACCGCGGAGATAGTCGACACGACCGTTGATCGACGCCTCGGTGAGCACCTTGGTCGTCTCCTGGAACGAGCTGGCCGAGATGAACGACTCGGTCGACAGCGACGCCTTCGTGATGCCGAGCAAGAGCGGGTCACCCTTCGCCGGCTGGCCGCCGGCGACGATCACGCGCTCGTTCTCCTCCTCGAAGATCTGCTTCTCGACCGCTTCATCGACCAGGAAGTTCGTGTCGCCCGGATCGGTCACGGTCACGCGACGCAGCATCTGGCGAACGATCACCTCGATGTGCTTGTCGTTGATGCGAACGCCCTGGAGCCGGTAGACCTCCTGGATCTCGTCGACGAGGTACTTCGCGAGCGCACGCTCGCCGAGGACCTTCAAGATGTCGTGCGGGTTCGCCGGACCATCCATCAAGGCCTCGCCCGTGCGGACGCGGTCGCCCTCACGAACCGACAGGTGCTTGCCCTTCGGGATCAGGTACTCGCTCGGCTCGCCGACCTCGGGAACGATGAGCACCTTGCGCTTGCCCTTGGTGTCCTTGCCGAAGTGCACCACGCCGTCGATCTCGCAGATGACTGCGTGGTCTTTCGGCTTGCGTGCCTCGAACAGCTCGGCCACGCGCGGCAGACCGCCCGTGATGTCCTTCGTCTTCGTGGTCTCGCGCGCGATCTTCGCGATGATGTCGCCGGCTTCGATGTAGTCGCCGTCGTTCACGAAGATGTTCGAGTCGACCGGCAGGAAGTACCGCGCCTCGCCGTTGTTGGCGGGGAGCTGCACCGTGCCGGCGTCGGGATCCGCCGACACCTTCAACGTGATGCGCGGGCGGCTATCCGCATCCTTACTCTCGATGATCTGCTTGCGCGACAGGCCCGTCACTTCGTCGAGCGACTCCTGCATCGTGACGCCGTCGACGATGTCGCCGTACTTCACGTAGCCGGAGACCTCGGTGACGATCGGCATCGCAAACGGATCCCACTCGGCGAGCACCGAGCCCGCCTTGACGCGCGTGCCGTCCTCGACCATCAGGCGCGCGCCGTAGGTCAGGCCGTAACGCTCGCGCTCGCGACCGATCTCGTCGACGATGACCGCCTCGCCCTGCCGCGACATCACGACCCAGTGGTCCTTCTTCTTGACCAGCTGGACGGTGTTGAGGCGGACGGTGCCCTCGTTGCGCGCTTCGATCGACGACTGCTCGGTACGAATCTGACCGACGCCACCGATGTGGAACGTGCGCATCGTGAGCTGCGTGCCGGGCTCGCCGATCGACTGCGCCGCGATCACACCGACCGCTTCGCCGATGTTGACCATGTGACCGCGAGCCAGGTCGCGGCCGTAGCACAGCGAGCAGATGCCGCGGCGGGTCTCGCACGCGAGCACGCTGCGGATCTTCACGCGGTCGATGCCGGCGTTGTCGATGATCTTGACGTGGTCTTCGGTGATCTCCGCGTGCTGCGGGCAGAGCACTTCACCCGTGTACGGATCGACGATGTCCTCGAGCACGACGCGACCCAAGATGCGGTCGCCGAGGCGCTCGATGATCTCGCCACCCTCGATCAGCGGCATCATCTCGGCGCCCTGGCGGGTGCCGCAATCGAACTCGCTGATGGTGGTGTCTTGCGACACGTCGACGAGGCGGCGAGTCAGGTAACCCGAGTTCGCCGTCTTGAGGGCCGTGTCCGCGAGGCCCTTGCGGGCGCCGTGCGTCGAGATGAAGTACTGCAGCACCGACAGACCTTCACGGAAGTTCGTCGTGATCGGCGTCTCGATGATCTCGCCCGACGGCTTGGCCATCAGGCCACGCATACCGGCGAGCTGCCGCATCTGCTGCTGCGAGCCGCGAGCGCCCGAGTCAGCCATGATGAAGATCGAGTTGAACGACGGAGCTTTCTTCATCGGACCGCCTTCGGGGTCCTTGAACTCGTCCGTCGAGATCTCCTTCATCATGTCTTTGGCGATGGCCTCTGCGACCTGCGCCCAGATGTCGACGACCTTGTTGTAGCGCTCGCCGTCGGTGATGAGGCCTTCGGTGTACTGCTCCTCGATCTCGCCGACTTCCTTCTGCGCTTCGTTGAGCAGGGTCTCCTTCGACGGCGGGATCACCATGTCGTCGATGCACACCGAGATGCCGGCGCGCGTCGCGAACGTGTAGCCCGTCGTGCGGAGTGCGTCGGCCAAGAGCACCGTCGCCTTCTGGCCTGCTTCGCGATAGACGAGGTCGATCAGCTCGGCGAGCTGCTTCTTGCCCATCACGCGGTTGATCGCCTCGAACGGCACCTGCGGCGGACAGATGTCCTTGAGCAGCGCGCGTCCGACCGTCGTCGTCACGAGCTCGGTGCCGGTCGCGGCGCCGCTGCCGCCCTCGGGCGAGCCTTCCACGCGAGGCATGCGCAGCTTGATCTTCGCCTGGAGGTGAACCTCGTGATGATCGTACGCCATGCGCACTTCATCGATCGAGCCGAACACGCCGCGGAGAATGCGGCCCTTCTTGTCCTCTTTGTAGTCACCCTTCGCGAACGGACGCTCGCGAGTGAGATTGTAGAGGCCGAGCACGATGTCCTGCGACGGCACGATGATCGGCTTGCCGTTCGCGGGGCTGAGGATGTTGTTGGTCGACATCATCAGCACGCGCGCTTCCATCTGCGCTTCGATCGACAGCGGCACGTGGACCGCCATCTGATCGCCGTCGAAGTCGGCGTTGAACGCCGCGCAGACGAGCGGGTGCAGCTGGATCGCCTTGCCCTCGGTCAACACCGGCTCGAACGCCTGGATGCCCAAGCGGTGCAGCGTCGGCGCGCGGTTCAAGAGCACCGGGTGCTCTTTGATCACCTCTTCGAGGATGTCCCAAACCTCGGGACGCTCCTTCTCGACGAGCTTCTTCGCGCTCTTGATCGTGGTGACCAGGTGGCGCTCTTCGAGCTTGTTGTAGATGAACGGCGTGAACAGCTCGAGCGCCATCTTCTTCGGCAGGCCGCACTGGTGCAGCTTGAGCTCGGGACCGATCACGATCACCGAACGGCCGGAGTAGTCGACGCGCTTGCCGAGCAGGTTCTGACGGAACCGACCCTGCTTGCCCTTGAGCATGTCCGAGAGCGACTTCAGCGGGCGCTTGTTCGGACCCGTGATCGTCTTACCGCGGCGGCCGTTGTCGAACAGCGCGTCGACGGCCTCCTGAAGCATGCGCTTCTCGTTGCGGATGATGATCTCGGGAGCGTTGAGCTCCTGCAAACGCCGCAGACGGTTGTTGCGGTTGATGACGCGGCGATACAGATCGTTGAGATCCGACGTCGCGAACCGGCCACCGTCGAGCGGCACCAACGGGCGCAGATCGGGCGGGATGACCGGGATGATCGTCAGCATCATCCAGTCGGGCTTGTTGCCGCTCTCGCGGAACGCCTCGACGACCTTGAGGCGCTTCGCGATCTTCTTGCGCTTCGCCTCGCTGGTGATCTCGCGCATCTCCTGGCGCAGCGTCTCGGCGAGGCTGACGATGTCGAGCTGCCGGAGCAGCTCGAGGATCGCTTCAGCGCCCATGCCGGCGTCGAACGCGTCGTAGCCCATCTCGTCGAGGAGCTTGCCGTAGCGCTCTTCGGTCAACAGCTCGTTGCGCGACAGCCCCGACTGCTTCGGCTCCGTGACGATGTACGCCTCGCAATACAGGACCTTCTCGAGATCCTTCAGCGGGATGTCGAGCAGGTTACCGATGCGCGACGGCAGCGACTTCAAGAACCAGATGTGCGCGACCGGCGTGGCCAGCGTGATGTGGCCCATGCGCTCGCGACGAACTTTGGCTTGGATGACCTCGACGCCGCACTTCTCGCAGACGACGCCGCGGTGCTTCATGCGCTTGTACTTGCCGCAGTTGCACTCGTAGTCCTTCACCGGGCCGAAAATCTTGGCGCAGAACAGACCATCCCGCTCCGGCTTGAACGTGCGGTAGTTGATCGTCTCCGGCTTCTTGACCTCGCCATGGCTCCACTCGCGGATCTTCTCCGGCGAGGCGAGCTGGATGCGGATCGCGCTGAACGAGCGCGGGTCTTTCGGCTTCTCGAAGAAATTAAAGATGTCTTTCATGTTTGCTCCTTATTTCCTTCGGTTCAGCTCGCGCTGCCCATCTTGTCGGCGACTTCGCGAGCGAGAGCGGCGAGGCCCGCCGGGATCCCCGGCTGCTGCTGCTCCGCGCGTCGCGGCATCGTCGGATCTTCGACCAACTCGACGTCCAGGCAGAGCGCCTGGAGCTCTTTCAAGAGCACGTTGAACGACTCCGGCAAGCCGGCTTCGAGCACGTGCTCGCCTTTGACGATCGACTCGTACATGCGGGTGCGGCCCAACACGTCGTCGGACTTCACGGTCAAGAACTCCTGCAGCGCGTACGCGGCGCCGTAGGCCTCCATCGCCCAGACTTCCATCTCGCCGAGGCGCTGACCGCCGAACTGCGCCTTGCCACCCAAAGGTTGCTGAGTGACCAACGAGTACGGGCCGATCGAACGCGCGTGGATCTTGTCGTCGACGAGGTGGTGGAGCTTGAGCATGTACATCACGCCCACCGTGACCTTGTTGTCGAACGGCTCGCCGGTCTTGCCGTCGATGAGCGTGGTCTGGCCCTTGTCGGGCAGCCCTGCCATTTTCAGCGCGGCCTTGATCTCGGGCTCGTCGGCGCCGTCGAACACCGGCGTCGCCAGGTGGATGCCGGTCTGCAGCGTCTTCGCGAACCGACCGGTGTCTTCCTGGTTCAGCTTGTCGATGAACGCGGACTCTGCCGGGAACAGCTTCTTGAGCTTTTCCTTGAGCACGTCGGCCGACCAGTGCGTCTGCAGATACGCGTCGATCTGGTTACCGAGCGACTTCGCCGCCCAGCCGAGGTGGACCTCGAGGATCTGGCCGATGTTCATACGGCTCGGCACACCGAGCGGGTTGAGCACGATGTCGACGGGCGTCCCGTCCTCCATGTACGGCATGTCCTCTTCGGGCAGGAGCCGCGACACGACGCCCTTGTTGCCGTGACGGCCGGCCATCTTGTCGCCGACCGAGAGCTTTCTCTTGATCGCGAGATAGACCTTGACCAGCTTGATCACGCCCGGCGGGAGCTCGTCACCCTTCGTGAGCTTCGAGATCTTCTCCGAGTACTGCGCCTCGATGTTGAAGACGTCTTCTTCGCGCTTCGCGGCGAGCTGCTCGAGCTGCTCTTCGATCTTGCCGTCGCCACTATCCAGCTGGATCTCGTGCCAGTAGCGGTGCGGCACTTCGTTCAGCATCTCGAGCGAGATCTTCTCGCCCTTCGGCAAGAGCACTTTGCCCTTGTCGTCGACGAGGCGCGACGCCGTGGTCTTGCCGACCAGCAGCTCGCGCATCTTGTTGTAGTACGCCTCCGAGATGATCTTCACCTCGTCGCGCTTGTTGACCATGAGGAGCTCTTTTTCAGTGTCCTCGATGGCCTGAGCGCGCTCGTCCTTCTCCGTGCCTTTGCGCGCGAACACGCGCGCGCCGATCACGACACCGACGACGCCGGGCGGCACGCGCAACGACGTGTCGCGGACATCGCCCGCGCGCTCGCCGAAGATCGCGCGCAGCAGCTTCTCTTCGGGCGACAGCTGGGTCTCGCCCTTTGGCGTGATCTTACCGACGAGGATGTCGCCGGCCTTGACCTCGGCGCCGATGCGCACGATGCCCGACTCGTCGAGATCTTTGAGCGCTTCTTCACCGACGTTCGGGATGTCGCGCGTGATCTCTTCTTTGCCGAGCTTGGTATCGCGGGCGACGCACTCGAACTCCTCGATGTGGATCGAGGTGAAGACGTCGTTCTTGACCAGCTTCTCGTTGATGAGGATCGAGTCCTCGAAGTTGTAGCCGCCCCACGGCATGAACGCGACGACGACGTTCTGGCCGAGCGCGAGCTCGCCGGTCTCCGTCGCCGGGCCGTCGGCGATCACGTCGCCGGCCTTGACCTTATCGCCCGGCTGGACGATCGGCTTCTGGTTCATGCACGTGTTCTGGTTCGAGCGCTGGAACTTCACCAGCGTGTAGATGTCCGGGCGGACCGAGTTCGGATCCTTCGGATCGACCTTGCTCGGACGAACGACGATGCGGTTCGCGTCGACCCAGTCGACCGTGCCTTCGCGCTTGGCGACGACGGTCACGCCGGAGTCGCGCGCGACGATGCCTTCCATGCCGGTGCCGATCAGCGGGCTCGTGGTGCGAACCAGCGGAACGGCCTGGCGCTGCATGTTCGATCCCATGAGCGCGCGGTTGGCGTCGTCGTGCTCCAAGAACGGAATCAGCGACGCGGCCACAGAAACCAGCTGGTTCGGCGACACGTCGATCAGCGTCACGTCGTCGGGCTTGGTCATCACCACGTCCGAGCCCTTGCGGCACGACACGTAGTCACCCTGCAGCTTGCCGCCTTTGATGTCGGCGTTGGCCTGCGCGATGATCTGACCCTCTTCCTGCAGCGCCGAGTAGAAGTTCACTTCGTCGGAGACTTTGCTCTGCTCGACGGCGCGATACGGCGTCTCGATGAAGCCGTACTCGTTGACGCGCGCGAACGTCGACAGCGACGCGATCAGGCCGATGTTCGGACCTTCCGGCGTCTCGATCGGGCAGATGCGGCCGTAGTGCGTCGGGTGCACGTCGCGGACTTCGAAGCCCGCGCGCTCGCGCGTCAGACCACCCGGTCCAAGCGCGGAGAGCCGGCGCTTGTGGGTGACTTCCGAGAGCGGGTTCGTCTGATCCATGAACTGGCTCAGCTGCGAAGACCCGAAGTACTCCTTCACCACCGCGGAGACCGGCTTCGCGTTGATGAGGTCGTGCGGCATGAGCGTCTCGATCTCTTGCGACATCGACATGCGCTCTTTGATCGCGCGCTCCATGCGGACCAGACCGATGCGGTACTGGTTCTCCATGAGCTCGCCGACCGCGCGCACGCGGCGGTTGCCGAGGTGATCGATGTCGTCGATCACGCCGCGGCCGTTGCGCAGCTCGATCAGGTAACGAACCGTCTCGAGGATGTCGCGCTTCGTGAGGATCTGGGTCTCGATCGCTTCGTCGATCTTGAACTTGTAGTTGAGCTTCAAGCGACCGACGCGCGACAGGTCGTAGCGCTCGGCGTTGAAGAACAAGTTGTGGAACAGCGTCTGCGCGGCATCGACCTGCGGCTGGTCGCCCGGGCGCAGGCGGCGATAGATCTCCATGACGGCCTCTTCGGGGCCCTGGAGCTTGTCGGTGAGCAGCGTGTTGCGGAGGTACGGACCGACGTTGAGGTTGTCGATGAAGAGCACCTCGACCTTCTCGACGCCGCGATCGCGCAGCTCGTCGAGCTTGGCCTCGGTCAGCTCCTCGTTGCACTGCAGGAGGACTTCACCGGTCGACTCGTCGATCACATCCTTCGCCGAGACCTTGCCGATCAGCTCGTCCAGATCGATCGGGAGCATCTCGACGCCCGACTCCTGGAGCTTGCGGATCGCTGCCTTGGTGAACTTGCGGTTCTTCTTGACCAAGGGCTCCTTGGTCTTCGGGTGCTTGATGTCGCGCGTCGCGCGCTGACCGACGAGCAGCTCGTAGTTGACCTGGCGCGCGTACTTCTTCAGCGGCTCGAAGTGGATCACTTCGGTGTCGTAGAAGTAGTTGAGCAGCTCTTCCGTCGAGTAGCCGAGCGCGCGCAGCAGCACGGTCGCGTGCAGCTTGCGGCGGCGATCGATGCGGACGTAGAGGATGTCCTTGTGGTCGAACTCGAAGTCGAGCCACGAGCCGCGGTACGGGATCACGCGCGCGCTGTAGAGCAGCTTGCCGCTCGAGTGGGTCTTGCCCTTGTCGTGATCGAAGAACACGCCGGGCGAGCGATGTAGCTGCGAGACGATGACGCGCTCGGTGCCGTTGATGATGAAGGTGCCCGAGTCGGTCATCAGCGGGATCTCGCCGAAGTAGACCTCTTGCTCCTTCATGTCGCGGATCGACTGCACGCCGGTCTCTTCGTTGACGTCCCACACGACGAGCCGGATCACGACTTTGATCGGCGCCGCGAACGTCATGCCACGCGCGCGGCACTCGTCGACGTCGTACTTCGGCTTCTCGAGGTTGTACGAGACGAAATCGAGCGACGAGGTCTCGGCGAAATCTTTGATCGGGAAGACGCTCTTGAACACGCCCTGGATGCCGATGTCCTCGCGCTTGTCGGCGGGGATGTCGATCTGAAGGAACTTGTCGTAGCTGCGCTTTTGAATGTCGATGAGATTCGGAATCTCGATGACCTGCTTCAGCTTCGCGAAGCTCTTGCGGGCTCGGAAGTTCTTCTGGATCAGTGACGGCATGGTGTGAGCGATCCGTTCTGGCCTTGGCCGAAAAGAGCCGATGGCCGGACATCCGCAGAGCTCTTTTGCGCGCTAGAGCTTTGCGATGCCGGCCGGAGAATTACTGCTGACTAGTCAACAACGAGCGCCAAGAAACCGGGGCTGCGTATAGCATGTCCTCGGAAAAGTGAACCGAAAAGTAGGATGCAAGTGATCGTGCCAATCTGATGCGATCCCGCGCGTGCAACGGACCGATTTAGCAAGCGAATGTGACCGATGCCACCCGCCTAATCGGGCTGGAAACGAGGCCACCGAAACGCGACGAGCCCGCCGAACGGCGGGCTCACCAGCGAAGCGTCTCTGAGAGCTACTTCACTTCGACTTCGGCGCCGGCTTCTTTGAGCTTCTTCTCGATGTCCTGCGCCTCGGTCTTGTTCACGCCGACCTTGACGTCCTTCGGGGCGCCGTCGACGAGATCCTTGGCGTCCTTGAGACCGAGACCGGTCACTTCGCGGACGACCTTGATCACGCCGATCTTGTTGCCGCCACCGCTCTTGAGGACGACGGTGAACTCGGTCTTCTCCTCGACCGCCGCAGCCGGAGCCGCGCCGCCGGCAGCCGGAGCCTGAGCCTGAGCCACGGCGACCGGAGCCGCCTTGACGCCCCACTTGTCCTCGAGCGCCTTGGTGAGACCGACGAGCTCGACGACCGTGAGCCCCGAAAGCTGGTTGATGAACTCTTCCTGATTGAACGCCATGACTCTTCTTCTTTCTCTCGTTACTTGGTTCTGAAAATTGGGGTTAGGCCTGCTTCTCGAGCTCGCGCTTACGCGCGTCGAGGAGGTAGGCGAAGTTTTGGATCGGTGCAGCGATCTGAGCGACGAAGCCCTGCGGCGCGGCCATGAACGTCATCAGCATCGACGCGCGGATGTCGTTCTTCGTCGGCATCTTCGACAGCATCTCGACGCCGGCGGGGTCGAGGACCTGACCTTCGAAGTAGCCGCCGAGGATCTTGAACTTGGGCTCGGTCTTGGCCCACTTGAGCGCGATCGACGCCGGGGGCTGCGGCGCCTCACCGGTCGTCCAGATCACCGCCGTCGTGCCCGCCATGAGCTGCGTGATGGGCTCCATCTTGGAGCCCTTCACCGCGATCTTGACGAGCGAGTTCTTGATCACGCGGTAGTGACAGCCCGCCTTGCGGAAGTCGTCGCGCATCGTCGTGACGACCGGCACTTTGATGCCGCGATAGTCGGCGATGACGATCGAGGACACGTGCTGCCATGCCTCTTTGATCTCGCCGAGGACCTGTTCTTTTTGTGCTCTTTCCATGGGTGCTCCTAAAACGAAACCCTCTCGAGGTGAGGCGAGAGGGTCGGTTCACGAGCGTTTGCTCGTGACTGGCCACTCGTCTCCGCAGGGCTTACTTGGTTGCCGGCGATCTTCGACGAAGGTCTGGTGACGTGAGGTCTAGCCTTCGGCTCCTACCGTGAACGGAGTCGGATCGATCTTGATGCCCGGACCGTGGGTGGTCGAGACCGTGATCGAGCGCATGTACGTGCCCTTCGCGGTCTGCGGCTTGAGCTTCATCAGCTGGTCGAGCAGCGCGCGCAGGTTCGACGCGAGCGCATCGGCCTTGAACGACGCCCTGCCGAACGGGGTCTGAATGATGCCCGCCTTCTCGACGCGGAACTCGACGCGGCCGGCCTTGAGCTCCTTGACCGCCTTCGCGACATCGGCCGTCACCGTGCCGACCTTGGGGTTCGGCATCAGGCCGCGCGGACCGAGGACGCGGCCGATCTTACCGACCTGCACCATCATGTCCGGCGTCGCGACGAGCGTGTCGAAGTCGAACCAGTTCTCGTCAGCGATCTTCTTGATGTACTCGTCGCTGCCGGCGAAGTCTGCACCCGCATCGAGCGCTTCCTTGGCCTTGTCCGCCTTCGCGATGACGAGCACGCGCTTGGTCTTGCCCGTGCCGGCCGGCATCACGACGGAGCCGCGCACCATCTGATCGGCGTACTTGGGGTTGACGCCCAAGCGGATCGACGCGTCGACCGTCTCGTCCCACTTCGACGAGATCTTGGTCCGGGCGAGCAGCGCGCACGCCTCTTCGACGGTGTACTTCTTCGAGTGGTCGTAGGCCTCGAGGGCCTTCTTGAATTTCTTGCCAGCCATTGCGTTACTCCGGCCTGGTGCAAACGCACGAGCAAGCTCGTGCTCCCAGGGTGAAAGAGTGGTTAGTCGACGACGTCGAGCCCCATCGAGCGAGCGGTGCCCGCCACGGAGCGCATCGCGGACTCGATGCTCGTCGTGTTGAGGTCGGGGAGCTTCTGCTCGGCGATCTCGCGCACCTGCTTCGTGGTCACCTTGCCGACCTTGTTCTTGTTCGGCTCACCCGAGCCGCTCTCGATCTTCGCCGCCTTCTTGAGCAGGATCGAAGCCGGCGGCGTCTTGGTGATGAACGTGAACGAGCGGTCGGCGAACGCGGTGATGAGCACCGGAATGATCAGGTCACCCATCTGCGCCGTGCGCGCGTTGAACTCCTTGCAGAACTGCATGATGTTGAGACCATGCTGTCCGAGCGCCGGACCGACGGGCGGCGCCGGGTTCGCCTTACCGGCGGGGCACTGGAGCTTGATGATGGCGGTGACTTTTTTCATGGCAACTGACTCTTCTGAGAAGCGGCTTCGCCGTCGCTGACGCGACCGCGGCGCCTCTTATGCTTTCTCGACCTGGGCGAAGTCAAGCTCGACCGACGTCGCACGTCCGAACATCGACAGCGAGACCTTGAGCTTCTGCTTGTCCGGCTTCACTTCCTCGACCGTGGCCGAGAAGTTCGCGAACGGGCCATCGATCACGCGGACGCTCTCGCCGGCGTCGAACGTGACGCGCGCCTTGGGCTTGCCCGCTTTACCTTC
>DATBAS010000038.1:0-36845 GCA_036271395.1 Kofleriaceae bacterium
TGGCTTCGTCGGCGCGCACCTCGTGCGCCACCTGACGGGGGCCGAGCCCGGCGCGACGGTCGCGGCCGTGGACCGCGCCGCACCGCCCGCTGACTTTCCCGCGGTCGCGGCGAGCTACCAGCTCGATCTGCTCGACGGCGACGCGTTCGCCGCGGTGATCGATCGGGTGCGGCCTGACCGGCTCGTGCACCTCGCGTCGTTCAGCTCCGTCGGCTTCAGCTGGCAGCGGCCCGTCGACAGCTTCCAGAACAACACCAACATCTTTCTTAACGTGCTCGAGTGCGTGCGCAAGCTCTCACCTCGCACGCGCATCTTGTCGGTCGGCTCGTCGGAGGAGTACGGCCGCGTCGACGCCGACGATCTCCCGCTGCGCGAGACGACTGCGCTCCGCCCGCTCAGTCCCTACGCGGTCGCGCGCGTCGCGCAGGAGCATCTCGGAGACGTCTACGCGCAGGGGTTCGGGCTCGACATCGTGGGGACGCGATCGTTCAACCACGTCGGCTCGGGTCAGAGCCCGGCGTTCGTGGTCAGCGCGCTCGGCAAGCAATTCGCCGAGGTCGCGCGTGGCACGCGCGATCGCGTGAGCGTTGGTACGACGTCGGTCGTGCGCGATTTTCTCGACGTGCGCGACGTCGTCGGCGCCTATCGCCTGCTGCTCGAGCGCGGCGAACGCGGTGAGGTCTACAACATCTGCAGCGGCCACGGCACCAGCATCGCCGACGTGATCGCGCGGTTCGCGGCGATCGCCGGCGTATCGCCGTCGATCGTGATCGACCCGGCGCTCGTGCGGCCGGTCGAGAACGAGATCGTCGTCGGCTCGCACGCGAAGATCGCGGCGCGCGTCGGTTGGCGGCCGACGTACGCGCTCGACGATTCGCTGCGCGCGGTGTTCGACTACTGGCGCGCGCGCGTGTAGGCCGCGAGCGTGGCCTCGGCTGTGCGGCGCCACGTGAGCTCGCCGGCGCGTTGATAGCCCCGCGCGATGTGCGCCGCACGCAGCGGCTCGTCGGTCCACGCGCGGCGCAGCGCATCGGCGAAGGCCTGGAGATCGTCGGGATCGACGAGCAGCGCCGCGTCGCCGCACACCTCGGGCAGCGACGTGCGATTCGACGACACGACCGGCACGCCGGTGGTCATCGCTTCGAGCACCGGGATGCCGAAGCCCTCGTACTTCGACGCGAAGGCGAACACGCGCGCCGACGCGTAGAGCGCGGCGAGCGTCGGCGCATCGACCCAGCCCGGAAAGACAATGCGGCCACCGCCCGACCACGAACGCACGATCGCTTCGAGCCGCTCTTGATGCCGCCCGCGGATTCCCACGACGACGAGCGGCGGAGGATCCGGCCAGTCGCGACACGCGAGCTCGTACGCGCGAAACAGCCCGTCGACGTTCTTATGCGGATGCGACGCAGTCACGGTGAAGATGTAGGGCCGATCGAGCTCGAATTTCGCGAGCGTCGCAGCTGCCGGAGCCGGTGCGACCAGGTTGTTGTCGGCGCCGAGCAGCGACACGGAAATCTTTGCTGCCGGCACACCGAGCACGTCGATGATCGCGCGGCGCGAGCTCTCGGAGATCGTGAGAATTCGCGTCGCGCGGCGAGCTACGCTAGGAATCAACACCCGGTTCGCCCACAACCCGGCCGTCGACCAATCCTCGGGATGAAAGTGATAGTTGAGGTCGAGGATCGAGACGATGCTCGCGCACGGCAGCACGAGCGGCCCGGTGTAACCCGGCGAGTGCAATAGCTCGATCCGATCGCGGGCCGCTTGCAGCGGCAGCACGGCTTGCTCGTATGCGAGCCGTGCGACGCGATTCTCTCCGTCGAGCGGGCAGCGCACCTCGCGCACGCGCTCGAGCTCGAACGTGCCCGCCGCCTCGCGATTCACGTACAGCACGAAGTCGTGCTCGCGCGCCGCGTCGTGTGCTTCGAGCGCGCGCACGAGCGATCGCAGGTACGTCTCCGAACCGCCGACCTTGCCGGGGATCAGGAACAGCGCGTTGATGCCGATCCTCACGTCGTCTTCACGAGCCCGAGCCGGCTCGCACCGTAGTACGCCCACAGCGATGCGATGCCGCCGTAGAGCTTCGCCTGTTGCAGCGCCGAAAACCGCAGCCGGCGCGCGTAGCGGCGTTTGATCTGCATCAGCTCGACGATCTGCCGGCGCATGCCGCGGATCGACTTCGCGTCGAGGTGATAGACCGCTCGCGCGACTTCGTCGGGCACGCGCTCGACGCGCCGCGCGCGCTCGAACATGCGCAGGAACAGCTCGTAGTCGAGCGCGTAGTGCAGCGACTCGTCGAGCCCGCCCGCGTCGAGAAACAACGCGCGACGAAACAGCAGTGCCGGCTGCATCACGAACCCGGATGGATGGATCACCAGGTCGTCGACCGATCGATACGGCGTGCCGCGGTGGCGGCGGATCGTGCGACCTGCCGTGTCGACCATCGTGCCGTCGCCGTAGACGATGTCGAGCGCCGGATCCGCGGCGAAGTGCGCGACCAGCTGCGCGACGATCGTGTCGCTCGCGTAGTAGTCGTCGGAGTTGATCCACGCGATGACCTCTCCGCGCGCGGCGCGCACGCCTTTGTTGACGGCATCGGCCTGACCGCGATCCGGCTCCGACGTCCACCGGATGAGCTCGCCGTAGCGCGCGAGAATGTCCTGCGTGCCATCGATCGATGCGCCGTCGAGCACGAGGATCTCGGCGCCGGCGATCGCCTGCGCGAGACAGCTATCGATGCACGTCGCGACGAACGCGGCCTGATTGCGCGTCGGAATGACGAAGCTGACTGGTGGTATCACGCCGAACGGATTTATCACGCGATGGCTTCGTTCGCGATCGCCGCATACGTCGCGGCGAACGCCGCCGTCCGCGCCGGCAGGTCGAGCGCCGCGGCGGCCTCGGCGGCGGGATCGCCGTCGCTGGACTCGGCCCACACCGCGGCGAGCTCGCCGGCGAGCGCGATCGGATCGCGCGGCTCGAAATAGCGCGCCCCGGGCGGCGCCTGTTCGCGGTGGACGTCGATCGCGGACAGCACGAGTCGCTTGCCCATCGTGCGCGCTTCTTCCACGGTCGTCGACCAGCCTTCGAATAGCGACGGGTTGATCACGGCCACGGCCGCGCGCATGAGCCCGACGACATGAGCGAACGGCACCTTGCCGAGCACGCGAAAGCGCGCGGTCACTCCGTTACGCGCCGCCCGCGCAACGAGCTGCGCGTAATGATCGGGATGGCGGTAGTCGTTGGGATCGCCGGTCGCGACGACGGTGACATCGGTAGGCAGTTGCGCCAACGCGTCGATCACGACAGCGTGGTTCTTGTGGCGCCAGAACTGGTTTGGCAGGAACAAGAAGCGATCCGGCAGCCGGTAGCGCGCCGCAAGCTCGGCGATCGGCGGAAATGCGACTGCGCGGGGTTGCGCGACAAATTGCAAGACCCGCAATCGCGATCCCGCGGCGGCGCCCGCGAGCTCGAGCACGTCGCGCTTCGCGGCATGGCTCGACACGATCACGCGCGTCGCATGCGCGATCGCGTGCCGCATCTCGGCATCGCGCTGCAGCCGCTCGATCCGGCCGAATTGCTCGGGGAGCCGCCGGTGCTGCAGATCCGGAATCCAGTACAGCCAGCGCGTGCCGAACCGCCGGCCGAGCGGCGGCGCGTGCGAGTACAAATCCACGCGCGCGCGCGCCATCACGGCGCGCTCGACGACGTCGCTGCCGACGAGGTAGCGCGCCGCACGGCCGGCGTAGAACGGCACGCGGCTCGCCGACAACCAACCCGGTGGCACGAGCTCGACGTGCGCGAGCTCGCGGTAGTCGTCGAGATCCGCCTGCGACCGCGCGAGCAGCACCGGCTGGATCGCGGGCGCTTGGCCGAGCGCGAACAACAAGTTCCAGAAGTACTGCCGCCCGCCCTGCCAGCCGGCGTGCGGCGCGCGAAAGCCGACGCGGATCACGTGTGCGCCCGAAACCACCGCGCGTATTCGGCGAGCCCCGCGTCGAGGCTCGTCGTTGCTCGCCAACCGAGCGCGGCAGCGCGGTGCGGGTCAGCGACGTAGTCCGGCGGATCACCGGCGCGGGTGACGCCATCGAAGATCGGCGCTGTGGTCGCGCCGAGCTCGGCGAAGAGCCTTGCAAGCACGTCGGCGACGGACGCGCCGGTGCCGGTGCCGCCGTTCACGATCTCCGGCGTCGCGTGCATCGCAGCTGCGACGAGCAGCTTCGCGGCGTCATCGACGTGCACCCAATCGCGGCGCTCGCGGCCGCTGCCGGAGAACTGCGCGCGGCCTGCACGCAGCTTGCAGCACGCGTCCCAGAGTAGCTGGCGTTGTAAGCCATTGCCGTAGATCGAGAACAGCCGGACGATCGCGACCGAGAGCTCGTGCGTGCGTGCATAGCTCTGCGCGAGCTGCTCGCACATCAGCTTGTGCAAGCCGTACGGCGAAACCGGCTGTTGTAGCGTGTCCTCGGCGATCGGCTGTACGACGCACGCACCGTACACCGCGCCGCTCGACACGAGCACGAGCCGTGCACCCCGCGCCGGGCCGGTGCGCATCCACTCGAGGAGCTGCGCGAACGGCGGCACCGTCGTCGCAAAATCGGCGTAGGGCGCGGCGACCGACGCGCCGACGGAGCTGCCGCCGGCGCAGTGCACGATCGCGTCGTAGGAGATCTGCGGCAGCGTTGCGGTCGTCAGCTCGGCTTGCCGCCACTCGCCGACACCCCAGGCGGCGTGATCGGCGAACACGCCGCGGCCGACACCGTCGACGCAATATCCCTGCGCGGCGAGCTCGCGCGCGACGTGGCGGCCGATGAAGCCGGCAGCGCCGGTCACCAGCGCTCTCACGCGTGCTCCTCCAGGAACAGCTTGGAGCACAAGAAGTAGAACAGGAACTTGCTCTGGCTGTTCGGCAGGAACGCCGTGTCGAGCAGGTCCACGATCTTGTCGCGGCGCACGAGATCCCAGATCGGGCTCGGCGCGAGCAGCGCGTCGCGCGTGGCGGGATCGTGCGGATCGAGGAACTCGAAGATCGGTGCGTTGAAGCCGACCTTGCGCCGGTTGTCGAGGATCTCGGCCGGCGCGATTCCGCGCATCGCGTCGCGCAGCACCGCTTTCGCGTAACCGTCGCGCATGAGGTGCCGCGTCGGAATCCTGCAGCTCCACTCGAACAGCGCGCGATCGAGAAACGGCGAGCGATTCTCGATCGAGTAGTACATCGCGTTGAGATCGTCCTCGTGCAGGATCACCGGCACCGCCTCGTGGAACAGCTCGTTGAGCATGCGGTTCCGCAGCACGCTCGGGCTGTAGCGCGTCTCGGCGAACGGCTCGTGCCACGGCTGGTGAAGGTACTGCGCGAAGCCGGCGGCATCGAGAAAGATGTGATCGCGAAACGCCGGATCGTTGGCGAACAAGTCGGGGTTCGACAGGAACGGATTGCGCACGACCGGCTTGACGTGCTGTTCCCACGCCGCGCGCGCGGCGGGATCGCGCGTCTCGGCCAGGTACGCGAGGAAATGATCGTAGTAGCCCGAGAACAGCTCGTCCGCCGCCGTGCCGCTCACCGCGATCCGATAGCCCTGCTTCGCGATGTTTTGCATCAGCAGCCAGTGCGCGTAGTACGTGATCGTGTAGACCGGCGCGTCGTGTGCGCGTACGAGCTCGCGCAGGCGTTCGAGAAAATTCGTGGTCTCGGTCGGGATCGACGTGTGCCGCAAGCCGAGCTCGGCGACCGCGTGCTCGACGAGCGCGGACTCTTCGTAGCGCGCATCCGAGCTCGCGATCGTGAAGCCGTGCACGTCGTAGCCAAGCTCGCGCTTGGCGATCGCGATCAGCGAGTTCGAATCGACGCCGCCCGACATGCAGAACGCGATCGGCACGTCCGCGCGCAGCCGCAGCTCGACCGAGCGGATCAAGCGCTCGCGCACGCCGGCGACCGCCTCCTCGCGCGACATCGCTTCGTCGGTCTCGTTGCTCGGCATCCAGTAGCGCGTCGTCGTGCCGCCGATCGTCATCACCGTGCCCGCCGCGACCTCGCGCAGCCCGTGGAAGAACTGGTGCGAGCTCTTGTAGAGCGCCTTGTAGCCGTTCACGAGATAGCGCCGCACGTGGTCGAGATCGACCGGCAGCCGGTCGCCGCGTAGCGACGCGAGGAACTTCACCTCCGAGGCGAACGTGATGCCGCCATCGGCGTCTTCCACGAAGTACAGCGGCTTCTCGCCGAACCGATCGCGACTCAGGATCAGCGACCCGCTGCGCTCGTCGTACGCCGCGAACGCCCACATGCCCTCGGCGCGGCCGAGCGCATCGACCGGTCCGTGCTCGCGCAGCGCGTGGACGAGCACTTCGGTATCCGAGGTCGTGTGCAGTTGGTGACCGCCGCGCTCGAGCTCCGCACGCAGCTCGACGTAGTTGTAGATCTCGCCGTTGAGCGCCAGCCACAGGCCGTCGTAGCCGAACGGTTGGTTCGAGCGCGGGTCGAGATCGACGATCGAGAGCCGCGTGTGCAACAGCAAGACGTTCCGGCCATCGGGCGTCGCGAAGTGGCGATGGCCGGCGTGATCGGGGCCGCGACGGCGCATCAGCGCGAGCGTCGCGTCGATGCGCGCCTCGTCGAGCCGCCGCGGCCCGATGTATCCCGCGATGCCGCACACTAGTCGACGTCTCGCTCCGCGATCGCTTCACCGGCGGCGATGTCTCGGCCGAGTACGTGGCCGATCAGGCGGCTTTCGCTTCCCGGCGGCAGGCCGATCGCGGGCCGTACCCAGATCAGATCCTCGGCACGGATGCGATGGCCCTGCGCGAGCGGTGCCGCGGCCGCGATCGACCGCCGGGCTGCACGTAGGTTCGACTCTTCGCTCGGCTGCACGCGCTTGTCGGGCGTTCCCAGCAGCTGCTCGACGCGGCGCACGCCGTCGACGATCTGCCGCATCTCCGCGGGATCCGCCGACAGCTGGTGATCGCGGAAGCTCGACAAGTTCTTGTCGAGAGTGAAGTGCTTCTCGATGATCCGCGCGCCGATCGCAGCAGCCGCGAGGCACGCATCCGGACCGAGCGTGTGATCCGACCATCCGATCGGCACGCCGAGCTCCGCGGCCATCCGCGGAATCGCGCGCAAATTCACCTCGCCCGGCGGCGCCGGATACGCGCACACGCACTGCAAGAGCGCGAGTCGATCCCCGGCACCTGCCGCGCGGACGAATTCGGCCACCCGTGCGATGTGCGCGAGGTCGGCGAGCCCAGTCGAGATGATCAGCGGCTTGCCGGTCGCGCAGAGCTGCGCGATCAGCGGCCAGAAGTCATTGTCGCCCGATGCCACCTTGAACACATCGACGAGCGGCTCGAGAAACCGCGCGCTCACCAGGTCGAGCGGCGTCGACAAGAAGATCAGACCTCGAGCGCGCGCGCGTCGCTCGAGCTGAGCGAACTGATCTTGCAATAACTCGAACTTCGACAGCCGTTCGAACCGAGCCGGATCGGCTTGGCTCGTGAACAGCCGCGTCTGGAACGTCTGGAACTTGACCGCGTCGACGCCGGCATCGGCGGCCGCGTCGACCATGCGGCCCGCGACCTCGAAGTTGCCTTCGTGATTGTTGCCGATCTCGGCGACGACGAGGATCTTCTCGGCGAGGTCGTGAGTTGCGATACGCATGGTCAGCCCACGTGATGGTGAAGGATGTACTGGCTGCGCGCGAGCGCGAAGCCGAGCTTGATGTAGAGCCGGATCGACGGCGCGTTTGCGACCTGCGTGCCGACGAGGCGCTCTTTACCCGCGTAACGCGCACAAAACGCGGCGACGAGCGCGGTGCCGGCGCCGCGGCCGTGCGCGTCGGTCGCAACCGCAACCAGATCGATGGCGGCGGCGCCGCCCGAGATCAGCGGGGCCAGAAAACCGACCGGCCGGTCGCCGATGCGAGCGACGAGCAAGCCATCGCCGCGTACGCCGCGCACGTAGTTGCGAATCCATTCGCGCTTGACGTGATGGGCGAGCTCGGCACCGATCTCCGGATCGAGGTGAAACCGCGAGTAGCGAAACGCGGAGCCGGCGATCGCGAGCACCGCATCGGCGTCGGCCGCGACGAGCTCGCCGACCTCGACGTCGGTCGGCGCGATGGTCACGTCGCGTTGCAGCTCGAACATGACGTTCGTATCGACCACGCCGAACCCGCGGCGCTCGAGGGTGCGCACGTCGGCGATCCGATCGCTCGCGACCTTCGCGAAGTAGAAGCCCGACGTCAGCGCAAGCTCGTCCGCGCTACCCGCGCCTTCGACGCGGAACACCGGCCGCCGCATCACTTCGGCGAGCCACGGATCGGGATGGGCGACGAAGCTCATACGCGCTTCGCCACGCATCCGGCAAATGTCTCGGCGATGCGCGCCATGTCGTCGACTCCGAGATGCGGCCCGACCGGCAGCGCGATCGAGCAATCGCTGATCTGCGTCGCGACCGGATATGCATCCGCGTCGTAGCCGTACTTGTCGCGGTAGTACTTCATGCGCGGCACCGGCTGCGGGTAATAGATGCTGGTGCCGACGCCCGCCGCGTTGAGCTCGCCGATGATCGCGTTGCGCTCCGAGCCGAGCTTGCCTTCGAGCACGGCGATCAAACAGTAATGACTGTTCACCGCATCGGCGCTCTGACTGTCGAGCACGCGCAGGCCGTTCACGCTTGCGAGTCGGCCGCGCAGCGCTTCGAAGTTCGCGCGCCGCGCCGCCAAGAAGGCCGGCAACTTCGCGGTCTGCGTGCGGCCGAGCGCGGCCTGCATCTCGCTCATCCGATAGTTAAGCCCGAGGGACGGCACTTCGTACATGCCGGGGATCGAACGCTCGCCATGCGTGCGATCGACACCGAACGCGCGCAGCCGCGCAACTTGCTGCGCGACCTCGGCGTGACGCGACACGAACATGCCGCCCTCGCCCGTCGTGATGTGCTTCACCGGATAAAAGCTGAACGTGCCGACGTCGCCGAACAAACCGACGTGCTTGCCTTTGTAGCGGGCGCCGATCGCGATCGCGCAGTCCTCGACGATCTTCAAGTTGCGCGCCTCGCACAGCTGCACGATCGGGTCCATGTCACACGGAATCCCGACGAAGTGGACGAGCGACACGGCGCGCGTGCGAGACGTCAGCGCGGCTTCGATGCCCGCCGCCGTGAGGTTGCCCGTCGTCGGATCGGGGTCGACGAGCACCGGCTTGGCGCCGACCCACTCGATCGCGTGCACGGTCGCGACGTGCGTGCACGCCGGCGCGATGACCTCGTCGCCGGGCCCGAAACCGAAGTGCAGATACGCGAGGTGAAGCGCGGCCATGCACGAGCTCACCGTCACGCAGTTCGCGCCCGCACCCATGACCGCGCCGAACTCCACTTCGAACGCTTTGCACTCGGGTCCGTGCGTGAGGATCGGACCGCGCAAGACGCGCATGACGGCTTCGCGATCGACATCGGTGATGTCGGGACGACCGAACGGGATATCACTCATGGCTGTACTCGATTCGTTGACGCTGCTGCGCGGCGAGCGCGCGATCCGCAAAGATGCACGCCGTGATCACGTCGAGCTCGTGACGCGCCGCGGGCGCGGCGTCGACGCGATCGATCACGCTGTCGACGAACCCCGGCACGAGATCGCCCTTGGACGCGGCGACTGGCGCGAGCTCGAGCATGCGCGGGGGTGCGCCCGGATCGCGGGCCACGTGGAGGCGCGCGCCGGTATCGTCGGCGATGAACGTCGCTTTCGTGCCGAACACGCGGAGCACGTGCTGGTGCTTGTGCACGCAGCCGAAGTTCGCGGTGATGCGGCCGATGGCGCCCGACGGTAGCTCGTACGTCGCCGCGACGAAGTCGGCATAGCGAAACCTGGTGTCGCGTGTGACGATGCGATTACCGACCGCGGTCACGCTCGTCGGGCGCTCGCCGAGCAGCCAGATCATCAAGTCGACGAGGTGCACCGCGCCGCCTTGCACGACCGAGTAATCGTCGAGCGCGCCGCGCCAGCCGTCGGTGATCTTATGCAAGCGGCCGTAGAGGTAGTCGCCGTCCAGCGCGTAGACCTCGCCGAGCTCGCCGGCGCGGATCGCGTCGCGCAACCAGCGAAACAGCGGTGCTGCGCGCAGCACGAGGTTGCAGCGGAGGTGGCGATCGGCTCGAGTACGCGCGATCGCGTCGAGCTCGGCGAGCGTGCGGCACAGCGGTTTCTCGCAGAACACGTGCTTGCCGCCCCGCAGCGCTGCGACGACCTGAGCGGCGTGATCGCCGTCGTAGCTCGCGAGCACCACGGCATCGACCGCGGGATCGGCCAGCACCGCGGCGTAATCCGTCGCGACTTCGCCTTGACCGAGCGCAAGGGCAAGCGCCTCCGCGCGGCTGCGGTCGAGATCGAGCAGCCACGCGACGCGAGCACGCGGATGCGCCGCCAGCGCGCGCGCGTGTTGCTCGCCGACGCCTAGGCCGATCACGGCAACTGCCAGCGTCACGCGCTCACCTCGAGCCGCTCGAGATCGGCGATGGTATCGACGGCAAGCTCGAGCGCGGCGAGCGTCGGATCGCCGGACTCGACGTTCTTCACGCGAAACCGCGCAGCGTTGCGGTGAAAGAACTGCGTGACGTGCTCGCGATCGGCGGCGTCGAGCTCGTGTGCGGGCAGCCCGGCGAGCGTGGCGACGCGGATCAGCTCCGCGTTGTTGCCTTTGGGAAACGTCCGTGGGGCCGTCGTCGTCACGAGATCGAGCGCCGGATCGTGCGCATCGACGACCGCGCGCAGCACGCGTGGGTCGAGCAGCGGACTGTCGGCGCAGATCCGTAGCACCCATTCGGCGCCGACATCGATGGCGGCGAGCCGAAAGCGCTCGAGCACGTCGTCGAGCGGGCCGCGAAAGCACCGCGCGGCGAGGGTCGCGACGTACGCAGCGAGGGGATCGTCGCTCGCCGCGGTCGATGTCACGACCGTAACTGGGAGCGCGGGCACCGCGTGCGTCACGCGGTCGAGGACGTGCCAGATGATCGGTCTGCCGCGAAATGGCGCGAGGACCTTGCCCGGGAATCGTCGCGACGACATGCGAGCCTGGACAAAGACGTGAATCTCCGACGCCAAAGGGACCGTGCGGACCGTACTTGCCGTGCCCGAGTCAGTCAAGGTAGACCCCGAAGCCGCCGATGAAGTACTGCGCGACCTGCATCACGCCATGGAACCGCCCGAACATCCGGTTCGACGCGGACGGCCGCTGCAATTGCGCGACGAAGGCCGACAAGCGCGCGATCGATCGGGCCGAGCGCGCACGCGACTTCCACGACGTCGTCGCGAACGCGAAGGCGCGCGGTCGCGGCTACGACTGCTTGATCCCGGTGTCGGGCGGCAAAGACAGCACGTGGCAGGTGCTGACATGCCTCGAGCACGGCCTCAAGCCGCTCGCGGTGACGTGGCGGCCACCCGGGCGCACGCCGATCGGCCAAGCCAACCTCGATAACCTGATCCGCCTCGGCGTCGATCACATCGACTTCTCGATCAGTCCCGAGGTCGAGAAGCGTTTCACGCTCGCCGCGTTCGAGCGCTACGGCACGCCCGCGCTGCCGATGCACATGGCGATCTTCTCGATCCCACTGCGCGTCGCCGTGCAGCTCGCGATCCCGCTCGTCGTGTGGGGAGAGAACTCCGCGTTCGAATACGGCGGCACCGACGACGTGCGCGCCGGCTTCAAGCTCGACGCGGCGTGGCTCGCCGCACACGGCGTGACACACGGGACGACCGCGAAGGATTGGCTCGGCGTTGCCGGCCTCACCGCGCGCGATCTGGTTCCGTACATCGCGCCGACCGATGCCGAGCTCGCCGCCGCCGGCACGCTCGCGGTGTTTCTCGGCTACTACTTCGAGTGGGATCCCGAGAACAGCCTGGCCGCCGCCGAGGCGCACGGCTTCCAGCGCAACCGCGAAGGCGCGCGCACCGGCCACTGGGACTACGCCGACATCGACGACGACTTCATTTCGATTCACCACTGGCTCAAGTGGTACAAGTTCGGCTTCACGCGCACGTTCGATAATCTCTCGGTCGAGATCCGCAACGGTCGGCTGACGCGCGATGCCGCGATCGCCATTCTCCGTGCGAAAGGCGACGAGACGCCGCGCGCCGACATCGCGAAGTTCTGCGCGTGGCTCGGCATCACCGAAGCGCGGTTCTTCGAGATCGCCGAGACGTTTCGCGACCGCGACGTGTGGAAGCGCCGCGGCGACGCGTGGGTGATCGACGACTTCATCGTGCCTGATCGGACGTGGCGATGAAGTTGCGCGTGATCGAGCCGCCCCGCATCTTCGAGACCGGCCGCGGCGCGCCGATCGCGATCGCGGATTGCGCGCGCATCGAGCTCTCCCCCGACGAACAGGTCACGTTCGTCACGCCCGCCGGCGCCGAGTACGACGTCACGCGCAAGGCGTGGGGTTTTTACGCGACGCCGTCGCTCAACGGCCGCCTGCTCAACTTCAACCTGCGTGCCGCGATCGCGCGCGGCCCTGCCGCGAAGTATTACGTGTTCCTCGTCGAGCGCGGCCACGAGTCCGCATTCGAGGCGTATCTCGCAGCCGAGCAGAACACCCTCGTGCGCTGGCTCGACAACGACGACGACCTGCGTGCAGTCGAGACGACCACGAGCGTGACCAGCGGGCCGCCGCTGCATTGCCCGTGCGGTGGCGATCGGTTCACGACGGTGCACACGTACTTCGCGCCCCCCGAAGGCGAAGTGCGCTTCGCGAGCGTGCCCACCAACGCGTACCGGCGCGAGATCTATCGCTGCAGCCTGTGCGGACACTTCATCTCGGTGTTCGCGGTCGCTCAGGCGCTCTACACCGGCGAATACGTCGACTCGACGTATGGCGATGCCGAGGGGATGCACCGGGCGTTCGATCGCATCATGGCGCTGCCGCCCGAGCGCTCCGACAACGCCAGTCGCGTCGCCCGCATCGACGCGTTTGCAGTCGTGCACCTGCCGGCCGGGGCGCGCGGTATCCTCGACGTCGGGTCCGGCCTGTGTGTCTTCCTCGCGCGCATGAAAGCCGCCGGCTGGCTATGCACCGCGCTCGACCCCGATCCGCGCGCCGCATCTCACGCGCGCGAGGTCGTGGGCGTGAGCGGCATCGCCGGCTCGCTACCGAACGATTCGCTCGGCAAATTCGACGCGATCGCGTTCAACAAAGTGCTCGAGCACGTCGCCGATCCGATCGCCCTGCTCGCAGCCGCGCGACCGCACGTCGCCGAGCACGGTTTCGTGTACGTCGAGCTACCCGACGGCGAGGTAGCTGCGCGCGAGGCCGGCTTCGGCCGCGAAGAGTTCTTTGTCGAGCACGTGCACGTCTTCAGCATGGCGTCCCTCGCACGGCTCGCGGAGCGCGCCGGGTTCGAGGTTCGCGAGCTCGAGCGCTTGCGCGAGCCAAGCGGCAAGTACACGTTGCGAGCGTTCCTAACTCCGAGGCAGAGTTGACAGCCCGGAACTCGACGGTGTACGCCGCCGACGGTATGGAGAGCTTGCAGGGCGCCAAGATCGCGATCATCGGCGGTGCTGGGTTCATCGGCCACCACCTGGCGCTCGAGCTAAAGACTCGCGGCGCGCAGGTCTACGTGATCGACGGCTTGCAGGTGAATAATCTATTGTCGCTGATGACCGACGGCGCGGAGAATCGCGAGCTCTACACGCGGATGGTCAACGAGCGCCTCGACCTGATGCGATCGGCCGGCATCGATTTGCATCCACAAGACGCGCGCGATTACCACGCGATGTCGCGCTTGCTCGATCAGTTCAAGCCCGACGTGATCATCCATCTTGCCGCCGTCGCGCACGCAGGGCGCTCGAACAAGGATCCGTTCAGCACGTTCGATCACAGCTTGCGCACGCTCGAGAACGCGCTCGACGTCGCACGCGGCATCGGCACGAAGCGGTTCGTCTTCCTGTCATCGAGCATGGTTTACGGCAACTTCATGAGCGAGAGCGTCGACGAGGAGCATCCTCTCAATCCGATCGGGATCTACGGCGCACTGAAGCTCTCGGGCGAGAAGATCGTGATCGCGTATCAGCAGGTCTTTGGTCTGCCTTACACGATCATCCGGCCTTCCGCGCTCTACGGCGCGCGCTGCGTCAGCCGGCGCGTCGGTCAGGTCTACATCGAGACCGCGCTCGCGAACGGAACATTGCGAATCGACGGCGACGGCGCCGAGCGGATCGACTTCACCTACATCGACGACCTCGTCGCGGGTATCTGCGGCGCGATCAAGAGCCCAGCTGCCGCGAACCAAACGTTCAACCTGACGTACGGCAGCTCGCGATCGATCAAGGAGCTCGTCGAGGCGATTCGCAAACAATTCCCCGACGTCAAGACCGAGAATGTCACCCGCGATCATCTGATGCCGTTCCGCGGGACGCTCAGCGTCGACAAGGCACGTCGCGCGTTCGGCTACGAGCCGAAACACCCGATCGAGATGGGCATGCCGAAATATATCGACTGGTATCGGCAGTTCACCAAGCGCCCGAGCTGAATGATCGGATTGATCAGCGAGCTGCCGCGCACGTTTGTCCGGCACCTCCGCGCGTTTCGCCGGTACACCGCGCACCACATGCTCGTGCTCACCGTGCTGAACATCGTGATGAGTTGGGCAGAAGGGCTCGGGCTGGCGCTGTTCTTCCCACTGCTCGGCGCCTCGAACCAGACCGATGCCTTGTCGACGTCGTTCAGCAAAGTCCTGCATTACCTCCACATCTCTCCGACGCCGGCGGCAGTCCTGCCGCTGATCGTGATCGTCTTCGTCGTGAAGGGCGCGCTGTCGCTCGCGACGCTCTCGTACCAGGGATACCTCGCGGCTCGGATCCCACTGCAGCTTCGCCGCGAGATCGTCACGTCGTTGCGGCGTTCCGACTACCGCACGATCGTCGGCACGAACGCCGGGTTCGTCTCGAACTTGCTCGTCAACGAGGTCAACAAAGTCGACTACGGTTTCACCGGGTTCGTCCGCACGTTCGCGCCGGTATTCAACATCGCGGTGTTCTCCGCGATCGTGCTGTGGCTCGACTGGAGCCTCACGCTCGTGTGCGGCGTGATGGGCTTTTGCGCGATCGCGATCATCGGCATTACCGGCCGCATCGCCCAGCGCGCGTCTCGCGTGCTCGCACGCGAGAACGCATTGTTGTCGGGACTCCTCATCCAGCTTGTACAGAGCTTCAAGTATCTGCGAGCGACCGCCGGACTCGGCGTGTTCCAGAGCAAGATCGGCGCGTCGGCCGAGCGTTCGGCACGCGCGGAGTTCCACAACAACACGGCGATGGCACTGTCGCAGTCGGTCGCACAGCCGCTGATGATCGTGTTTCTCGCGGCGATCCTCTACTACCAGGCCGTCGTGCACGACCGACCGCTCGGCTCGCTGTTCGTTCTGCTCCTGTACTTCGTTCGGATCATGAACGAGCTGTGGGCGCTGCAGTCGAACTGGCAGTCGTTCATCGGATATCTCGGGTCGATCGAGATGGTGTACGACGCCGCCGATAGCTACGGCGGCAGCGTCGAACACAACGGCACGCAGAAGTTCGACGGGCTGAAAGAGCGGATCTCGCTCCGGGCATTGTCGTTTCACTACACGCCCGAGCGAGAGGTGTTGCACGATGTCAATCTCGCGATCGCGCGTAACTCGACGGTCGCGTTCGTCGGCGAGTCGGGATCGGGCAAGAGCACGCTCGTCGACGTGATCCTCGGCACGCTGAAGCCAGATTCCGGCGAAGTCTCGTACGACGGCATCTCGCTCGATAAGCTCGACCTCGACACGCTCCGGCCGCGCGTCGGCTACGTCGCCCAAGACTCGACGCTGTTCGACGACACCATCGCGAACAACATCGCGATGTGGGCCGACGTCACGCAGTCGGAGATCGCGGCCGCAGCGCGGGCGGCGAAAGCAGCCGAGTTCATCGAGGCGAGCCCCGGCGGATACGCGTCCATGATCGGCGAACGCGGCGTGCGTCTCTCCGGCGGGCAACGTCAGCGCATCGCGATCGCGCGCGAGCTGCTCAAACGACCAGACATCCTCGTGCTCGATGAAGCCACCAGCGCGCTGGACTCCGAATCCGAACGCGCGATCCAGCAGAGCATCGAGGCGCTCAGCGGCCAGCTGACGATCCTGATCATCGCGCACCGGCTCTCGACGATTCGCAACTGCGACCACGTCTGTGTCTTGCATGATGGGCGCATCGTCGAGGAGGGCGCATACGACGAGCTCGCCGCGCGCGCCGGCTCCCGATTCCAACGCCTGGTTCAGCTCCAAGATCTGGCCGCCCCCTAATGCGCATCCTGATCTTTGCACCGCACGCCGATATTTGGGTGCATTCGTTTCCCGAGGCCGTAGTCGCCGACGCGTTGCGTGCGAGCGGCGACGAAGTCTTGTACGTCACATGTGATCGCGCGTTGAGCTCGTTCTGCATCGCGATGGCCGCGCGCGGCCTGACGCCGGCGACACCAAAGCGCAAGCGTGCTGCTGTCTGCCGAGCTTGCACTGCCAAGCGGACGCTGTTGCGGCGCGGCTTTCGCTTCGAAGGCTACGACTTCGACAGCGCCCTCGGCGACACCGACGACATGGAGATCGACGCGTGCCTCGCCGAGCTCGACTCTCGCGCGGTAGGAGATTTTTCGATCGACGGCGTCGCGGTCGGGCGCGCGACGCTCTACGAGTACTTGATCCAGCACAAGCAGACCGACCTCGAGATCACCGCGGAAGCGTGGCCTGAAGTGCGGGCTCGGCTCGCCAACACGCTGCGGTCGCTCGCCGCCGCCCGTCGGATCCTCGAACGCGAGCGTCCAGATCGCGTGATCACCTACAACAGCCTGTACTCGGTCAACGCGATGTGGCGCGCGGCGGCCGGTAAACTCGGAATCCCCAGCTACTTCTTGCACGCCGGTTCGAATCTGCGGCACCGGCTCGAGACGATGATCGTCGCGCGCGATTCGCCGCTCGCGTGGTCGCGGGATCTGATCGACGCGTGGCCGGTCCATCGCGACCAGCCCGCGACAGCCGTGGAGCTCGCCGCGGTCGGCGATCACTTCGAGTCGCTGTTCGCCGGCCGTAGCGTATTCGCATACTCGGCCGCGGCGGCGCAGCAACCCGCAACTGTCCGCGAGCGTTTCGGGCTCGCTCCCGATCAGAAGCTGTGCCTCGCGACGATGAGCAGCTACGACGAATACGTCGCTGCGGCGGCGATCGGCGAGATGCCCGCCGTCGGTAGCGCTCTATTTCCGACGCAGATCGATTGGATCCGCACGCTCGCCGTGTGGTTTGCGTCGCGGCCCGACTTGATGTTGCTGATCCGCGTGCATCCGCGCGAGTTCCCGAACAAGCGCGAAGGCACGAAATCTCAGCACGCCGCGATGCTCGAACGCGCGCTTTCGGAGCTGCCGGCGAACGTCAAGGTCAACTGGCCGAGCGACCAGCTGTCGATCTATGACGTCGCGGAGCACGCGGCAGTCGTGCTCAACGCGTGGTCGAGCGCCGGCAAGGAGATGGCGCTGCTCGGCATTCCAGTCGTCGCGTACTGCCCGGAGCTGCTGTTGTATCCGGCGGACCTTCACCACGTCGGCACGACGCGCGAGGCGTACTTCTCCGCGATCGAAGTGGCGCTGGCCGAGGGCTGGAGCTTCGAGCGCGCGCGGCTGGCGTTCCGCTGGTGGGTCATCGAGCTCGTGCGCAGTGTCGCGAACATCTCGGATGGCTACTCGTTCGACGAGGTCGCGCCGCGAACGCCGCTTGCTCGACTGCGGCGCCTGCCCGTGGTGCGCGAAGCTCTCGATCTCGTACAGCGAACTCGCGCGCTCGCAGACGGTCCGCGGATCGCCGCAGCCGTTCACACCGGCGCTCAAACACTGCTACCCGCGCCCGAACATTCCACCGCCGACGCGCTGCGCATCGAGCAGGCTGCCGTTCGCGAGCAACTCACGCGCATCGGGCAGATGCTCTACGCGCGAAGCGATACCGCGATCCAGGTGGGCACACTGCGTGCTCGACTCGCGCGTCTCGATATCTAGATCAGATCTGATTGACGCACACGAACCACTTGCCCAGCGAAATCTTGTCCTGCCATGCCGAATCCAACACGCGCACGGTGTCGTAGCTCGTGCGAAATCGAGCGAGCCACCAGTTGACCGAGTTGTTGTGATAGCTCTGCAACGTCTTGATCCAGCCTTCGTCTCGGCCGCTGCGCGACGTCGGGATTTGATGAAACGATGCGTATCGCGTGTAGCGTTTCGTTTCGGCGACGAACTCGACGATCCCCGATTCCGTGAAATGCTCTAACGAGCCGATCGAATATCCGTAGTCGAACGCGTCGTCGGGATAACCGGTCTTCGTCGCATCCGCGATGCGCAAGCGCTCGCGGGGAATTCCTCTGTCGATGGCTTTCTGGATCAGGAAGTCAGAAATGTCGAATCCGTGAACTTCGAGGCGCGAGTAGTCGGCGAGGATGCTCATCACCTTGCCGGTGCCGCAAGCGATGTCGATCACCGTGCCGCGAACGTTTGCGAGCAAGAGTTGGATCTCGTTCCACGCATTTCCGATGCCCCAGGTTTCGAGCACCGCCGCCATCTCCGGATCCCAGTAGACGTCGAGATCTTGCTTACCGGAGCTCGACGCGATGCCGGCACGCGCGAGCAGCGACGCACCCAAGCTACGCACTCGCCGCGGCACGACGCGATGCGAGAGCGCGGCATTCGTCACGCGGGCGACCAGGTGTTTCACGCGTCGTGTCTTATCACGCGCCGTTTGCTCGGCGAGGTACTCCGTGACTCGGCGCTGCGCGCCGAGGTCGAGCACCGGCGGCGATAACGCGAGGACGCGACGAGCACCGGCCACATCTTGCATCGCGAACCCGACGGCACCGTGCGTGCCGCTGCCGTCGAAGCCGGTGTTCTTCACCAGTGTGCGGCCAGGAAACACGTTGAGCCCACCGCGCATGAAGATGCTGAGGTACCAGCGAATGGCCCACGAATCGACTTGGCCGCGTTGCTGGCGCGCGAGCATCGCGTGATACGGATAGGCTCCGTCGAGGTCGAATCGACGCCGGAGCGCGCGGTCTCGGCGAAGCGAGGCATAGCCCGTGGCCGCAGCATCGAAGTGACGCCAGGCGCGCGCCCAGGTCGCCCATCCCCACGACGTTGGCAGCGCGAGGATCGTGCTGTCGATGTCGAGCGGCGGATCCAGCGGAAACTGGTAGCCGGACACGCTCATCACGACATCGTCGTCGCGGTAACGCTCCAGTGCCCGATTCATGAATGACAGAAAGCCTGGCGCGACCTCGAGATCATCCTCGACGACGATCACGCGCCCGTGCTCTTCGACGAGTGAGGATACGCCATCGATGATCGATCTCGCGAGCCCGTGATTGCGCTCGCGTTCGACGAAGACGGCATCGGGTGCGAGCTCGTGCGCGACCCGCCGCGTTGCGGCCACCGCCGAAACGAGATCGGGCGTCTTGGCGGCGTCGCAGTAGACGTAAAACTGGGACGCTGCAGCTTCTGGACACCGAAGCAGGGACTCGAGCGCGGCGCGAGCGTGATCGGGGCGGCGGTACAGAAAAACAGCGATCGGCGCGAGCGTTGTCACGGCGAACCAAGGGAGGCGATCGAGACTTCGCGGCCAAGATCGACGTCAAACACCGTCAGATGCCCGACCACTCGCTTGCGCTCCGCGAAATCGGCGAACGTGAGCACGCCCGAGTCGCTGCGCGCTTCGCGAAAGCCTGCCCGCCGATAGGCCGCGCTCGGGCCCACAACGGGAAGCGCGCCGAGCACGTCGTCGCGCACGAAGAATGCGTTGTTGCCGGCCTTGTTGCCGCCGACGAGCGAGTAGCCTTTCACCTTGCCGAGCCGAGCAAGCGCGGCGATCGACGCGCCGTAGTACAGGTTCGAGAAGTGCTTCTCGCCACGCACGAACGATGGATCGTACGAGACTGTAACCGCGCGATCGGCTCCCCAGAGACTGTTGTATTCGGCGACGACGATGCGCGGCGAAATCACGTCGATCGCTTGCCATACCCAGTAGTCGTTGCCGTCGATGTCGATCGAGAGCAATCCGATGTCGCCCGTAAAGCCCGCTTGCTCGAGGAGCTTGTTGATGTTGTCGCGCGTCACGAACGCATGTCGCGCGGTAAGATCGTGACGCCACGAGATGTCATCGCTCTCGATACTGCGGACGTGGGCCGCGGAGCCGTCGATCACGAGGCCGCGCCAGTCGCGGGTGGCGACCAGGAAACGTGTATTGGCTTCGCGATAGTCTTCGACGCCGAATTCCACGAACCACGGCCGAGCGATCGGTACGCGCGAAATCAGGTACGCGATCAGACCGTCCTCACCCCATTGCGAAAACACACCGAGCTCGTGCGCGTTGAAGTCGCCACCATCGTTCAGTCGTGCAGCGAGCTCCAGCCGGCCGATCGCGACCTGGAGGCGATCGATCTGCGCCTGCATCCGCGCAAACGACTGGAGTAACCGTGCGGCGGCCGAGCCACGCAGAGCGTCGCGTAGACTCGTGATGGGAGCAAACGCCATGTCGCGAACGGGTCGTTCATAACACGCATCGCGACGTCGAAGCCGGGTATGGTCCGCGCCGGTGCTCGACCGACTCGATCGACTTCGCGCGGCATTCACGTGGCTTCGCGATGCGCTCGCGCTCGGTCACACGCGCCGCTCGTTCGCGCAAGAAGGCGAGGATCTGATCCTCGCCCGGATCTTCGGCGAGCAAGCGAAGGGCATTTACGTCGACGTCGGCGCGCACCATCCGCGCCGGTTTTCGAACACGCACATGCTCTATCGCCGCGGCTGGCGCGGCGTGAACATCGACGCGACGCCGGGCAGCATGAGGCTGTTTCGCAGGCAACGTCCGCGAGACATCAACCTCGAGGTCGGCGTCGCCGCGACGAGCGACGTGCGCGACTTCTACGTTTTTAACGAGCCCGCGCTCAACACGTTCGACGCCGAGCGCGCGAAATCGCTCGACCGAGCGCCGTATCGAATCGAGGCGGTTCGCAAGGTCGCGTGTCAGCCGCTCGCCGAGATCCTGCGCACCCACTCGCTCGGGCGTATCGACTTGCTCACGATCGACGCCGAGGGATACGACGACGAAGTACTGAGCACGCTCGATTGGGAGACGAGCCGGCCCCGCGTTGTCCTGACCGAGCAGTTTTCGCGCGACCTGTCGACGCTGCTCGGATCGACGACCGCGACGCGCATGCAAACCCGCGGCTATCGCGTGATTGCCAAGACCTTTAACTCCGTGTTCTACGTCGAGCGCGAATGACGCTGATCGAACGCGCGCTCGACCTCCGCGACGCGACCTACCTGACGAGCGGGCTCGCGTACTACATGTTGTGCGGCGACACGCCGGAGCGCGCGTATCAGAGTATGGTGCGCTTGTTCTGTCGGACGCGCGGCCGCTCGAACGACCTCGTGTCGCGTGCGGTCAGCGCGTTGCGCCCGCCGAAGTCGCTCCCGTGCCACGACGGTGTGCTCGGCACGCTGACCGATGAGCATCGCATGGCGATTCGCGATGCTCTCGACCGCGACGGCTTCTACGTGTTCGACCAGCTGTTGCCGGCATCGGTGTGCGACCGCTTGCTCGCGCTCGCCTCGAGCGTGCCGAGCGTCGCGCAGAATGCCGCGCCAGATGGCGGCGATACGAACATCGTCTACGACCGCGCCGCGCCGCGCGCGGTGCGCTACGAGCTGCGCCCCGACGACTTGCTCGCGGATGCTGCGGTGCAGGAGCTCGTCGCCGACTGGTCGATCCTCACGGTCGCGCAAGACTATCTCCGCGCCGCGCCGATCTTCGACATCGTCACGATGTGGTGGCACACCGCGTTTCGCGATCATCCCGATGCGCGCGCCGCGCAGTTCTATCACTTCGATATGGATCGGCCGCGCTGGCTCAAATTCTTCTTCTACTTGACCGACGTCGGTCCGGACAACGGGCCGCATCGCTTCATCCGCGGCTCCCACCGCACCGACGGGATCGCTCGCGAGCTGCTCGCACGCGGCTATGCACGGATCGACGATGCCGACGTCGCGCGCCACTATTCGGCATCGGAGCACGTCTGTTTCATCGGCCATCGCGGCACGATCATCGCCGAGGACACGCGCGGTTTGCACAAGGGGCAACACGTCTTCCGTGGCGACCGGCTTGTATTCCAGCTCGAGCTGACGAATACGCTGTTCGGCGGCCGGCTCGCGCGCATGCGGCTCCCGACGGACCCCGCGACACCTTTGCGCGAGCGCATTCAGCGCTACCCGCGAACCTACTCCGCCTTCGTATGACGACGATATCGACGCTCGAGCTCGTGCCGTGCCCGCTGTGCGCCGAGATCTCGCGGTTTCTTCCACTCCGCGTCCGCTATCGTGACGATCACATCGCCGCGACGCGCGCGCTGTACGGCGACCGCGACAAGAGCGAATGGAAGGCCTGCGGCACGTGCGGCTTCGTGCATCAGAATCCGCGGCCGTCGATCGACGCGCTCAACGCGTTTTACGCGTCCGGCGACTATCACGAGCAGCCGCAGAACTACACGGAAGCGGCGCCGTACATGAAGTTCGCGCGCTGGTACTACGGCGACAAAGTCGACTACGCGATCGCGCAGTCCGGCATCGCGCGCGGCCGCGTCTTCGACATGGGCTTCGGTTACGGCGGCGTGCTTCGCCTGTTTCGCGATCGCGGCTGGGACGTCGCCGGACGCGAGCCCGATCCGAGGCTCGCGCGATTCGCACGCGACGTGCTGGACCTCGACGGTCCCGCACACGGCCTTGTCGATGCCGACATGGCCGACACAGCGCCGGTCGACCTCGTCGTCTCCAATCACGCGTTCGAGCACGTCGCCGACCTGCACGCAGTGATGACCGGGCTCGCCTCGATCATGAAGCCGGGCGGTCACATCTTCACCGTCGTGCCGACGTATGCCGCGAATCGCTCGTCGATGTCGCTGCGTTGGATGAACTCCGCGCACTACTCGCTATTCACGCGCGCGTCGCTCGATCAGCTGATGGTGCGTTACGGGTTCGAGCCGGTGACCAGCTCGTATCGCGCATGGCGCAAAGAGATCGACGACGTCTGGCACCTCGCGCGGTTCACGGGCCGCGCCGGTGATCCGACTCGCTTTTACGAGGACCCGCGTGCCGTCTCCAGATTCGTGAACTGGATCAATCCCGTGCGCAGCGCCCTGTTCGCGCCGGTCTTCGCGAACTACCCGCAGCGCGTGCAGCGCGTGCTCTACGTTCAGGAAGGGCTCAAGCTCGTCGCACGACGGCTGCTCGGTCGACCGTCAGAGTCGTGACTGGGCAATCGCAGACGTCATCGTACCTGGACGACTGGGCTGCGGCGCGGCAGTCCACATTCGCGACGATCGACGCGTAACGAACAGACCACGTCATGGTAGGACCTTCGACGAATGAAGGACGGGACGGCACGGGTGCTGCGCTTCCTCTTCTACGTGTACGTGGCCATCACATTCGTGCACATCGCGTACGTCGTGAACCACGAGCCGTACTCGTTCGACGCGTGGAACATGTCCCACGATACGGGCGCGCAGCCGTTCAGCATCGCCCGATTCTTCGAGTTCTGGCACCACGAGTACACGACGAGCAATCCGCGCATCGGCCAGCCGCTCGCGTATCTCGCGTACAAAGTCGCCGGCGTCGCCGAAGTCGGCACGCCGCTGGCGTTCTTCGGCATCGTCATCGCCGGCTTCATTCTCGGCACGCGGCGGTGGCCGTCGCTCCGCAACGGCCGCGATCTCGCGACACTGACGATCGCGATCGGCTTCATGTGGTTCGCGGCACCCGAGCTGCCGGCGTACATGTTCAATCGGGCGTACGCGACGAATTACGTGTGGGCGATCGCGATCCAGCTGTGGTTCATCGTGCCGATCCGGCTCTACGGCGCGGTAGACCGGCCACCATCGACGCTGAAGCTCGCCGCGTATTTCGTGCTCGGTGTCGCCGCCGGCATGTGCAACGAGCACACCGGGCCGACGTTGATCGTGTTCACGCTCGGCTACGCAGCGTGGCAGTGGCGCTCGGCGCACCGGCGGTCGTGGCTCGCGCTGATCGGCACTGCCGGTGCGATCGCCGGCTACGCGATCATCTTTTTCGCGCCGGGTCAGAACCAACGCTACGACGCGATCGCCGAGCGCTATTCGCCGCTGCAGCAAATCCTCGTGCGCGGTATCTCCGGCAACGTCGACATCTTCATGACGTTGCTCGAGGCCGTAGCGCCGCTCCTCGTCGCCGCGGTGGCCGCGATCGTGATCGGCACGATCACCGAGGACCGAGAGACCGATGCGCTCGGCGATGCTCGGCTCGCGCAGCGCCGCGTGCTCACGTTCGTCGCGATCGCACTCGCCGCTGGCACACTCATCACGATCACCGTGTTCGCGTCGCCGAAGCTCGGCTGGCGGTTCTTCATGCACGCGACGCTGCTGTTGCTCGGCGCGACCATCGGCGTGATCTCGACGTACTTGCACCGCCCGCGCTCGTTCGCGCCGTTTGTCGCGGTCGCGGTGATCGCGAGTGGCTACGCGATCGCGCGCACGGTGCCGTCGTACACGAAGACGTCGCGCGAGTCGGACGCGCGGTTGGCGCAGCTCGCACACGCGCCGATCGGAGGTGTCATCACGCTCGATGCCTGGGACCAGATTCAGGAATCGTGGTGGACGCTCGGCGACGATGTGCGCGACCAGCTCAAACAGGAGATGATCGCGAAGTACTTCGCACTCGATCGCGTGCTTTTTCGCGGCGGCGACTTGTGGAAGGCGCTCGGTGTCACCGACGTCAAGCTCACGATGCACTACGAGCTCGAGCAGCCGCAGTGCATCGACGAGGTCGACCAGCTCGATCTGCGGCCGTTCATCGGCCGCGACGTCGCCGCGATCCACCACGCCTTCCTCGACGGCATCGTCGAGATCGAGCGGACCCTGCACACGAAGGTCAAGACGATGGATTTGACCGTGACGTTTCTCGGCGAAACGCCGCCGATGCCGCGCGACAAGGTCTATCTCGCGCGCTGGGCGAACGGCGAGCTCGAGGGCTACACCGCATCGATCAAACGTGCCGGCCGCACGAGCGCGCGCCAGGTCGTGCTGTCGCCCGGTCTCGGCACGAGCGACTTCGAGATCTACGCGGTCGCGATCGGCGATCAGCCGCGCGACATCGGCTCGAGCACGAGCGGCAAACCGCTCACGTACGAGCCGTGGCGCAGCGGCACGTACTGGCTGCTCGCGTGCAAGCCGGACTACTGCTTCGTCATCTTCGCGACCAGCCACGTGATCTGACGGCATGACCGGCACCGGGCTCACGCTGTGGAACCGTTGGAGCCCGCTCTTGCGTTGGGGCGGAACCGCGGCCGGCATCGCGTACATCGCGCACGCGATCGATTTCCGCGACGCCGCCGAAGCGTTCGGCAAGATCTCGGTCGGTGCGATGCTGCTCGCGATCGCGCTCGTCGGGCTCAACGTCGTCGTCGGCGCGATGCGCTGGCGCGTGCTGCTCACCGCGTACGGCGCTGAAACTCGGCCGTCGCTGGCGCGCGCGACCAAGCTCTATTTCATCGCGTTCTTCTACAACAACTACCTGCCCGGTGCGGTCGCCGGCGATGTCGTGCGCGGCGTGGTCACCCGCGACGTGTTCGGCGACCGCGGCGCGACCGCCGGGCTCGCGGTCGTGCTCGTCGAGCGCGCGCTCGGCTTGTTCGGCGTGTTCTTGCTGCTCGCGATCGGCGTCGCGATCTCGGAGCGCGACGCCAGCTCGTATGCGATCTGGAGCGCCGTCGGCATCGCGGGCTCGTTCGCGCTCGTGCTCGCGCTGCCGTTCGCGCGGCGGCTCGCCCCGATGTTGCCGGGCAAGCTGCGGCCGATCGCCGAGCGCGTGCCGACGCTGTCATCGGTGCCGGCGTTCGCACTCGCAGTCGTGTACTCGGTTGCCACGCAGCTGTTCGTCACGCTCGCCGGCTGGGTGCTGTTGCACGCGATCGATCCGGCCGTCGGATTCGGCTCGGCGCTGCTGATCGTGCCGCTCGCCGCCGCGACGACGTTCTTGCCGATCACCGTCGGCGGTGCCGGCGCGCGCGAAGCGGTCTACATCACGCTCGGGGCAAGCTTGTTCCACATGACCAAATCCGACGCGGGTGCCGCATCGCTCGCGCTGTGGCTCGCTCACCTCGTGAACGGCGCGCTGGGCGGAGTTCTGCAAATCGGCGAGCGTCGCCGTGTTATGAAGTGACCCCGATGTGGTCCAAGCTCCGCGAAATTCGCGATCGATTCGCGACGTGGTTCGACATGCTCGCCGAATCGCGCCGGTCGCGGATCGGCATCGCGGTGGTGCTCGCCGCGTTCCACCTCGCGATGTTCGCGCGCGCCGGGCACGTGCGGCTCGACATGCCGTTCAACAGCTCGCCCGGCGAAGCGCCGTACTACTCCGACATCAACGCGTACGCGACCGTCGGTGCGGTACGCCAGCCCCACCATTGGTCGCGCTTGATCGTCTCGCGCTGGGACGCCGAGCACTACATCGGCTTCGCGGTGCGCGGGCTCAAAGCCTGCCCGACCGAGGCCGATCCCGCCGGCGAAGACACCCGGATGACCGACTTCAAGTATCTCGAGTGCGGGCTCGGTTGGCAGCCCGCGTACGGCGCGATCGGCGGCCTGATCTCGCACGTCACGAGCATTCCGGAAGATTACTCGCTCGTCATTCTCTCCGTGCTGGCGACCATCCTCGCCAACTTCTTGTGGACGAGCTCGACGTTCGTCAAACGCCTCGGCAATCGCGAGTCGCTCGGCGCGTTGATCGCGTTCAACACGTTCCCGTCGGCGTTCCACCTGGTCGCACCGTTCACCGAAAGCTCGACGTTCATGCTCGCGCTCGCGGGCTTCGTCGCGCTCGCGAACAATCGCTGGGTGCTCTCCGGCTTGTTGATAGGCGCGTCGACGGCGCTGCGCACCGCGGCGGTCGCGTACTCGGCGGCATTCGGGCTCGCGGCGCTGTACGCCGCATTCACGCGCTATCGCGCCAAGGAAGCGAAGTGGTGGAAGCCGCTGCTCGGCATCCCGCTGTGCGGCTGGTCGATGGCCGTGCAGATGTTGGTGCTCAAGCTGCTCGTCGGCGACGCGCTCGCCTACGTGCGCGCGCGCCAAGCGTTCGGCGACAGCCACGACTACTTCCGGCTGTTCTCACCCGAGTTCATCCTCAGGGCGATCACCGAGCAGCACATGGACGGCCTCGTGCTGATCGCGTGCGTCGCGATCGTCTCGCTGACGATTCGCGAGGTCGTGAAGAAGCTCGGCCCGGCCGAATCGATCTTCATGATCGCCGCGTCGATCTTCGGCATCATCCTCGGCGCGGCCGGCCTGATCGCGCGCGGCGACGGCTCCGAGGTCGCCGGCACGTGGGGCCTCAACCGCTACATGTTGATGTGCCCGATCACGTTCTGCTGCGCCGGCGTGATGCTGCGCAAATATCCCGCGACGTTCTTCTTGTGGATCGTGCTGAGCCTCGAGATCTACTGGCACGTCGAGCTGTGCAGCTACGTCACGCAGGGCAATCCAGAGCTATGTCCGTGCCTCGGCCGATTCCAGTTCGGCCTGCCGTTCACGTCATGACCTCCGATCCCGAAATCACGCTGCACCTCCCCGAGCACGATGTCGCCGCGCCGGAAGTTTCGATCGTGATCCCAGCGCTCAACGAGCAGCTCACGATCTCGGACTTCATCGACTGGTGCAAGGAAGGGCTCGCCAAGGCCAACGTCGAGGGCGAGATCCTCATCGTCGACAGCTCGACCGATCGCACGCGCGAGATCGCGCTCGCAAAGGGCGCGCGCGTGCTCTCGTCGCCGAAGCGCGGGCTCGGCCGCGCGTACATCGACAGCCTGCCGTACATCCGCGGCAAGTACGTCATCATGGGCGACTGCGATTGCACGTACGATTTCCGCGAGCTCGGCGTGTTCGTCGAGAAGTTCCGCGCAGGCGCCGAGTTCATCATGGGCTCGCGCTTCAAGGGCTACATCGAGCCCGGCGCGATGCCGCCGCTGCACCGCTACCTCGGCACGCCGGTCACGACGATGATCCTCAACGTGATCTTCGGCAGCCACTTCTCCGATATCCACTGCGGCATGCGCGGGATCTCGACCGCGGCGCTCGATCGCATGGGCCTGCGTTCGCAGTCGTGGGAGTACGCGTCCGAGATGGTGCTCAAGTCGGTGCACATGAAGCTCGCGACCGAGGAGGTGCCGATCCGGTTCCTCAAGGATCGCGAGGGCCGGCTCAGCCACCACAAGCGCTCGGGCTGGTTCTCGCCGTGGGCCGCCGCGTGGATCAACCTGCGCGCGATGTTCGTCTACGGCGCCGACTTCTTCTTGTACCGGCCCGGGTTCCTGATGCTCTTGCTCGGCCTGCTGCTCGTACTGCCGCTGTCGGCCGGCCCGTTGACGATCGGCCCGATCGAGTTCTCGCTGCACTGGATGCTGCTCGGGGTCACGCTCGCGACGCTCGGGCTGCAGTGCGTGTACCTCGGCGTGATCGCGCAGACCTTCTACGACTACACCGGGGAGCGAACACGTGTCTGGTTCAAACGATTCCCGTACACCCGCACCGTCGGGATCGCGGCCCTGCTGTTCCTCGCGGGCCTCGTGCTCACGGCGTCGCTGATCATCTCGTACTTGCGCCACAGCTTCCGGCTCGAGGACGGCAACGCGATCAATCACCTCGGCGTGGCCGGGTTGTTCTTGTTGATCGCCGGGTTCACGACGTTCACGTTCACGCTGATCCTGCACTCGACGGCGGTCGTCGTCTGGCGCCGCTGATCGTGTCCGCTGATCGTGTCCGCTGATCGTGTCCGCTGATCGTGTCCGCTGATCGTGTCCGCTGATCGTGTTATGACCGGCGCGTGAAATCCTTCGTCATCGGTGGCGCTGGCTTCATCGGCAGCCATCTCGTCGACGTCCTCGTCGACCGCGGTCCGGTCACCGTCTACGACAACATGACGGTCGGCAAGCGCGAGTTCATCGCCGGTCCGCTCGCAAGCGGCAAGGCCACGCTCGTCGAGGCCGATGCGCTCGACCTCCCGAAGCTGACCGAGGCGATCAAGGGCCACGACGTGGTGTTTCATCTCGCCGCGAACCCCGAGGCGCGCTGGGGTCTCGAGCGGACCCGGCTCGATCTCGAGCAGGGCACGATCGCCCTCTATAACTGCCTCGAGTCGATGCGCCTCGGCGGGGTCAAGAAGATCGTGTTCTCGTCGAGCGGCACGGTCTACGGCAACGTCACCAAGCCCTGCGCCGAGGGCGACCTCGGCAGCCTCCCGATCTCGCTCTACGGCGCGAGCAAGTTCGCCGGCGAAGCGATGATCGCCGCGTTCGTCGAGTGCTTCGGGATCGAAGGCTTCATCTGCCGGTTCGGCAACGTCGTCGGCGACCGCGGCACGCACGGCGCGATCCTCGACTTCTGCAAGAAGCTCCAGGCCCACCCCGAGTACCTCGACGTGCTCGGCGATGGCCGCCAGGCCAAGCCGTATCTCCACGTCAACGACTGCGTCGCGGGCCTCCTCCACGTGCTCGATCATGCGAAGGGCGAGAAGCCGGCGATCTACAACCTCGCTCCGCCCGATACCACCTCGGTCAAGCGGATCGCGGAGCTGTGCGTCGCTGCATCTCCGAACCCGAAAGCGCGGATCGAGTACGGCGTCACGTCGCAGGGCTGGCCGGGCGACGTCCCGACCTCGGTGATCGTCCCCGACAAGCTGGCCGGCCTCGGGTTCAAAGTTCGTCACACCTCCGATGACGCGGTCGCGATCGCGGTCCGCGAAGTCGCGCGTGAAGTGTTCGGCTAGCTCGTGCGCGAGCAGCTCGCGAGCTGGGCCACGCGGCGGTCGTTCAAGGTCGCGGTCGCTACCGCGTTCGCACTCGCACATCTGTTGGTGATCGCCCACGCCGGCAAGGTGCGGTTGAACCTGCCGTTCAACAGCGCGCCGGGTCATCACCTCGCGTTCGTCGACCCGATGGCGAACTCGCTCGGCTCGATCCCGCGCGAGCCGCCCGGGTGGTCGCGCTTGATCGTGTCGCGGTTCGACAGTCAGCACTACATTGGATTCGCGCTGCGCGGGTTGTCGGCGTGCCCGACCGATCCGAAGCGCCCGGAGAAAGGCTGGGGCTACCTCCGTTGCGGGCTCGGCTGGCTGCCGGCGTACGGCGTGGCCGGCGGCATCGTCAGCCGCATGACGGGACTCGAGCCCGATGTCGCGCTCGTTCTGATCTCGGTGCTGTGCGCGATCATCGTCAACTTGCTGTGGATCTGCCCGACGATGATCAAGCGCCTCGGCCTGTTCGAGGCGTACATGGTGGTGATCGCGTGGAACTGCTACGCCGGCGCGTGGAACTTGGTCATCCCGACCACCGAGCCGGTCGTGGTTGCTCTCGCGCTCGGCGGCTTCGTCGCGCTCGCGAACGAGCGCTGGGTGTGGGCCGGCGTGTTGATCGGTGCGTGCACCGCATTGCGGGTCCCGACGGCCTCGTACGCATTTGCACTCGGCTGCTGCTTCCTCTACGCGGCGTGGCAACGCTATCGCGCGAAGACACCGCAGTGGTGGCGGCCGCTCGTCGCGGTGCCGCTGTGCGGCTGGGGCCAGTTCGCGACGATGGCGGTGTTCCAGTCCAAGCTCGGCAACTGGCACGCGTTCTTCGATGCGCGGTTCGCGTTCGGCGATCACAACCGGCTCGAACGCCTCCACGACATCACGTACTACGTGCGCGGCTTCCAATCGCAGTGCGCCGACATGGTGATCTATCTCGGCCTGATCGCGATCATGATGCTGACGTGGCGACCGGTGCTCGCGAAGTTCGGGCGGACCGAGCGCATGTTCATCGTGATCGCGAGCGTGATCACCACGGTGCTCGCGATCGCCGCGGCAGCTCAGTACTGGGGCCTCACGCGCTACATGATGGTGTGCCCGCTGGCATTCATGTGCATGGGGACGTTCGCTCGCCGCCATCGCGCGGCGTTCGTGCTCTGGCTCGTCGTGAGCTGCTCGATCTATTGGAATTTCGAGGTCTGTAGCTACGTCACGCAGGGCAACCCGCAGGCCTGTCCCTGCCTTGGCAAGCTCGAGCTCACCATGCCCTGGTGAGCCGTCTGATTTGATGTAAGGTCCGCGCCGTGCCGGCGTTCCCGCTCGATGTTCAAGAAACGGGCTACAGCTATCTCGAGCGCCCGAACGTGGTGTTGACGAGCCTGCTCGACAAGCACGTGTTGAAGGCGAAGCCCGAAGCGCGCGTGCTCGACATCGGTTGCGGCTGCGGCGCGAACGCGAGCGAGATCCGCAGACTCGCGCCGCGCGCGCACCTCGTCGGCATCGAGCCGAGCGCACCGGCCGCGAAGATCGCCCGCGGCCAAGGCTTCGATGAAGTCCACGAGACCTACGCGCTCGACTGGCTCCACGCGAGCAAGGCGGCGCCGTTCGATGCCGTCGTGCTGTCCGACGTGCTCGAGCACATCGCCGATCCGGTCGCGATGCTGCGCGAGCTCTCGCGCGCCGAGGCGCTGCGCGATGCGACCTGGGTGATCTCGGTGCCGAACTATGCCGTCTGGTACAACCGCGTCCGCACCCTGCTCGGGCGGTTCAGCTACCAGTGGTCGGGGCTGTTCGATCGCACGCACCTGCGGTTCTTCACCCGCAAATCGGTCCACCAGCTGTTCGAGTACCTCAGCTTCAAGGTGATCGAGGATCGCGCGACGCCGGCGCTCGCGCAGTCGGCCGCACCCCTCTTGCGCCGCATGTTCGAGTCCGACCTCGCCGAGGGCAATCACCTCGCCCTCGAGGAGAGCCGGTCGTATCGGATCTACAACAAGGCCGTGCAGCCACTCGAGATCAAGGTCTGCCAGCTATGGCCCGAGCTGCTCGGGTTCCAGATCGTTTCGGTCGTGAGGTTATGAAGCTGAACCCATTCTCACGCGTCTTCGACCATTACCACCGCACCAACCCCGCGACGCGCCACGACCGCATCTCGGCCTCGCTCGCGAAGCACATCGAGCGCGCCGACTCGCTACTCGACGTCGGCTGCGGCAACGGCGACCTGACCAAGAAGCTCGGCGGCATGATCGGCGCGACGCGGATCGCGGGCGTCGATGTCGTGCCACGGCCCGAGAGCTACATCGACGTCGAGCTCTATGACGGCACGACGCTGCCGTTCGCAGACAACTCGTTCGAGGCCGTGATCATCGTCGACGTGTTGCACCACTGCAAGAACCCGACGGCGGTGCTCGCCGAGTGCGTGCGCGTCGCGAAGCGCGTCGTCGCCGTGAAGGATCACTTCTCGTTCGGCGCGATCAGCCATCAAACGCTGTACTGGATGGATCGCTTCGGCAACGCGAAGGACTCGATCCACGTCGAGGGCACGTACTTCACGCCGCCGCAGTGGATCGAGATGATCGCCGAAGCCGGGGCGCGGATCCGTTCGCTCGACTGGCCGATCAAGATGCACGACTTGCCGTGGCGCGCGATCGCGTGGCCCGAGCTGCAGTTCTCGGCGAAGCTGCTGCCGCTCTAACAGCTGCTGGGAAACGCGTGTCGAGCGCTGCGCTCGCGGTGGCATCGGCTCGAGCGGAGCGCCGTGCGGGCCACATCAGTAGGAACGTGGCGCGTCCTCGAGCGGAATCACGAGCTCGGTGTGGCCGAGGCTCGGGCACGTGGCGTGGTTTCCCTGCGCGACGTAGTCGCACACGTCGACCTGCCAGTAGAACGCGAGGCTGAGCACGCACCACGGGATGAACAGATAGATGTAGTTGCGCGCGAGGATGCCGAGCCCGAAGAACGCGAGCATGCACGTGAGCAGCATCCGGGTCTGTCCCCAGTAGTCCACCGGCGTGACCACCGCGAGGACGACCGCCATGGTGCTCGCGACGATCACGTACGTCGCTTCGGCGGGCGCGAGGCGCTGCACGACTTGGCGCGCGGTCAGCGCGATGATCCCGAAGGTCGCGAACAGCATCGCGCCGTCCATGTCCTGGCCGGCGAGCCCCTTCATGTAGTACGGGATGTCGAGCAAGTGGCTCCATTGGTACGTCGCGCCGAACGCGTGCCGCGCGCGCAGGTACGCGCTCCAATCGCCGATGAAGATCTGCAGTCCGATCAGCGTGACGAGCTGGCCCCACACGCACAGCGGCAGTGCCAACAGCGGACGCCACCACTTCGGCTGGCCACGGCGGAGATACGCGACAACGCCGAGCGCCGCGGCGATCGCGAGCGCGAACGCCATGCTCGACGGTTGCAACGCGGTCGACGCACCGACGAGCGCGGCGGCGAGGAACCAGCGCTCGTTCGCGAGCGCGATGAAGCCGGCAAGGCCGAGTGCGAGCGTGGCTGCTTCGCTGTACGGCGTCACGAGATAAAACGCCGACGGGAACGCGTTGAAGCCGATCAGCGCGCCCCATGCGGCGCCGCGGCCGAGGCGCTTCACGATCGTGGGGCTGGTCCACAAGATGTTGAGTGCGAGCGCCGCGAGGATCGCGAGGATCAGCAGCGCCTTGTCGCTCGCGAGGGTCGTGATGCGCGAGACCGCGCCGCCGATCGTGCCCCACGCCGGCAACCAGCCCAGGCCGCAATCGAGGTACGCGGTGTCGGGCGCGCGCGGATCGGTCGGACACGCGGTGAGACCACGCGTCGCGGTCGCGATGTAGTGCTGCGCGTCGAATCGCGACACCGCGAGGCGAGACCAGTGGAGCGGTTGCCGCGGTTCCGACAACGCCCCGGCGTCCGGATCGGAGAAGTACGGCGCCGCGTGTGCGCTGTTGAACGGCAGGGCGAGTCGCGAGTGCGACGCGCGCGTGAACGCGGCGAGATGGAAACACACCAGGAGCGTCGCGACCGCGATGCGCGCCGGGACCGTCGCCGCCAGACTGCCCACGCGACGCACGATTGCTCGGCGGAGCTGGGGCAGATCGGGAAACATCGCTTCGCTTGTATCACGCGTCTCGAAGCTCTATAGGGGCGGTATGGGAATCTTGGAGTCCGCGTTTTCGGCCATGCCTTTCACCAGGCGCGCGGCTCGCAGTGTTTCGGACTGGATCGATCTGCAGTGGTCGTACACGACCGACGATCTGAAGCGCGTCGCTCCGCGCGCGCACGGTCGCTTGCTCGACGTCGGATGTGGCACGAAACCGTATGCAGACATCTTTCGCCCGTTCGTGACCGAGTACGTCGGCGTCGAGCACGAAGCCAGCTTCTCGATGACGAACGCCGATCGATCGTCGGCTCCGGACGTGCTGTACGACGGCCACACGCTGCCGTTTGCCGGCGAGACCTTCGACACCGTGCTCAACATCCAGGTGCTCGAGCACACGCCGGAACCGCAGGCGCTCTTGAACGAGATGTCGCGCGTGCTGAAGCGAGACGGCCTGTTGATCCTGAGCGTGCCGTTTTGCTTTCGCCTTCACGAAGAGCCGCACGACTACTTTCGCTACACGCCGCACGGCATTCGCACGATGTGCGAGGCCGCCGGGCTCGAAGTGACCGAGATGCACGCACAGGGCAGCCTCGGCTCGGTCGTCGGTCACAAGCTGAACGCGTATCTCGCGTTTCGCGTGGCGCGCATTCAAGGCGTCGCGCAATCGCTCGGCAAGCTGTCGCACGAGAGCACCGCCGGCAACGCGAACGGCGTCCGGCTGTGGACGCTGCCGTTTGTCGTGCCGACGATGGGGATGATCAGCCTCGCCGCGCGCGCGGCCGATCGCGTGATGCCGGATCCGACCGAGACGCTCAGCTTTCTCGCGCTCGTCCGCCGCCGCTGAGCATCATGTCGCTTCGGCAGCGAGCGCGCCTTGCAGCCGACGCGTGCCGCCCTCGTGCCAGAGCCCCCAGCCACCGGCGACAAGGCCGAGGATGATCTGCGAGACGTACAACAAGAATACGTACACGGCTCCCGGACCGGCGACGATCGCGGTCGGGAAATACATCGTCATGCCGGCATAGATGCCGGCTTGAAACACGCCGAGCAGGCCCGGCGGCCCCGGAATCAGGATCGTGCAGCTCAGCATGCCGAGCAGCGTGCACGACTCGCCGAACGTGATCGCGGAGCCATCGGCGTGGACGACGCCACACGCGCACGCCATCTGCCACATGCCGAGCGCGTTGAAGCCCCAGTAGATCGCGGTCTCGACCAAGAACCCGAAGAAATCTCGGCCGCGTCGAAACACGTGCAGCCCATCGGCGAGGTGTGCGGCGAAGTTGGCGAGCTTGGCCGCGAGCGGCTTCGAGACGATACCGATCACGACCTCGGTCGTACGAATCGCCCACTTACGCGCGAAGTAGAACACCGCGATCGTGGTGAACGCGACCGAGAACAACCCGAGCATGCCGAACCCGAGCATGCGGACGTGCTCGACGCTGATCCCGAGGTTCATCACTTTCTCCGGCAGTGGATGCAGCGTCGGTACGGTGAGCAGCGCGATCGCCAGCACGACCGAGATGAACATGCCGTCGATCACGCGCTCGGCGACGATCGAGCTCGTGGCCGCGGTCATCGACAACACCGGTTGCCCCGGCTTCACGTCCTCGGGCCGCGTGCGCAGCATGTACGGCCGCGCGAGCTCGCCGAGCCGGAACGGCAACAGCAAGATCATCAGGAAGCCCGCACACGACACGGCAAACAGCCGCAGCTTCGGAACGTCGATGATCTGGCGAAGCAGGAACCGCCACCGCACGCTGCGAAACCACGTCATCGCGACCAGGAGTGGCGCGTACAGAGCGAGCACGATCCAATGCACGTTGCCGAAATCGCCCTTGTCGGGGACCATCTTCAGGCCGCCGGCGTGGACCGTGTAGAGCACGCCGACGGTGATCAACGCCGAGGCCACGAGCTTGACCGCATGACGCCGTAGAAAGCTCTTCTGCGCGGGCACGACGCGGGTTGATAACACGCGAACCCGCGGCCGTACGGGGTAAGCAATGGCCATGTCGACCGCCGCCGCGCATGCCGTGGGCCGGCTGACCGCGACGCTCGCCGACTGCCGACGACGTTCGCGGCCGAAGTGGTCACTAGCATGACGCCGTTCGAGTCGTGATATTACGCGTCGGCCATGCCAGCGCGCGACTCCATCGACTATCAGCAGCGGCGGGCAGAGCTGCCGATGGGCATGCACAACCGCGACGAGATCCGCAATTACTTCGCGTGGCAGGCGGCACTGTTCGCGCACGTCGCGCGCGGCACGATCATCGATCACGGCGCCGGCACGGGCGGGCTGTCGACCGCGCTGCTCGGCGCGGGTCACCGCGATGTCATCTCGGTCGAGCCGGATCCGCAGCTCGTCGAAGTGCTCAACGACAAGTTCGGCGCCGACCGCGTGTTCTCGGGCACTCTCGACGATTACCTCGCGAAGCATGGCAAAGAGTCGGTCGATACGATCGTGTCGTCGAACGTCCTGGAGCACATCGCCGACGACGTCGGCTGTCTAGAAGTCATGCACGAGCTGCTCCGGCCGGGCGGCTCCGTCGGGCTGTATCTGCCCGCGCGCCCGGAGCTGTTCGGCAGCCTGGATCGCATGGTCGGGCATCATCGCCGCTACACCAAGCCGGAGCTCAGCGGGAAGCTCGAGCGCGCCGGCTTTCGCGTCGAGCACGTGAATTATCGCAACCTCGTCGCCGTGCTACCGTGGCTGATCGCAGGTCGCGTGATGAAAGTGAACAAGCTCGGCGACGGCAGCCTCAAGCTGTTCGATCGCGTCGTGTTCCCTGCCGCGCGCTGGCTCGAGGATCGCGTGCCACCGTTCTACGGCCTCAACTTGGTCGCCATCGCGACCACATAAAACGAAGACGGTACGTTCCCACC
>DATBAS010000039.1:0-6668 GCA_036271395.1 Kofleriaceae bacterium
GACGAGCCCGAACGTCGGGCTATGCGCGTCGCCGCCGCCGAGCGCCGCGACGAGGCCTGCGACGAGCGTCGTCTTGCCTGCGCCGAGCTCGCCGACGAGCGCGATCGCGTCGCCGCCGCGCAACGCCTCGGCGAGCCGCGCACCCACCGCGGCGGTCGCGGCCGCATCTGGCAGATAGATCATCGCGGGTCCCGCTTCGCTGGCCACGACATCCCGCGACCCTACCAAACGAGGTATAGAGAGGCGTGCTCCGGCGCGCGTTCCTCGTCGGCTTCGTGATGATGGTGAGCTTGGCGGCGTGCAGCCGCGAGCACGGCCCGCCACGCGACCGAGGTACGCCCCACCTCGACAAAGTCCCCGCCCTCCGAGGAGGCGGTGCGGCTCGCTCGCCGCGGATCGCGAACTACAAGCTCGACGCGAAGCTCGACACGCAAGCGCACTCGATCACCGCGACCGAGACGCTGACGTGGACGAACACCGGCCAGAGCCAGGTCGACAAGCTGCCGTTCCACCTCTACATGAACGCGTTCAAGAACGATCAGTCGCTGTTCATGCGGACGACGCGCGGCGAGATGCGCGGCGCGCACGCCGCCGACAACGCGTGGGGCTGGATCCAGATCGACTCGCTGCAGATCGGCGGCGTCGAGATGGCGAACCAGCTGACGTATCCGGGCGCGCCGAACGCGCCGACCGACCAGACGGTCGCCGAGCTGCCGCTTCAGCAGCCCGTGCAGCCCGGTCAGACGATCGAGATCAACTTCAAGTTCACCGAGCAGCTGCCCGAAGTATTCGCGCGCAGCGGCTACAAGGGCGAGTTCAACATGGTCGGCCAGTGGTTCCCGAAGATCGGCGTCCGCGTCGGCGCGCCGGGCGCGGAGCGCTGGGAGTGCCAGCCGCATTCGGCGTTCACCGAGTTCTTCGCCGACTTCGGCGTCTACGACGTGACGCTCAAGGTCCCGTTCACGTACGTCGTCGCGGCGACCGGCGTGCTCGTCGCGGTGAACGACGAGCCCGGCGGCACGCGCACGCTGACGTATCACGCCGAGGACGTCTCGGACTTCGTGTGGATGGCCGACCCGTACATGATCACGAAGTCGGGCAAGGCCACGCTCGAAGACGGCAGCAGCGTGATCGTCCGCGTCGTATACCGACCCGAGCACGAGGCGTTCGCCGCGCGACACCTGCAAGCGGCGATCGGCGCGATCGAAAAGTTCTCGGCGGACTTCGTGCCGTATCCGTGGTCGATCATGACCGTCGTCGACCCGCCGCTCGACGCGGCCAGCGGCGCGGGCGGCATGGAGTACCCGACGTTCGTCACGACCGAGGGCGACAGCGTGTTCATCCGGCCCGGCATGCACTTTCCCGAGTTCGTCACGGTTCACGAGGTCGGCCACAACTGGTTTCAAGGCATGCTCGCGTCGAACGAGCCGGTCGAGGCGTGGATGGATGAAGGCGTCAACGAGTGGGCCGACTCGCACGTGATGGCCGATCTCTACGGCGCGCGCACGAGCGTCATCGATTGGGGCGGGTTCACCGCCGAGTACGAAGCGCTCAGCAGCGAGCTCACCGAAGATCCCGCGAACAGCCCGACCCCGATCGCGACCGCGGCGTTCGCGTTCCCCGATTCCGATTCGTACGGCGCGACGACGTACAGGGGGACCAATCGCGCGATGACCACGCTCGAGCGGCTCGTCGGCACGACGAAGTTCATGGCGGCGATGAAGTCGTACGCCAAGCAATGGGCGTTCAAGCACCCGACCGGCCGCGACATGTTCGCGTCGCTCGAAAAAGATCTCGGCCAGAACCTCGATTGGTACTTCTCGCCGGTGTTCGAGCAAGTCGGCGGCTTGCGCCTCAAGGTCCGCTCGGCGCACTGCATCCCGGCGCACGGGATGCGCGGCGTGACCGGCGATGGCAGCACGCGCAAGACACTGACCGACGTCGACGAGCCCGATACCGGCGCCTGGCAGTGCGAGGTCGTCGTGCAGAATACCGGCGTGATCCACGTGCCGATCGAGATCGAGCTCGACTTCGCCGACGGCTCCGCGCAGCGCGTGGTCTGGGACGATCACGGCGGCGCGGCGTGGAAGCGGTTCGACGTCGAGCACAGCTCGAAGCTCGCCGTGGTCAAGCTCGATCCCGACAACAAGATCGCGCTCGACGTGCCGATCCAACATCAATATCGCCTCGACGGCGACGGCGGTGCATCGCTGCGAGCCGGCGCGCGGATCGCGTCGTGGGCGCAGACGCTGATGCAGCTGGTGGGGCCGTAGCGATGGGCATCACCAAGTCATCGATGCGGCTCACGCTCGGCGACCTCGTCGGCTCGGGCACGCGCGCGATCAAGCGCTACACCGGCACGCTGCTCGCGGTGTTCGTCGTGCAAACGCTCGTCGTGCTCGGCACGATGGTCGCGATGGCCGTCGTGCTCGCGCAGGCGTTCGGCCATCTGCCGATGTGGGACGACGCCGTCGACGGCGACTTCGTGTCGCTCGTGATCTGCATCAAGTGGGCGAATGCGAACTTCTTGGCATGCGCGAGCATCGGCTTCGGTGCGCTGATCTTGTGGTCGCTCGCCTCGTGGTTCTTGGCCGGCGGCATCTACGGCGTGCTCGCGCAGCGTCCCGAAGGCCGGGCCGAGACCGCACGCGCGTTCGGCGCGAGCGGCGCGGCGACGTACTTGACGTACGCACGACTCGCGCTCTGCGGCATCCCGGGCTGGCTCGCCTCGATGCTCGTGCTCGCGCTCTGCATGAGCGTTGCCGGGCCGAAGCTCGCCCACGCGCTGAGCGCGATGGATCTGATCGGCCCGGTGGCGCTGCTCGTGATTCCGGTGGCGCTCGTCGGCCACTTCTTCGCGACCGTGATCGACTACGCACGCGTCGAGCTGACGCTCCGCCACGACACGCACGAGCCCGGCGTGGTCGCGACGTACCTGCGCACGGTCGCGTTCGTGGTCAAGCATCCGCTCTCGCTGATCCACGCCGGCCTCGGTTGGATCGCGTTCTTCGTGATCACGTTTGGCTATGGCTACCTCGCGCACGACCGGCCGATGTACGGCGCGACCGGTGCGATCACGCTGTTCGTGATCCGCTCGGGCGTGTCGCTGGCGCGGATGGCGATCCGGTTTGGCGTGCTCGCCGGCGAGGTCGATCTCGGTGGCTCGCGTGCCCTGCCCCCGCGTCGCGTCGAGGTCAAAGCGCAGCCCAAGACCGCCGCCTGATCGCGTATGGTCACGGCGATGCGCCGTTTGCTGCTCGTTGGTTGTGCGTTCGTCATCGCGTGTGGGTCGCCCGGACCGAATCATCCGTCGCCGTGGTCGGCGCCGTCGTTCTTCGCCGACATTCCGGCCGACACGCCGTATGTCGTTGCGGCGATCGATCCGCTCGACGATGCGCTGCGGGCGCGGATGTATCGCGGCGTCGGCGCCAAGCTGCACAAGCTGCTCGATGCCGAACGCAAGCTCGTCAAAGCCGAAGACCAGCCGTGGGAGCGGGCGGTCGCCGCGGTGATCGATTCGTTCCGCGGCACCGATCTCGACAAGTGGTACGACACGCTCGGCTTCGCGCCGAGCCCGCGGTTCGCGCTCTACGGCGTCGGCATCTACCCGGTGTTTCGCGTGGAGCTCGTCGACGCCGCGAAGTTCCGCGCGATCGCGAACAAGGCCATCGCGGCCGCGTCCGGCGCCGGCATCGCGACGGCCAAGCTCGGCGACCTCACGTATTGGACCGTCGCGGCCAACGCGATGACGGTGATGCTGGCCGTGCTCGATCGCGAGGTCGTGATCGCGTACGTGCCGACCGCGCAGCTGCAGCAGCTGTTGCCGACGTTGCTCGCGATGGAGCATCCACAAGCGAGCCTCGCGGATTCCACGACCGTTCCCGACACGCTCAAGCGGCTCGGGTTCACGCGCTCGCTGTTCATGTCGATCGACGTCGGGCGGATCGGCGCCGCGGTCACGCAGATGCCGAGCTCGCCGATCGGCAGTCCCGACTGCAAAGCCGATTTCGGCCGGCTCGCGTCGTACATGCCGCGCATCACCGCCGGGTATCGCCGGCTCGACGCCGAAGGCTACGCCGCCGGCTTCGTCGTCGAGACGTCGCCCGGGATCGCCGAGGTGCTCGGGCGCGTGCGCACGCAGATTCCACAGCTGCCGCGCGACGGCCGACCGCTGTTCGAGGTTTCGGCCGGCGTCGATGTCGACGCGCTCATCGATGCGGTTCGCACCGCCGTTCACGAGCTGCGCAATCAGCCGTTCAAGTGCGGCGATCTCGCGAAGATGTCGGAGGCGCTCGACAGCGTCGCGCAAAAGCTCGACGAGCCGCTGCCGCCCGAGTTTCACGGCCTGCGTGGCTTCGACGCCGTGCTCGATGACTTCACGCTCAGCCCGCCCGGCGGTCGCGGCGGCATCGTCGCGGTCGGCGCACACATCGGCGAGCTGATCACCATGGCGCTGGGCCGCGTGCCCGGCTTCCCGCAGCTGTCGATCCCGAGTGACGGCGTGCCGGTCGCGCTGCCGGTCGCGATGCTCGGGCTCGATCAACTCAAGTCGGCGCACGTCGCGCTTCACGAGGGGATCGCGGCGTTCGCGGTCGGCGACGACAGCGAGACGCGCGTCAAGAAGGCGCTCGCGACGGCGCCCGATCCGCACGCGCCGTTCTTGATCTTCAGCTGGGATCTCGAGCGTACGCTGCTCCGCCTGCCCGAGATGTCCGACGAGGACACGCGGCAATCCATGCGGAACATGAAGCACGTCGAGATGTCGGTCGATATTCGTAACGGCGCGCTCGACTTCGAGGTCGATGCCGGCTGGCCCTAGGGGCCCTAGGGACGGTGTCCACTAAGACAACTTACTCGCGCTAACGCGCTGATTTTGCTGCGCCGAAAGCTCCGGACGTCAACTTGTAGATCTCGCGCGACGGAGCTCGCCATTTGCACCGGGATCTACAAGTTGACGTCCGGATCTCGCGCCTCAAGCGATTCGCACCGTTAGCGCGACTAAGTTGTCTTAGTGGACACCGTCCCTGGGTTGCAGGTGTTGTGGGGATCGAGCGTGCGTTTGACGGCGGCGAGCGCCTCGCCGAACAGCGGCGACACCTCCGCGCGATACCACGGCACATGCATCCGCCCGATGCCATGATGATGCGTGATCGTGCCGCGGGCCGATGCGAGCGCGTCGGTCGCGGCAGTCTTGATCGCACGCCACTGCGCGAGCTGCGCGGATACGTCGCCGTCGCGCGCCGCGCCCACGAACGTGTAGTACGGCGCCGGGCCGTCGGGATACACATGCGTGAATCGGCATGCGACGAGCCCGCCGCCGCATTCGGCGGCGAGCGCGGTCCGCACCGCGGCGGTCACGCGCGCGTGCAGCGCCGGAAACTGCGTCCACGTGCACGCGGTCTCGAACGTGTCGCTGAGCACTCCGACCGAGAGCAGCGCCGACTGCAGATACGGCGCGTCGAAGAATGCTTGCCGCCAGCTCTGCGCGTTCGAGCTCGAGCGGCCGATCGTCACGTCGCCGCCGTGATCGCGTGCGAGCTCGAGCGCGCGGGCGAGGCTCGCGTCGACGGGATGATCCGCAGACTCGAACGCGACGAGCAGCACGGCGCTGCCATCGAAGCGGACGCGATGCATGCGTGCTTCATCGGGATCGAGCAGGCGCGCATTCGCAGGTTGGAGCCCCGATTGTGCCAACGCGCGCGCGCACGCGACGCCGGCCTCGAAGCCGCCGAACGCCACGCTCGCCGACGCGCGATGACTCGGCGCCGGCACGACGCGCATGGTCGCTTCTGCAATCACGCCGAGCGCACCTTCCGATCCCAAGATGAGGCGCAGCGGCTCCGGGCCGGCGCCGGATGCCGGGTGTCCGTGCGTCGCGATCGTGCCGCGCGGCGTGATCATCGTGAGCGCATGGCAGTGATCGTCGATGTGCGTCGGGCCGGTCGCGTAGTGGCCGCCGGCGCGCGTCGCGAGCCAGCCGCCGAGCGTCGAGAACTCGAACGACTGCGGGAAGTGGCGCAGCGTGTAGCCGCGCGCGCCGAGCTCGTCCTCGAGCGCGGGCCCGAACGTGCCGGCGCCGATGCGCGCGAGCCGCGAGGTCTCGTCGAGCTCGCGCACGCCGGCGAGCGCGGACAGATCGAGCGACACCACCACGCGGTCGCCGCCGCCGCGCGCGAGCGTCGCGTCCACGCCGCCGACGACCGACGTGCCGCCGCCGAACGGCACGCACGCCCAGCCGCGCGCCGCGCACGTCTCGAGCACCGCGAGGACCTCCGCGTTCGATCGCGGCATCGCGACGACGTCCGGCGCGCCGCGGAAGTCTCCCGCGAACCCGGCGGCGAGATCGAGGAACGCACGGCCGCGCGTCCGCAGCGCGCGCGCCTCCGGATCGTCGGTGGCGAACGCCGCGAGCGCGTCCGGAATCGCGGCGCGTGGCGCGGGCACCACGACCACCTCGCTCGGCAACGCGCGGAGCACCGGGCTCGCCGACGGGAGCAACACGCGCGCGAGCTGCGCGAGCCCGGCGCGCGAAGCCTCGTCGGGAAACTTGTCCTGCCAGCCCCAAGCCCAGGTAGATTTTTTGTGTAGCATCGGCCCTATGGAAGAGATCGTAGCGAAACTGGTGGACAAGGTCGGGATCGACAAGGCCACCGCCGAGAAGATCATCG
>DATBAS010000040.1:0-16743 GCA_036271395.1 Kofleriaceae bacterium
CTCGTCGACTGCGCGACCGCTTGCGCCTTCGCGCGCTGCTCGGCGAGCTCGCGATCGATCTCGGCCATCGGGACCGGGACGTGCGGCCGCGCGGCCTGGAACGCGCGCTCGTGATCGAGCTCCTCGAGCTCGACGCCGCTCGAGAGCGCCGGCACCAGCGTGTACAAGTAGCGGCCGAGCAGGCCCGACAGCACGACGATGATCATGCTCCAGAACGCGGCCGACACCCACGAGTCGAGCTTGAGCGCCGAATGCAAGATCACGAACAGCGGCCCGATCGTGCCGGCCATCATATGGAAGTCGAACCACATCGTGTTCGACGCGAGCCAGCGGAAGACCTTGATGCGCCGGAAGATCGGATAGATCGCGGCGACCACCATCAGCGACACGCCGATCAGCCCGCAGTAGACCGAGAGGCCCTTGCCCGCGTGATACGTGATCTTTTCGATGATGCCGGCGTCGGGAAGGTCCGCGTACTCGCGCATCTTCTTGAACGCCGCGAACTGATACGACATCGCCGGCGCCTTGAGGCGCAGCATCGCCTCGCCGAACGCGATCAAGAACGTCAACAGGCCGAGCATCCACATCACGAGCGGCGCGTAGCGGCCGCGTTTGACCTTGGCGAGCCCGCCGGAGTGAATGTCGAGGCCCTCGGTGAACGGCAGGACCGGCAGGACCTCCTTGCGATCCTTCTTCGTCAGATCGGTGTCGAAGCCAGTGCGGCCGAGCAACGCCATCGCCGGCGAACGCTCGCGGAATAGATCGTAGGCATCGATCTCGATCAGCGAGCCGGTCGGGCACGCCGACACGCACGCCTGATCGCCGTACGCGATGCAGTGATCGCACTTGTTCGCGATCCGGCGCGCGCGCGCGACGCGACCGGTGCCGGCGCCGAACTTGAGCGAATCTTTCTTCTCGAGCCGCTGCTTGAAGCCGAGCTTGAACGTCGGCGCATCGGGCTCGATCTCGACCATGTCGATCGCGCCGTACGGGCACGACTGCGCGCACGCGGTGCAGCCGGTGCACGTCGACTCGTTGATCACGACCTCTTTCTTCTCGGCGTCGTAGCGGATCGAGTCGTACGCGCACGGATCGACGCAGCGCTGATCGGTACACGTGCGGCACGTGTAGATGAAGTCGAGCATGCCGAGCTGGTAGCCGCCGAGCGTGAGCCGGCGCGCGCCGTAGCGCTCCTCGCACGCCTCTTCGCACAGCTTGCAGTCGATGCAGAGCTCGAGCTGGCGCACGCGCACCATGTCGCCGGAGACGCTGATGCCCTGGCGCACGAAGAAGTCGAGCAGCTCCTGCTTGACGCCGGACACCCACGCGAGCCGCTCGCGCGACACGCCGAGCGCGCGGCGCAGGCGCGCTTCGAACGTCGGATGGCGCACCGCGAGCTCGGCGATCCAGCGATGGTCGAGCGAGATCAGCACCGACGGCGCCGCCGTGTAAAACGCGATCGGCTGGTTGCGCGCCGCCGACAGCGCGGCCGAGTTGAACAGATCGCCTTCGATGAACAGCGCGACGTTCTTGAGCGCGATCCGCGCCAGCGGCGGCGGCTTGATCAGCGACTCTTCTTCGAGCTCTTCGTTCGACGCTTGCTCGTGCGCGATCTGCGCCGCGTGACGCGCCGACAGCTCGGCCTCGTTGAACACCGCGGCGGCGACCTGGCCGCGCGCGATGTAGATGACCGGCGCGGGCTGACCGCTCGCCAACCCGATCGGATCGAGCACGAACATGTCGCGCTCGACGTGGCGCGGCGCGATCCCGCCCTGCTGCATCGCCGCGATCAGGTCCTGGTTCGGCACCCCTTCGAACAGCGGCAAGTTGCGCACGACCGCGTAGTCCGCCTCCAGTCCCGGAGGTAGCATCGGCCCGCCCGGCCCACCTGGGCTCGGCGGGGCGCTGTGCTGAATGGCCAAGTTCGACATCGCCAGTGAGGCCCCGACCGAGGCCACGTGGAACGCAAAGCAAACGACGCGCCCAGAGGCACCCCGCTCGGTTTACGCTCGGATATTATCAGGATACGAAGTTCAGGTGCATCTGGTGACGACACGCAATTGGGGAATGCCGTCCCCAGCGCCACTGGTGCTCGCGATCCTCATTACGAGTGGAACCGCGGTCGCGGATCCGGGCTTCGTCCCGACGCAGACTTCGCCGGATCCGCCGGTTCGGCCGCCCCCACAACCGTCTCCGGTGCTGCGCCCGACGTGGGATCTCGACGGATTTTATCTCTGGCTCGGTCCGGTCGGCGCGGTTGGCCACGAAGGCGGGGGCTGGGACTCGACCTTCGGTGGCGATTTGTCGCTGATCCGAGTCCGCGAGCGTCGGCCGGTGGGCGCGCTCGGCCTGAGCTTGGGCGCGAGCAAGTGGACGACCCACGACGGTGGCCGGATCTGGCTCGACGGGCTCATCGGCTCCGAGCCGGTCGGGCATGTCATGGTCGGGCTGAGCGCCGGCGCGCTACTCGAGCTCGACCAGATTTCGGCGCCGAGGATCGGCGGCACCGTCGGGCTCTGGGCCTACGACGCGATCGCGCCGTACGCTCGGGTCGGTTACATCGACGACCTCGGCGCGTTCGTCGAATTCGGCCTGCATATTCCGCTACCTGTCTACAGACACTAACGACCGCCATTGACGAACGGCGGCCCTGAAGGTATCTAAACGAACCCTCACGGGGCGTAGCGCAGCCTGGTAGCGCACTTGGTTCGGGACCAAGGAGTCGCAGGTTCAAATCCTGTCGCCCCGACTAACCGCGGAGATGACCTCTCCGCGGTTTCGTTTTCGGGCTAAATTGGCGGCGTGGTTGCGGCGGTGAAGACATCGTCGAAGTTGTCGGTATTGGTCATCGATGATGATCCGGACATCCTGGAATATCTCCAGGACTTCCTGACGGCCGAAGGTTTCGACGTCACGACTCTTAGCGAGCCGACCGTCGCGGTCGAGCGGATCCGCGATGAGGTGTTCCACCTCGTCGTGCTCGATCTGATGATGCCGAAGATCTCCGGGCTCGATCTGCTCGCGCAGATCCGCGCCGTCGACGACGACATCGCCGTGATCATCCTCACCGGCTATCCGACGCTCGACACCGCGACCGCGTCGATCCAGCACGAGGTCTCGGCGTACATCCACAAGCCGTTCACGCCCGCCGAGTTTCGCGACGTGATCGCGCGCATCGCGAAGAAAAAGGGCCTCGTGCTGCGCCGCGAGGACGAGCTGCACGCCGCGATCGGCCGGCAGATCCGCGATCTGCGCAAGGCGCGCGGGCTCACGCTCAAGCAGATGGCGCGGCGCACGAACCTCTCGGTCTCGCTGCTGTCGCAGATCGAGCGCGCCGAATCGAGCGCTTCGGTGTCGAGCTTGTTCAAGGTCGCGACCGCGCTCGACGTGCGGCTGACGGACTTGTTCGGCGGCTACTAACGCCGTAGCGTCGGCGCGTGGCTCGTCCGATCCGAATCGCGCCGTCGATCTTATCCGCCGATTTCGGCAAGCTCGCGGCAGAAGTCGCCGCGATCGCGAGCGCGGACTACGTCCACGTCGACGTGATGGACGGCCACTTCGTGCCGAACCTGACGATCGGCCCGATCGTCGTCGAGGCCGTGCGGCGCGCGACGAAGCTGCCGCTCGACGTGCACCTGATGATCGAGAATGCCGATCGCTGGGTCGCCGACTTCGCGAAGGCCGGCGCCGACATCATCGGCGTGCACGTCGAGGCGTGCCGGCACTTGCACCGCACGCTCCATCACATCCGCGACCTCGGCAAGAAGTGCTCGGTCGTGATGAACCCGCACACGCCGATCGAGGCGATCGAGTGGGTGTTGCGCGACGTCGATCAGGTGCTCGTGATGAGCGTGAACCCGGGGTTCGGCGGGCAGAGCTTCATCCCGAGCGCGCTCGAGAAGATCGAGCAGCTGCGGGCGCGCATCGACGACAAAGGCTACGCGGTCGACATCGAGGTCGACGGCGGCGTCAAGCTCGACAACATCGCCCAGGTCGTCGCCGCCGGCGCGAACGTCATCGTCTCGGGCTCGGGCGTGTTCGGCACGAAAGACTACGCGGCGACGATCGCGGAGCTGCGCAAGCGCGCGGAAGCGGCGGTGAGGTGACTATGGCGACGGCAAACAAGACGACGGCAACGGCGGTCACAGCCACGAGCTTCATCGCGAACGTGAGCGATGCGAAGCGACGTGCCGATGCCGCGGCGCTCGTGAAGATCTTCGCCCGCGCGACCGGCGAGAAGGCCGTCATGTGGGGCACCGCGATCATCGGCTTCGGCAGCTATCACTACCGCTACGACAGCGGGCGCGAAGGCGACATGTGCATCGCCGGGTTCTCGCCGCGGAGCTCGGCGTTCGCGATCTACGTGCTGTCGGGCGCGAAGTCGGAGAGCGCGCTGCTCGCCAAGCTCGGCAAGCACGACCGCGGCAAAGGCTGCCTCTACATCAAGCGGCTCGACGACGTCGACGCGAAGGTGCTCGAAGAGCTCGTGCGCACGAGCTCGGCGCACACGCGCGCGACGCAGGAGTGCGGCATGTGCGTCGACGGCCGCGCTCAAGCGAAGGCGAAGCGCGCCAAGTAGAACGCGTCGGCGTCGGGCGGCCACGTGCGGTGCTCGGCGACGATCTGCATGCCCGACCGCGCCGCGAACGCGCGCGCTTGCTCGGGCCCTTCGGCGTGCGTGAACGTGCACACCGAGTAGATCAGCGTGCCGCTCGGCGCGAGCCGCTTGGCCACCGCGTCGAGCAAGCGCGCCTGGATCTCCGCGAGCCGCGGCACGTCGCCGGGCACGAGCCGCCACTTCGCATCGGGATGGCGCCGCAACACGCCCAAGCCGGTGCACGGCGCATCGAGGACGATCAGATCGTAGTTGTCGCCGAGCGGCGCGTTCGGATCGACCAGGTCGCACGCGATCGGCGTGATGCTGGTGAGCCCGAGCCGCTTCGCGGTCTCGGCGCCGAGCGCGAGCTTCGTCGTCGATCGATCGGCCGCGGTGATCAGCGCGCGATCGCCGGCGAGCTCGGCCAGGTGCGTCGCCTTGCCGCCGACGCCGGCGCACGCATCGAGCACGCGCTGGCCCGGCTGCGGCGTGGCCGTCAGCGCGACGAGCTGCGCGCCGGCATCTTGCACCGTCCACAGCCCGCTCTGAAACGACGGGCTCCGCGACGGATCACCGAGCCCCGCATCGACCGCGAACGCTTCCGGCGCCAGGTCGATGGCGCGGACCTCGGCGCCCGCGGTCGCGAGCAGCTCCATGACATCGGCGCGCGAGCTGCGCAGCCGATTCGCGCGCGCGACGAGCGATGCCGGCTGCGCTAACGCGGCCGCACGCGCGGCGAGCTCGTCATCGCCGCCGACCACGGCCGCGAGCTCGTCGACGATCCAGCGCGGCAGCGAAAACTCGGCGGCGACGCGATCCGGCCCCGCCGGCGGCAGCGCCGGTTCTTTACCGGGTGCGAGCTTGCGCAGCACCGCGTTCGCGAACCCGGCGAGCTTTTGGCCGCCCGAGCTGCGCGCGGCGCCGACCGCATCGTCGACGGCCGCGTACGCCGGCACGCGATCGAGCAGCAACAGTTGATACGCCGCCACTCGCAACGCAACGACCACGCGCGGCGGGCTGCGCGACAGATCCGCGTGCGCGGCGAGCGCTCGATCGATCCGGCCGCGATGTCTCAGCACGCCGTAGACGAGCTCCGACGCGAGCCGGCGATCGCGATCGTCGAGGTTCGCGCGCGCGAGCTCGCCGTCGAGCGTCGGGGTTGCCCACGCGCGATCGCGATCGACGCGCTCGAGCACGCGGCGGGCGAGCTCTCGCGCGGTCACGGCTTGGTGTCGTCCAGTGGCCGGTCGAGCTTGTCGCCGATCTCGATACCGCGCCCGGCTGCGAACTGCTGCGCGGTCATCCGCTTGCGACCCGGCGCCTGAAGCTCGCGGATCGCGATCACGCCGCCTTTGCAGCTGACGTGCACGCCCCGCGCGTCGATCGCGATCACCGTGCCGGACAATCGCCCGGCCGTACCGTCGGTCATCTGCGCGCGAAACAGCTTGAGCGTTTCGCCGCGCAAGGTCGCGCGCGCGCCCGGCCACGGATCGACGCCGCGAATCCGCGCCGCGACGAGATCCGGCGCATGCGCGAAGTCGATCGCGCCGTCGGCTTTGGTCAGCATCCGCGCGTGGCTCGCCTCGGCGTTGTCCTGCGGCGTCGGCGCGAGCTGATCGAGCCTCGCCAGCGCGTCGACCAGCGCGATCGCGCCGATCGGCGCCAACCGCGCGAGCAGCTCGCCCGAGGTCTCGTCATCGCCGATCGCGACCTCGCGCTCGAGCAACACCGGCCCGGTATCCATGCCTTCGTCGAGCTGCATGATCGAGATGCCGGTCGTGCGCTCGCCGTCGATCACGGCCCATTGCACCGGCGCGGCGCCGCGATACTTCGGCAGCAGCGAGCCGTGCACGTTGAGGCAGCCGCGCGGCAGCGCTTCGAGCACGGGCTTCGGCAAGATCTTGCCATACGCGACGACGATCGCGAGCTCGGCGCCACTCGCTTTCAACGCTTGCTCGAGCTCGCCGGTTCGCGCCGATTTCGGCTGCAGCACCGGCAACCCGAGCGCCTGCGCCGCGACTTTGACGGCCGGCGCGGTGAGCTGCGCGCCGCGACCCGCCGGCTTGTCGGGCTGCGAAACCACGAGCGCGACCTCGTGATCGCCGCCGGTCGCGAGCGCGCGCAACGTCGGCACCGCGAACTCCGGAGATCCCATGAAGGCGACGCGCATTGCTAGTCCACCAAGTTCGCGAGGTACGTACCGCGCAGCCGATCGTCGCGCAACACGCGGAATGCTTCGTCGAGCACGACCGCGATGTCATCGAGCTCGCGCGCGAGCTCGCGGCGCAAGTCCGGCGGAAACCCGTCGGAAGCGAAGTCGCGGCGCGCCGCTTGATACGCGCGGCGGATCTCGAAGCCGGTCGCCTCGCGGCGCACCCCGAGCAGCGCGAAGTAGTCGGCTTCGGTCACCAGCTGCCAGCGCGCGCGCACGCGCTCGCGATCGATCGCGAGATCGGTCTCGCCGACGAGCGCGGTCGCTTCTTCGAGCTCGGCGTCGGCGCGGCGCAGCGCGGCCAGGCCGAGCACGCACAGGCCCCACGCGAGCGGCAAGATATCGGCGACATCGGCGCCCGCCGCGCGCGCGACCGCGGTCAAGTCGGCTTGGCCGTCGAAGCCGGTCAGTGCGATGCGCTCTTCTTGCCCGAGGTCGCCCGAGCTCACCACGCCGCCGAGCCGCTCGCGATCGCGCACTTCAACCACGGTCGACGGCGCGCCGACGAGCTTCTCGAGCGTCGAGCGATCGAGCTTGCGGCGCACGCCCTCCAAGATCAGCGACGCCGGATGGCGCGACAGCCGGATGCGCTCGCCCGATGCCGTCTGATCGGGCGTGATGTGGTAGTGGCCGTGGTCCCAGCCGAACAGCGAATAGATGATGTCTTCGACGTGGCGGCGCACCGCAGGCAACAACTCGCGGCGCTTGAGATAGCCGAAATCGACGAGGATCTCGCCCATCCGCCGCCCGGATTGCTCGACGTGGACCTGGCAGCGCTCGTATTGCGCCGCGGTGATCTTGCCCTCGCGCACGAGCAGCTCGCCCATTCGATCGCCGCGCTCGTTCGACGAGGCGAACACCGGCCGGCCCGCGTCGAAGTAGACGACTTTCTCGACATCGTCGCGACGAAATCCGATGCGCCCGGTGGCGGTCGTCGCGAACAGCTTCGCGAGCAACATCGCGGCATCCGAAACGCCGCGCACGATCTCGCCCGAATCGGGCAAGCCGCGCTCGCGCACCTGCGTGTCCCACGATCCCGGCGACGTGGTCAGCTCGCGCACGTCGGTGAAGCGGCGACGGTCGATCTCGGTGGCGCCGCTCGAGCCCAGCGCCGGCTCGGCGACGAGCGCCGCGAGATCGATCTCGGTCTGGTGATCGTGACGCGGCCGCACGTCGACGGGCGTCGGCGACGGCGCGCCATCTTGAAACAGCCGCGCCGCCATCTGCGACATCTTTTCGCGCAGCCGCCGCGCGAAGTCGCGCCCGGCCGGACGCTCGGCCGGCGGCGCCGCCGTCGTGCCGGACACGGAGGGTTGCGAGCTCGCGGGCGCCGGCGCCAACGGCGGCAGGTCCTCGAGCGGCGGCAAGCTCGGTTCGGCGAGCCCGGCGGCGATCACCTCCACCTGCTGCCCACGCACGAGCGGCGGCGGCGTGTTCTCGACCGCGTCGACCGCGAACGGATCGCGCGTCGCGGTGGTCACGTCATCGTCGTCTGCATCGCCGTGATCGTCATCGTCGTCGTCGTCCGCATCGGTGTTCGTTTCCGTGCGAGCGGGATCCGGTGCGTCGGCGCGCTCGACGAGCTCGCGCAGCGCGATCGGCTGCGACCATTCTTCATCGTCTTCGGAGCCGCGCTGGATGATGTCGAGGTTCTGCGGCGGCTCGCTCGAGGTTCGCGAGCGTGCAATCGACGGCACGGCCTCGACGTCGGGCTGCGTCGCAACGCTCGGCATCCCCGGCGGCTCGCGCAAGATCAACGTCGGCTCGCGCGCCGGCACCTGCGTCGTGCCCGGCTGCCATGGCACGGGCGTGACGCGATCGTACTCGCCGCGCGGCTGGATCATGATCGGGGGTGGCAGCGGCTCGGGCTCGACGTCGCTCTCTTCGATGATCGCATCGGCGTCGCGATCGTCGCCGTCGTCGCCGCCGCCGACCGAATCGAGCGCATCGGCGAGCGCCGACCACCGCGCGCGTTGTGCCGCACGCGCCTCGGTCGGATCGTCGCCGATCTCGGATGGCACGCCCGCGTCGGTCACCAGCGGAATCGGCCCGGTGACGCCGACGCCGGTGCCCTTGTCGGTCCTCGTGCGCGCCGGATGAAACGCGCCGGCATCGCCACCATCGCCGCCGTCGCGGTCGACGCCGTTGCCGCCGCGCAACGCGACCAGGTCGAGGCTCGACTGCACCGCGAAGCGCAGCGCTTTCTCGGCGAGCGGCCGCGACACGAACCGCTCCGGCGCGAGCTCGAGCGCGTCGATCGCGTTTCGGATCGGCCCGTCGTCGTCGCCGACGAGGACGATCGCGACGCCGCCGTGCGGCGCCATTTCGCGCAGCGTACCGACCAGCGAGCGCGCGTCGCCGAGCTCGAGGCTCGCGGTGATCACGACCACCGGCGGTCGCCGCGACGCGAACACATCGATCGTGTCGTCGCCACCGGTGCTGAGCGTGACGTCGAGCTCGCCGTGCGGCGCCGGTAGCGGCTCCGCGAGCGCGCCCGCGAGCTCGCCGACCCGCCCAGGATCGGCGACGATCAGCACGCTCGACGAGAGTTCGGCCACGAGAGCCGGCATTATCGCACGATGGCAACACCGGGCTAGAGCGACGACATCGGATCGACGTCGAGCACGACACGCACGCCGGTCGCGACGTCGGTCCCCGCCATCGCGCGCGCGACCCGGCGCAGCGCGGCGCGGTCGGTGCCGCGCAGCCAGATCTGCCAGCGCGTGCGGTTGCGAAGTCGCTCGAGCGGCGCCGGCACCGGCCCGCGCAGCTCGATGGCGGAAACGGTTCCGGCCGCCACCATCGCCTCGCCGACATCCGCCAGCTTGCGCGCTGCCCCGGCGACGGCGTGCTCGTCGCCACCATCGATGCGCACCGCGATCAGCCGTCCGTGGGGTGGATAGCCGAGCTCGGCGCGCGACGCGGTCTCCGCCTCGAAGAACCGCACGTAGTCATGCGCAGCCGCGGCGACGACGGCCGACGAGCCCGGCCGGTATGTCTGCACGATCACGCGCCCTGCCCGCTCGCCACGGCCGGCCCGTCCGGCAACCTGCGCGAGCAGCTGGAACGTGCGCTCCGACGCGCGAAAATCCGGCAAGTCCAAGCCGGTATCCGCGCACAACACGCCGACGAGCGTGACCCCGGGGAAGTCGTGGCCCTTCGTTACCATCTGCGTGCCGACGAGGATGTCGATCTCGCGCCGCGCGACGCGCGCCAATACGGCTTCGATCTTCGCGCCGGTCGCGACGTCGCGGTCGAGCCGCGCGACGCGCGCCTGCGGGAACTCGGCCGCGACGGCATCGGCGATCCGCTCGGTGCCCAAGCCCTTGCGTACGATCGTGCCGTTGGCCTTGCACTCCGGGCACGCCTCGGGCACGCGGCGCACGTAGCCGCAGTAGTGGCAGGTCAGCCGATCGCTGTGCCGGTGATACGTCAGCGACACCGCGCAATGCGGACAGCGAAACGAATGACCGCACGCCCGACAGAGCACGAACGTCGCGAACCCGCGCCGGTTGAGGAACAAGATCGACTGATCGCCGGCCGAAAGCGCGGCACCGATCGCGTCGCGCAGCACGTTCGACAGCATCGCCTCGCCGTCCGGGATGTGGACGCGCAGATCGACGACTTCGACGCTCGGCATCGGCCGCGCCGTCGGCCGCTGCGCCAACGTCAGCAGCCGGTACGCGCCGCGCCGCGCATGCGCGAAGCTCTCGAGGCTCGGCGTCGCCGAGCCCAGCACGCAAACCGCACCCGCCCGCTGCGCTCGCACGAGCGCGACGTCGCGCGCGTGATAACGCACACCTTCTTCTTGCTTGAACGAGCCGTCGTGCTCTTCGTCGACGACGATCACGCCGATGCGCTCGAGCGGCGCGAACACCGCCGATCGCGCCCCGACCGCGATCCGGGCCTGGCCTCGCCGCAGCCGCGACCACTCGCCGAGTCGCGCCTGCTCGGACAATCCCGAGTGCAGGATCGCGACCTCGTCGCCGAAGCGCGCACGAAACCGCGCCGCGAGCTGCGGCGTCAGCGAGATTTCCGGCACCAAGACGACCGCGGTCTTACCGGCGCCGAGGGCCTCGGCGATCACGCGCAAGTACACTTCGGTCTTGCCGCTGCCGGTCACCCCGTGCAGCAAGAACGGCAAGAACGCCGCCGGCGGCTCGCGCAGCGCGCCGACGATCGCCTCGATCGCGATCGCTTGCTCCTCGGTCGGCGTAGGAATCGCACCGCCGCCCATCACGTCGTCGACCGGCGCCACGTCGAGCTCGACCTCGCGTTCGCCGAGCTCGACGACGCCGCTCTTCGCGAGCTCGCGCAGCGCCGCGCTCGCCCCGACGACGCGCCGATTCAGCTCGGCGACGGAGACCGGCTCGCCAGCAGCCGCCACGAGCACGTCGAGCACGGCCCTGCGCTTCGGCGACTTTCCAGCAGCGCTCGCGACATCAACGCCGTCGCCGGCGCCGACGCCGTCGCCGACGCGCTTCCACCACGCGACGCGCTCGCGCTTCAACCTCGCTCGCGCGCGATCGCGCTCTTCGCCCTCTGACACGAGCCCGCGCTCGACGCCATCGGCGATCCCGCGTTTGAGCGCGGCCGACAAGCCGGCGGTCGCGATCGGACCGGCTTCGAGCCGCGCGAGCACCGCACGAAGCTTCGCCGGCAGCGCACCGCCGTTCGCGAGCGCGGCACGCCCGGCATCCGTCAACGACACCACGCGACGCGCGCCGATCCCGCTGCCGGCCGGCAATGCCGCGCGTACGACCTCGCCGGGCGGTGCTTCATAGTAGTCGGCGAGCCACATGCACAGCTCGACCAGATCCGACGGCAGCGCCGGATCGTCGTCGAGCACGTCCGAAACCTCGACGAGCGTGACGCCCGGCGGCGGTGGCTCGCCCGCGACGCGAACGATCACACCCGTGACCTTCTTGCCGCCGAAGCGCACCAACACGCGCGCACCGACGCGCGCCTTCGCACGCAACCGCGCCGGCACCCGGTAGTGAAACCTCCCGGCGACCGGCAGCGTGACGGCGACTTCGACGACGTCGGCGATCACGCGGGCCGCGTCGGCCGGGACGGCGACCTCGGGATCGGCATCGGGCTCTGCGCCGTTGGAAACCAGCCCGGTCACGACGACGTCACAGTACCATCGCCGTCGGACACGTGACCCGAGCGTCGACGACACGGCCAAGCCCGCAGGGGCGCTCGAGATGAGCGAGCGGCCGTTCCCGCCGTCGGCAAGGCGACTCGCGCTCGCGCGGCGCGCCGGCCTCAGCACGGCGAGCCCGGTGATCATCGGCGGGCTCGTGCTCGCAACCGCCGCGATCGGGCTCGCGCTCAGTTTCGGCGGAGCCCACAACGCTGCCGCGCGGCTCGCGACCGCGATCGGGAACGCCTGCGCGGGCCGGGTGTCGCTCGATCCCATCGCGGGCGTGCACGAGCTGCACGAAGCGATCAGCGCACTCGCCCGCGAGCTTGCGATGTCCGTGCTCGCGATCGGCGCGCCGATCCTCGCCGCGGTCGCAGTCATCGCGATCGCCGGCCAGGTCGCGCAGACGCGCGCGGTCTGGCTGCCACGGCGCCGCATCGATGGCGCGCCGGCACTCGACAGCGGCGCGGGCGCGCGAACGCGTCGCACCGCCCTCGACCTCACCTTCGCCGCGGCGGTCGCTGCGGTCGTATTTGGATGGCTGTGGCTCATGGCTCCTCGGTTTGCTGCGCTGTTCGCCCTCGATCTCCACGATGTTTTGTCCGCCGCCGGCGCGCTCCTGCTCGCCGCACTCGCCGCCATCGCGATCGCCTATCTCGCGCTCGGCATCATCGACGCGCTCAGCCGCCACCTCGCGCTCGCACGATCGCTCGCCATGACCGCCACCGAAAAGCGCGAAGACGATCGGCTCGCCGCCGCGGACCCGCGTTGGGCGCGGCAGCGCAGCGCGCTCGCCCGCCCCTCGCTCGAAGGCGCGACGTTGCTCGTCCTCGGCGATGATGTCGCCGTGGCGATCGCATGGGACGCACGACGCCGCCCCGTGCCGGCACGCATCGCGACCGGTCGGCGCGCGTACGCGACGCAGCTGGTCGGCCTGGCTCGGCGCCACGGCGTGCCGGTGCATCGCGACGCGACGCTCGCCGCATCGCTCGCCGGCGCAGAAGGTCCCGTGCCCGCCGCGGACTGGCCGGCGCTCGCGACGGTAATCGCCGCGCTCCGCCGCTGATCGCCTATGAAGCGGTGGTTCAGCCGCTGCTCGTCGCGGTGACCTCCTGCTCGATCTGCTCGTCGATCCAGCGACACGCATCGACGACTTCGATGCCGTCGAGAGTCACGCGGCGCAGGGCGCGGTCGGCAAGGCTCACGCAAGGCTCGAGCGCATCGAGCAGATCGATCACGCAGTCGTGCGCACACCCGATGTCCGAGACGTCGGCCCACCGCGCGTCACGTGCTTCGTCGAACAAGTCCGCGAGCACGAGCACGCGCACGTACGCGTCGTGCGCGAGGTCCTGTTGGCGGTCGGTGAGCTCTTCGAAGCTCGCGAGCCGCCCGCGTTCGATCATCGCCACGACGTTGTCATCGGCCGCACGCTCGATCGATCGGATCGTGTAGATCGGCGCGCCCGAGCGCCATCGCCGGCCCAGCCACGCGATTTCGTAGCGCACGCACTCGAATGCCGATCGGATCAGTGGTTCGTTGCAGATCATGCGACCGCGCATTGCATCGCTCGCGCCATCGCAACTGCGCGAGCTCACATGAGCGCGTGTCCGAAACGTCCGGGAGTCGGCTTCGATGTCCGGGACTCGGACGAATTACAGCGATTCGGACGAGATGCGTCCCATCGCTTCGAACTCGGCGTGCGCAGCTGCACGAAGATGCGTGTCGTCGATCGAGACGCCACGTGCCGCCGCCAGAAATGCCGCGCGTATCACCGCGTTCTTGATGTGACCGCCGGACATATCGTAGTCGCGAGCGAGCGCACGGACGTCGAGCATCTCCTCGACCCGCGCCTCCTCGGGAATCATCGCCCGCCACAACTCTGCACGCTCGCTCTCGTCGGGTAGTGGGAACTTCACATGCACGGCGATTCGGCGTCGAAACGCATCGTCGAGCGCTGTTTCGTGGTTCGTGGTGAGCAGCGTGATGCCGCCGAACGCCTCGAGCCGCTGCAACAAGTAATTGGTTTCGAGGTTCGCGTAGCGATCGTTCGACGATGTGACCTCCGATCGCTTCGCGAACAATGCGTCGGCTTCATCGAACAACAGAATGATGTGCCCGCTCTCCGCAGCATCGAAGAGCCGAGCCAATCCTTTCTCGGTCTCGCCGATGTACTTCGAGACGACGACGGAGAGATCGACTTGATAGAGATCGAGTCCCAGCTCGTTGGCGATCAATCCGGCGACCATGGTCTTGCCGGTTCCGGGGTCGCCCGAAAGCAGCGCGACGATACCGTTGCCTTTGGCCGTCTTCTTACCAAACCCTTGGGTCTCGAGCACGTCGCGCCGAAACCGGACCCGTGCACACAACTCCTCGACCTGTTCGATCTGCGCGGCCGGCAGCACGAGGTCATCCCAGCGCTGTTGCCATTCGACGAGCTTCGCGAGTGTACCGAGTCGTTGGCCGAGATGCGCGCGCAATCCCGTATGGATATCGGAAGTCGTGATCGGATCGCCGGATGCGCCGCAACGAGCGCGCGTGTTGCGTGCGGTCGCGACGATCGCGCCGGGCGTGATCGCATAGCGTTCGGACACCGCGCTGATGATGTCGGCATCTGCATCGAGGACACTTCGCCAGATTTGCGCGCGCTCGGTCGTTGTGAGCGAACGAGCGTTTTCGACAACCACCGGCCGACGTATCGTCCACACTGGCGACGCAGACGCGGTCGCTACGACGAGCTCATCGAACGATTGCAGAAGCTCGCGCTCGATCGCACTCGTGACGTCGCCGGCTTGCACCGGCAACTCGCGAAGCATCGGCACGACGCCAAATAAGCGAGCCTCTCGGGCGACGGCGCCGAGCTCTGCACGGCAGCGCTCTGCATCGCGCGACAGCTCCGCAACGCGCACCTCGAGCGTGCCGCGGCCGGTCGCATTGATCGCAGCTCTGAGTAGAGTCGCGCGTCCTGCTCCTTCGACGCCGAGTGCGATCAAGAACGCCGACGATTCCGGTAATGAGAGCGTTGAATCCCCTATCACGGGGAGTACGAGCTCGGCGAAGTGCGCAACAGCAGGGTCTAGCCGGAGCTCGCCGCGAACCAACTCGAGTACACGGTCGGCCGCGCGAACTCGTCGCCGATGACGGGGCACTCGTTCGTCCGAGCTCGTTTCAATAAGCCCGAGCCGGCGAAGCCGTTCGACGCCGGAGTCGCTGATCGCAACGAGACGCTGCCACACGTGCACGTTTACGTCGGGGCAGTCCGCGCTTCCGAACAGTTGAGCAACTCGAGCGAGCGAGAAGTCGAGCTCGACACAGATCAGCAGCCAAAGGCCGTCACACTGCGGCTCGTCGAGGTGTAAACGGATGCGGAGCCACTCGATCGGCAGGACAGTTACATCGATTAGCGTTGCCGCAAGCCGTTCGCGGATCAACGTACGCGCAGCGGTCGAGCTCGCCGGTGGTGGAGTCGATGTGCCTTCAACCCATCCGCTGGTTCTTGCTTCGTAGAGGAGCTCGCCGAGTAACGCAGCCGACCATCGCACGCGATCGTCGAACACTGCAGCAGCCGACGTATAGCTCATCGTGCACTGCCTTCGGGCACGTACACGTGTACATGGATCGATTCGCAGATGGCGATCGCGTCGTGGATGTCGGCCTCCGTAGCGCCATCGAATAGCCTCGGGACAGAGCAAGACAGACGGTCCGTCGCAGGATCGCCCGGCGGCACGTCGACGTAGGCATTGAGTGACTGCGGGGTCACGCGGCCGTCGGCCGCACGCGACCCACACAGGTAATACTCGAAGCCCGCACGACGCTCGTGCTGCATCGTGACCTGGTGCTCGAACTCGCACAGATTGCTCGAGCTGCCTCGCTCGGAAGATAGATCGACGTCGATCTCGGGGCTTCCGCCCGCTTGATGACTCGTCGGGGCGACCCACCAGGCTAAAATTGGACTTGATTCTTCGCGCACGTAGCCGGCGGGGAGCGTCATCTCGACGCGAAGCTGAATATCGCTCGACGGCTCGGCCATCGTGAACATCTTCGCTTCGATCGGTGCGAGCGACCACTCGTGGGACTTATGGCAACCGCCAATCACCGCGAGCACCAACCATGCAAGGTCACTTCGACGCATTGTCATTACTGTCCGTGGCGATCGCCGTGACCGGAACGCGGTTGGCCATGAGCTCGTCCTCCATCAGAATGCGCGCGCCTCGCATCTCGTCATCGATGCTATCGCGGGTCGCGCCGGCCTTGCGTGCGAGCCAGCGTGGTCCCGGCATTCCTGCCGCGCCGCTGTCATCGGTGTATCGAAGATTGCCGCCCTCGTCGCGCACGACCGTGACGGGCAAGACCGCATCTCCTTCCCGCGACACACCGTGCGCCCGCACGGCGAGCCCGGTCGCGAGTAGCGACGGTCCATTCGCGAGGCGCTGGGCGATCGCGTTGCTGACGCCTTGCACGAACACGCGGCGCAGCATCGCCGGCTCTTGCGGCCGCGCCGAGCTTGCAACGAACTCCAGATCGACGAGCCCCGCGAGCTTCGCCGGGTCTCCGTGCGTCGTAGGCGCCGCGTTCGCGCGTGCGACATTCGTTAGCGTTTCCTGTCCCGCAGTGCGCCCGTGGTCCGCCCGCACCGCATCGGCCGAAACTGACCCGATGCTCGCCTGTGCGACGTATTGAATCCAGTGCAGCGCGCTTGCCTGCGCTTGTTCCTTCATGGCGCGACGATCGGCGTTGAGCTCGTCGAACCCCTTGGCGATCGAACGCATTGCGTTGACGGCGGGGCGCGGC
>DATBAS010000041.1:0-3152 GCA_036271395.1 Kofleriaceae bacterium
GTGATGCAGCTCGCGCCGAAGCTCGGCGGCTTGCTCGACCGCGGCAAAGCGCTGGCCGCACCGCCGCCGAACACGATCGACTCGAGTGCGCCCAGCGCGCCCGCGAAGCCCGCCACGGCGAAGCCGACCGCATCGGTCGTGCCGTCGTTGGCGGCGCTGAGTCCGAGCACGATCGCCAAGCTCGCGCCGATCTACGCGCAGCTCGCGCCGGCCGAAGTCGCGCGCGCCAGCAAGTTCATCGCAGAGCTGACGCCCGCCGACGTGACCGCGTTCGCCGAGCAGCTCGCGGAGCTGCCTGCGGCTGATGCGCTCGCCAAGGTGCGCGCGCTGATCGGCTCGGAGTCGGTGCCGTGATCGGTCTGCCCGTCAACGATCAGATGTGCCTCGGATCGATCACGGAGGTGATCGCGGACATGGTGAAGAACCAGGATCCGACCCTGATCGCGATCGCTCAGGGCCAGGCCACGACGGCGAAGCTCGCCACGTGGATTCGCACGCTGCCGCAGCGCGACGACGACGGCATCCCCGGCGATGGGCCGAAGGTCGACGTTTGCGCGCCACCGCAGCGGCTCCGCATTCCGGCCGACGATCCGAACTGTGTGGAACGCGCGGCGCTCTACGTAGCGGTGGCCGAGCTGATCGATGCCGGGCCGACGCGCCAACTCGCGACCATCGACACGGCCAACGGTCTGCACACGTTCCCGGTCGAGAACGGCGGCCCGGTCGTGCTCGATCCGAAGCTGCGCCGCAACAGCCTGCGCTGTGGCCTCGCGCTATCGACACCCGGGCGGATCGCGGTCGATTCGCGTGATGCGATCGAGTGGTCGGCGCAACTGGCGGCCGACGGGGCTGGTACGACGAACATCCGGAACGGAGCCTCTCGCGTCGCGCGTGCGCGAAACGCGATGTATGCGCTCGTCGATCGCGGTGTCGTACCAGCTCCGTCGGAGGTGGATGCGATGGGCTGGATGTTCGCGCTCGCGGAGAACGCCGCGCGCCGGTTCGGCCGCCGCGCGCTCCAGATGGTGCGGACCGTGGCGCATGCGATCTCGGATGTACTCGACGAGGTGCTCGCGCAGCGCGAGCGGAACCTCTCGCTCACCCTCGACGGCACGACCTACAGCGCGCCGTCGTGGCTCGATCCGCTCGTGTCGACCGCGGCGAGGGTCGGCGTGCAGGCGGGCGTGACCGCGCTCGCACCTGGGCTCGGCGCGATCGCGCCGACGATGCTCGGCGCGGTCGAGCAGCAACTCAACGGCTCGGGACTCACGCTCGGCCCGTTCGCACCGCCGAGCGCGCCGCCACGCAACCGCCGTCACGGCGCAGATCGACTGCGCGGGCCATGAATCTCGCCGAACGATCCGGACTCGTCCGCTCGTAGCACCGCGTCGCGCGTCGCATCAACCGAAGGATCGCCCGCCGCGTGCGGGCATGGCCGGGCATCGCCCGGAGGGAGCCACCATGAAGGCCAAGCAGCACAACCACACGAAGCACGAGCACGGCGATATCGCGTTTCGCTGGACCGCACACACCGCGAATCTGCGGACCGGGTTCGCGCAAGCACTCGGCACGCTCATCGGGAAACCCGGCGACGTGATGACCTTCGAACGGACACGCGCAGGGATTCGCATCCGGCGCGCGGGTCACACCATCGATGTCGACACGCACAAGCTCGCGAACGCGATCGGCGTGATCGGCAAGGCCGAGGAGCTCGGCGTCCTCACCGAGATGCATGGCCCGACGGTGCGCGCGATGTTCGGTCACGCGGTCACACGTAGCACGGAGCCGACACCGCCGCGCGACGCCGACGTGCTGCCGGCCGACGCGCTCGAAGCCGCGCTCGCGCGAGCCCAGGAGCGACTCGTGCGCATCCAGACGCTCGACGCGTTGCTCGACGAGTTGTTCGCCGAACCATCGACGTAATCACAGCCAACAACGCGGCGCGCATGGTGCGTGTCGCGTCCTCTGAAACTAGGAAAGGACGACACACACATGCAGAAGGATACGAACCAGCAGGAAACGGCGCGCGCCGTGCTCGCCGAGCATCGCGACCGCTTGGAGTGCGCGCTTATCGAGTGCACGTGGCTGGAGCAGTCGCACAACGCTGAAATCGCGATCGCGGGCGACTGGGGCCCGTACGTGACACTCGCGGCGCTTCGCACGAAGCTGCGCCACGCACTCGCGGACTGCGATCAGCTCGCGGCGCTCTTGCAAGACGACGACGAACGCGACGCGAGCACCACGACCGCACACGATCTCTCGGGCCGACGCGACACGGTGCGCGCGACCTTCGGTGATTGCACCGTCGAGCTCAAGGCGCCCGGGATGGCTCGTCCGCTCGCGTCGTGGATCGAGTGGCTCGACGGCGCGCGCCGCGCCGCCGCGTCCTTCATCAACCCTCTCGGAGACTAGCCACCATGGCGAAGAAGAAGAAACGGAAGCACGCGTCGCGGCCGGCGCCGCGCTCGACCTATCGCAACGCCACGCCGAGCGGCGCGGGCAAGGCCAAGCAGGAGACTCCACTCGCTCGCATCGGCTACACGGTCGCGGGCGCCGGTGCGGCTGCCCTCGCCGTGACGATGTTCGAACACGAGAAGTGGGAGCCGAAGAAGGTTGCCGGCGTGCTCGGGCTCGGAGGCGCCGCGCTCGCGTGGCGGTCGTCCAATGAAGCCGCCAAGGCGATCGGGTTGGGCGTGTCGAGCGCCGCGGGTGCGCAGCTCGCACTACTCGTGATGAGCGATCACGAAAAGAAGCTCGCCGACGCTGCCGCGAGCAATAGCAGCGCGCAGAGCGACGCCGCCACGGTCGCGCAAACCAGCACGCCCGCGCAGAACAGCTTGCCCGCGTCGACGACGCAGCGACCGGCGAACGCCGGCCAAGCGTTGCCGCCCGGCGCGCTCGAATCGGCGCTCGCACGCGCGCAAGCGCGGCTCGCGCTCGCGGAGGGAGACGGCACCTAACCGATAGAGCCATCGGGGGTCGGGGCCGCGCGAGCGGTGAACGTGCGAGCCCACGACAAAAGGAGAACGTATGGACGAAGACGAGATCTATTACTTCGACACTCGGAATGCGGAGCCCGTGGTGGTGAGCCGCGGTGGCACCAACCGCGGCGTGATCACCACGAGCCGCTCGGGCGGCGGCATGAGCGGCGG
>DATBAS010000042.1:0-11187 GCA_036271395.1 Kofleriaceae bacterium
CGTCAACGTCGTCTTGCCGTGGTCGACGTGGCCGATCGTTCCGATGTTGACGTGGGGCTTGTTGCGGACGAATTTCTCTTTAGACATTTCTTTTCCCTGCGAGCCCTCTCCGAGAATTGAACTCGGGACCCCTTCCTTACCAAGGAAGTGCACTGCCACTGTGCTAAGAGGGCGGACTGTGGTTGAGCGAACTGTGTTGAGCGAACGCGTGAAGAGCGGGCGAAGGGACTCGAACCCTCGACAACCAGCTTGGAAGGCTGGAGCTCTACCAACTGAGCTACACCCGCGTGATCTGTTCTCCTTTAGTCATTGCTATTTCGTGCTTCGTGTCGTGGATGGACGTGGATTTGAACCACGGTAGGCATAAGCCGGCAGATTTACAGTCTGCTCCCTTTGGCCGCTCGGGCATCCATCCAAAAAATCTAGACCGTTATCTGCGTTGAGCTGGCGGTGGGACTCGAACCCGCGACCTCCTGATTACAAGTCAGGTGCTCTACCGGTTGAGCTACGCCAGCAGAGGAACGGCCCAGACGTATAAACGGACGCTTGGCATGCGTCAAGCGACTCGTCACGCTGCTCATCCATCTGGCGAGATCTAGAGCGAGCTTAGTCGGGCGTCACGAACTGGCCGGCGGTGTCTTTCGCAAGCAAGTCGGCGACCTCGGTCGCGCGGTCGGCGCTCGCCTGCGCCCACGTCGTGCGCACGCCATAGGCCTTCGCGAGCTCGACGTTCATGCGATGGCCTTCGAGCGCCTTCGCGAGGTGCTCGCGGACGCGGTCGTGGACGTCGGCGATGTACTTCGGCCGCGTCGCGGCGTCGATGCGATACGGATACGGCGCCTTGACCGTGACCTGCCACAGCTCCACGAAGATCTGCGACATCTGATAGCCGGCCGCGGTCGCCCAGTACGCCTGGTGATAGCCGAGGCTCTCCTTCCAGCGGTCGTACGCCTGGACCGCGAGCACGCGCTTTTGCTCCAGATCGGCGACCAGCGTGTCATCGGGCAGCCGCACCGGCGCTTCGGTGAACTTGCGGTGCGCGAGCTCGCCTCGGTAATAGCTCGCCATCGCGATGTAGTACGAGTCGTCGAGCCGCGGCGCCTTCTGATACTCGGCGACCGCGTTGTCGAGCGCGGTCTCGGCGGCGTCGTACTTGTGCTGCTCGATCAGCACGTAGCCCTCGCGCGCGAATGCCTCGACGCGGTCGGCGTACGTCAGATCGGCGCGTGCGAGCACGTCGGTGAGCGTCGCGATCGCGTCGACCCATTGCGCGTGGTCGGCCTGGAGCGCCGCTATATAAAGGTGGCCGTCGATCGATTCTCGGCTGTGAGGATACTTGGCGATCAGCTCGCGCAGCGTGGCGATCGTCCCCTCGAGATCGCCGCGCTTGTCCAAGATCGCCGCGACGTCGAAGAGCGCGGTCGGCGCGAACTTCGAATCGGGAAAGTCGGCGACCAGCTTTCGGTAGAGCCCGATCGCGCGCTCGGTCTCGCCCGCTTTCACGGCGTTGTTCGCTTGTTCGAACAGCTCGGTGGTGGAGACCGCCTGTGCGTCGACCGCGCCACCCACGCCTTGCTGCGACGCCGTGATGCGGATGATGTCGAGATCGACCACGCGCGGGTCTTTCGCGCCCTGCTCCGCCGTCGCGGTCGCGCCGGGCACGGCAGGTTTTGCCGAGGCGAGATCTCGCGCGGGCGCTTCGCTCGGCGCGCGCGGCACGATCGGTGCTTGCGTCGTTGCACAGGCACCGAGCATGACCATCAACACCAGCTGCGACCGCATCGTCATAATGATGCATCGACCGCGTGTGCAGAGCACGCGATCGTTTTGCTTGACTGTTCGCGTGTCACACCGCTTTGTTAAAGCTGTACACGCAACATGAAGGTCGCGTTCACATACAACCTCCGGCTCACCGACGTTCGCGAAACCGAAAAGGAAGCGGAGTACGACAGCGCCGAGACCGTGCACGCGATCGCTCAGGCTATCGAGGCCGCCGGCCACGAGGTCGAGAAGGTCGAAGTGTCCGGTCCCGCGTCGAACCTGCTCGACCGGCTCGAAGCGATCGATCCCGACATCGTCTTCAATACCGCCGAAGGCGACCGTGGCCGGATGCGCGAGGCGCTGTATCCGGCGCTGTTCGAGGAGCTCGGCATCCCGTTCACGGGCTCCGACGCGTACACGAACGCGATCACGCTCGACAAGTGGCTGACCAAGCTGCTGGTCCAGCGCGCCGGGGTCGAAACCGCGCGCGGGACGCTGGTGACGATGCGCAACTACGAAATGATCGTCGAGCGCGGCGCTGGATTGTCGTTTCCGGTGATCGTCAAGCCGAACCACGAAGGCTCGAGCAAGGGCATCTACAACAACGCGCTCGGCGGCTCGGTGATCAAGGAGCCGCGCGACCTACCCGGCGCGCTCAAGACCGCGCTGCGCGCGTATCCCGATGGCGTGCTCGTCGAGGAGTACATCGACGGCGCCGAGATCGCGGTCGGCTTCATCGAGGGCGTCGGCCACGACGACGGCCTGCTCACGCCGGTCGAGCTGGTCTACGACGAGCGCGGCGAGCGGCCGTTCCACGTCTACGACTACCGGCTCAAGAACGTCGAGCCCGGCAAGGTGCAGTACAAGTGCCCGGCGAACCTGCCGCGCGACGTCGCGGCGCGGCTGCGCCAGATCTCGCACGAGGTCGTACGCGCGATCGGGCTGCGCGACATGGCGCGCATGGATTTCCGCGTCACGGCGGAGGGCCGCATCTACCTGCTCGAGGTCAACGCGCTCCCGCAGCTCGCGCCGAGCTCGTCGCTGTTCGCGGCGACCGCGCAGGTCGGCCTGACGTATCAGGCGTCGATCGGCGCGATCTTGAACGCGGCCGCGCTGCGCTCGGGCCTGGCGACCGCGGCGCAGCTCAACATCCCGCGCGCGCGCAGGGTCCAGCCGATCCGCATCGGCTTCACTTACAACGTCAAGCGCACGACCGCCGGCGACGACGAGGCCGAGTGGGATCCGCCCGAGACGATCATCTCGATCGCGAACGCGCTCGCGCGCCAGGGCCACATCGTCGTGCACTTGGAAGCCACGCCGGATCTGCCGCGGGTCCTCGCCGAAGCCGACGTCGACCTCATCTTCAACATCGCGGAAGGCGTCGAAGGCCGCAACCGCGAGGCGCAGGTGCCGGCGCTATGCGAGCTGCTCGGCATCCCGTACACCGGCTCCGATTCGGCCACGCTCGCGATCGCGCTCGACAAGGCGCTCGGCAAGAAAGTCCTGCTCCAGCACGACATCCTCACGCCGAAGTTCTGCGTGATGGAGTCGCATCGCGAGCGGCTGTCGCCGGACATGAAGTTCCCGATGATCGTCAAGCCGAACGCCGAAGGCTCGAGCAAGGGCATCGGCTCGACCAGCGTCGTCGACAACGAAGAAGAGCTGCGCGACAAGGTCAAAGAGCTGATCGAGCGCTATCGCCAGCCGGCGCTGGTCGAGGAGTACATCGCCGGTCGCGAGTTCACCGTCGGCCTGCTCGGCGACAAGCGGCCGCGCGTGCTGCCGCCGATGGAGATCAAGTTCAAGCAGGCCGATGACACGCGTCCGGTCTACGACTACGCGGTCAAGCAGGAGTGGGAGAAGTACGTCTATTACGAGTGCCCGGCGAAGCTGACCGAGTCCGAGCAAAAGGCGATGGAGAAGATCGCGCGCGCCACGTTCTGGGCGCTCGATTGCCGCGACGTCGCGCGTGTCGACATGCGGATGGATGCCGACGGCCGCATCTACGTGCTCGAGGTCAACCCGCTCCCCGGGCTGACGCCCGACTACTCCGACCTCGTGCTGATCGCGAAGGCCTGCGGCATGGAGTACGACCAGCTGATCGCCGAGATCATGACCGGCGGCCTACGCCGCATGCGCGAGAAGCGCCGCGAGGAGCGCGAGCTCGAGCGCGAGCGCGAGGCGCAAAAAGGCGGCGACAAAGACAAAAAGAGCGACGACAAGCCGAAGCGAGCCGCGCCGAAACCGCCCGTCGTGGCGAGCAACGGCGATGCCGCGCCGGTGCGAGTGAAGCGCGAGAAGTCCGACCCCGTCACGAAGACCGAGTCGACCGAGGCGGCGCCTACATCGTCACCGCCGCCGAGCGTCGCGAACTGATACGGACCCACGGTCGATCCGCGTAATATCGGATCGTGGCCGCTGCGTGCACGAGCCGGACGATCGCGATGGCCGTCGTCGCGGCGTCGTGCGGTCGGCTCGGCTTCGACGACCGCGAGATCGCGATCGACGCGACGGCGATCGACGCTCCGCCACCGGCGCCGGCGCTCGTCGGATCGGCGTCGCAGGCCGGCAGCGGGCCGGGCGCGATGATCGCGATCGCGCCGGTCACACCCGGCGACTTGCTGATCGTCGCGATCACGACGTGGGACGGCACCGCCGTGGCATCGGTCACCGACGCGTCGGGCACGGCGCTGACCTCGGCCGGTGCGCGTGCGGAGATGTCGAGCACGTCGAGCGAGCTGTGGTACGCGGCGCCCGCAGCAGCGACCGATTCGATCACCGTCGCGATGGCCGCATCGGCGCAAGGCTTCGATGTCTGGGCGGGCGAGTTTTCGGGCATCGCGAGTGGGCCGCCGTCGCACGTCGCGAGCGGCTGCCTCGAGTACCCGCCGGATCCGGTCGCCGCGCCGGTGATCACGACACAGGCCGGCGAGCTCGTCGTCGGCGTCGAGATGTTCGCGTATCCAGTTTACGTCGATACCGTGGTTCCGCCGTTCTTGCCGCTCGGCGACTACCTGAACGGCAACGGCTTCGCGTACGAGATCGCCGCGGCGACCGGCAGCTACGCTCCGGCATGGACGATCGGCTCCGGCGCCGGCATGGCCGCGATGACGTGCGCGAGCACCGCCGCCTGGCCGCCGGTGCGATGACCGCGCGCTATGCTGTCGCGCATGAAGGTCGCGACGCGCATCACGGTGGCGACGGCCGTCGTCGTCATGCTGGCGAGCGCGACGTACGCATTCTTCGACTTGCGCAACCGCGCGCTCGAGCGCCGCGTCGAGCTCGAGCGTGAAGCGAAGGCCGTGGCGACCATCCTGCGCGCCGGGCTCGAAGGTACGACGTCCGCGTTTCGCGCGCCGAGCGACGCGCAGCTCAAGCCGCTCGCGACCGGCTGGAAGCCCGTCGTGCTCGTGCGCGCGCGTGCCGCGGAGCAGCCGGGCCCCGACGCGACGCTCGACGAGCTGCGCCGTCTCAACATGCTGCTCGACATCCCGTCGTATTGCGGCGGCACGCCGAACACGTGCGCGGGCATCGAGGGCGACGAGTACTACTACGACCTCGCGCTGCGCTCGCCCGAGCAGACCGTGCTCGGCATGCTCGAAATCCGGCGCTCGGCCGACGTGCTGTCGCTGACACGCGACGACCTGCTGCGCGCGGCCGCGCTGGTCGTGTTGATCGTCGTGGTCACGACGCTGATGGTCGGCGCGCTGGCGAGCCGCTTGGTCAGCCGGCCGATCACGAAGCTGCTCCGCGGCATCGACGACGTCGCAAAGGGCGATCTATCGCACGTGCTGCTGTCCGAGCGCGACGACGAGATCGGCCAGATCGCGACGCGGTTCAACGACATGACGTTTTCGCTGCGCGAGTCGCGCGGCGAGACGTCGCGCCAGAACGAGGCGAAGCTCGCCCTCGAGCAGCGGCTCGGTCAGACCGAGAAGCTCGCGACGATCGGCCAGCTCGCCGCCGAGATCGCGCACGAGGTCGGCACGCCGCTCAACGTGATCGCCGGCCGCGCGCGGTCGATCCAAAAAAAGTCGAAGGACCCCGACGCGGTCGAGAAGAATGCCGAGATCGTCGCCGAGCAGACCGCGCGGATCACGCGGATCATCCAGCGCCTGCTCGATTTCACGCGGCGTAAAGTCGGCGCGGCCGGCAAGACCGACGTCAACCTCAACGAGCTATCGCTGACGACGATGGAGCTGCTCGCCGGCCAGTTTTCGAGCGCGAAGATCCGCACGCGGCTCGAGCGTGCCGAGGGCCTGCCGCGCGTCGCCGGCGACGCCGATCGCCTGCAGCAGGTGATGATCAACCTCTTGCTCAACGCGGTGCAGGCAATGCCGGACGGTGGCACGCTCGCGGTCGAGACCAGCTACATCCGGCGCACGCGACCCGGGCTCGAAGGCGGTGCCGAGCAGTTCGTCGCGTTCACCGTCACGGACACCGGGGTCGGCATCCCGGCAGAGATCCGCGACAAGATCTTCGATCCGTTCTACACGACCAAAGAAGACCGCGGCGGGACCGGCCTCGGCCTCGCGGTGTGCTCTGGCATCGTCAAAGAGCACGACGGCTGGATCGACGTCGACGAGCACGACGGCGGCGGCAGCGTCTTCGCCGTCTATCTCCCAGGGACGGTGTCCACTAAGACAACTTAGGGACGACAACTCCGCGGATTTGTTCGACCGCGAGATCCGGACGTCAACTTGCGTCAACGGCGCGATGCCAGCGCCCCCACTCTGTCGACAAACGCAAGTTGACCTCCGGATCTGGCACTCGCATAATTTCACGTGGATAGCGCCGATAAGTTGTCTTAGTGGACACCGTCCCCTATTCGTCGCACTCGCCGCAGCCTTCGTCGGCGGTGACCTCGGCGACGGCCGCGGTCGCGCTCGGGTCGAGCTCGGTATCGCGCGCACGCAGCATGTTCGCGGCCTGGAGGCGCACATCGGCGGGCGCGTTGCGATCCTGCACGATGCGCAGCAGCTTCGGATCGACCTCGGGTCCGGCGTTGTACGCGCCGGCGATCGCGGCGGCAGCGACCTTGGGATCGGCGTCGTCGACGAGCTGCGGGATGGCCTGCACCGCGCGCGGATCGTCGAGGTTCGAGAACGCGTTTACGGCCGCGACGCGCGCTTCGGAGCTGCCGGTGCGCGCGGCGTCGAGCACGGCGTCTTGCGCGCGCTGCGAGCCGACTTGACCGAGCATCTGCATCGCGTTCAGGCGCACCGCGTCGTCGGGGTCGTGCAGGAAGCCGAGCAGCTTGTCGGTCGACGCATCGTCGGGGTTCTGCAGCGATTGCATCGCCGCGATGCGGATCTGCGGTTCGCTGGCCCCGAGCGCTTGGCCGACGAGCTCCTTGGCGTCCGCCGCGCCCGACTGCGCGAGCGTATACACCGCGCGCGACGCGACCGCCGGATCGGAACCGGAGAGCATCTCGCGCGCGAGCCGTACGCCGTCGGGGTCATCGGCCTGCACGAGGTGCTCCATCACCTGCTCGCGCACGGTCGGGTTGGATTCGGCGGCGCCGAGCAGCGCCGATTTGGTTTCGGCATCGATCCGCGAGCTCTCGAGCGCGCTGATCGCCTGCGTCGCGTACTCGGCGTCCTTGCCTGCATTCGCGACCACGCCGAGCAGCGCGTGGCGCGCGTCGTCGGTGCCGAGGCGGCCCAGCAAGTCGATCGCCTGCGTGACGTCGTCGCGGTGGCCACTCGTGAGGGTCTGGCGCAACAGCTCGCCGACTTGTGCCTCGTGCGGATGCGACCTCACGAGCAACCCGAGTGCGCCGAGGCGCAGCTCGCCGTAATCGGAGTGCGCGAGCTCGAGCTGAGCTGCGAGCGACTCGGGCGTGCCCGCCTTGTCGAGTACGTTCAGCGCGCGATTGCGCTCGCTGCGGCCGCTGTTGCGCGCGATCTGCATCGTCAGCGCGAGCGCTTCGGGGTTGCCGGCCTTGAGCAGGCGCGGCAGCGCATCGAGCCGATCGGTCGTCGTGCCCTGCTTGACCACGCTGAGCAGCGCCTGCGTGACGTCGTCGCCGGTCATCTTCTGGAGCTCGTCGAGCGCGCCGGTGAGCTGCGCGCGATCCGACAGCGCACTCTCGATGAGCAGCTCGCGCGATTGGTCGCCGCCGAGCGCCGCGAGGCCCGCCGCCGCCGCGCGCGCCGCGTTGCGATCGCCGGTCTTCATCACCTCGCCGAGCGCGGCGATCGCGCCGTCGCCACCGAGCTCGGCGAGCGCCTGCGTCGCGCGGCCGCGCTCCTCTTGCGGGCCGTTCGTCGCGAGGTCGCGTAGCACCGCAAGCGCGGGCTCGCCGGCGCGGCCGAGCGCTGCGATCGCGGCACTCGCGCGCTCGATGTCGCCGGTCTTCGCGATCGCGGCCAGCTTGCCGATCATCGAGTCGTCGATCGCTTCGAGCCCGTTGATCGCGATCGCGGCGATCGACGCATCGGGCGAATCGATCAGCGCACGCAGCGCGCCGAGCGCGGCAGGCGTCGCGGTCGCACCCATCGCGGCGACGGCGGCGGTCGCGGTGTCGCGATCAGTCGCGGTGAGCGCGACGAGCTTCGCGATCGCGGCGTCGGTGCCCATCGCGCCGAGCGCGCTGATCGCCTCTAGTTGATCGGGATCCGACGGCGCACTCGCGAACGCGAGCAGCAGTTGCTCGGCCTTGACGCTCTGGGTCTGGCCGAGCGCGGCCACCGCGGCCGTGCGCACGCGTGGCCGATCGTCGCTCGCGTGCTCGATCACGACGTCGATCGCGCGCTCGCTGCCGATCTGCGCGAACGCGCCGAGTAGCGCCTCGGCGACACCGCGCCGCGGATCGCCGAGCATGGGCTCGAGTGCGTCGACCGCCGAATCGTCGCCGACCGCGGACAGCTTCACGCACAGCACGTCGAGATCGCGCTGCGAGTGCGTGCTGCGAATCCGCGCGACCAGGTCGTCTTCGGATACGCCGAGCGCGGCCGCGCTCACGCGGATCGGCCGGCGCAACGCGATCGGCATCGCGGCGCGGCCGCTGTTCGCGACGACCGCGGCCGGCGCATCGATCGCGGCGATCGCGCGATGCGCACGCTCCGCGCTGATTGCCGCGGCGGCGGCCAACAGCGCACATGCCCACTTCCAACGTGTCGGCGACATCATCTGCTCCGTGTCGAACGAACGCCGGCAGGTAACGGTTTATTTTTGCAAACGCGGTACGTTCCCGCGCCTATGTCGCATCGGTGGCACTTCTTTCGCGCGGGCGGGGTCGATCAGGTCAGCCTGCGCGACGGCTCGGATCTGACCTCGCTCGGCGAGCTCGACCAGAAGCTCTGGGTCGCGCTGGCCATGCCGACCAAAGGCGTCGAAATCGACCCGGCCACGCTCGAGCTCCTCGACGGCGACAAGGACGGCCGCGTCCGCGTCCTCGACATCCAGGCCGCCGCCGCGTTCATCCGCGACACGTTCAAGCGCCCCGACGATCTGCTGACGACGAAGCCGAAGCTCGAGCTGTCGGCGCTCAAAGACGACCGGGTCGTCACCGCCGCCAAACGGATGCTCTCCGACCTCGGCAAGGCGAGTGCCACCGAGGTGACCGCAGAGGATGTCGCCGCACACACGAAGGCATTTGCCGACACCAAGCTCAACGGCGACGGCATCGTCACCGCGGACTCGACCGACGATGCCGAGCTCGAGACCACGATCGGCGAGATCGTCACCGCGCTCGGCGGCGAGCTAGATCGCAGCGGCAAGCTCGGTGTGAATCGCGTGAAGACCGACGCGTTCTTCGCCGCGATCGACGAGCGCGCGACGTGGCTCGCGCGCGCCAAGGCCCAGGACGTCTCGCCGCTCGGCGAGCGCACCGCGGCGGCCGCCGATGCATTCGACGCCGTGCGCGCCAAGATCGACGACTTCTTCACGCGCTGCCGGGTCGCCGCGTTCGATGCGAAGGCCGCCGACAAGCTCGCGCCGGCCGACGCGACGCTCGAGAGCCTCAGCACGCATACGCTGTCGGCGACCGATCCCGAGCTCGCGAAGCTGCCGCTCGCGAAGATCACCGCCGATGCCCGGCTGCCGCTGCGCGCCGGTGTCAACCCGGCGTGGGCCGCGAGCCTCGGCACGTTCGCCGACGCCGCACTGACGCCGCTCGCCGGCGCGCGCGACGCGCTGACCCCGCAAGACATGCAGGCCGTCGTCGACAAGCTCGCCGCGCATCAGGCGTGGCGCGCGCTCGAGCCGGCGTCGTGCGTGGCCAAGCTCGATCCGGCGCGCACGAACGCGCTCGCCGCCCCCGAGCTGAGGCAAAAGCTCGCCGCGTTGATCGACGCCGACAGCGCGCTCGCCGACGAGTACGCGCAGCTCGCCGCCGCGAGCAAGGCCGTGCTGTTCCAACGCGATTTCGGCCGCGTCGTACGCAACTTCGTCAACTTCTCCGACTTCTACTCGAAGCAAGACGGCGCGTTCCAGCTCGGCACGCTCTACCTCGACGCGCGCGCGTTGCACTTGTGCGTGCCGGTGCTCGACGCCGCGAAGCACGCGGCGCTCGCCGCGTCGTCGGATTCGATGCTGATCTACTGCGACGTGACGCGCGGCGCCGACAAGATGCAGATCGCCGTCGCGATCACGAACGGCGACGACGACAACATCTTCGTCGGCCGCAACGGCGTGTTCTACGACCGCAAGGACCAGGATTGGGACGCGACCATCGTCAAGATCGTCGCGAACCCGATCAGCATCCGCCAGGCGTTCTGGTCGCCTTACAAGAAGCTCGTGCGCGTGATCGAGGACAACGTGACCAAGCGCGCGCAAGCCGCGAACGCAGAGGCGCTCGGCAAGATCGACGTCGCCGGCGGCGAGATCTCGCACGTCGACAGCGCCGCCGCCTCGCCCGGCGCGCCGGCGCCGACCACGCCGACCCCCGCCGCGCCGCCGCCGAAGAAGATCGATCTCGGCACGATCGCGGCGATCGGCGTCGCGATCGGCGGCATCGGGACCTTGGTCGGCGCGTTGCTCAGCACGATGTTCGGCCTCGGCGCGTGGTTGCCGATCGGCATCATCGCGCTGCTGCTGCTGATCTCCGGCCCCGCGATGATCCTCGCGTGGCTCAAGTTGCGCCGGCGCAACCTCGGGCCGATCCTCGACGCCAACGGTTGGGCGATCAACAGTCGCGCGCGCATCAACGTCGCGTTCGGCGCGGCGATGACCGAGCTCGCGAAGTTGCCGCCCGGGGCGCAACGCTCGCTCGACGATCCGTATGCCGACAAGCGCACGCCGTGGCGCCGCTGGGCGTTCTTGATCGTCGTGCTGGTGCTCGCCGGCAGTTGGTACGTCGGCCGGCTAGATAATCTGATTCCCGAGGCGATCCAGTCGACCACGGTGCTCGGAACCAACGCGCCGCTCTGGAAGAAGGCGCACGCCGAGACGAAGCCCGTGGCGCCGGCGCCGGCGCCGGCC
>DATBAS010000043.1:0-60019 GCA_036271395.1 Kofleriaceae bacterium
CGCCAGCGTCGCCTGGTCGGTATCGTCGTCGCCGCTCGCGAGCTGCGCGACGTTGGTGAGGTGGCTCGCGGCCTCGCGCGCGTCGCCCTGCGCGAGCGTGATCGATGCGAGCGCCGCGTGCGCGGCGGCGAATTGCGGCCACCGCCCGAGCGCCTGGCGCGCGAGCTCGAGCCCGTCGAAAAACCACGCCGGCCGCGCCGCCGCGAGCGCCAGGATGCGCTCGAGCAACAGCGGCTGATCGGGCCCGCCGGCGGCGAGCAACGCGCGATAACCGCGCATCGCGTCTTCGACGTGGCCGTCGCGCAGCTGGTCATCGGCCGAGTGCATGAGGTCGTGCGCGGCGGCGAGCTTGAGCGGCTGCGCGCGCACGCCGAGCTCGCCCGCGCGCGAGCCGGGCGGGCCGAACGCGACCTCGAGCGCGCTCTTGGCAATGCGCACCGCGACGAGCTCGATGTCGGTGACCGCCGGCAGGCGCCACCCGGCGGGCGGCAGCAGCGCCCACAACAGCGCGCCGATCAGATCGATCTCGACGTCGCACAGGCCGCGAACGTGCGGCCGCTCGACGACACCGACCGCGTCGGTCGCGCCGAGCAGCGCGGTCAAGATCCGATCCGCGATCACCGGGCCGGGCGAGGGCAGGTGGCCGTGCACCCGAATGTGGCTCGCGAGCGCTCGCAGTTGTGTGCCGGTGTTGGCGAGCAGGATTCGGAACGTGACGTCGGCCGCAGCGAGGCCATCGGCCGCTCGCGCACGCACGGACACGTAGCCGTTGGCGTCGCCGGCGTGAAGACGCGCCGCGACGTTGGTGATCCCCAAGCCGGCGAGGTGCCGGCGCGCGTGCGCGACGCGGTCGTCGAGTGTCGCGTTGGGAACGCGGATCGCGAGCGAGCGCAGCCGCGTGCGGCGGCGCTGATAACGCTCTGCGTGATCGGCGCCCGAATCGGTGCCGGGCTCGGCGACCTCGAGCTCGAGCCGCTCGACGATGATCGGGCCGGCAACCAGCTCGACGAGCGCGAGCCGGCCCGCCCCGCCGAGCGCGTCAAACGCGAACGGCAAGCGGCCCGCGGGCCCGACGCGGTCAGTCACGACGAAACGGTATCAGAAGCTTGCCCCGTGCACATCTCGACGAGCCCGCCTCACACGCCCGAACGATTCGGGCGAGGTGTCGACCTCTCGATCCGATGCTCAGGTCGCGCAGGATCGGTCAGTCGCTACAGCTTGTCGGTTGCAGTGCGAGGCGCCTATCGTGCGCCGGAAGGCTGGAGGTCTCGTGTCGAAATTTGTCTATTTCTCGGCAATCCTCGCTCTGTCGTGCGGCCCCACCCGCCATGCCGCGGGCGATGACGACGACGGCAGCGGCAACGGCCAAACCGATGGCGGCAATCAAATGGGCTCCGGCATCGGCTCGTCGTGCGCGACCAGCTCGGTCACCGCGATGTCCACGCCACTCGACATCTACATCATGCTCGATCAGTCGGGCTCGATGGATGACGAGCCGAACAACCCGACGAAGTGGGAGAGCGTGACGCAAGCGCTCGACAGCTTCGTGACACAACCGAATCCGTCCGGCGTCTCGGTCGGCATCCAGTATTTCGGGCTCGACAACGACACGTGCACCGCGAGCGTGTACGCGACTCCAGAGGTCGAGATCGCGGCGCTTCCGGGCGTGGCATCGTCGATCCAGAGCTCGATCGCGGCACACTCGCCGATTTCGGGCACGCCGACGTCGGCGGCGTTGCAAGGAGCGATCGACCACGCGCAGACCTGGGCGTCCGCGCATACGGGAGATACCGTGGTCGTCGTGTTCGCGACGGACGGCGAGCCCGAGACGTGCGACGAGAACCTGACCGACATCGACAACATCGCGAAGAGCGGCTTCACCGGGACGCCGAAGATTCCGACGTTCGTCATCGGCCTTCAGGACGACACCGGCAACCTCAGCGCGCTCAATGGCATTGCCGCGGCGGGCGGCACTGGCTCGGCGTTCATCGTAAACGCGGGCGGCAGCGCCGATCAGCAGTTCTTGGCGGCGCTCAACGCGATCCGCGGCAGCGTCCTCGGCTGCACGTATCAAATTCCGGTGCCGTCGAGCGGCTCGGCGAACTACCAAGAGGTCAACATCGTCTACACCCCGGGTGGCGGCGGCTCGCCGATGACGATCCCGCAGGTGCCGTCGATGGCGATGTGCCCGTCGAGCGGCAACGCCTGGTACTACGACAACCCGTCGGCGCCGACCGAGATCATCTTGTGCGGCTCGACCTGCGGCACGATCGAAGCCGACACCACCGGCTCGGTTGGAATCACGCTCGGCTGCCAGACGGTCATCCAGTAGCGCGTTGTTTCGTTCCGCGTTGGACATTGGCGCCGCCATTTTCGGTTGCAGGCCCTCGGCGTTTCGGGCTACGCAACCGGCGGTGCAAGGGGTCGATAGCCGGCGCATGATGAAACCGTGGTCGTTGCTTCTGTTGTGCGTGCTGGTCGGCAGCTCCTGCACCAAGACGAATCCAGCGTTGTGTTGCGCCGATGAGGCGAACTGCGCAAGCCTGGGGATTTCGGACGATCACATGTGCACGGATGGGCTCACGTGCATCGCGAACCAGTGCGTCGCCGAGACCTGCGCATCGTCATCGGATTGCAATGCCCAGTTGCCGTTCTGCGCTACGCAGGGACTTTGCGAGACAAGCTGCGATAGCAACTCACAGTGCCCGGGGTTCGGCGGTAGTGCAGAGGACGCGATCTGTTCGAGCGGAACCTGCGTGCAGTGCCTCGCGAACAGTGACTGCAACGGCGCGACGCCGGTATGCAACCTGGCGAGTGATGCGTGCGTGCAATGTGTCCAGAACAGCGACTGTTCGTTGGAGGCGCCGGTTTGCGCTGGCAATATTTGCCGTAGCTGCGTGACGGACTCGGACTGCAGCTCGGGCGCGTGCGGAGACACCGGTTCGTGTCTCGATCCGTCCGCTCTGATCTACGTCGCGCCTACGGGCTCTGATTCAGGCACGTGCACGCAGGCGGCTCCGTGCGCAACGATCACGTACGCGGTTGGCCGCGCAACTCTCAATCGGAGTGGAATCGTGCTTGCGAAGGCAACATACGTCGAGGATGTGACTTTGTCGTCGTCGACGACATCAGCAGCCACGCTCCAGTTCTTCGGCGGCGGAGCAACGTTAATGCATCCGGCGGTTCTCGATGAAGTACTGTTGAATGCGACAGACGTTGGCTTTGACATCCATGACGTGACGTTGATCGGGAGCGCTTCGGGGCCGCCGGCAGTCGATACCGGAACGGTTCCCTGTTCGCTCGAGAACGTCACGATCGAGAATGCAACGACGGCGATCAACGTCGCGAATACGGTGTTGACGATAACGAATATCCAAATCTCGAATGCCGGCAATGGCATCTCGTTGTTCGGCGGAGCCACACTCACGTTAGATCGAGCGGTGATCCATGATGTCCGCGTTGCCCCTATTTCCGTTGCAAACGTCGGGGATGGTTCGGTCAACATCACGAACTTAATGGCTTACAACGCCGGTAGCTCGTTAGAGCTCGCCGGCGCAAACGGTACGATCGCCTTTTCTACCATCGGCGCCACGACTGGAACTGGCAGCGCGGCGGCATTGGACTGCGGTCCATCCGTCACATTGGATTCGACGATTGTCTGGAATACGACTGGCGCTGCGATCAGTGGGACGTGCCAGGTAGTTCACTCAAGCATCGCCGGACCGACGGCTGTGATGGGGACAGCGAATGCAAATCCGCTCTTCGCTAATGAGCTACAAGGCGACTACCACCTCACCGCCGATAGCCCAGCGATCGATCAAGTGGGGACCGGCCCCGCAACCGACTTCGAGGGCGACGCTCGCCCGCAAGGCTCCGCGTTCGACATCGGCGCTGACGAGTACAAGCCGTAGCCCCAAGCGCAAACAGTTGCGCACCGCGACGCGCGAACCGGTCGAATCCGCGCGCAGACGTAAGTGTTGTAACCGACCGCGGCTTTGGCTTACGGTTCCCGGCGATGAGGGGATCGAAGCTTGTCGGGTTTGCGGCGACGTTGTCGCTGTTCTTGTCGTGTAGCCCGACCCGCCGCGGCGTGAACGGCGATGACGATGACGACGGCAGTGGATCCGGATCTGGTAGCGGATTCGGCTCGGCGTGTGCGTCCGATACGATCACCGCGCAGCAGATCCCGCTCGACATCTACATCGAGCTCGATCAGTCGTCGTCGATGAGCGACGACAGCAAGTGGACCTCGGTGACCAGCGCGATCGGACAGTTCGTCGCGCAGCCGAACCTCGACGGCATCGCGGTCGGGCTCGGCTACTTCGCGGTGCAAGAGCCGCCGCCGACGTGCACCTCGGCGACCTGCCTGGTCGACACCGACTGCGGCTCGGCCGCTTGCGGCCCGTGCTTCGGCGCGATCGATGGCAATCCCGGCGAATGTCTCGGCTACCTCAGCTCGATCGTCGGCGGCGCGGATTCGTGCACCGTCGCCGATTACGAGACACCTGCCGTCGAGATCGCGCCGCTGCCCGGCGTCGCGAGCTCGCTCACGAATTCGATGGGCATGCACTCGCCGACCACCGGCACGCCGACCGTGCAGGCGCTGAGCGGCGCGATCACGCACGCGCAGTCATGGTCGATGACCCACGCCGGCGACGCCGTCGTGGTCGTGCTCGCGACCGACGGCGAGCCCGACGACAGCTGCACGCCCGAAGACATCCCGAGCGTCGAGTCCGTCGCGACGATGGGCCGGATGAGCCCGCAGGGCATCCGCACGTTCGTGATCGGCGTCGACGACGGCACCAACCTGTCGGACTTGGACGGCATCGCCGCCGCGGGTGGCACCGGCTCGGCATTCATCGTCAACGCGAATGCGAACGCCGTGCAGGACTTCCTCGACGCGATGAACCAGATCCGCCACTCGGTGCTCGGCTGCACGTACCAGATCCCGGTGCCGTCGAACGGCCAGACGCCCGACTACCAAGAGGTCAACGTGATCTACACGCCCAGCAACGGCTCGCCGGTGACCATCCCGTACGTCACGAGCTCGGCGGGCTGCCCGCAGACGGGCAACGCCTGGTACTACGACAACGCGGCGATGCCGACGCAGATCATCTTGTGCCAGCCGACGTGCAACACGATCGAAGCGGACACGACCGGCTCGGTCGGAATCCAGCTCGGCTGCGCGACCGTGATCCAGTAAGTCAGCGCGACGCCGGCTCGCCGTCTGTCGCGCAGCGATGTCGATTCCGGATCGACCGAGCGAGCGCGGTTTGATCTCGCGCGCATTCTCGCCCGGCGCAGCGCAGCTTCACCGATCCGCAGAGTCTCGTTTCGCGGTCGCTTCAAGAACAGCTGCGAGTGGCTCGAGCGCTGGCGGTCGCGGCGTGACCCGCGCGGGCAACTCACGCCGACGCCGACGAGCGACCGAGTGCTAGCGCATCAGCATGCAGGGCTTGTACGTGACCGGCAGCGGCTTGCCGTTGTCATCGCGGTCGACGATCTTGTCGTGCGCTGGGATGATCTTGCCGTCCTTGGCGAGCGCCTCGCATTTGGTCTTGAGCCAGCTGTCGAGGAATGCCTCGGCGCGCTGCGCGCGCAACGCGGCGACGCGGTCGTCGGCGTCCTTGTCGAAGTCGGCGATGTTCGGCTGCTGGCGATCGCGCAGTTGGATCAGCACGTAGCTACCGTCCGCGTCGTAGATCTTCGGCGCGATATCGCCGGGCTTGAGCTCGTCGAAGACCGCGTCGGCGGCCGGCTTGGACGAGCCGAGCGCCGGCAGCTGCTTCTGGCGCGGCGTCGCCGGTACGCGCTCGAGACCCGGCTTCTCGACGTCGGTCATTGTTGGCAGCTGGTCCTTCGACGCGACGACGTCGGGCACCGGAGCCGCCGGAGCCGCCGGAGCCGCCGGAGCCGCCGCGGAGCCGGTGGCCGAACCGGCCGCTGCGATCGCGCCCGAGTCGTCGGCGAGCCAGCCGGCCGGCGTGTCCTTGCTCAGGATCTCGCGCTCGCCGTGCTGACCGCCGTGGTTCTGCATCAGCTGCTGGAGGATCTGCTTCTTGATCTCGTCGGGCGTGTTGGGATCTTGCAGGAGCTGCTCGAGCTGATCCGGGTTGACGCCGGGCTGGCCCGACTCGGTCGGCTTGTAGAGCTCGTCGAGGTTCGCTTTGAGCCCGTTGCCGCGCGCGCTGGCGAGCGCGGTCAATGCCGCGCGCTTGGCGGCTTCCTTGCTCCACGCATCTTTGGCGAGCGTCTCGGCGAGCTCGTGCTTGACCTGATCGAGCTTGAGATCGCCCTCGCGCTTGTCCTCGGCGAGGATCAAATACGTGCCCTTGTCGGTCGCGATCACCGGCGACACGTCGCCGGGCTTCATCGACTTGACCGCGTCGGTCACCGCTTTGTCGCCGAGCATCGCGTTCTCGGCAGTGTGCCAGCCGAGCGCGCCGCCCGACGCCTTCGCCGCCGGATCGCTCGAGAGCTGTTTCGCGGCTGCGATGAACTTGGCCTTGTCGTTCCCGACGTCCTGCTTGACTTGTTCGAGCTTCGCCTTCGCCTGCTCGGGCGTCATCGCAGCAGAACCAGCAGCAGAACCAGCAGCAGAACCAGCTCCGTCCGCCGGTTTCGCGATGAAGATCTCGCGCAGCAGCAGCGACGGCTTCGTGCCCTTGTAGAGCCGCTCGTCGGCCTTGAACCGCGCCGCGATCTCGTCGCCGTGCGCATTGGCCCAGCGATCGAGGTCGGCGTCGGTGATCTGCAGCGCGCTGCGATACGTCTCCGGCTTGAACGCGACGACGTCGTACGCGGCCGTGTTGTGCTCGAACAGGAACTGCGCGAGCGCCTCGTCGCGCGAGACCTGCACCGATTCCTTGAGGATGTCGGCCATCATCGCGGCGAGCAGGCCGCGCTTCTGCTCCTCGATGTACGAGTTGCGCGAGACGTTGAGCTGGTTGTCGTGCCACGCCTGGAACGCGCGCAGGCTCCACACGCCGTCCTGATCGAAGATGCCCGGGATCTGTACGCTGTGACCGGCGTAGAAGAACCGGCCTTGCTTGATCTCGTTCATCACGAGGTCGTCGTCGACGAGCAGGCCGCGCTTCTCGGCCGCCTGGGCGAGCAGCTCGCGCCGGATCAGCCACTCGAGCGCGACGTACGTCTTGTTCTTGCCCGACGCGTTGTTCGCCGAGTACGCGATCTTGAACGCGGTCTGCGTGGCTTCCACGCCGTCGACGTTGATCACGCTCGTCGTCGTGCCGCGGCAGCCGTTGTCGCCTTCGCGGCTCTGGCCGGGCCGGAAGTTGATCACGAAGATCAGGATCAACAGGCAGAAGATCAGATAGACGAAGATCGACGCGCCCTGGCGCCGCATTTGTTCGAGCATGGGCCGGCCCTGTTCTAGACCGCGCACCCCCGAGAAACAAGCCGGCTGGGCGCTCGCCAGTGAGAGAGTGACGCGGCTTCGTGGCCCCGCCGCTATTGTCTTGATCGTTGGGTTTAGCGCGTGCTACTTCCGCCAAGCTTTCGGGGTTGTACGGTGCCTGAAAGCGTCTGCTTTCTTACTCACTCCACTGCGGCTGTCGCGGTGCTTCAGGAACAACATGCTCTTCGATTGGGTCTACGGAATGTTTTCCAACGACCTGGCCATCGATCTCGGAACAGCCACGACGCTGACGTTCGTCAAAGGACGCGGCATCGTAGCGAACGAGCCGAGCGTCGTTGCCGTGCAGGCCGGCTCACACGGTCCCAAGAAAGTTCTCGCCGTCGGTAAAGAGGCGAAAGAGATGCTCGGACGCACGCCCGGCAACATCGAAGCGATTCGCCCGATGCAAGACGGCGTGATCGCCGACTTCGAAGTGACCGAGGCGATGCTGCGCTACTTCATCCAGAAGGCGCACCATCGCCGGACGCTGGTGCGGCCGCGCGTGATCGTCAGCGTGCCGTCGGGAATCACCGAGGTCGAGAAGCGCGCCGTGCGCGACTCGGCGCTCGCCGCGGCAGCGCGCGAGGTCTACTTGATCGAAGAGCCGATGGCGGCGGCGATCGGCGGCGGGCTGCCCATCACCGAGCCGACCGGCAACATGATCGTCGACATCGGCGGCGGCACGACCGAAGTCGCCGTGATCGCGCTCGCGGGCGTCGTGCACTCGAAGAGCGTGCGCGTCGCCGGCAACAAGATGGACGACGCGATCGTCCAGTACATCAAGCGCAAGTACAACTTGCTGATCGGCGAGCGCACGGCCGAGATCATCAAGAAGGAAATCGGCTCGGCGTATCCGCTCGAGGAGCTGCTCACCGTCGAGGTCAAGGGCCGCGACCTCGTCGCCGGCGTGCCGAAGACGCTGATGGTCAACTCCGACGAGATCCGCGAAGCGCTCGGCGAGCCCGTCAACGCGATCGTCGATGCCGTGCGCTGGGTGCTCGAGCGCACGCCGCCCGAGCTCTCGGCCGACATCGTCGACAAGGGCATCGTGCTCTCCGGCGGCGGCGCGCAGCTGAAGAACCTCGACGTGCTGCTCCGCGAAGAGACCGGCTTGCCCGTGATGGTCTGTGAGAACCCGCAGCTCGCCGTCGTGCTCGGCACCGGCAAAGTTCTCGACGAGCTGTCGCTGCTCCGCGAGATCGCGCTGCGGTAAGTCATGATGACGATGCGCCGCCGCCTCGTCGATTGGTCGCTCGCGGCGGTGCTCGTGCTCTTGCCGGCGCTCGTGCTGCGCGCGAGCCTGACCCGCGGCACGCCGACGACGCTCGACGGCGCGCTCCTGCGCATCACCGCGCCGCTCGAAGCCGGCGTCGCGTGGGTCGTCGAAGGCATCGGCGGACTGTGGTCGCGCTACGTCGCGCTCGTCGATGTCGAGGGCGAGAACCGCGAGCTGCGCGCCGACAATGACGATCTGCGCAAGCAACTCGCCACGATGTCGCGCCGCGCGTACGACGTCGAAGCGCTCGAGGATCTCGCGGTCGTCAAGCGCCGCACGCCGGCCGACACGCTCGGTGCGCGCGTGATCGGTGCGCCGTTGTCGCCGCAGTTTCGCGTGATCCGCATCCGCATCGATCGCGGTGACAAAGAGGTCTCGCCCGGCATGCCCGTCATCACCGGCACCGGACCGGTCGGCCGCGTCGATCGCGTCTACGGCAACTACGCCGACGTCACGCTGGTCTCCGATCCGGGATCGTCGATCGAGGTCGTGATCCCGCGCACCGGCGGTCGCGGCATGCTCACCGGCTTGGGCCGGCCCGATTCGTACGCGTGCACGATCGGCTGGCTCGAGAAGCAGGTCGATCCGAAAGCGAAAGTCGAAGTCGGCGACGAGGTCGTCACGAGCGGGCTCGGCGCGAGCTTCCCGCCCGGCCTCGTCGTCGGCAAAGTCTCCAAAGTTTCGCGCGACGATGGCTTGTTCCAGAGCGTCGAGGTCGAGCCCGCCGTCGACGTGTCGCGCGTGCGCGCGGTCGAGGTCTTGCTCGCGCCACCGCCGCCGCCGGATCCCGACGCGAAGACCAAGAAGCGCAGCGAGCCTGCGTTCGGCGGGAGAGCGCTGTGAGCGAGCGCGACTTTGACCGCGTCGCGAGCGAAAGGAATCTGCGATGAGAACCGCGACGCTCGTGATCGTCGCGTACCTGTTGTGCGTGATCGTCGGCGCGGTGTGGCACACGCTGCCGTGGGTCGCGAGCGCGGTGCCCGATCTCGGCGCGCTCACCGCCGCGTACTTGGGGCTCACCGCGCGCCGCAACGTCGCGCCCGCGGTCGGCGGTTCGATCGTGCTCGGCTACCTCGCCGATCTGATCTCGGGCGCACCGCCTGGGCTGATCGCGCTCGTGCTCGGCGTCACGTGCGTGATCGCGCGCGCGGTCCAGCAGCGCATCTACGTGCGCGGCGCGACGATGACGATTGCGTTCTCGGTGTTCGTCTCGCTGCTCGCGTCGGTCGTCGCGATCCTCGTGCGCGCGCTCTATCACGTGCGCAGCGCCGCGTTGCCGCTCGAGCTGCGCCACGTCGCGTTCGCGGCGCTCGCGACCGGTGTCGTCGGCCCGCTCGTGTGGCGCATCTTCCGCCGCATCGACGCGTTCTACGCGCGCACCCACCGCGAGCGCGATCACGCGCTGGAGGGCCTGCACACGTGATGATCCACAAGGGCAACATGAGCGGCGGTGGCTACGGCCAAGCGCTGCCCGAGCTGCACCGGCGGCTGCGCTGGGTCGCGATCGCCGGCATCGCCGCGTTCGCGTTGCTCGTCGGCCGGCTGTGGCAACTGCAAGTCATGCGCGGCGAGAGCTACTTCGAGCGCACGGTCTCGAACGTGGTCAAGGAGCGCTACCTGCCGAGCGTGCGCGGCCAGATCCTCGATCGCAAAGGTACGCCGCTGGCCGCCAATCGCCCGGCGTTCGACATCTACGCCACGCCGAAGCAGATGACGCCCGAGCTCCACGCCGAGCTCGCGCGCATGCTCGGGCTCGACGACGAAGAAATCGCGAAGCTCGACGAGCGGCTCGCGATCGGCGCGAAGCACGACGCGAAGCTGCCCGTGATGATCCTCGAGGATCAGGGCCGCGATCGCGCGGCGCTCGTCGAGCAAGCACGCGCGCGGCTGCCCGGCGTCGAAGTTCGCCACGAGCCGTATCGCTACTACCCGCAGGGCGAGCTCGCCGCGTCGCTCGTCGGCTACATGACGCAGATGACCGCCGACGAGTCCGACAGGCTGTTGCAGCAGGGCTACGACCCGAGCGAGCTGGTCGGCCGCTACGGCCTCGAGTCGGCGTGGGAGAATTATCTGCGCGGCAAGAAGGGCGTGGAGCGGTTCGCGGTCGACGCGCGCGGCCAGCGCCTCGACGATCGCACCGCCGCGGCGCTGATCACCGGCGAGCGCGTGATCGATCCGGTGCCCGGCGCGAACCTCGTGCTCACGCTCGACGCCGACCTGCAAAAGCTCGCCGAGAAAGCCGTCGCGCATCAGCCGGCCGCCGCGGTCGTCGTGGTCGAGCCCAAGACCGGCAAGATCCGCGCGATCGTCAGCAAGCCGTCGTTCGATCCGAACGTGATGACCGGCCATCTGACCAAGGCCGAGTACGCGATGCTGATGAGCGATCCGCGCAAGCCGTTCATCGACAAGGCGCTCAAGGCGACGTATCCGCCCGGCTCGATCTTCAAGTTCGCGACCGCGTTCGCCGCACTCGAAGACGGTCAGGCCGCCGAAGACGAGCCGATGTTCTGCCCGGGCGAGTACGTGCTGGCGGGCACGCACTTCAATTGTCACGGCACGCACGGCAAGATCAACTTGCTCGGTGCGATCCAGCACTCGTGCGACTACTACTTCTGGAAGCTCGCCGAGCGCGTCGGCATCGATCGCATCGCGGCGGTTTCGCGCGAGTACGGCCTCGGCGCGCCGACGAACATCGGCCTCAACGGCGAGTCGCCGGGCCGCATCCCGACGAAGGATTGGTACGAGCAGACGACGGGGCATTACAAAGTCGGCTACGCGACGAACGCGGCGATCGGCCAGGGCGACGTCGAGGTCACGGTGCTGCAGATGGCGATGGCGTACGCCGCGATCGCGAACGGCGGCACGCTCTATGTTCCGCAGATCGTCGAGCGCGTCGAGAGCAACGACGGCCACTTGATCGCGAGCTACGACCCGAAGGTCGCGCGCGTGGTGAAGACGCCGATCGACGACGTCGAGACGTGGAAGAAGGGCATGTACAAGGTCGCGAACGAGCTCGGCGGCACCGCGTTCGAGTTCGGTCACATCGAAGGCCTGACGGTCCTCGGCAAGACCGGCACCGCCGAGGTCAAGAAGCACCACAAGCAGGAAGCCGAAAAGGATCCCGAGCGCTGGAACCCGAACTCGGCGCACGCGTGGTTCGCCGGCTTCGCGCCCGCCGACGATCCCGAGATCGCGATCGTGGTGCTCGTCGAGCACGGCGGCGGCGGTGGCCAGACGTCGTGGCCGATCGCGAAGCAGATCCTCGAGGGTTACTTCACGAAGATCCATCCGCTCGGTACGCCGCTGCGCGACATGCCGCGAGTGCAGCGCGCCGTCCCGATCAATCCAGAAGCTCGGACGGGAGCGCACCAGTGAAGGGCATCGGTTTGGAATTGCCGCGCGCGACCGTCGGCATGTCGCGGTGGCGGCGGTTCCGTGCGGCCGTCGATTGGCCGTTGATCCTGACGATGCTCGCGCTGTGCGCGATCGGCCTCTTGAACCTGTACTCGGCGACGCGCGGCGTGAAGCACCACGCGAAGTTCGACACCCAGGTCCAGTGGATGATCGTCGGCGCGATCGCGTTCGTCGCCGCGACCATCGTCGACTATCGCTCGCTCGTGCGGCTCGCGTGGATCGGCCTCGCGATCGCCGGCATGTTGCTCGTGGTCGCGCGGTTGTTCGGCGCGCCGGCCGATTCGAATCACGGCTCGACGTACCGCTGGCTCAACCTCGGCGGCATGGGCCTGCAACCGAGCGAGCTCGTCAAGCTGATGGTGATCCTCGTGCTCGGCCGGATCTTCGCGCAGAGCGAGCCATCGCACTACTCGCCGCGCATGCTCGCGCTGCGGCTCGTTGCGGTCACCGCGCCGATCTTGCTGATCGCCGTGCAGCCCGACCTCGGCACTGCGGTGCTGCTGTCGCTGATCGTGCTCACCGTCGGCTTCCTGGCGATGCCGAGCGTGTGGCCGATGGTCTACGTCACCACGTCGGCGCTGCTCGCGATCCCGATCTTGTGGGAGAAGCTGCACGGCTATCAAAAAGATCGCATCCTCGGCTTCATCGACTGCGGCAGCCAGCCGGTCCACACCGCCGCCGAGAAGCTGCTGCGCGACACCTGCTGGCACACGCAGCAATCGATCTACGCGGTCGGCTCCGGCAAGGTGTGGGGCAAAGGCTTTCTCGAGGGCACGCAAAACCAGTTCAACTTCGTGCCCGAGCACTGGACCGACTTTCCGTACTCGGTCTGGGCCGAAGAATGGGGCATCGTCGGCAGCGTCTTCCTGCTCGCGATCTTCGCGTTCTTGCTCGTGTGGATCTTGAACGTCGCGCTGTCCGCGCGCGATCGCGTCGGCAGCGTGATCTGCGTCGGCGTCGCGGCGATGACGTTCTGGCACGTCGTCGTCAACGTCGCGATGGTGCTCGGGCTCGCGCCCGTCGTCGGCGTGACACTGCCGTTCATCTCGTACGGCGGCAGTTCGCTCGTGACGTTCTTCCTGGCGATGGGCCTGGTCGCGAACGTGTCGCTGCGCAAGCACGGCTATTGATCGCGCGGGCGTTCTTGCTGGCCTTGACTTCGCACTATGTTAGTGTAAATTATACACAGTGTCATGTCGAATCCGTCCAAGCTCATTTCGCTCATCCTCCGCCACGAACCGACGAAGTTCGGCGTCGAGCTCGATCGCGCGGGCTGGACGTCGGTCGAGTCGCTGCTCGCCGCGCTCGCCACGCACGGTCACGCGATCACGCGCACCGAGCTCGACCAGATCGTCGTCACCTCCGACAAGCAGCGGTTCGCGCTGTCGCCGGATGGCGCGCGCATCCGCGCCAACCAAGGCCATTCGATCGACGTCGAGCTCGAGCTCGCGCCGGCGACGCCGCCTGCCGTGCTGTATCACGGCACGGTCGATCGCTTCGTCGCATCGATCCGAGCGCACGGCCTCGTCAAGGGCGAGCGCCATCACGTGCACATGTCGGCCGACGTCGAGACCGCGACCGCGGTCGGCGGGCGTCGCGGCAAGCCCGTCGTGCTCGTGGTCGACGCGGCCAAGATGCTCGCCGACGGCCACGCGTTCTTCCGCTCGCAAAACGGCGTGTGGCTCGTCGACCACGTGCCCGCGCCGTATCTCGCCGTGCACGCCGAGTCGCGCGGCGCGACCAAGGCTGCGAGCGGCCGCGCGAAGATCGCGCAGGAGACCATCGCCGCGTGCGGCGCGGGCTTCTACACCAACGCGCGCGGCGAGCACGTCGAGCTCGCGGCGATCGCGCCAGCCGTGGCGGGCACGGTGATCGCCGAGCCGGGCCAGCTGCACGGCGAAGCGGCGAAGCGCGCGACCGCGATCAGCGTCACCGGCGAGTCGACCAACGCAGCACTCGAGCGGCTCGCCGGCCGTGGCCACGTTGCGTGCCTCAACTTCGCGTCGGCCAAGAACGCCGGCGGTGGCTTCCTCGGCGGTGCGCAGGCGCAGGAAGAAGCGCTCGCGCGATCGAGCGCGCTGTATCCGTGCTTGCTCGCGGCGCCGTCGTACTACGCGCGCAACCGCGCGAATCGGTCGCCGGTGTACCTCGACATCGCGATCTACTCACCGCTGGTGCCGTTCTTCCGCGACGACGCAGGTAGCTGGCTCGACGCGCCCGTGCTCGCCTCGGTGATCACGTGCCCCGCGCCGAACGCCGGCGCACTCGCGAAGTACGGCACGCATGGCCCCGCCGAGCTGCGCGCGATCTTCCGCGTTCGCGGCGCGCTCGTGCTCGACGTCGCACGGCACTTCGCCGTCGGCACGCTCGTACTCGGCGCGTGGGGCGCCGGCGTGTTCAAGAACGATCCGGCGCTCGTCGCCGAGGTGTTCGACGAATTACTCGCCGGGCCGTACGCCGGAGCGTTCGGCGAAGTCGTGTTCGCGGTGATGGGCGAGGGCACCGCAAATCACCGCGCGTTCGCGGCGCGGTTCTCGTAGCGCGGCGATCAGATGTGCTTCTGGATCTCGGCTTCGACCTTCGCGCGCGGCTGCGCGCCGACGAGCTGGCCGACGACCTTGCCGCCCTTGAAGATCAAGAGCGTCGGGATCGAGCGCACGCCGTACTGCTGCGGGACGATCTGGTGGTGGTCGATGTCCATCTTCGCCACTTTGAGCTTGCCGGCGTAGGCATCGGCGAGGGCGTCGACGGTCGGCGCGAGCTGCTTACACGGCCCGCACCAAACGGCCCAGAAATCGACGAGCGTCGGGACGTCGCTCTTCAGAACCTCAGCTTCGAAGCTCTGGTCGGTGATCTCTTTGACGTTTGCGCTAGCCATGGGTACCTCCGCGGTTCTCGTTATGTAACCCCGCGCGAGGTCGTCCGCAACCGGGTACAATTTGTTCCGGGAATGTCACGCCTGTTCATCTCGGTCGATCGCCTCGATTCGTGGACCGCCGAAGGGCGAGCCTCGCTCGAAGGTGACCGCATGACGTTGACCGAGCTCAATCGCGCGTTCTCGATGACTCCCGCCGTCTGCTTCGTGTCGACGACCGGGCAGTCGCCCGACCCGCACGATCTGGTAGGTCGCGTGAAGTCCAAGCCGCAGCTCGAGCAGATGGGCGCCGAGCAGCTGTCGAACTCGGTCATTTACAACGACACCGCCTACGACGTCATCGACGGCTTCATCGGCGAGCCGCTGCTGCCGTGATCGACGAGCGCCTGCTATCTGTCGCGCCGTCGCCGGCGTTCTGGGTAGCGGTAGCGGCCTACGCGGCGGCGACTGCCTGCTTGTTCGCCGCGCTGGCCGGCGCGACGCGGTTTCGGGCGGCGGCGCTGTGGCTGGTCGGGCTCGCGTTCGTCGCACACGGCGCCGACATCGGCTGGCGCGGCACCGAGCACGTACATCCGGCCGAATCGGTCCGCGAGGCGATCGGCTTCTTGGCCTTCATCATCACCGGCGGCTACTTGCTGGCGAGCGCGCGATATCGGATGACGCTCGGCGGCGTGGTCGTGATGCCGGTCTCGCTCGTGCTGCTGCTCCTCGCGCGGCTCACGCCGGCCGGCACGTCGCCCGGCGACGATCTGTCGACGCTCGGCCGGGTTCATATCTCGCTCGCGACGATCGGCGTCGCGGTGTTCGCGGTCGCAGGCGTGCTGTCGGCGGTCTACCTCGTCGAGGATCGCGCGCTCAAGCGCAAGCGCTTCGACACGCTCGCGCTCGAGCAAGGCGGCGCGCCGCTCGAGCCGCTCGACAAGCTCGCGCATCGGCTGGTCTGGGTCGGCTTTCCGATCTTCACGCTCGCGATGATCCTCGGCGCGATCTGGACCGCGCGGCTCGGCGAATCGGTCGGCCGCATCGAGTACGCGCTCGCGACGGTGACGTGGGTCGCGTTCGCCACGCTGCTCGTCGCGCGGCAGATCTACGGCTGGCGCGGCAAGCGCGCGGCAAAGCTAACGCTCGAAGGCTTCGCGTCGGCGCTGGCGGTGCTCGTCGTGTATCTGATTCGCCGGATCGTGGAGTGACGGTCGAATGAGCGAGCTGTTCGTCGTCGGCTTGAGCTGGCACACCGCGCCGGTCGCGGTGCGCGAGAAGCTGGCGTTTCGCGACGACGAGCTCGCACCGACCTTGCGCGGCGCGCTCGCCGAGCTGCCGGTCACGGAAGCGCTGTTGATCTCGACGTGCAACCGCGTCGAGCTCTACGGCGTCGCGAAGGCGGGTGCCGATCCCGACGCGCGCGAGTTTCTCGCCGGCAATCGCGGCGTGCCGCTGCGCGACGTCGAAGCGGCGTTATACGCGCACCGCGGCGGCGCCGCGATCCGTCACGTGTTCCGCGTCGCGAGCTCGCTGGAGTCTCTCGTCGTCGGCGAGGCGCAGATCTTGGGCCAGCTCAAGGCCGCATACGCGCTCGCCGGCGCCGCGGGCACATCCGGCCCGGTGCTGTCGCGTGCGCTCGAGCGCGCGTTCGGCGTGGCCAAGCGCGTGCGCACCGAGACTGCGATCGCGCGCGGCGCCGCCAACGTGTCATCGGTCGCGGTCGAGCTCGCGCGCCGCGTGTTCGGCGAGCTGAGCGGCAAGCGCGTGCTCGTCGTCGGCGCCGGCAAGATGAGCTCGCTCGCGGCGAAGCATCTGTACGCGAACGGCGCGCAGGAGATCGTCGTGACCAATCGCTCGCCCGAGCGCGCACAGGCGCTCGCCGACGAGATCGACGCGATCGCGAAGCCGTGGAGCGAGCTCGAGCAATTGCTCGCCGCGGCCGACGTGGTGATCAGCTCGACCGGCGCGCGCGAGCCCGTGCTGACCTACGCGATGTTCAAGCGCGTCGCCAAGGCGCGCCGGTGGCGGCCGATGATCGTGATCGACATCGCGGTGCCGCGCGATGCGGAGCCCAAGATCGCCGATCTCGACGGCATCTACCTCTACGACATCGACGATCTCGACAAGGTCGTCCGCGCGAACCTGGCCGAGCGTCAGAAGTCGGCCGACCACGCGAGCAAGATCGTCGAGCACGAGGCCGGTCAGTTCGAGCATTGGCTGCGCACGCAGGGTGTGGTGCCCGCGATCCGCGCGCTGCGCGCGAAGCTCGCCGAGATCGGCGACGTCGAGGTGCAAAAGGCGCTCGACCAGCTCGCGCGACGCGAGCACTCGCGCGAGCAACAGCGCGAGCTCCTGCAGCGCACCGTGCAGCTCGTCGTCAACAAGATCCTGCACACGCCGACGACCATGCTGCGCGGCTCCGATGCCGACGCAGGTGCGTTGCGCGCCGAGGTCCTCGCCGACCTGTTCGCGCTCGCGGTGGATGATCACGCGCAGCCCGAAGCTGCCGACGTGATCGAGGACGAGGTGGAGACCCCTTCAGAGAAGGCACGCGCGTGAATGACGACAAGTTAACGATCGCGACTCGCGGCTCGGCGCTCGCGCTGTGGCAAGCCCATCACGTCAAGGCGCGGCTCGAAGCGATCGCGCCCGAGCGCCGCGTCGAGCTGCTCGTGATCAAGACGAGCGGCGATCGGATCCAGGACGTGCCGCTCGCGCAGGTCGGCGGCAAAGGGCTGTTCGTCAAAGAGATCGAACAGGCGCTGCTCGAGGGCCTCGCCGATCTCGCGGTGCACTCGATGAAGGACGTGCCGCCGGATCTCGCAGACGGGCTCGCGACCGCCGCGGTGTCGGCGCGCGAGACGCCGTGGGATGCGCTGTGCGCGCGCGAGCCGGTCACCATCGACACGCTCGCGCACGGCGCGACGGTCGGCACGTCGAGCATGCGCCGGCAGTGCCAGCTGCTCGCGCGCCGGCCCGATCTGAAGATCGAGATGCTGCGCGGCAACGTGCCCACGCGAATCGGTCGCCTCGACGAAGGTAAGTTCGACGCGATCGTGCTCGCGGCAGCGGGCCTGCACCGGCTCGGCCTCGCCGATCGCATCACCCAGCTGATCCCGCTCGAGCTCAGCATTCCGGCCGTCGCGCAGGGCGTGCTCGCCATCGAGACGCGCACCGGCGACGCGATCGTGCGCGAGCTCGTCGTGCGCGCGATCCACGATGCGCACACGGCCGAGTCGGTCGCCGCCGAGCGCGGATTCTTGGCGCGCATGGGCGGCAGCTGTCAGACCCCGCTCGCCGCGCACGCGCTCGATCGCGACGACGGCGGCATGCGACTCGTCGGCATGGTCGGCTTGCCCGACGGCACGCGCATCTTGCACGCCGAGCTCGGCGGCGCGCGCGATCAGGCGCAGCTGATGGGGCACAAGCTCGCCGAGGATCTGCTCGCGCAGGGCGCCGAAGCGATCCTGGCGGCGACGCGCTGAGCCATGTCGGCCAGGCGCGTCGCGGCGTGCGTGGTCGTCGGCTACGCGCTGCTCGTGTGCGCGCTGTGGCATCGCACGATCTTCGGCGGCCAGATCGGCGGCTGGGATTGCGTGCTGGAGTACTGGCCCGATCTCGAATTCCAGGTCCGCTCGATCGGCCACCACACGCTGCCACTGTGGTGCCCGTGGTCGCTCGGCGGCTATCCGTTTTCTGCCGATCTGCAATCCGGCTTCTACTCGCCGGTGAACTGGATCTGCATCGCGTTCGGCCTCGCGTTCGGCGCCGGCGCGTGGCTGATCCAGCTCAAGGTCATGCTGACGATGGTCGTCGGCCTGTGCGGGATGCACGCGCTGATCTGGCATCGCACGCGATCGCACGCCGCCGGGTTCGTCGCCGCGGTCACGTACGTGGTCGGCAGCCCGCTGCTCGTACACAAGAACGGCGCGTTCCTGTGGCCGCTGTTGTACCTGCCGTGGGCGGTGCTCGCGCTGTCGCGCTTGTGCGACGCGCCGTCGCTGCGCCGCGGCGCGCTGCTCGGCCTCGCGATCTGGCTGTGCGGATCGGCCGGGCATCCGCAGGCGTTCTTCTACGACCTGCTCGTGATCGGCGCGTACGCGCTGGTTCGCGTGCGATCGCGTGCGCAGTTGCCGGCCCTCGCGATCGCCGCGGGCGTCGCGGTGTTGACGTTGCTCGTGATCTACGTGCCCGCCCTCGACGCGGTCGCGATCTCCGGCCGCGCGACGCGCGATGCCTCGTACGTGCTCGACAACGCGTTGCCCGCGCGCGAGCTGCTCGAGCTCGTGATCCCGAACCTCGATTCCAACTGGCAGCTCGACATCTACGTCGGCCCGCTCGCGATCGTCGGCGCGATCTGGGCCCTGATCGTCGCCCCACGCGCGACGCGGCGCGAGCTCGTGTTCTGGGTCGCCGTCGCGATCGTCGGCGTGCTGCTCGCGATGGGCCGGCAAGGCCATCTGCTCGCGCTGTGCTATCGGTTCGTGCCCGGGTTCACGCTGTTCCGCATCGCGTATCGGTTCAAAGCGATTTTTGGATTTGCCGCGGCGCTGCTCGCCGGCGAGGGTGTGGCGGCGGCAACGCGCTGCAACCTCCGCGTCGCGGCAAGCATCGCCGGCGTGTGGCTCGTCGCCGGGCTCGCGATCGCCCGCACGCCGTACTCGATCACGCAGGCCGTGATCCTCGCCGTCGCGCTGATGCCGGCGAAGCCTCGCGTGCGCGGCATCCTGCTCGGCGCCGTCGTGGTCGTCGACCTGTGGGCAGCCGGCGCATCGAAGCTCGCGATCGTGCAGCCGCGCCCCGATCCGCGCGCGCACGCCGACATCGTCGCGCAGATGCCGGGCGCCGCCGATCGCTGGCGCTATCACGTCGACGACGTCGCGCTGCCGTACGGCGGCACGCTGCCTTACGAAGCCGCGTATCACTACGCGATCCGCGAGCTGTCGGGCTACGGCAACCCGATCGCGTCTGCGCGCGTGCTCGCGGCCGAGACCGCGGCGCAACACGATCCGCAGCTGCTCGCGCACTTCGGCGTGAAGTACTTCCTCGGCGGCCATTTGCGGCCGTCGAACGCGCGCGCGGTGCCCGCGTTGCGCGGCTTCGAGCTGCTCGATGATGACGTCGCCGCGATCGCGACGCTCTATCCAACGGCCGAGCGCGTGACCGAGCGTGGGGCGCTCGATCGCCTGCGCCAGACCACGCCGAGCAAGCTCGACCACGCGCTCGTGGAAGCCGACGCGCCACTCGCGCTGCCGGTCTCGCAGTTCGCGCCGATCGCCGGCGTTGTCGCGAGCTACGCGCCGGGCGCGATCGCGCTCGACGTCTCCGCGCCCGCAGCCGGCGTGCTCGTCGTCGCCGAATCGTGGGCGCCGGGCTGGAGTGCGACGGTCGACGGCGACGATGCTCCGGTGATTCGCGCCAACTACTTGTCGATGGGCGTCATCGTGCCGTCGGGCGCGCATCGCGTGCGGCTCGAATTCACACCGCACGGCTACGCGCTGCTGCTCGCGCTGTTCGCGGGCGGTCTTGCCGGCGGGCTCGTGCTGGTCACTCGAACGGCGAGACGCGCCCGGCCTGTTGACGCGCCCGTAGCTTGACGCGCAGCTCGGCGAGCTTCGCGGGCTCGCGCTTCGCGAGGTCGGTGTGCTCGTCCGGGTCGGTCGCGAGGTCGTAGAGCTCGAGCCGATCGCCGTCGTCGATGATCTTCCACGAGCCGTCGACGAGCGCCGTGAGGCCGCCCGGATTCGAGCGGTCCTTGATCATCGCGGCGAAGGCGTGGCCATCCGCGCGCGACGCACGCGCACCGGTCGCGAGGTCGGCGAACGACGCGCCGTCGATCGCGCGCCCGGTCGGCGGCGCGAAGCCGGCGAGATCGAGCACGGTCGGCACGAGGTTCGTCGTGCTGACGGTCTCGCTCGCGCGCAGCGTGGCAACGTGAGGGCCGGCGAGCACGAGCGGGACGTGGATCTGCGAATCGTACAGATCGGTCGAGTGGTTCATGTGGCCGTGCTCGCCGAGGCCTTCGCCGTGATCGGCGGTGACGATGATGATCGCGCCCTTGGCGAACGCGATCACGTCGGCGAGCATCGCGTCGCATTGCGCGAGCACGTGGTCGTAGACGTGGTCGCGCTCGTTCACCGGCGGATCGCCGTTGGCGGACCAGTTGTGCGGCTCGAGGATGTGGATCCACAGGAACAGCGGGCGGTTGTTCGCGCGCTTGCCGCGCTGCTCGAGCCACGCGCGCGCGCGCTTCGCGAGCTTGGCACCGTCGTGCTCGATCTCGAGGTGCTCGAGCCCGCGCGACAGGCCGGTGTGCAGCTCCGGGCCCCAGAAGCTCTCGCAGCACATGAAGCCGGCGGTGTCGTAGCCGGCGGCGTGCAGGCGCTCGGCGAGCAAGACGTGCCGCGGATCGACGCGCAGCGCCCAGCTGACGACGCGGCCCCGCACGCGATCGGCGCCGATCCCGGTGATCATCGCCGGGATCGATCGCCGCGTGACGTTGCTCGGCGAGAACGCCCAGTCGAACACGGCGCCGCGATCGGCGAGCGCGGCGAGCGTCGGCATCTCGGCATGACCGCCGTACGGCGGCGTGTGGTCGGCGCGCACGGTGTCGATCGTGACGAGGATGATGTCGGGATGGTCGGCGCCGGGCCGCGGCACCGGCGCGAACGTCGCGAGCGGGATCGCGTCGCGGATCGTATCGAGATCGAAGGCGCGGTCGATCGCGAGCCCCGCGATCGCGCGATCGCCCCACAGCTCGAGCGTCGCGGCCGGCGCGACGTGCGCGACCACGAGCGCCGAAGCCGCGGCCGCACCGGCGACCGCGACGACAGCCCAGCTCGCGATCGCGCGCGCGCGACCCCAGCGCGACCATGTCGCGTGGACGAGGCCGAACGCGATCGCCGCGGCGAGCGGTGCGTCGATCACGCTGGTGTCGAACGCGCCGAGCGAGGGCTGCACGATCGAGAACCACGTGGCGACGCCGGCGGCGATCGCGAGCGCGGCGAGCGTCACGACGATCGCGCGCGGCCGAAACGCGCGCGGCGCGCGGCGGGCGAGGGGTGCGAGCGCGAGCGTGGCCAGCGCCGCCATCGGCCGCGACAACGCGGCGAGCGCGACGGCGAGCACCGCGGCGAGCGTCGCTTCGAAGTAGGCGACCGGTAGCGGCGTGAACGCGGAGTGTGCCGCGAACCACGCGGTCCCGATCATCAGCGCGACGACGAGCACGAGCGCGTCGACCGCGATCACGACGAGCCACGCGGCGAGCCGCGGTGCGGCGCCGTCGGGCCCGACGATCGCGGCGAGCTCGGGCGTCTGCCAGCCAGCGTACAGCGCGCGACCGACGATGCTGATCGCGAGCAGGATCGGCGCGACGAGCAGCACCACGAAGCCCGCACCGAGCGCGATCGTGCCGACATCGCCGAGCCCGTCGATGATCGCGGCGACGAGCCCGCCGGCGGACGCCGCCGCGAAGCTCGGCGCGGCCCAGCGCGCGGCGCGACGGAGTGAAGACAGCTTGAGCGGCACGCGGCACTCGACTTTACCCGCGCGCGCCTGGGCTCGCCACGCGCGTGCTTATCGAAGGGCTTCCTGATCCACGCCGCGGGTTTTTTGCGCCGATCCGCAAACGCTGCCTACGATCACTTCGCCGTGATCACGCGCATCTGTCTCGTCATTGCCGCCGCCGGGGGCTGCGCTTCTCCCATGAGCCAGCTCAAGGCGGACAACCGCCAACTCACGGTGGAGCTCGTCGAGCTGCGCGCCGATCATCGCGCGCAAGATCGAAAGATCCGCGATCTCGAGCACCAGCTCGCGATGCAGAAAGAGCTCGAGGTCGTGCCCGACATGCCCAAGCTCCCGGTCGAGGTGATCGCGCCGCCCGCGGCGCAACCCGCGCCGGGTGCCGAGCGCGTCGTCGGCGTCGCGGCCGACGGCGGCGAGATCATCTACGAAGGCGACGCCGCGCTGGGCCGCTCGACGACGGTGCCGGCGCCAAGACCGGTCGCGCCGATCGACGATGCGCCTCGCAAATCGGTCGCGGCCGCGCGCGCGACGCGTGCACACGTTCGCGACATCGCGCCGGCCACGAGCACGAGCAACGACGCCGCGTCGGCCGATTACCGCGCCGCCATCGAGCTCGTGAAAGCCGGCAAGCACGGCGAAGCGCAGGCCGCGCTGCACGCATTCCTCAAGACCTATCCGCGCCACGACTACGCCGACAACGCGCAGTACTGGCTCGGCGAAGACTTCTACGCGCAGAAAGACTTCCCGCATGCGCTCGCCGAGTTCCGCGCTACGATCGAGACGTACCCGCGCGGCAACAAGGTGCCGGATGCGTTGCTCAAGGTCGGTTATTGCTACCAAGCGCTCGGTCAGACCGAGAAAGCGCGCGCGGTCTTGGAGCAGGTCGTGAGCCTCTATCCCAAGAGTGAGCCCGCCGCGCTCGCATCATCCCGTCTACAGCAGGCGCGAGTGGAGACCCCATGAACCGCAAGCGCGTACGCCAGGCGCTGTTCTTCGCGGTCGCCACGTTGCCCGCCGCGGCCAACGCGCAGGTGCCGGTCTATCCGTCCGGCGCGATCCCGCAGCCGCCGGTCAGCTTGGATCCATCGGTCGGCGGCAGCCAGGCGCCACCGGCGCCGACGCCGGTCGCGCCGCCACCGAGCCAGCCGAACGTGATCGTCGTGAAGCCCGACGGCACGGTCACGCAGTCGAGCGATTCGAACGCGGCGCCGAGCGGCTACTTCATCGACAACAACGCGCCGACCGGCATCATGAGCACCGACAACGAGCCGAACCAGGTGAGCTCGGGTCCGGTGCCGGAGCTGCACGTCGTCCGCAGCGGCGACACGCTGTGGGACATCTGCACGTACTACTTCAACAACCCGTGGGAGTGGCCGAAGATCTGGTCGTACAACCCGCAGATCACGAACCCGCACTGGATCTATCCGGGCGACCTCGTGCGGCTGCTGCCGCGCGGTCAGTTCGCGCAGCAATCGGCACCGGCGAATCAGCCGCCGGCGGCGGACACCGGCGCGCCGGATAACATCCCACCGCCGGCGAAGCGGATCGGCGTCGGCCTGCAGCAGATCGCGTTCGTCGAGAAGAGCGACCTCGACAAGTCGATCACGATCGACGGCTCGGTCGACGAGAAAGTCTTGCTCGGCCGCGGCGACGCCGTCTACCTGAGCTACCCGACCAATAATCCGCCCGAGGTCGGCAAGACGTACTCGATCTACGTGCCCGACAACCCGGTGCGCTCGAACGGCAAGGACTACGGCGCGTACGTGCACTTGCTCGGCACCGTGCGGGTCGACAGCGTCAAAGAGGACAAGCGCGCGCGCGCGACGATCACCGACTCGAACATGGAGATCCAGCGCGGCGCCAAGGTCGGCCCGCTGCTCAAAGAATTCTCGACGGTGCCGAACGTGCCGCCGAAGGTCGACCTCCAGGGCACGATCGTCGCGATGCTGACGCGCGAGCGCTTGATCGGCCAGGGCGAGCTCGTGTTCATCGATCAGGGCCAGAGCTCGGGCATCGAGGTCGGCAATCGGATGTACGTCGTGCGCCGCGGCGACGCGTATCCCGGCCACGCGCTCACGACGATCGGCCAAGACGACCGCCGGTTCCCCGCGCGCGCGCTCGGTCAGATCGTGGTGGTCGAGGTCGGCGACAAGATCTCGGTCGGCCTCGTGACGTTGTCGGTCCAGGAGATGGGCATCGGCGACGTCGTGACCATGCAGACCAGCTCGAAGTAACTCGCACCGCCCGCGCGGCTAGCTATATAGATGTAGAGGCCTCGCGCAAGCGGCTGAAATCGTTCGAGCGCGATCGTGTCGACTTGACGGCGCTGGTCCGGGTGGCTAATTGCTTTCCCCCTGTGACCACCTCGTCCAAGTCGCTGACCCCGGGAGTGCCGGGCTATCCCGAGCGCCTGATCGCGCTGGGTTGGACGCCGGAGCTGCGCGTGCGCGGCGAGCTGCCGTCCGACGCCGCGGTTCGATCGGTGGCGATCGTCGGGGCACGCGCGGCCAGCCGAGTCGGCATGGACCGAGCCCACGCCGCGGCGCGCCACTTGGCCGAGCGGGGCGTTCATGTCGTCTCGGGCGGTGCATTGGGCATCGATGGCGCGGCTCATCGCGGCGCGCTCGCCGGCTCGGGCGCAACGACCGCCGTGCTCGGCAGCGGCGCCGACGTCGCGTATCCCGCGCGTCATGCCGGCCTGTTCGATCAGATCCTCGGCACCGGCGGCGCGCTCGTCAGCATGATGCCCGATGGCGCCGAGCCACGGCGCGGCAGCTTCGTCGCGCGCAATCCACTGATCGCCGCGCTCGCGGACGTGGTCGTCGTGGTCGAGGCCGATGATCGCAGCGGTTCGCTGACGACGGCGCGAGCCGCGACCAAGCTCGGCCGCTTGATCGTCGCGTATCCGGGCAGCCGTGGTTGCCGCCAGCTGCTGCGCGCCGGCGCCGCGCTCGCCGAGACACCGATCGACGTCGAGCACGCGCTCGCCGGCGAGCCGCGCATGCCGAACCGAGATGACGATCCAGAGCTCCAAGCAATTCGCGCCGCGCATGCCGGCGGCGCGCGAACTGTCGACGCGATCGCGGAGGCGACCGGCTTGCCGGTGCGCACCGTGCTACGTGGTCTGCCGTTGATCGAGAGGTACTCGTGAGTAAAGACAAGGCGAAGGGCAAACCGGCGGCGAAGGCGAAGGCGGCGAAGGGCAAGCCGGCGGCGTCAAAACCCGCCGCGAAGGCTGCCGCGAAGAAAGCGCCGGAGGTCGCCCCGAAATCCGGCGCCAAGGCTGCGAAGGCCGCGCCGAAAAAGCCGGTCAAAGGCGCGAAGCTCGCCAAGGCCACAAAGGCCGAGGTCCGTGCCGAGTCGGAGGGCGATGGCGATGATGCGCCGCCGCCGAAGAAGCCGAAAAAGGTCAAGCCGGGGTCGGCGCTCGTCGTCGTCGAGTCGCCCGCAAAGGCGAAGACGATCAACAAGTACTTGGGCGCGAACTACGTCGTGAAGGCGTCGGTCGGCCACATCCGCGATCTGCCGAAGTCGAAGATCGGCGTCGATCTCGAAGACGGCACCTTCGAGCCGGTCTACGAGGTCATCGAAGGCAAGAAGAAGGTCCTCGGCGAGATCCGCAAGGCCGCGCGCGAGGTCGAGACCGTGTACCTGGCGTCCGATCCCGATCGCGAAGGCGAAGCGATCGCGTGGCACATCGCCGAAGAGATCAAAGGCGAGAACAAGAACCTCCATCGCGTCCTGATCAACGAGATCACCAAGAAGGGCGTGACCAGCGCGATCGCCGCGCCGCGCAAGATCGACATGAACAAGACCGACGCGCAGCAGGCGCGCCGCATCTTGGATCGCCTCGTCGGCTACAAGATCAGCCCGATCCTGTGGAACAAGGTGCAACGCGGGTTGTCCGCCGGCCGCGTGCAGTCGGTCGCCGTGCGCCTGGTGTGCGAGCGCGAAGAGGAGATCAAAGCGTTCGTGGCCGACGAGTACTGGTCGGTCGACGTCACCGCGCACGCGAAGAACCCGCCGCCGTTCGAGGCGCGGATCTGGAAGTGGGACGGCGAGCGCGCCGAGCCGAAGACGGCAGACGCGGCGAACGCGATCGCGGCCGAGCTCGCCGCCGGCGACGCGGTCGTCGCGAACGTCGAGAAGAAAGAGCGCCGCAAGAAGCCGCAGGCGCCGTTCATCACGAGCCGGCTGCAGCAGGACGCCGCGCGCAAGTTCCGATTCTCCGCGAAGCGCACGATGGCGCTGGCGCAGCGCCTGTACGAAGGCGTCGAGCTCGGCGACGAGGGCCCGACCGGCCTCATCACGTACATGCGTACCGACTCGACGCGTATCAGCGACGATGCGCTCACCGCGGTCCGCGTGCATATCACCGAGACGTACGGCAAGGAGTACGTGCCGGCCGAGGTCAACACGTACGGCAACAAGGAGCGCGCGCAAGACGCACACGAAGCGATCCGGCCGACGCTGCTCGAGTGGCCGCCCGACCGCGTCGCACAGGCGCTCGCCCGGCACCCCGAGGGCAACGAGCTGACCAAGCTCTACACGCTGATCTGGCAGCGCTTCGTCGCGTCGCAGATGGTGCCGGCGGTGTACGACCAGACCACGATCGACATGGACCGCGGCCGCGCGCAGCTCCGCGCCAACGGTCAGATCATGAAGTTCGCCGGCTATACCAAGGTCTACGAGGTCGCCGAGACCGACGACGCCAAGGCCGAGGCGCAGGACAACGCCGACAAGTTGTTGCCGACCGTCGAGGTCGGCGAGCCGATCACGATCGACAACATCCGTCCCGAGCAGCACTTCACGCAACCGCCGCCGCGGTTCTCCGAAGCGTCGCTCGTCAAGGAGCTCGAAGAGCGCGGCATCGGCCGGCCGTCGACCTACGCGGCGATCATGTCGACGATCGTCGACCGCGGCTACGTCGAGAAGAAAGAAGCCCGGTTCTGGCCGACCGAGCTCGGCATCCTGGTCAACGGCCTGCTCGTCGTGAGCTTCCCGGAGATCGTGTCGAGCGACTTCACCGCGAAGATGGAGGCCGATCTCGATCACGTCGAGGACGGCACCGAAGACTGGCGCAAGCTGCTCGGCGAGTTCTACGCCCCGTTCAAGCTCGAGCTCGAAAAAGCCGAGACCGAGATGCGCGACGTCAAGCGCGAGGAGATCGCGACCGAGTGGGTTTGCGAGAAGTGCGGCAAGCCGATGGTGATCAAGTGGGGCCGCAACGGCAGCTTCCTGGCGTGCCAGGGCTACCCGGAGTGCCGCACGACGTGCGAGGTCGTCAAGAACCTCGACGGCACCTGGGAAAAAGTTCCGCCGCAGACCACCGATGAAGTTTGCGAGACGTGCGGCGCACCGATGACGGTCAAGCGCGGCCGGTTCGGCAGCTTCCTCGCGTGCACGCGCTATCCCGAGTGCAAGACGACCAAGCCGATCTCGCTCGGCGTGAAGTGCCCGCGGCCCGGCTGCGGTGGCTACATCGCCGAGAAACGGTCGCGCCGCGGCAAGCCGTTCTACGGCTGCTCGAACTGGGCGAAGAAGGGCTGCGACTTCGTCGCGTGGGACAAGCCGATCCCACAGCCGTGCCCGGTCTGCCAGGCCAAGTTCGTGCTCAAGAAAGAGACCAAGCGCGGCATCACGCTGCGCTGCATGGAGTGCGACTGGAAGAGCGAAGGCGCGGACGAGTCCGAGGAGAACGCCGCATAATCGCGGACTGGTTCTTCGCGATCGTGCTCGGCGCGGGCGTGATCACCGCCGGCACGATCAGCGGCCTCGTCGCAGCGTCGTTGCGCAAGCACGTCTGCCCGGATTGCGGGAAGCGCGCGTTGCGCTGCGTGGCCACGCGCAGCGTGTGGCTGTCGTCCGGCGGCGGCCACATCGAGCGGATGTATCGCTGCACCGCGTGCGGCGCGCAGCTGATGCGTCGCGGCAAAGGGCCGCTGGTGCCGAAGGCATCGTGGGACGGTGGTGCGCGCGGCGAGCTGCCGGAAGCGCGCATCGTCGAACATCGCGACGACCGCTAGAATCGCGACGTCGCGATCGGGCCGTCGCGGTGCACGGTCGCCGTCGGGATGCGGCTGCGCAGTCGGTGCAACCAGATCGGCCCGAGCCGTGCGTACCGGCTGCGCAACAGCGCGCGCAGGTCGGCCTCGAGCAGCTCGTCGGGCGGCACCGAGTCGCGCCACGCGCGCGCGGCATCGTGGCCGGCCGCGACGCGCTCGAGCAACGCGTCGATCGAAGCGACCGCGAGCAGCGACTCGGCTTTGATCGCTGTGCGGTGCTGCACCATCAGCGTCGGCACGATCATCTCGGCATCATTCTCGGCGACGTGCACGTCGGGAGGCAGCGCGAGGCGCGCGCGCCGGCCGCGGATGGTCGTGAACCGCGCGCCATTCGTCGCGAACGAGCGGAGGTCGACGTAGGCTTGGCCGCTCGCGACCAAGAGCACGGCGATCGTCGTGCCCGCGGCGTCGACGTAGCCGCGTACGACGTTGCGCGCATGGCCCACCGCGACGATCTCGCCGAGCCGGCGAAAGCCGTTGCTCGTGAGCGCGCGATCGTCGGTGTGCGCGCGATCGAGCTCGACGACGTCGTTGATGTCGCCGGGCGCGGGCAGCCGCCACGCGAGCGGCGACGACGCCGCGGCGCGCGCGTCGAGCAACGCGGTTTCGAAGTCGTCGCTGCGGCGCAGCGCGCGGCGCCGGCGCGCGAGCAACGCCAGCCCGCAAACCGCCGAACAGCGCGGTCGCGCCGACGAAGCCGCCGAGCACCGCGTCGATCGCGCGCGCATCCATGCGGTGATGATAGCCGCCGGCACCGCCGAGGTGCGTGCTAGCGTGCGGCTCGTGGGGCCGAACTTCCTGTCGTCGCCGATCTTCGAGTCGCCGATCGTCATCGGGGTTCTGATCGCGCTGGCGGTGTTCGGCATCTATCGCCAGCTCAAGCGCCGCGGCCGGTGGCGCTGTCCCGCATGCGGCGGCACGAAGCTCGACTGGGAGGGCAGCGGCACGCGCGACGTCGGCCGCATCGTCGAATATCGCACCTACAAATGCCTGCGCTGCCGCGAGTTGCTCGTCGAAGAGGCGCACGGCGCCCTGCAGCGACTCGACGGCTGGGTGCCCGGGCAGCCACCGGCGCAATTTCCATCCGCGAAGGTGCGATGAGCGGTGTCGATGTCACCGTCGTGGGCGGCGGCATGGCCGGCAGCGAAGCGGCGTGGCAGCTCGCCGAAGCCGGCCTACGCGTCGCGCTCGTCGAGATGAAGCCGGCGGCGATGTCGCCGGCGCATCAGACCCCGCTGCTCGGCGAGCTGGTGTGCTCGAACTCGCTGCGCAGCGACGACCCGACCGCGCCGGCGGGCTTGCTCAAACAAGAGCTGCGCAAGTGCGGCTCGTTCGTGATCGCGTGCGCCGATTCGCATCGGGTGCCGGCGGGACAGGCGCTCGCGGTCGAGCGGTTCGGGTTCGCGCGCGCGATCACGCGCAAGCTCGCGCTGCACCCGCGCATCCGTATCGAGCGCCGCCGGCTCGACGAGCTGCCGGACCATCCGGTGATCGTCGCGACCGGCCCGCTCACCGACGGCGTGCTCGGCGAGGTGATCCGCGCCGAGCTCGGTGGCGATCGAATGTACTTCTACGATGCGATCGCGCCGATCGTCGCCGCCGACTCGATCGATCTCGATCACGCGTTTCGCGCGTCGCGCTGGGATCGCGATGCCGATCCGGACGGCGCTGCGGGCGGCGACGTCGGCGTCGGCGACTACGTCAACTGCCCGCTGAACAAGGTCGAGTACGAGGCATTCATCGCGGCGGTCAACGCGGGCCGCAAGATCCTGCCGCACGACTTCGAAGAGCCGCGCTACTTCGAGAGCTGCATGCCGATCGAGGTGATGGCCGAGCGCGGGCCCGAGACGCTGCGGTTCGGGCCGATGCGGCCGATCGGCCTGCGCGATCCGCGCACGGGACATCGCCCGTGGGCCGTGGTGCAGCTGCGGCCGGAGAATCGCTATCGCACCGCGTACAACCTGGTCGGCTTCCAGACGCGACTCGCGTATCCCGAGCAGCAGCGCATCTTCCAGATGATCCCGGCGCTCGCGCACGGCGAATTCCTGCGGTTCGGATCGATCCACCGCAACACGTACATCGATGCGCCGTCGCAGCTCGGCCCGGGCTTCGAGCTCAAGAGCCGGCCGAACATCCGATTCGCCGGCCTGCTCACCGGCGTCGAGGGCTACATCGAGTCGTGCGCGATGGGGCTACTCGTCGCGTGGCTCGTCGCCGGCACGATCGACGCGCCGCCGCCGCCGACGACGATGCTCGGCGGGCTCTATCACCACGTCACGCAACCGCGCGAGCCGGGCGCGAAGTACGGTCCCACCAACGTCAACTACGGGCTGTTGCCGCCGCTGCCGGGCACCCGCAAAGACAACCGCAAGCCGCGCATGGCCGAGCGCGCGCGCGAGGATCTCGGCACTTGGCTCGCGCGCAAGGGGGTTGTTGTGCGCGCAGCTGCCACCGAAATCGTCACTTCAGCGTGAGGTGACAAGCCTGCGACATGTGTCCGCGGGACGATGGGCTCATGTCGCCAAAAACGATCCTCGTGCTGGTCGCGTTCGTATCGGCCTGTGCGCCGGCGTTCTCGACCGTTCCGAACGATGATTGGCAGCAGATCGCACCGGCGCGCCGCGCGGCGGTCGACAACGCGTACGCCACGCAGCTCGCGCGCCTGCAGCACGAGCTCGCCGCGGCGAACGCCGCGCTTGCAGTCGCACCGAAGCCGGCGACCGCGCCGGTCGTGACCGCGACGCTCGCACGACCGGCGCCCGGCGACGACTGGGCGGGCGCGATGCAGAGCTTCGAGCGAGACAAGGCGACCGCGCGCGCACAGATCGCGACGACGACGCTCGCGTGGCAACAGGCCGAGCTCCAGTACCAGCGCGAGCGCGTCATGTACGTGCAGCGCGAGCTCGACGAGCTGCGCGCGAGGCACGAGCTCGACCGCGCGATGACCATCGATCACTCGCTCGAGGCGAGCGACACGTACGAAACCGCCGGGTATCGCGGTCAGCTCGCCGCGGTGCAGACGCCGCGCTTCGAGTCCGAGCATCGCGTCGATGCGGCGCGCATGGCGCTGCAGCGCACGTCGATCGCGATGGTGCAGGCGAAGGACTCGTATGCGTCGATCGTGCGCACCGGCCCGCTCGCGCCGACCTCGCAGGACGCCGCGCTCGAGCTGACGGCGTTTACTCCGACGACGCGCTACGAGAAGAGCAAGGCGCCGCAGCACTATCTGACCGCGCCGCGTATCGCGTGGCGTTAGTGCTACCGTCGGTCGCGTGAAGCGACTGCTCGGCAAGTACGCGCTCGTCACCGGTGGCTCGAGCGGAATCGGCTCGGCGTGCGCGCACGCGCTCGCGAGCGAAGGCGCAGCGGTCGTCGCCGCGAGCCGGCGCTCTCCCGAAGTCGCCGTCGCGACGCCGAACCTCGGCGAGCTCGTGATGGCTCACCTCGACGTCACCGACGAGCGCGCCGTCGCCGATCGGATCGACGCGTTCCCGGAGCTCGACATCCTCGTGTGCTCGGCCGGTATCGGCACGTTCGGGCCGATCGTGCACGCCTCGGCCGCCGACCTGCGAGAGATGCTCGAGGTCCATATCGTCGCGACGCTGATCTGCGCGCGCGAGGCGCTGCGCCGCATGCAGCCGCGGCGCAAAGGGCACATCGTCGTGATCGGTTCGCACGCCGCGCACCACGCGTTCACCGATTGCGGCGGCTACACCGCGGCGAAGGCCGGCCAGCTCGGGCTCGTGCGCGTGCTCGCCGCCGAAGCGCGGCCGTACGATGTGCGGGTGACCGCGTTGCTCGCCGGCGCGACCGACACGCCGATCTGGGACGAGCGGCCCGGCTTCGACCGCACGAAGATGATGAAGCCCGCCGACGTCGCGAGCTTCATGCTGTCGATCGTCACGCGGCCGCAGATCGCCGTCGAAGAGGTCACCGTCACGCCGCCGGCCGGCGTGCTCTAACCAGGGACGGTGTCCACTAAGACAACTTGTTGCGTGGAACTCCGCGAGATCGTTAGCCCCGGAGATCCGGACGTCAACTTGCGATCACGAGGGCGACGGTCGCGACATCGCGCGATGATCTACAAGTTGACGTCCGGATCTGGCGCTCGAATGATTTCGACGTGTTCGGCGCAATAAGTTGTCTTAGTGGACACCGTCCCTGATTGTTAGCGGATGGACTGGGACGGCGCGCTCGCCGCCTTCGAGCAATACCTCGCGATCGAGCGCGCGTACTCGGCGAAGACGACCGAGGTCTACCTGCGCGACGTCCGCGCACTGCGCGTGTTTCTGCGCGAAAAGAAGGGCCGCGATGTGCCGCTCGATCGCTTGAGCGCGATGGACGTGCGCGCGCAGCTCGCCGCGCTGTTCGGCGCCAACGGCGCGGCGACGCTGTCGCGCAAGCTGTCGAGCGTGCGCGCGTTCTGCCGCTTCCTCGTCAAGCGCGGTGCGATCGCGGGCAATCCGGCGGCGGCGATTCGCGGCCCCAAGAAGCCCAAGCCGCTGCCGCGCGCGCTCGACGTCGACGACGCGTTCCGGCTCGTCGAGGCGCCGCGCCAGACCGGCCGCACGTCGCATCGCACGCTGTCGGCGGGCGAGGCCGCGCGTCACGACGTGCTCCGCGCGCGCGACCGCGCATTGCTCGAGCTGATCTACTCGACGGGGCTGCGCGTCTCCGAGGCGTGCGCGCTCGATCTCGGCGACATCGATCGCGGCCGCTACGCGACGCCGCTCGTGCTCGTTCGACACGGCAAGGGCAACAAGAGCCGCGAAGTGCCGCTCGGCGACCTCGCCGACAAAGCGCTCGCGGAGTACGAGCCGCTGCGCAACGAGCTGGGCGCGACCAGCGCCGCGCTGTTCGTCAATGCGACCGGCGACCGACTGACGCCGCGCTCGGTGCAGCGCATGGTGTCGCGGTGGGCGATCGCCGGAGGCATCCACGCGCACGCGACGCCGCACGTGCTGCGCCATTCGTTCGCGACGCACTTGCTCGATGCCGACGTCGACCTGCGCTCGATCCAAGAGCTGCTCGGCCACGCGAGCCTGTCGTCGACGCAGATCTACACGAAGGTCTCGCTCGATCACCTGATGAAGGTCTACGACGACGCGCACCCGCGCGCGAAGAAGCCCGGGTAAGCTCGCCGCGTGAGCGAGCGCTGGTTCGATGCGATGGATCCGGGTGCCGACATCGACGCGGCCGAGCGCTCGCGTTGATGTGTAAATCCAAGAGCTGTGGCTGATCGCGCGCGGCGCCGACGTGATGAAGCCGAACGGCGATACCGAGACGCCAATGCACCTGGTCGCGGCCGCCGGCAACCCCGCCGTGCTCGACGCGCTCGACGCGCTCGTCGCGCTCGTCGCCAAAGGCGCGCGGGTCACGAAGACCAAGCTCGCGTACTCGCCGTGCACACCCACGACTAGCGCGCCGAGACGTGGGACCGGCTGATCGACCTCGGCTGCAACATCGAGGACAAGACCAAGTGGGGTCCACAACCCGACGGCTGTGAAGTACCTACGCGGCAAAGGCGCCGATCGCGCGCTCAAGAGCGACGGCAAGACGCCGCTCGATTATGCGCGCGAGCACGAGAACGAGAAGATGATCAAGCTGCTCGACAAGTAGCCGCGTGGTACGAAGCGCACGTGAAGGTCGAGATCCACTCCACGACGATCCTGTCGGTCCGCCGCAACGGCAAGGTCGTCGTCGCCGGCGACGGCCAGGTCACGCTCGGCAACACCGTCGTCAAAAGCGGCGCGCGTAAAGTACGGCGGCTCGGCGACGGCCGCGCGATCGGCGGGTTTGCGGGCTCGGCCGCCGATGGCATCGCGCTGTTCGAGCGACTCGAAGAGAAACTGCAGCAGCAGCGCAGCCCGCTGCGCCGTGCGGCCGTCGAGCTCGCCAAGGAATGGCGCACCGATCGCGCGCTGCGCCGGCTCGAGGCGATGCTCGTCGTCGCCGACGTCGATAGCACGTTCATCCTGTCGGGTTCCGGCGACGTCATCGAGCCCGACGACGGCGTGTGTGCGATCGGATCCGGCGGTGGTTTCGCGCTCGCCGCGGCGCGCGCGCTCGTGAACCAGACCGAGCTGCAGCCGCGCGAGATCGTCGAGACCGCGATGAAGATCGCGGCCGACATCTGCATCTACACGAACACGGCGCTGACGATCGAGGAGTTACCGTGAACGAGAGCGACCTGACGCCGGCGCGGATCGTCGCAGAGCTCGACCGCTACATCGTCGGCCAAGCCGACGCCAAGCGTGCGGTCGCGGTCGCGATGCGCAATCGCTGGCGGCGCCAGAACGTCGAGGGCGAGCTCCGCGAGGAGATCTCGCCGAAGAACATCATCATGATCGGCCCGACCGGCGTCGGGAAGACCGAGATCGCGCGGCGCCTTGCGAAGCTCGCGCGCGCACCGTTCGTCAAAGTCGAAGCGTCGAAGTTCACCGAGGTCGGCTACGTCGGTCGCGATGTCGACTCGATCGTGCGCGACCTCGTCGAAGTTTCGGTCAAGCTCGTGCGCGACGAGGAGGCTGGAAAAGTTCGCACGCGCGCGAAAGATTCGGCCGAGGATCGGCTGCTCGAGTTGCTGTTGCCGCGAGGGCGCGCGTTCACCGATCGCCCGGGCGAGCCTGCGACGGCGCCCGCCGGTGACGCGACTCGGGAGAAGCTGCGCGCCATGCTGCGCGACGGCAAGCTCGACGAACGCGAGGTCGAGGTCGAGCTCGCCGACGATGCGAATCCGTTGATGTCGGTGCTCGGCGGCCAGCCGGGCATCGACGAGAATGCGCTGTCGGGGCTCAAGGACATGCTCGGCTCGTTCGGCCGCAAGACGAAGCGGCAGAAGCTGAAGGTCCCGGCCGCGTGGCGCGCGCTGACCGAGCAAGAGGTCGACAAGCTGATCGATCAGGAAGCCACCACACGCGAGGCCGTGCGCCGTGCCGAGAACGCCGGCATCGTGTTCATCGACGAGATCGACAAGATCGCGACCAAAACGGAGCGCCACGGCGCCGATGTCTCGCGCGAAGGCGTCCAGCGCGATCTGTTACCGATCGTCGAGGGCTCTACGGTCACGACCAAGTACGGCCCGGTCAAGACCGACCACGTGCTGTTCATCGCCGCGGGCGCGTTTCATACCGCGAAGCCGAGCGATCTGATCCCCGAGCTGCAGGGCCGGTTTCCGATCCGCGTCGAGCTCGCGCCGCTCACCGCGAGCGATTTCGTGCGGATCCTGACCGAGCCGAAGAACGCGCTGACGCGGCAGTATCAGGCGTTGCTCGAGACCGACAACGTCGTGATCGAGTGGACGAGCGACGCGATCGCCGAGATCGCGCAGATCGCCGCCGACGTCAACCAGCGCACGCACGACATCGGCGCGCGCCGCCTGCATACCGTGCTCGAGCGCTTGCTCGACGACTTGCTCTACAACGCGCCAGACATCGGCAAGCAGACCATCCCGATCACGCAGGGCTACGTGCGCGAGCGACTCGGCGCGCTCGTCGCCGACGAAGATCTCGCGCGCTATATTCTTTAGTGCCCGCTCGCACGCGGGCTGGCTTTAGTGCCGGGCTGGCTCTAGTCGCAGCTCGCGGGCGCCGGCGCGATGAAGTTGCCGAAGAAGTAGCCGGTCTCGTTGTTGCCGTTGATCGCGCCGTTGTTGACGGTGACGTAGTACTGGACCTGGATCTGGACGAGGCCGTTGCCGATCGGATCCGGCGTCAGCTCGGGACAGTGATTCGCGCGGAACGGATCGATCTGCTCCCACGCGAACGCGTACTGCGCGTTGTTGCCGACGAACTGGTTGAAGTCGACCGGCGTCGAGAACCAGGCGGTCTCGCCGGTCATCGTCGTGAGCTGCCAGTGGACGTTGCTATCGAGCTGCTGCCAGATGTCGGTGTTCGGGAAGTCGGTGACACCCGGCTGGTAGACCTGGAAGCACAAGTCGCTGCGCGAGTCGAAGCTGCGCGCCGTCCCATCGAGCGTGAAGCCCTGGTTCGCGTCGGCGCCACCGGCGCATGCATCGGTCGCGGATTGCGACAGCAAGTTCGTCGCGTCGCCGAGCCACTGCGGCCGAGTCTCGACCGCGAACGTGTAGTTGGCGCCGTCGTTCGAGTCGTAGCTATCGCAGCCGGTGCTGTCCGTGTTCTCGAACCAGATCACGAGCTGCGACGCGCCATCAGGCGGCACGGTGAACGATGTCGAGCCCGATGCGACGCTCGCGATGATCTGTTCGGGCGCGTTCGTGAACAGCACGTGCGCGGCGATGTCCCAGCCGGCGCCGCGGCACGCCGGCGCGCGCGATGTCGCGTAGTCGATCGTGACGCTGCCGCCGGGCACGATCACGCCGGCGCGCGTCGCTTGCCAGTCGGCGGTGAACGCGAGCGTGGCGCTGCGCGAATCGCTCGGCGGCTGGCACGTGCCCTGCGCGTCGCTCTCCCAGATCGAAAAGTCGTTGTCGGGATCGAGCACGTAGCTCGCGCCGTCATCGCTCAGGCGGTTGTGATCGAACAAGCGCGCGCCGTTCGCGAGCGTGACGTATGGAATCGCCTGCAGCGTGTCGCCGATCTGCGAATCGAGCGTGATCGTCCATAACGACGAGCCCGGTGGCGCGCCCGCGATCGCGACGGCATCGCTCGCCGCGAGCCACGTCGAGCCGTTCTGATACAGCACGCTCGGCACGGCGCTGCCCGAGGTCTCGACCGTCGCGACGAACACCCAATCCGAGCCGTCGGTCTCCCAGTCGCCGCTGCCGGTCGGGCTCAGATCGACACGCAGGAGCTGGCGCAAGATCACCTGGCAGTCGTGATCGGCCTGGTCCGAGCCGCCCTCGGCGGCCAAGCGCGGTGCCGCGGCGGGCGTGGTGACGGGCGAGGGCGACGAGCATGCGGCGACGGCGACGGCGATGGCTACAAAACGCACGCGCGCGTGCACTCCACGGCGCGTGCCAGCCACCGCGCAAACGCTTCCGAACGGTTACGCCACGCGCGCGCTTGCCGTGCTGCGATCGGCAACGTCAGCGCGGCGGGAACGCACCGGTCGCGGCGAGCAGATCGAGCTCGGCCTGGCGAAATTGGTCCTCGGCGAGCAGCGCTTGCGTCGCCGCGTCGAGCTGGGTTTGCTGCGCCGCGGTCACGTCGAGGCTCGTCGCCGTGCCGGCTTTGAAGCCGGTGACCGCGAGATCGAGGACGGCTTGCGCGAGGTCGGCGGCCTGCTTCGCGGCATCGCGAGCGCGCCGCGTATTGTCGACGGCGGCGTGCGCCGTGCGCACCTCGGAGCTCGCCTGGCGATCGGTCGCGACGTCACGCTCGGCGGATTCTTCGAGCATCGCGTGGTGCTGCTCGTGCTCGCCGCGGCGATAGCCGCCGTCGTAGATCGGTACGCTCAGCATCACGTTGAGCTCGTAGCCGAACCGCGGCAGCGGCGCGATCTCGGGGTCGGTGAAGAAGCCGCTGCCCTGCAAGTGCAGCGACGGCAGCCAATCCCACCAATCGTGATCGCTCGACCATTGCGACGCTTCGTGCGCGCGCAACGCGGTGATCACGTCGGCGCGACTCGCGATGCCCGGCCCGTCGTGCGGGTCGCCGAGGTCAGGCTCGCTCGCCGCCGCGACCGGATGATCGCCGCCGACGATCACGCCGAGCGCTTCTTCGGCGTCGAGCTTCGAGGTGATCGCGGTCGCGACGTCGGCTTCGTCGGTCGCGAGCTGCGCCTCGGCACGCTTGACGTCGAGGTCGTTGCCGACGCCGGCTTGATGCCGGCCGCGCGTGAAGTCGACGAGCGCCTTCGCGGCGTCGCGCGCGTGCGTCGCGATCTCGAGCTGGCGCGCCGTGGTGTACGCCATGAAGTACGCGCGTGCCGTCGCGATCGCGACGTCGCGCTTGGTGCTGTCGGCTTGATCGGCCGTGACGTCGACTTGATCGCGCGCACGCCGGCGCTCGGCGATCGCGTGAAAGTCGATGATCGGCGACTCGAGCGTGATGTTCGCGAACAAGCTGTTCGCGTTGGCTTCGAGGTTCATCGCGACGTAGCGGTTGCCTTCGAGCCGCGTGTACGTCGCGTTCGCGGCGAGCTGCGGCAACAGCGTCGACGTCGCTTGGCGAAGCAGGCCGTCGACGCGCTCGATCTCGTAGAGCGCGACCTTGCGATCAGGGTTGTGCGCGATCGCGCGCTGGATCGCCTCGCCGAAGCTGATCGGCTCCGAGGTCGGTCCCGCCGCCGCCAGTGCCGACAGCAGGCTCGCCGCGACGAGCCAGCGGTTCACGTCGGGCCTCCGGCTCCGCTACCGGTCGCCGCCGGCACGCCGGTCGGCGTCGGCTTCGCACTGCCACTGCCGCCGCTGCCTTGCGGATAATTCGGGGGCGGCGCCGACGAGCCGGCGGGCTTGAGCTCGTTCGCGCGATCGACGCCTTCGTCTTGTTCCTCCGTGCTCGCGCCCGAGATCGCGCCGGTCGAGCGATCGCTCGCCGCCGAGCCGGCGTGCGACGCCGAGCCCGACCCCGCGCCCGAGCCTTGCTCTTCGCCCATCGGCTTCGCGCGGACGCGGCCGTTGTCGCGGAGCTCGTCGCTGATCCGGCTCGAGATCTGGTCGCCGACCTCGAGCCCGGCGACGACGCGTGCGGTCCGGCCGTCGTCGTCGGCGATCTCGACCTTCGTGAAGTGCGCGACGCTGTCCTTGATCAGCGCGACCTCCGGCTTGCCGTCGATCAACGCGACCGCATCCGATGGGATCAGCACTCCCACGGCGGCGGGCACGTCGAGCGTCACCGTCACGTACAAGCCGGGATAGAAGCGGTCATCGGGGTTGTCGATGTCGATCTCGACCCACATCGTGCGCGTGCGCAGATCGAGATCGGTCGGGATGCGCGTGACCTGACCGGCGATCGGGTGCGTCGGATCGTCGTCGCGCACGATCGACGCGTGATCGCCGACGTGGATGCCGGTCGCGTCGCGCTGCCCGACGTAGACGACGATGCGCACGCGCGACAGATCGGCGATGTCGACGAGCGGCTGCGCGGCTTGGGTCGAGCCGGTCGGCGCCGGCATCAGCGCACCGATGTCGACGTAGCGCTGCGTGACCGTGCCGGCGAACGGCGCGCGGATCGCCTCGAAGCCCTTGAACGCCTCGAGCCGATCGACGTCGGATTGCGCCTGCTGGACGTTGGCGTCGGCGGTGTCGAGGTCCTGCTGCGAGACCAGCCCTTTGGGCACGAGCGGGCGCAGGCGATTCGCGATGACGCGCTTCGTGTTGAGGTTCGCCTGCAGCGGCCGCAGCTGCAGCTCGGTCTCCGGCGTGGTCACGCGGCCGAGCACCTGATCCTTGGTGACCTTGTCGCCGCGATCGACCATGAGCTCGGCGAGGTAGCCCGAGACGCGCGCGTACACGACGGCGAGCCGCCACGCGCGAACATCGCCGGGCAACACGACGGTGCGCGTCGGCGGCGCCTTCGTCGCGGTCGCGACGGTGATCCGCGGGCCTTGCGCCAGCTCTTGCTCGCGCTTGTGACGCTCGTCGGCGTCGGCCTTGGTGTGGTGGTGATGCAGCAGCACCACGAACAGCGCCATCGCGATCACGAGGGCGATGCCGACGATGAACAAGACAAGCGTCGCGCGCTTCGACGGCGGCTTGTGCGAGCCGCCGTGCTCGTGGTCGCGGCGGCCGCGGTCGCGCCGCGGCGGCTGCGGCTTGTCGTGGTGCTGCGGTGCGCGCCGCGGATCCGCGCGGCGCTGGCCGTCGTCGTGGCCCTTGTTGCCGTCGCGGCCGTTGTGGCCGTTGTGGCGATTGTTGTGACCGTCGTCGTGTCCATTGTGGCCGTTGTCGCGACGTGCGCGATCGCGGTCTTGATCGCGGTGTTGGCCGCGGTCGTCGGGCTGACGCTGCTCGCGCCGGCGGTCATCGCGCCGATCGTCGCGCCGATCGTCGCGCCGATCATCGCGCCGATCGTCGCGGCGATCATCGCGCCGATCATCGCGCCGTGGGCCGTTGCGATCGTCGCGGCGAGGGTTATAGCGGCCGGGCTTCACGCGTCCTCCTGATCGTCGGATTCGGCATCTGCGTCGTCGAGCTTCTGGTCGAGCGCGGGTTTGTGCGGGCTCGGCTTGCGCAGCAACGTGTACGCGGCCGGCACGAAGAACAGCGTGACGAACGTCGCGACGGTGAGCCCGCCGATCACGGCGCGGGCGAGCGGCGCGTTTTGCTCGCCGCCTTCGCCGAAGCCGAATGCCATCGGCAGCATGCCGAGGATCATCGCGCCCGCGGTCATCAGCACCGGTCGCAGCCGCGTGCGGCCCGCTTGCTTCGCCGCGTCGACCGCGTCGATCGAATCGTCCGCTTCTCGGACCTCGTTCGCGAACGACACGAGCAAGATGCTGTTCGAGGTCGCGACGCCGATCGACATGATCGCGCCCATCAGCGACTCGACGTTGAGCGTGGTGCCGGTGATCGCGAGCATGAGCATCACGCCGCACAGCGCGCCGGGCACCGCGACGATGATCACGAGCGGATCGGTGAAGCTCTGGAACAGAACCACCAGCAGGAGATAAACGAGCAGCGCGGCGAGCAGCACGCCGAGCTCGAGCTTGTGGAACGACGTGCGCATGCTGTCGCTCTGGCCGCGCACGTGGATGTTCGTCGCGGGCGGCAGCTTGCCGAGGCTCTTGATCACGTCGTCGATGCTGTCGGCGACGCTGCCGAGATCGCGCTCGTCGACCGACAGCCGCACCTCGAGCACGCGCTGCACCATGTCGTGGCTGATCAGCGACGCGTCTTGCGACGGCGTGACCGTCGCGACGTCGCCGAGCTCGCGCGAGAGACCTTGAATCGGCGCGAACGGGCTGTCGCTGTCGAAGCCGGGGATGGTCGTGCTGCCCGAGCCGTTCTGCACCGAGCTGCTGCCGGTCGAGACCGGCGTCGCGAGCAGCGCGTCGACCGACGCCGCTTTGGGCAGCGGCGTCTGCACGACCACGAAGTAGTTCACCGCGGTCTGCGGCGACAACCAGAACGACGGTGACACCAGCTGGCTCGACGACAGCGACACCAACATGCTGTTCGCGACGTCGCGCTGGGTGAGCCCGACCTCGGCGGCGCGCTGGCGATCGACCTCGACGTGCAGCGCCGGGTGGTTGAGCGCCTGGGCGATGTGGACGTCGACGGCGCCGGGGATCTTGCGGATCTCGTCGCGCAGCTTCGCCGCGATCGGAACCAGCGTATCGAACTTCGGGCCGTCGACCTCGACGTCGATCGGCGCGGGCAAGCCGAAGTCGAGCACCTGCGTGACGATGTCGGCGGGCTGAAAATAGAACAGCACGCCGGGAAACGCCTCGGCGAGCTCGTCGCGCAGCCGGCGCTCGTAGCCGAGCGTCGGGCCGTGCGGCTCCTTGAGCGCGACCAGCACGTCGGCGTCTTGGCCGCCGAGGCTGTCGGTCTGCACGAACGCGAGGTTGTAGACGGTCGGAATGCCGATGTTGTCGTCGATCGTCTGGATCTCGTCGGCCGGAACGAGCGTGCGGATCTTCGCTTCGACCGCGGCGACCACGTGCTCGGTCTCTTCGATTCGCGTGCCGAGCGGCGCGCGGACGTGGAGCCGCATCTGGCCGGCATCGACGCTCGGAAAGAAGTCGGTGCCGATCACGAAGGCGAGCGTCAGGCCGAGCGCGGCGACGATCGCGCCGCACGTCACCGCGAACGCGCGATGCTCGAGCACGAGATCGAGCACGCCGCCGTAGAAGTCGCGCAGCGTGTCGAAGCCGCGGTCGCGCGCACGATTGGCCCGCGCCCACCACCCATCGCCTTCGGGCTCGAGCGGCTCGCTGCCTAGCAGCTTGTCGGACAGCGCCGGCACGAGCGTGCGCGACAGCAAGTACGACGCCATCATCGAGATCACGACCGACAGCGCGAGCGCGGTGAACAAGTAGCGACCGGGACCGGTGAGCAACACGACCGGGAAGAACACGACGCAGATCGTCGACGTGGCGGCGAGCGCGGGGATCGCGATCTGCGACGCCGCGTCGAGGATCGCGCGCGTCAGCGACTTGCCTTCGTCGACGTGGCGGTTGCGGTTGATGTTCTCGATCTCGACGGTCGCGTCGTCGACGAGCATGCCGATCGCGAGCGCGAGGCCGCCGAGCGTCATCACGTTGATCGTCTGGCCGAGCGCGAACAGGCCGATCAGGCCGACCGCGATCGACAGCGGGATCGACGTCGACACGATCAGCACGCTGCGCCAGCTGCCGAGAAACACGAGCACCATCAGCGACACCAGCACCGCGGCGATCACGCCTTCGCGGATCACGCCGTTGATCGCGCCGCGCACGAACACCGATTGGTCGAAGTCCATGCGGATCTCGAGCCCGTTCGGCGCGGACGCTTTGATCGCCGGGATCTGCGATTTGGCGGCGTCGACGACCGCGAGCGTCGACGCGCCCGCCTTCTTCAAGATCGACAGGTAGCTCGCACGCTTGCCATCGACGCGCACGATGTTCTGCTGCACCGCGAAGCCGTCGTGGACGTGCGCGACGTCGCCGAGCCGCACGATCGCGCCATCGGACAGCTTCAACGGGATGTCGCCCATCTGCGCGATCTGCAGCGGGCTGTTGTTGACCGTGACGTCGTACTCGGTCTTGCCGATCCGGATCGTGCCGGCCGGCGTGATGATGTTTTCTGACAGCACCGCGTCGACGACGGCCTGCGGCGACTCGCCGCGCGCCGCGACCGCGTCGGGATCGATGTCGATCATGACCTGGCGCTGCTTGCCGCCGTATGGCGCGGGTGTCGACAGCCCGGGGATCGTGAACAAGCGGACGCGGATGAAGTTGAGCGCGTGATCGAAGATCTCGGATTCGCTCAGCGTCTCCGACGACAGCGTCATCTGCGCGACCGGCACGTTCGACGCGTTGTATTGAATGATGTTGGGCGGCGTGATGCCGGGCGGCATCGAGCGCGTCGCCGTGTTCGTCACGCTGTTGATCTGCGCGATCGCGCCGCCGATGTCGGCGCCTTGCTCGAAATAAACTTTCACGATCCCGATGCCGTTGATCGTCTGCGACTCCAAGTGCGAGATGCCGTTGACGGTCGTCGACAGCGCGCGCTCGGTGATCAACACGACCCGGCGCTCCATGTCCTCCGCGGAGAGGCCGGGGTAGTTCCACACGACGATGACGACCGGAATGTCGATCGTCGGGAAGATGTCTTTCGGCATCCGCGTGGTGACGAGGATGCCGAACATCAACATCAAGACCGCCATCACCACGACGCTGTACGGGCGTCGCAATGCGAGGCGGACGATCCACATGGATGGCGAGGCAATGCACGCGCTAGACCGTTGACGCGCCACGGGTTCGGCGGCGTTCGCAGCTCGCCGAACCGTGCGCGAGCGCTCTGCGTGGTAAACACGCTCGGTGCAGCAAGCCGAGCTCTTGAGCCTCGCCGATCGCGTCTTCGTCAAGAACTACCGGCAGCAGCCGATCGTGCTCGAGCGCGGACGCGGCGCCGAAGTTTGGGACGTCTCGGGCGCGCGTTACCTCGACATGACCGCGGGCATCGCGGTGTGTGGCTTGGGGCACTCGCACCCGGCGTTCATCGCGCGTGTCGCCGAGCAACTCAGCAAGCTCGTACACGTCTCGAACTTGTACTTCAACGATCAGCAGATCATCGCCGCGAAGCACATCGCGGATCGCTCGTTCGCGAAGCGCGTGTTCTTCTGCAACTCGGGCGGCGAGGCGAACGAAGGCGCGCTGAAGCTGGCGCGGCGTTATCAGGCGGTCGTCGCCGGCGCGCCGCACCGCACGACGTTCGTCGCGACCGAAGGCAGCTTTCACGGTCGCTCGTTCGCGACGGTGTCGATCACCGGCCAGCCGAAATATCGCGAGGGCTTCGGACCGCTCGTCGGACCGGTCGAGTTCGTGCCGTACAACGACCTCGAAGCGGCGGCGCGCGTGCTCGAGAAGCGCACCGCGTGCGCGCTCATCGTCGAGCCGATCCAGGCCGAAGGCGGTATCGTCGCCGCGAAGCCGGGGTATCTCGCCGGGCTGCGCCGGCTCTGCGACGACACCGGCACGCTGCTGATCTTCGACGAGGTGCAGACCGGCATGGGCCGCACCGGCGCGTGGTTCGGTCATCAGCACGACGCGGTCGAGCCCGACGTGATGACGCTCGCCAAAGGCCTCGGCGGCGGCGTGCCGATCGGCGCCCTGTGCGCGAGCGAGCATGCGGCGCAAGGGCTCGAATTCAAACCGGGCGGCGCGGTCCCGCATGCGTCGACGTTCGGCGGCAACCCACTCGCGTGCGCCGCGGCATCGGCGGTATTCGACATCATCGAAGCCGAAGGCCTCATCGAGCGCACGCTGCAGGCCGGGCAATATCTCGGCACGCTGCTCGACCAGCTGGTCGCGGAGTTTCCCGGCCACGTCAAAGACGCGCGCGGCCGCGGCCTGTTGCGCGGGATCGCCGTCGCCGGTCAGCCGGCGCAGGTCACCGGCGCATGCCGCGAGCAGGGCATGCTGGTCTCGGTCGCGGGGACATCGGTCGTGCGATTCGCGCCGCCGTACATCGTGACGCGCGCGCAGCTCGACGAAGCCGTTGGCATCTTGCGCCGCGTGCTGAAGACCGGAGCGGGCAACGCATGAGCCAGCGGTCCAAGTCGTGATCTTCCCGCTTCAGAGCTCGTGCTGCGCGTCGACGACGCGCGATTGATTCTCGCACGTGCATCGCGTCGCGACGTCCGTGCTACGACGTCAGGCGTGCCGCATTTTCTAACCCTCGCGGACATTCCTGCGGATCGCTGGCCCGCGCTGTTCGATCGCGCGGCCGAGCTCAAGCGAAATCGCTTGCAACACACGCTCGCCGGCAAGAGCGTCGCGCTCGTGTTCGAGAAAGCCTCGACGCGCACGCGCGTGTCGTTCGAGGTCGGCGTATTCGAGCTCGGCGGCCACGCGGTCGTGCTGACGTCGCAGGGCAGCCAGCTCGCGCGCGGCGAGCCGATCGAAGATACGGCGCGCGTGCTGAGCGGCTACTGCCAGGCGATCGTGCTGCGCACGTTCGGCCAGGATCGCGTCGCGACGTTGGCGAAGTTTGCCAGCGTGCCTGTGATCAACGCGCTCACCGACGAGCATCATCCGTGTCAGGTCGCGACCGATCTGTTCACGGTGCGCGAAAAATTCGGCACGCTCGGCGTGCGTTACGCGTGGGTCGGCGATGCCAACAACATGGCCAACTCGTGGATCGAAGCGGCTGCGCTGTTCGGCTTGGACTTGGTCCTCGCATGCCCGCAAGACCATCAGCCCGACGCGATGCGAATCGCCGACGCCCAGGCCAAGCAGCGCGAGCTCGGCCGCGGCTCGGTGTGGGTGACGGACGATCCGAGGATCGCGGTTCGCAACGCGAACGTGATCTCGACCGATGTCTGGGCGTCGATGGGCCAGGAGCACGAAGCGGACAAGCGCAAGGACGCGTTCGAAGGCTACTGCGTCGACGCGGCGCTGCTCGAGCATGCCGCACCCGATGCCGTCGTGCTGCACTGCTTGCCCGCGCACCGCGGCGAGGAGATCGCCGCCGATGTCCTCGACGGGCCGCGTTCGCTCGCGTGGGTGCAGGCCGAGAACCGGCTCCACGTCGGCAAGGCCATCCTCGAAGCCGTGGTGTAAGCTGCACCTTGCAGTGAGCACGGTGCCCGCGGAAATTGGAGGGATCGGCTCCACGCAGTTGAAGCTGCGGCAGACGCCAGGATTCTCCGCGTTCAAGGATCCGACCGAGTACTTCTTGTGGTCGCGCGTCGACGGCGTGCAGACCGTGCGCGAGGTCATGCTCGCGTCGGGGCTGCCGGTCGAGCAAGCCGTGACGATGCTGCAGCGGTTGCGCGCGATCGGTGCGCTCCTGCTCCCCGGCGAGATCCTCGCGCCGGCCGCGGGAACATTGCCGATGCCGATCGTCGCGACGCGCCGGCCCGCGCCGGCCGAGCTCGATGTCAGCTTGCCAGATCCGAGCGCCGACGAGCTCAAAGCGCTCGCCGAAGCCAACGCGCTCGATTCCGCGACGCGCCGGCGGATCTTGGCGATGAGCCGGCTCGTCGCGCAACGCGATCCGTGGGCGCTGCTCGGCGTCCCGCAGGGCTCGAACTACCAGGCGCTCAAGCGCGCCTACTTCAAGCTGTCCAAAGCCATCCATCCCGACCGTTACTACGGCAGGAACCTCGGCAGCTTCGCCGAGCGGTTGTCGACGGTGTTCGAGGCGACGAGCCGTGCGTACGAGCGCTTGACCAGCGCCGACAGCAACAAGTCCGGCGCGCACAAGCTACCGACGCGCGCCGAAGATCAGCCGCAGTCGCCGCAGGAATACGCGGGCGAGCTGTTCGAGCGCGCCATCGCCGTCGAGGTCGGCGGCGGGCCGCTCGAGGCGATGAAGCTGTTCGCCGCGGCGATCCGACTCGATCCGCAGACGCGATTTCTGCGCCGCGCCGCGAACTGTGCGCTCGCCGCCGGTCAGCCGCGCACGGCGCTCGAGTATGCGAAGAAGGCGCAAGCCGCGTCGCCGAGCGACCCATCGCTGGCGCGCTTGCTCGCGATCGCGTTCAAGGCCGCCGGCAAGCTCGCCGATGCCGAAGAAGTGCTCGTCATGGCGATGGCGCTCAAGAGCGAGAACGACGCGCTCGGCACCGAGCTGCGCAGCGAGCTCGCCGAGGTACGGCGGCTCCTAAATAGCTGAAAAAATACAGGACACTGTTGACGATTTTCGTCGAAAACCGGGGGACAATAACGCGACATGGCCACAGACAAGGTGATCGGCATCGACCTCGGCACGACCAATTCGTGCGTGGCGATCGTCGAGGACGGAACGCCGTCTGTGATTCCGAATCGCGGCGGCTACAAGACCACGCCATCGATGGTCGCGATCGCGGAGAACGGCAAGCGCTTGGTCGGCCACATCGCCAAGCGCCAGGCGATCACCAACGCCGAGAACACGGTCTACGCCGCGAAGCGCTTGATCGGCCGCAAGTGGGGCTCGGCCGCCGTGCGGTCGTCGCTCGAGATCATGCCGTATCGCATCGTCGAAGGGCCGCACGATGACGTCCGCATCATGCTGCGCGACCAAGTGTTCAGCGTGCCCGAGGTCAGCGCGTACATCCTGCAGGAGATGAAGCTGATCTCCGAGGAGTACCTCGGCGAAGAAGTGGTCAAAGCGGTCGTCACGGTGCCGGCGTACTTCAACGACGGCCAGCGCCAGGCGACCAAAGACGCCGGTCGCATCGCCGGCCTCGACGTCATTCGCATCATCAACGAGCCGACCGCGGCGGCGCTCGCATACGGCTTCGGCCGCAACGTCGAGCGCAAAGTGGCCGTCTACGATCTCGGCGGCGGCACGTTCGACATCTCGATCTTGGAAATCGGCAACGGCGTGTTCGAGGTCATCTCGACCGCCGGCGATACGTTTCTCGGCGGCGAAGATTTCGATCGCCGCATCATCGACTGGCTCGTGTTCGGCTTCGAGAAGCAGCACGGCATCGATCTGCGCAAGGACAAGATGGCGCTGCAGCGGCTCAAGGACGTCGCCGAGAAGGCGAAGTGCGAGCTGTCGAGCGTCAAAGAGACCGAGATCAACCTGCCGTTCATCATCTCGACCGGCCGCAACGAAGCGCTGCACTTACAGACGATGCTGTCGCGCGACAAGCTCGAGGAGCTGACCAGCGACCTCGTCGAGCGCACCGTCGAGATCTGCGCGCGCACGCTCGAAGAAGCCGAGATTCCGAAGTCGGGCATCGAAGACGTGATCCTCGTCGGCGGCATGACGCGCATGCCGCGCGTGCAACAAGCCGTCGCCGAGTTCTTCGGCCTCGAGCCGTGCAAGGGCGTGCACCCCGACGAAGTCGTCGCGCTCGGCGCATCGATCCAGGGCGCCGCGCTCACCGACGAGAAGAGCGACATCCTGCTGCTCGACGTCACGCCGCACTCGCTCGGCATCATGATCGTCGGCGGCTACTTCCATAAGCTCATCGAGCAGAACACCACCGTGCCGACGAGCGAGTCGCACGTGTTCACGACCGTCAAAGACAACCAGACCTCGGTCAAGATCCTCGTGCTGCAAGGCGAGAGCGACCGTGCCGAGGAGAACGAGCTGCTCGGCGAGTTCGTGCTGACCGGCCTGCGGCGCGCGCCGCGCGGCGAGGTCGAGGTCGAGGTCCAATTTCACATCTCGGCCGATGGCATCGTGTCGGTCAAAGCGAAGGATCTCGAGACCGGCCTCGAACAGTCGATCACTGTGACCGCGACCTCGGGCCTGACCGAGGACGAGATCAAGAAGATGATCGACCAGAACAAGGACTACATGGTCGAGGTGCGGTCGGGCCAAGAGTTCGACAAGGCGCGCCACCAAGCCGAGAAGTCGCTCGAAGAGATCGAGAGCCTGTTCCCGCAGGTCACCGATATCATCGCCGGATCCGATTTCGGTCAGGATGCGGTGAAGAAGGCGCGCGCGGTCGTCGAACGCACGCGGCAAGCGATCGGCGCCAAAGATCTCACCGCGCTCTCCGACGCCACGGAAGCGCTCAACCGCACGTTGAACATGTTCCGCGGTGTCGTATCGAAGACGCGTGGGTGATGTGTGGCCGATCTCGACCGCCTCATCGATGAGGGCCTGAGTCGCTACGGCGCAGGTGACCTCGACGGCGCGCTCGAGGCGTGGGAAGAGGCGCTCGCGATCGATCCCGACAACCCGCAGGCCAACAGCTACGTCGACTACGTTCGCCAGAACTACGACATCCTGGCGACCGACGGTGGCGCCGTGATCAGCGATAGCGAACACGTGCCGTTCGCGATCGAATCGGAGCCCGAATACACGATCGAGATCTTCGAAGGCGAGGTCGGCGCGGCGTCGAGCGCGCCGTCGCTCGAAGACAGCGACGAGCACGGCTGGTTCATCGACGACGACGATCCGCATACGGTCCAAGTCGGTCGCGCCCCATCGCGCGATCAAGCGCCGCGTACCGTCGAGATCGAAGCCGACGAGCCGCCGCGGCCGGGCATCAGCTTCGAGGATACGACGCGCGAGTATCACAACCAGAAGCCGCCGACCGACGAGTTCGCCGACGAGAGCTCGTTCCGCGCCGAAGCGACGCCGCTCGGGTTCAGCACGCAGGAGACCGAGATCAAGAAGCGCAACACCGGCTTCGTGCAGCCGGTGCCGCGCGTCGCGACGACGAACCTGCCGCTGCCGTCGCCCGGCGGCGAGCCACCCGCCGCGATCGCCGAGATGCATGTCCGCCTGCGCAAACCATCGAGCGTGCCACCGATGAGCAAAATGAAGCCGCCCACGATCGAGCCGGCCCCGCTCGAGCCGGCATCGACGCCACCGCCGCCGCCCGCCGACGCTTCGCCGCCGGCGCCGTCCCTCGAGCTCGAGGCGCTCGATCTACTTGATCCACTTGATCCACTTGATCCACTTGATCCACTCGACGCGCTCGACGATCTGCCGCCGCTCGAGCTCGCGCCGCCCGATCGGCGCACGAAACAATCGGCACCACCGCCGATGGCATCACCCGCGCCGGCGGCCGGATCCGACGAGCCCGCGGCCGAGCCGACGGGCGACGATTTGCTAGCCTCGCTGCCGATGCCGCGGCGGCTCACGCCGGTGCGCGGCTCGCGCGCGAGTGTGCCGCCCGAGATCGAACCGGCCGGCGAAGCGTCGGCACGCATTCCGACCCGCGATCTGCCGGCGCCGCGGCCACCGGCACCGGGCTCTCCCGACGTCGCACTCGCGACCGCGAAGACGCGCGACCTCGCGCGTGAAGGCGCCGAAGACGCCGCGAGCACGAGCGAGCCCGACGACCTCGAGCTCGAGCTCGAGCCGCCGACGCGCCGGCGGCAGCCTGTCACCGGCCCGATCGGCGGCGACGATCCGGTGATCGGCATCCCGACGCGCGAGCTCGGGCTACGCCCGCCGGCGAACAAGCGTCCGCCGTCGATATTTCCCGACGAGGACGCGACCACGACGCAGAGCGACGCGAGCCAGTTCCGGCGCGAAGCCGCGGGGCGCGTGCGCACCGCGAATGATGACATCCTCGCCGAGATCGACGACGGCGCCCCGACGACCGAGTCCAAGGACGATCACGTGCGCCGGCGGATCTCCGCGCTGATCATGCGCGCGACCGAATGGAACGCGTTGGGCGAGCTCGACAAGGCGGTGACCGCGGTCGAGCTCGCGCTATCGGAAGACCCGACGAGCGCGCTCGCGCAAAAGCTCGTGCATCGCAACCGCGAAGCGATCATGAACGTGTTCCAGACGTACATGGGCGACCTCGAGCGCCAACCGCAGCTCGCCAAGCCGCTGCACGAGCTCGCGAACGCGCCGATCAGCCCGCGCGCCGCGTTCTTGCTGTCGCGAATCGACGGCATGCTGTCGATCGACGAGATCCTCGACGTCTCGGGCATGCCGCGGCTCGAAGCGTATCGTCACCTGTGTCAGCTGTTTCTGCGCGGCATCCTGCGCTAGCGTCGCCGGCATGCCAAGCAACGACGGTGTCCGCAAGGTGGTGCTCGCGTACTCGGGCGGGCTCGACACGTCGGTCGCGGTGCGCTGGATCGCCGAACGCTATCGCTGCGAGGTGGTGTGCTTTTGCGCCGACGTCGGCCAAGACGAAGATCTCGAGGCCGCACGCGCGAAAGCGCTCGCCGTCGGTGCGAACAAAGCGATCGTGCGCGACATGCGCGCCGAGTTCGTGCGCGACTTCGTGTGGCCCGCGCTGCGTGCCGGCGCGCTCTACGAGGGCCAGTACCTGCTGGGCACGGCGCTCGCGCGGCCGTGTATCGGCAAGGGCCTGATGGAGGTCGCGGCGGGCGAGCACGCCGACGCGATCGCGCACGGCTCGACCGGCAAGGGCAACGATCAGGTCCGCTTCGAGCTCGCGGCGTATCACTTCCGGCCCGGCATCAAGGTCATCGCGCCGTGGCGCGAGTGGGAGTTCAAAGGTCGCAAGGAGCTCATCGAGTACACCAAGCAGCATGCGATTCCGATCGAAGCGACCGCCGACAAGCCGTACTCGGTCGATCGCAACTTGCTCCACACCAGCTACGAAGGTGGCGTGCTCGAAGACCCGTGGCGCGCGCCGGATCCGGCGATGTTCCAGCGCACGAAAGATCCGAGGCTCGCGCCCGATAACCCGCGGGTGATCGAGCTCGACTACGACAAAGGCGATGCGGTCGCGATCGATGGTCACCGGATGTCGGCCGTCGATCTGCTCGCGAAGCTCAACCAGATCGCCGGCGAGCACGGCGTCGGCCGCGTCGATCTCGTCGAAAATCGCTTCGTCGGCATGAAGTCGCGCGGCGTCTACGAGACGCCCGGCGGCAGCGTGCTGCACGCGGCGCGGGCCGCCATCGAGTCGCTGACGCTCGATCGCGAAGTGCTGCGGCTGCGCCAGGATCTGATGCCGCGCTATGCCGCGCTCGTTTACAACGGGTTCTGGTTCTCGCCCGAGCGCGAGGCGTTGCAGCGGATGGTCGACGATATCGCACAACCGATCACCGGCACCGCACGGCTCCAGCTCTACAAAGGCGCGATCGCGGTGCTGGGGCGCAAGGCGCCGCGCAGCTTGTACCGCCCCGACATCGTGACGTTCGAGGCCGACGACGTGTACGACCAGCGCGACTCGCAAGGCTTCATCAAGCTCCAGGCGCTGCGCTTGCGGATTCGGCGCGAGCTCGACCGCACGTGATACGATGGAAGCGTGCGCGGCGTGTTGTTCTGGTTGATCGCCGGCTGCAGCTTCTCGCCGAACCGCGCGGGCACCAGCGACGGCAACACGCGCGGTCCCGACGCGAGCACGCCGCCGGACGTCTCGATCACCGATGCACCCGGCTCCGGCTCTGGATCGGGTTCGGGCTCGGGTTCTGACCGCGACTGCAATGCGCTGTGGAAGAACGGCACGATCCAGTTCGGCACGCCGCAGCGGATCAGCGAGCTCGACACACCCGCGCTCGAGCGCGATCCGTTCTTGTCGCCCGACGAGCTGACGATCTACTTCTCGCAGGAGCATCCGATCATGCCATCGGGCGTCGACGCCGACATCATGACGGCGTCGCGCGCCAAGCTCGGCGATACGTTCGGCATGCCGGCGCCGTTCGCAGCCGCGAGCACGTCGCAGTTTTACGAGAGCAAGATGTCGATCTCGATCGACCAGCTCTCGCTCGTCGTGTGCCGCAGCGACGGCGCGGGCGGCAACAACATCCAGCTCGGCGTGCGCGGCTCGGCGAGCGATCCGTGGCCGACCCTGTCGACGCAGTACCTCGACGCAAACGTCGACGCGCCGCTGAACGCGTACGATCCCGAGCTCGGCTCCGACGGCGCGCAGTTGCTCTACGCGCCCTCCGATACGACGGTCACGCAGCATCTCGCGGCCGCGACACAAGCGAGCCCGACGTCGGACTATGTCGTCGGAACCATCCCCGGCTACGCGGCGAACACGACCCTGCACGACGCCGATCCGTGGCTCGACGCGAGCGGCACGCTGCTCGTGTTCTCGCGCGGCACCGTCGGCCAAGCGGAGGTCGACATCTATTACGCGCTGGCCGACGGGGCCGGCGGTTTCGGCACGCCCGTCGAGCTCGACGAGCTGGCGTCGACCGGCAACACCACCGGCGATGGCTGGATTTCAGCCGATGGCTGCCGCATGTACTTCTCGTCCGATCGCAGCGGCAACTTCGACCTCTACACGGCGACCGCGAAGTGATCAGTCGAGCGGGTCGCTGATCTCGTCGAGCTCGTCGAGCGCGCGGCCGCGCACGACCTCGAGCACGTGGTCGACGAGGGCCGGCAGATAATCGGTGAGGGCAGGGCAGCGCACCGTGGTGCCGGCGAGCGCCTGGGCGGTGTTGCTCTGATCGTAGTGGACGTCGTGATCGAGCAGATCGAGGAACGCGAGCGGGCCTCGGCCGAGCCGCGCCAGGCCGGGCGTGCGCAACACCGCGCGCGCGAGCGGTCGCGGAATGCTGCCGCGCGGGATCGCGGTGTTCGCGTGCGCGGCAACGCCTTCGAACACGGCGCGCGCCGACAGCGGGCTTGGATCGACGAGGTGAAACGTCTTGCCGGCCGCGCCCGAGCTCCGCGCGGCGTGCCACGCGGCCTGCACGACGTAGTCGATCGGCACGAGGTGCAGCGGCGCGTCGCCGCGGCCGAGGATCGGCAGCGACATCCCCGACGCGTTCGTCGCGATCAGCACCATCAAGTAGTACGGCCCATCGAGCTTGTCGATCTCGCCGGTCGCGCTGTCGCCGACGATCACGCTCGGTCGCATCACGGTGACCGGCAACTGCCGCATCGCCGCGCGCACGAGCAGCTCGGCCTCGTACTTCGTCCGCTCGTAGCCGTTGTGAAACTTCTGGCCGGCGTCGAGATCGTCCTCGTACACCATGCCGTCGCGCTTGCCCGAGACCATCGCGGTCGACCAGTGCACGACGCGCTCGAGCCGACCGGCATCGCGCGCGAGCTCGAGCACGTTGCGCGTGCCGCCGACGTTGACCCGGCGTGCGGTCTCGGCGTCGACGCCCATGAAGTAGATGCCCGCGAGGTGATGCAGCCACGTCAGCTCGCGGCTCAGCGCGTGGTACTCCGCGCTCGACAGCCCGAGATCCATGTCGCAGACATCGCCGACGAGCACTTCGGCGTTGAGGCCGGCGATCAGCTTGTCGGCATCGGGCGCGAATCGATCGCGCGCGAGCACGTACAGCTTGGTCTCTGGCTCGCGCGCCGCGAGCTCGGCGATCATGCGCTTGGCGGTGAATGCCGGAAATCCGGTCACGAGCGCGGCCGGCCGCGCCGTCGAGCTCGCAGCGCGCGCCTTGTTGCTCGGCACGCGGATCGCGCCGTACTTCGCGCCGATCTCGTCGACGATCGTGTCGACCTGATCTGCGAGCTCGGCCGGATCGCCGTCGTTGGTGACGATCCACGTCGCGGCCGCGAGCTTGGCGGCGAGCGAGGCTTGCGACGCGATCCGCGCACGTGCCTCGTCGACCGTGAGGCCGTCGCGCGTCATCAACCGCTGCTCTTGCACGCCCGGCGTGGCCGCGACGACGATGAGGCCGGCGAGCCCTGCGTGCACGCGATTCTCGACGAGCAACGCGGCCTCGTAAAACACGACCTGGGCGCCGCGCTCGGACGCATCGGCGATCGCGCGTGCGCTCGCCGCGGCGATCCGCGGATGCGTGATGCGGCCGAGATCGGCGCGTGCCGCCGGATCGGCGAACGCGATCGCGCCGAGCCGCTTGCGATCGAGGTGGCCCTCCGGCGTGAGGATCGCCGCGCCGAACCGCGCGACCAGCTCTGCGAGCGCCGGCTGGCCCGGCTCGACGACGGCGCGCGCGAGCTGGTCGGCATCGACGACGAGCGCACCTTTATCGACGAGCAACTTGGCGACCGTGCTCTTGCCCGACGCGATCCCGCCGGTCAGCCCGATCACGTACGCCGTCACGCTGTTGCGTTACCACGGGGCTGCGAGCCGGGGTAGGTTCAGCGCGTGCGTCGGCTCGCCGTGATCACTGCGCTCGTCGCGCTCGCTACGTCGGCCGGCGTCGCGATCGCCGCGCAGCGCGATTGGACCGGCACTGCGGCGTGCGGCGGCTGTCATCCGGCCGAGCTCGCCGCGTGGCAAGCGACGCCGCACGCGAGCACGCGCGCGCGCTTCGCCGACGCCAAGCCGCAAGCGCGTTGCCTCGCATGTCATGGCACCGGTGAAGCACCGGCCGGTCCGACGATCGCAGTCGAGGTCGGTTGCGAGGCGTGCCACGGCGCCGGCTCGGCGTACGCCCCCGACGACGTGATGCGCGACCCGGCGCTATCACGCGCGCTCGGTCTCGCCGATCTGTCGACGCCGCAGCTGCGCGCGCAGCTGTGCGCGAGCTGCCACAAACGCTCGACGACCGGTCGCGATGTCGATCCGACTGCACCCGTGCATGGAGTACGCAAATGAAGGTCTCGGCGCACTTCGTCACGTCGGCTGCCAAGCCGAGCGATTTTCCACCGCCGGGCCTGCCCGAGATCGCGGTGGTCGGCCGCAGCAACGTCGGCAAGTCGAGCCTGATCAACTCGCTCGTCGGCCAGACCGGCCTCGCGCGCACGTCTCGCACGCCGGGCCGCACGCGGCTCGCGAACTGGTTCGAGGTCGACGGCGCGTTTTATCTCGTCGATCTGCCCGGCTACGGCTACGCCGCCGTCGACAAATCGATGCGCGAGGGCTGGCGGCCCCTCATCGAGACGTACCTCGAAAAGCGCCAGGTCTTGCGCGGCGTGCTGTTGCTCGTCGACGTGCGCCGCGGCCCCGAGGACGAGGAGCTCGACTTCGTGCCGTGGCTCGCCGCCAAGAAGATCCCGGTAGTCGTGGCGCTGACGAAGGCCGACAAGCTGCCGAAGAACAAACGCATGCTCGAGATCGGCAACGTCAAGCGCGCGCTCGGCGTCGGGCGCGATCCGATCGCGGTCTCGGCGCAAACCGGCGACGGCATCGATCCGCTGTGGCGCGCCCTCCACAAACAAGTGCTCGCGCGGCGGGACGCTCCGAAGTGACCGCGCTCGCGATCGCGGCGGCGACCATCGCCGACCTCGACGCGATCGACGAGATCGAGCGCGCGTCATTTCCGGCGCCGTGGCCGCGCGAGACCTTTGCCGCCGAGCTCGCTCGCACCTGGGCGCGCATCGACGTCGCGCGTGACGGCTCACGCCTCGTCGCGTTCTGCAATTACTGGCTCGTCACGACCGAGGTCCACGTGCTCGCGATCGCGACGCGGCCGGACGAGCGCGGCAAGGGCATCGCGCGCGAGTTGCTCGGGCACGTGCTCGCGACGGGCAAATCCACCGGCTGTACGCTCGCGACGCTCGAGGTCCGCCGCTCGAACGCCGCCGCGATCGCGCTGTACGAGCACGCCGGGTTCAAGCTCGTTCACGTGCGCTCGCGCTATTACCAAGACGACAACGAGGACGCGCTCGTGATGCTCGCCGAGCTGTGAGAGCGCGGATCTTCCGCGTTGGCCGTCGCCGGTGAGGCGTTCGTGTTCGTGATCCGGCGGCGCGTGTCGGATCGTCCGTCGGTCGCGAATGCGGGCTGCTTATTGAATGAACGTTCATTCGATAAAGATGCCGATGCCGATGCCGACCTGAAATCAGTAGCTGAGGATGACAGGAACCGTCGTGCTCGCCGCCGGGCGGGTCGCGTAGTAAATGCCGCCGCCCGCGGCGCCGGCGACGATCAGCGTGCCGATCGCGAGCACGTACCAATGCGCATACCAGGCCGTGTGCGAGGTCCGCGTCAGGTTTGCTTCGACCTTGAGCTCGCCGTCGGGCGGAAGCTCGACGCGCGTCTGGAATGGCGTGAAGCCATCCTTCTCGACGCGGATCGCGTAGGTCGCGGGCGCGTGAAGCCGCAGCGGCGCGATCGGAGTCTTGCCGTGGTTTTGTTTGTCGATCGTGACGAGCGCGCCCGCTTGCGTCGAGATGATGTCGATGATGCCGAAGCGCAAGAAGTCGCTGGGCGGTAGCAGCTTCGCGAGGTAGTACGCGATCTGATCGTCGTTCGGCGGCGCACCGCTCGCGAGCGAGTCGGCGACGCGCGCGTCGACGGTGTGGTTCGCGACTTCGATGCGCTGCATCGTCAAGATCACGTCGCCGAGCTCACTGACGCCGACGAGGATCACCTCGGTGGCGCCGACGCGCGCGCCGATCCTCGACACGCATTCGGCATCGCCCGCGCACTTCGCGACGACCTCGCCGAGCCGGTCGCCGAACGTCGCGCGCACTTGATCGGGGCCGAGCACTTGCAGCGAGGTTTGCTTCTGCAGCGTGCCGACGATGCGGTTCGCGATGCCCGCCAGCGCGGAGCTGCCGGAGCGGAACTCGAGCACGATCACCTTGCGCTTCGGATCGGGATTGGCAAGCGCGACGTTGGCGAGCGCGGCCAAACACGCGAGCGCGGCGAGCAGACGTCTCATCGCGCTGTCATCTCGATCCGAACAACGCGCCGACGGAGATCGGCATGTAGCTCCCCTGCGTGGGATTCTGGCCGTCCGGCGCGTCGTCGCACTTCCAGCCCTTGAACAGCGTCTGGCTCGTCGTCGGGCCGATCGTCAAGTTGCACTCGGTGCGGACGCGCTGCGCGACCGTCGTGCTCGCGAAGTCGAACAGCTCCCAGTCGCCGGTCGTCAGATCCAAGCACGGCAGGATGACCTGGCTGCCTTGCACGAGCGACTGGATAAAGTAGCGCGTCTGCAGCACGACGCTCACGTACTCGCTGCCGGGCAGCGTGACGAGATCGAGCGGCGTCATCGCGAGTGACTTGAGCACCTGTGCGTGCTGCATGCCCGGATCGTCGGTCGAGATGATCGTCTCGCGCGGCTCGGGCACGTCGACCGACACCAGCGAGGTCGGATCGGCCTCGGGGATCGACTGCACGATCAGGTGCGCGCCATCGGAGACGAACACGATGTTCGCGGTGTCGTCGGTGCAGCTCGCCGTATCGCCGGTCGAGCACGCGATCGTCGTCTCGCCGGTCGGATCGTCCGGGTTCGGGCATTGCGCCATCGATGCGGCGGTGCCGGCGGCCCAGATGTGCTGGCCGGTGACGGCGAGCACGGCGGCGCGGGACAACATCGAGATCGTCGTGAGCCTGCCGCCGGCCAGGCTCGCGATCTCGCCGGTGCACGGCAGCGCGACGTACAAGCTGCCGGTATCTGGCGACAGCGCGATGTCGGCGACGGCCGCGGGGATCGCGGTCGGCGACAGCGTCTGCCCCGGCGCCGCGACGTCGATCGTCGCCATCATCGATTGCCCGGTGCACACGTCGGTCGAGCTCGCCGGCGGCGCGACGCGCGCGATCAGCCCGACCGCCATCGTGCCGCCTTTGCCGTCGGGGCCGGCGGTGACGCGATCGACGGCGACGCCGGTCGCGGTCTGTACGGTGCCGGTGTCGAGATCGACGATCGACAGGCCCATCGAGTGCGCGACCGCGATCGTGTGCGTGCCGAGCACGGGCGCGGCGTCGTTGATCGTGCCCGGGATCGTGATCGCGCTGCCCTTGGGCATGTTCGTGTCGGTCTCGATCACCTGCAGCGAGTTGCTGCCGGCGACGACGAGCAAATCGCCGCCGACGGAGATCGCGAGCTGCGGCGAGCCAATGCCGCCGAGCGTGCCTTGAAAGCTCGTCGCGCGCGCGTCGAGCGTCGGATCGTAGGAGTACAGCGTGGTGCCGGATGCGGTGTAGACGAACGGCCGCCGCACCGGCAGCGATAGCGTCGTCGTCGTCGTGCCGACGATGTCGATCGGCGAGCTCGCCTCGCCGACGCCGACGAGCCGATTCGAATCGTCGTGAAACAGCACGTCGATCGTGACGTCGGAGCCGACCGGCAGATCTCCCGCCGTCGCGCTCGTGCCGCCGGAGCCGAGCAGGCTCGTGGTGGTGACGGTTCCGATGCTCGGCGACGACGCGACGACGGAGATCGTCGACATGTTCTCCGGCCGCAGGTCCGGGTCGCTCGGCAGCGATAGATCGAGGTCGAGCGCGCCCTTGTCGAGACAGCCCATCCACGCGAACGCGCAGGTCAGGACGAGCGTGCTTCGCATAAAGGTCGAGACGCGAAGCTACCAAACTCGGTGTACTCCTTACAACCACGCGGATCACAACGAGATAATTGGAATGGACAGATCGCTCGGTGTTTGCGACCGATGGTTGTACTGTCGGCTGCCCGAGTTAGGATCGGTCTTACCCGCGTGCAGCCGTCGTCTATCGAGCAGACTGGTCAGACCGGCCGCGCGGAGGTTCCGCTGCCGCAGGTCTTTGGCCGTTACCTGCTCGTACAGCGGCTGTCACGCGGCGGCATGGGCGAGATTTTTCTCGCCAAGCACGGCCTCGCCGGCTTCGAGAAGCTCGCCGTCATCAAGAAGGTCTTGCCGCACCTCGCGGCCGACGCGCAGTTCATCTCGCGGTTCGTCGACGAAGCGCAGGTCGCGATCAAGCTCCAGCACGTCAACATCGCGCAGGTGTTCGAGGTCGGCCGCGTCGGCGACGAATATTTTTTGGCGCTCGAGTACGTCGAAGGCCGCGACCTGCGCCGCACGTTGGGGCTGCTCGGCCAGCGCAAGCAGCGCTTGCCGGTCGACCTCGCGCTGTTCATCGGTCGCGAGCTCGCGAACGGCCTCGCGTACGCCCATCGCCGCACCAGCGCCGACGGCGCGTCGCTCAACCTCGTGCACTGCGATATCTCGCCGCCGAATGTCCTGGTCTCGTTCGAAGGCGAAACCAAGGTCATCGACTTCGGCATCGCGAAGAGCGCGATCCGCGGCACCGCGACCGATCCGAAGATGGGCTTCGGCAAGTTCGGCTACATGGCGCCGGAGCAGTTGATCCGCGGCGGTGTCGTCGACGCGCGCACCGATATCTATGCGGCCGGCGTGGTGCTCTACGAGCTGCTCACCGGCAAGCGGCTCTACGAAGCCGGTCCCGAGCCGGACT
>DATBAS010000044.1:0-29151 GCA_036271395.1 Kofleriaceae bacterium
CTTGCCGGCGGTGACGAGATCATCGAGCGCGCGCAGCGTCTCGTCTTCGAGCACGGTGATGTCTTGCGCGTGGATCTGATAGAGGTCGATCCGATCGGTCTTGAGCCGGCGCAGCGAATCCTCGCAGCACTTGGTGATGCGAAACCGCGACGCGCCGCTCTTGTTCGGACCATCGCCCATCGTGAAGCGAAACTTCGTGGCGACGACGAGCTTGTCGCGGATGGAACGCGCCGCGAGCCAATCGCCGAGCACGCGCTCCGACAGGCCGTCTTGACCGTAGACATCGGCGGTGTCGATGAAGTTGATGCCGCGCTCGACCGCACGATCGAGCACCGCATGCGAGGTCGCCGCGTCCATCGTCGCCTTGTGCATGAACGATCTGTCGTCGGCTTCGCCGAACGTCATCGCGCCGAGACACAGCGTCGAGACTTTGACGCCCGCCGCCCCGAGGTTCTTGTATTTCATGCGCCGTACCGTGCCGTGACGGAAACGTGACCGCAAGCTAGGGGACCCGCGCTATGGTCGCCTCGTCATGAACGCAGTTGCCGCGGCGCAGGCCAAAGGATGGCGCAGGACCTACCTCAACGCGCTGACCATCCCGTTCTGGGGCGTGCACATTCTGGCGATCGTCGGCATCGCGATCTTGGGCTTCTCGTGGCGCGGGCTGGCGCTGTGCGCCGCGCTCTATCTGCCGCGCATGTTCTTCGTGACCGGCGCGTATCACCGCTACTTCTCGCACCGCAGCTACAAGACGTCTCGCGTGTTCCAGTTCTTGCTCGCGCTCGGCGCGAGCTGCACGGCACAAAAGGGCCCGTTGTGGTGGGCCGCGCATCACCGGATGCATCACAAGCTCAGCGATCAGCCCGGCGATCTGCACTCGGTGATCCAGAGCGGCTTCTGGTGGTCGCACATGGGCTGGATCCTGTCGCGCGATCTCGAGGACACCGACCATTCGCGCATCAAAGACTTCGCGAAGTATCCCGAGCTGCGCTGGCTCGACAAATACTGGATGGTGCCGCCGGTCGCGGTCGGCACGATCACGTTCCTGCTCGGCGGCTTCTTTGCGCTGGTGTGGGGCTTCGCGCTCGCGCAGGTGCTGTGCTGGCACGGCACGTTCACGATCAACTCGCTGTCGCATATCTGGGGCGGCCGCCGCTACACGACGTCCGACGACTCGCGCAACAACTTCGTGCTCGCCGCGATCACGCTCGGCGAGGGCTGGCACAACAACCACCACCACTACCAAGTCTCCGCGCGCAACGGCTTCTTCTGGTACGAGATCGACGTGACGTACTACGTGTTGCGCGCACTGTCCTCGATCCACCTCGTGTGGGACCTGCACGGCGTGCCGGATCACGTCCTCTCCGACGAGCCCGAAGAGGTTCTGGCCGACGCGGCGTGAGGTTTCCGCCGGCGAATCTGCAGCTGCGCCGCGCTCAGCTCGTGCTGATGCTCGCGACGCTGCTCCCCACGGTGGCGATGACGGCGGTCGGCATCGTGCTGATCGTGATCGGCCATGGCTCGACGCCGACGCTGATCTCCGGCGTGCTCGTGCTGACGTTCTGCACGTCGGTGATCACCGGCTACATCCTCGGCTCGATCTTCGTGACCAAGGGCGCATCGCTTGCGCGCGTGCAAAACGATTTCACCGCCGCGATCTCGCACGAGCTGCGCACGCCGGTGACGTCGATCCGCCTGTTCATCGAATCGCTGCGCGACGGTCGATTGTCGACCGAAGATCGTCGCTCGGCGTTCGAGCTGCTCGGCCGCGAGACCGATCGGCTCGAACAGCTCGTCACCCGCGTGCTCGAGCTGTCGCGGCTCGAATCCGGCGGCCACGCGTGGCGACGCGAGCCGGTCGACGTCTGCGCGATGCTCGACGAAGCCGTGCACGCGTTCGCTGCCTCGACGCTGACGAATCCGACACCGATCTCGCTCGACGTCGAGCCGGGCCTCGCCGTGATCGGCGACCGGCCGCTGCTCGTACGCGCGGTCGTCAATCTCCTCGTCAACGCGTGGAAGTACACCGGTCCCGAGAAACGGATCTCGATCGAAGCGCGCACGGGGCGCCGCCGCCGCATCGAGATCGTCGTGCGCGACAACGGCATCGGCATCGACCCGGCCGATCAAAAATCGATCTACGAGCAGTTCAAGCGCGGCCGCGCGGCACTCGACAGCGGCCAGCCCGGCGTCGGCTTGGGTCTCGCGTTCGTGCGCGCGATCGCGCGCGGCCACAAGGGCAAGCTCGATTTCGAGTCGAAGCCGGGCGAGACCGCGTTTCGCATCCGGCTCAAGCGCCGGCGTGACCCCGAGCACCGCGAACCAGCCGCGCTGGTGTCGACGTGATCCTGATCGTCGAAGACGACGACGCGATCGCGACCGGCCTCGCGCTCAACTTGAAGCTCGCCGGGCGTTCGACCTCGATCGCGCGCGACGGCGACGACGCGATCGAGCAAGCGACGACCGAGGACTTCGAGCTCGTCCTGCTCGACATCAACCTACCCAAGCGAAACGGGCTCGAAGTGCTGTCGGCGCTGCGCGCCGCCGACAACGTCGTGCCGGTCATCGTGTTGTCCGCGCGCGATGGCGAGTACGACAAAGTTGCGGCGCTTCGGCTCGGCGCCGATGACTACGTCACGAAGCCGTTCGCGCTCGCCGAGTTGCTCGCGCGGATCGATGCGGTCTTGCGCCGCGCCGCGCCGACGCCGGCGCCGACGCCGGTGCCCGCGCCCTGCGTCGACGCCCTCGGCTGGACCGGCGTGACGATCGATCTCGCGCAGCGCGTGGTGCACAAACACGGCGCTGAAGTGAAGCTCACGCATCTCGAGTTCGAGCTGCTCGTGTTCTTCGTGCGTCACCCGAACCAGGTGTTCGCGCGTACGCAGCTATTCAACCTCGTGTGGGGGCAGTCGGTCGGCAGCGTGCGCACCGTCGACAATTTCGTCGGTCAGCTGCGCAAGCGGTTCGAGGCCGATCCGGAAGCGCCGCGCCACTTCATCACCGTACGCGGTTCAGGTTATCGGTTCGATCCGGGCTGAGCCGGCGTTGCGACACGCACGCCGCGGTTTCGCGAGGATCGCCGGCGAGATTTCGGCGAACGATTCGAAATTGCACGCGCGGGCACGTGGCATGCGGGGTGCTTCTCGCGACGGCAGATGAAGCGGATCTTGTTAGCGTCGATCACACTTTCGGCAGCACTTCCGGCGTGCATGGGTGGCGAGCGAGCCGATAGCGGACAATGCCCGGCGGGCGAGACGTGCTCGCCCGAGACGCCCGATGGCCTGAACTTCATCGGCACCGATCTCGGCGGCGCGCTCGAGCTCGGCGGGCCGAGCCCGACGGCGATCGGCGGCACGCAAGAGATCGCGCTCGAGAATGACGACGTGCCGCTGTCGTTCCCGTACACGGTCGACGACGAAGGCGGCCAAGGCGTGCGCTTCGATCACCAGAACGGCAACGTCGTGACCGTGGTCGGCGCGGGCAGCTTCTCGAACTACCTGCGCATCCTCGACGCGTCGACCTCCGAGCTCTTCGACCGCAAGCTGGTGATCGGCGCGCAGATCGATCGCGTCGCGCTGATTCCCTCCGGCCTCGAGACGGTGCCGACGAGCACGCCGGTCGTCTACGCCGCCGGCCCGGTCGACATCGTCGTCGCGCTGTTCGGGCAGGTCCAGGAGTCGGCCGGCCCGACCGACGAGCGCGTCGTCGACACGTCGATGATCGCGTCGCTCGCCGACGCGACCCAGCCGGCATGGGACACGCTCGCATTTGCGAACGCGAGTGCCGGCGACTACGCGATGACGATCACCGCCGGCAACCTCGCCGCGCGGTCGCTCACGGTCACCACGGTCGACGGCGCCGACGCGATCGCGCAGATCGATCCGAGCTCGACGCTCGCGCCCGGCGACGACATCTGCTTCGCGGCGACCAACGCAGGCCGCTACGTCGCGAATCTGAAGTGGTCGTTCACGGTCGACGACGCGGCCGAGGTCGGCGTCGGCAACTGCATCTCGCCCGACATCGATCACGGCACGGTGAACGTCACGGCGTCGGCGGGCGGACAGACTGCCACGGTGTCGATGACCGTCGTGCAAGCGGCGAAGCGACGCGAGCGCGCGACGACCCGATCGACTACGGCGGGCGAGCGCGCGGCGATGTAAGCTTTGCGGCAATGACGGTCGCAGATACGGTCTTCGGCAAGATCTTACGCGGCGAGATTCCGTGTCACCGCATCTACGAAGACGATCACGTGCTGGCGTTTCTCGACGTCGGCCCGCTGTCGCGCGGCCACACACTCGTGATTCCCAAGCACGCGGTCGCGACACTCGACCAGCTCTCCGATGACGACGCGGCGGCGATCGGCCGCGTGCTGCCGCGGATCGCGCGCGCCGTGCTCGCGGCGACCGGCGCGACGGCGTTCAACGTGCTCCAGAACAACGGCACGCTCGCGCACCAAGCCGTCCATCACGTCCATTTCCACATCATCCCGAAGTACGACGACAGCGGCCTCGGCATCGACTGGCCGGCCGGCAAGCTCGAAAACGGTGCCGAGCTCGCGCGATCGATCGCGGGCAAGCTGTGAGAGCGCTCGCGCTCGCGATACTGAGCTGCTCCGGCTGCTTCTATCCGGCCTACGTCGCGCAAGGCGCGATCGGCCAGCTCGATCTGCTCGCCCAGGCGCGGCCCCTCGACGAGGTGATCCACGATCCCAAGACGCCGCTGCGCACCGCGCTCGAGCTGTCCGAGATCCCCGCGATCAAGACCTACGGCCGCAGCTACGGCCTGCGCATCCGCCACAACTACGAAACGTACGCAGACATCCGCCGGCCGGCCGCGGTGTGGTTCGTCGGCGCGAGCGACGTGCTCGCGTTCAAGCCGCGGCAATGGTGCTTTCCGATCGTCGGTTGCTTCGCGGGCGTCGGCTACTTCGACGAGGACGAGGCGATCCAGTTCGAGCAGAAGCTCGAGGCGGAGGGTTATGACGCGCTCGTGCGTCCCGCCGCGGCGTACTCGACCAGCGGCTGGTTCCGCGACCCGGTGCTGTCGACGATGCTCGGCGCCGGCGACGACGCGTTGCCCGAGCTTGCCAACGTCATCCTGCACGAATCGGTCCACGCCACCGTGTTCGTGCCGGATGAACCTTTCTTTAACGAGTCATTTGCCGAGTACACCGCTGACGCGCTCACGGATCATTGGATCACGATGCGGTTCGGCCCAGGCTCGCCCGAAGAGATCGCGTGGACGCTCGGCGAGGCACTTCGCTATCCGCGGATCGCGCGCACGCTGAAGGCCCACGAAGATCTCACGAAGCTCTACACGAACCCGGCGATGTCGCGCGACGCCAAGCTCGCGGCCAAGACGAAGATCATCGATGACCTCGTGACCGATCTGCACCAGCGCAGGCGCCCCAACAACGCGTCACTTACAGAAGCGGCGGTCTACAACGGCGGCGCCGACGCGCTGCTCGATGCGCATCGCGGCTGCGGCGACCTGCGGTCGATGGTCGAAGCCGGCAAGACGCTCACGCGGGCGGACTTCAAGCAGTCGCTGCAGCCGGACCTCAAACCCATCGCGAGACTCCTCGTCGAGCGATGCCACGGGCTGAAAACTGGCCAAGCGGCGGCCGGATCGTCACGATAATTTTTCGATGCGCGCGACCCTTGCGATTGCCCTGCTCGCCTTCGCGGCCCCAGCTTCCGCGAAGACCAAGCATTCGACGAAGCACGATGCCAAGCGCGCGGCGCACGCCGGCAAGCGCGCGCAGCGACTCAGCCATGCCGACTTGCTTGATCGGCCGCCGCCGGTCATCCACGGCCAATCGATCGGCGAGCCGTGGGCCGGTCACTTGAACGATCCGGCCGAGCTGCCGGCCGGCGATGGCTACGTGATCCGCCGGCCGTGGCGCGCGTTCGGCACGCGCACGACGGTCGACTTCGTGCATCACGCGATCCTCGACATCCGCGAGCGGTTCCCCGACACGCACGTGCTCGCGATCGGCGACCTGTCGCAAAAGGCCGGCGGCTCGATCACCGAGCATCGCTCGCATCAATCCGGCCGCGATGCCGACATCGGGCTCATCTACAAAGAGCAGCCCGCGGGCTTTCCGAAAAACTTCGTCACCGCGACCGAGGACAACCTGGATTGCGCGGCGACGTTCGCGCTGCTCTCCGACTTCGCCGAGACCAGCAAGCTCGACGGCGGCGCGCAGATGATCTTCCTCGACTACAACGTGCAGGGCATCTTGTATCGCTGGGCGCAGGACGCCGGCGTGCCGCAGGACAAGCTCGATCGGCTGTTCGAATATCCGCATCGCGGCTCGGGCGGCCTCGTCAGGCACTTCCCGAACCACGACAATCACATGCACGTGCGGTTCAAGTGCCCATCGGGCGACGACGGCTGCGAGTAATCACGCCTCAACCGACGAAGCGCCGTCGACACGCGGCCAACCCGGCGGCGAGTCTTCCCACGACTCCTGGCGTCCGTATGGCGTGAGGTCGAGCAGGTTCGACGTGAACAGCAGGCGATCGACGCCGCGCTGAGTCGTCGCGTACGTGCGATAGATCCTGTCGCCGTCGCGCAAGAACACCGACAACAGGAAGCTGTTGTTCGCGCCGGTGTCGGCCGTGAACGTCGTGCCGTGCGACGACACGAACGGAATCTTCCAGCCCTGCTTCGCCTTGTACGCCTCGATCTGCGCGAGCGGCATGTTCGACACGTTGCACCACGACACGCCACGGCGATGCAGATGTGGCAGCGCGTGCACCGCGATGTTGTTCGTGAACCCGGTGCAGCCGGGACAGAACTTGTCTGGTCCGCGGTCCATGAACTGGTACTGGATCAGCTGAGGCCGGCCGTCGAACAGGTCGAGCAGCGTGACCGGGCCGCGCGGCCCGGCGAACGTGTACTTGTTCACGAGCTCGACCATCGGCAGGCGCCGCCGCTTCGCAGCCAGGGCGTCGAGCTCGTGGGTCAGGCGCTTCTCGTCGACGAGCAGCTTGTCGCGCTCGGCTTGCCACTCCTTCGCGGAGACGATGTTTGGTTTCGCCATGGCAAAACCGTAGCGCGAGCGTCGCGCGGTCGCGTCAGCGGTTATCGCAGTTTGGGTTGGAACGTCGCCAAATAACGCGTGAGGCGATTGAGCTCGGCGACTTGTTCGAGCCGACGGCGAATCGCGGCCGGCGACATGTCGATGGGCTCAGGCTTGGTCGTCATCGCGATCGAGTTTGGCGATATCGGCGAGATCTTGGGCTCGGCCCGCAATCCGCTTCACTGTCGCAAGCCCGGCTCGCGAAACGACGACGCCGTCGATCAGCGCGTCGAGCTCGGCGACTAGGTCCATCACCGCAGCTTGCGCAGAAAATCGCCGGCCTTGGCGACGATGCCGTCGCCGTAGAGCTGCTTGATCATCCCGCGCAGGTTCTTCGCCGCATTCTTCGGCTGGCGGAACGACATCATGTTGACCGGCAGCGAGATCAGCTGCTCGGCGGTCGACTTGATCCGCGTGAACTCGCGAATGCCTTCGTCGCCGTGGATGCGGCCGAAGCCGGAGTCGCCGACACCGCCGAACGGCAGCGTGGGGATTCCCGAGAACGCCATCACCGAGTTGATCGACGTCATACCGGCGCGCAGCCGCGCGGCGATCGAGCGCGCCGATTTGCCGCCGAACACGGTCGAGCCGAGGCCGTACTTGCTGTCGTTCGCGAGCTTGACCGCTTCGTCGACCGACTTGACCTTCGCGATCGGGATGACCGGGCCGAACGTCTCCTCGGTCATGACCTTCATGCCGTGACCCACGCCGGTGAGCACCGTCGGCTGGATGTAGCTGCCGACGATCGCGTCGGGCCCGCCGGTGAGCACCTTGGCGCCCTTCGCGATCGCGTCGTCGAGGTGATCCTTGACGATCGCGACCTGCGCCGGTGAGGTCATCGCGCCGAGGTGGCCGTCATCGCCGCCGACCTTGAGCTCGCGCACCTGCTTGACGACCTCGTCGACGAAACGGTCGTAGACGCCCTCTTTGACGTAGACGCGCTCGACCGAGATGCACGCTTGGCCCGCGTTGGTGAGCCCGCCGAACACGGCGGCTTCGGCAGCCTTCTCGAGATCGGCGTCGTCGTCGACGATCATCGCGTCCTTGCCGCCGAGCTCGAGCAGCACTGGCGTGAGCCGTTCGGCGGCCGCCATCATCACGCGCCTGCCGGTCGCGGCGGAGCCGGTGAACGCGATCTTGTCGACCGCGGCTTTCGCGAGCGCCGCACCGGTCGCGCCCGCGCCGGTGACGACCTGAAGCAAATCCGCCAGCGCAAACGTCTCGCGCGCGAGCTTTTCGATCTCGAGCGCGACGAGCGGCGTGAGCTCGCTCGGTTTCCACACGACCGCGTTACCGGCGGCGAGTGCGTACGCGATCGAGCCCATCGGCGTGAACAGCGGGTAGTTCCACGGCCCGATCACGCCGACGACGCCGAGCGGGTGATAGCTGATCGTCGCGCGGAAATTCGCGAGCACGCCGGAGCCGACCTTGCGCGGCGCCAGCGCGTGCTCCGCGCGATCGGCCGCGTGCTTGAGATGCGACAGCGCCATCATCACTTCGGTCAGCGCTTCGATCTCCGGCTTGCCGTTCTCGCGATGCAACACATCGGCGATCTCGTCGACGTGCGCGGCAACCGCGCGGCGAAACGCGCCGAGCTCTTCGGCCCGCGCCGCGAACGAGCGCTCCGACCACGTCTGCGCCGCGACGCGCGCGCGCGCGACCGCAGCATCGACGTCGGCGGCGGTGAAGATCGGCACGGTGCCGATGACTTCACCCGTCGACGGGTTGTAGCTCGAGAGCCGTTCGGTCGTCGGTTGCGCGGTCGCCATGACCGCACCGTAGCTAAGGCTGCGCCGACGAGCTATCGCTATCTGCGGTCATCGCGATACCGACGCCGGCGGCGAGGCCGATCGCCATGAGCAGGATTAAGATCAGCCAGCCGCGGCGGTTGCGAATGCGCAGGTCGATCGGCGGCGGCGTGCCGAGTCGCGTCGCGCCGGCCTCGGGCTGCACGAGCGGCTTGATGTTCGTCGACCAGCCGAGCTTGTCGTCGATCAGCGGCTGAGCGCCGGGCTCGCTTTGCGTCGTCGGCTCGGTGCCGAGCCGGAGCGGCGCGTGATGCGGCTGTGGCGTCGGCCGCGCGGCCGGCAAGCCCTGCGCCGGCGTCGCGGCGGGAATGTCGTGCGGCTCGTAGACCGGTGACAGTGCCGGCACGGTCGGCGCCTGCGGTGCGTCCGCGAGCGCTTGCGCGGCCAAGTGCTGCACCATGCCGTCGGCCATGATCGCGGTCTTCTCGCCGTCGACGATCTCGTCTTCCATGCCTTCCGGATCGGTTTCCGAGATCAGCGTCGGGTCGCCGCTGTTGCCCTCGCCCACCCATGGCTCGCGCTTGGAGCCGAATAGCTGAGTCATGTAGCGGCCCAGCGCGGTGTTCGAGCCGGTGAGCTTCGTGCGCACGGCGAACGCGTCGATCGCCTCGATCATCTCCTGCGCGGTTTGAAAGCGCGCGTTCGGATCGTTCGCGAGCGCGGTCAAGATGATCGCCTCGAGCTCGCGCGGATAACCGGTGACCGCGACCGATGGCAAGATCACATCGCCCGCGACGATGCGCTTCATCGTCTCGAAGTCGTCGTTGCCCTTGAACGCGCGGCGCAGCGTCGTGAGCTCGTAGAGGCAGATGCCGAGCGCGAAGATATCGCTCCGGCGATCGATCGGCTTGCCCTTGCATTGCTCGGGCGACATGTAGCCGTACTTGCCCTTGATCATGCCGCCGACCGTCTTGGTCGCGCGCTCTTCAGCTTTCGCGATGCCGAAGTCGAGCACTTTGACGCTGCCGTCGTAGCCGACCATGATGTTCGCGGGCGAGATGTCGCGATGCACGATGTTGAGTGGTTGACCTTGCTTGCCCTTGCGCTCGTGCGCGTGATGCAAGCCTGCTGCGGCGCCGCTGATGATCATCAGCGCGAGCTCGAGCGGGATCGTCCAGCCACGGCGCAGCGTGTGCTCCAAGATCGCGCGCGCGTTCTCGCCGTGCACGTACTCCATCGCCATGAAGTACGCGCCGTCCGCTTGGTCGACCTCGTAGACCTGCGCGACGTTCTGGTGGTTGAGCGTCGCGGCGAGCTTCGCCTCGTCCAGGAACATCGTCACGAAGCGCTCGTCGCTCGCGCGCTCGCGCAAGATCGTCTTGAGCACGACGTGGCGCTCGAACGCACCCAAGCCGCTCTGCCGCGCGAGGTAAATCTGGGCCATCCCGCCGGTCGCCAGGTGACTGATCACCTCGTAGCGGCCGACTCGTTTGGGAGCCCCCGTGTCTCGTGAGGGATCCGGCGGCACCACGTAGCAAGAATCGACCGCCGTCGGCAGGGTGTCAAGCGCGCAAAAAGCGACGACGATTGTTAACCAGCGCGTATGCGATATTCGTCGGCGGTGGCCAACCCGACCTACGTGATCGCCGTATCCGGCGCGATCCCCGCGCTGGTCGCGATGTGGTTGGTCGACCGGCTCGATGCAAAGCGTCCCGAACCGCCGCGGTTGCGCCGCGCCGTCGCGTTCGGCGGCATGCTTTCGGTGCTTCCCGCAATCGTGATCGAGCTCGCGCTCGGCAACTCGATCGGCGCGCATGTCGCGCCGGCCGTCACGTATCAAGGCGCGACGTTTCAAGCGTTCATCGTCGCCGCGTTTGTCGAAGAGGCGTGCAAGCTCGCCGTCGTCTACTGGCTGGTGTGGAGGCGGCCCGAGTTCGACGAGCGCATGGACGGCATCGTCTACGCCAGCCGCGCCGGCCTCGGGTTCGCGCTGGTCGAGAACGTGCTCTATCTGCTCAACCAGCAGTCACTCGGCGGTCAGCTCACGCTGTGGGTGACGCGCGCCGTGCTCGTCGTGCCGGGCCATGCGATGTGGAGCGGCATGGCGGGCGCGATGATCGCGCGCCGGCGGTTCGACGGTCGCGGCGTCGGGTTGGTCGGCGGCTACTTGCTCGCGGTCGCGTTTCACGGCGCGTACGACTGCTGCGTCTTCCTGCAGCAGCCGCTGCACTACGAAGGTCATCCGCTGCTGGTCGCGCTCGTCGTGCCCACGCTTGTCGCGTTGACCGCGCTCGCGTTCGTGATCTTGCGCGCGATGGCGCGCACCGCGCTCACGCTCGACGATGCCGACGCAGCACGACGAGAGGCGTCACCGATCCGATGACGATCGCGGCCGCGAACAAGATCATGCCCGCACCGATCGCCGTGCCCTGCAGCTCCGGCATCTTCGCGACGAAGTAAGCGGCACACGCGATCGCGCAAGCGATCGTGACCAGCGACATCTTCGCGACGAGCACCGGCTCGCGCCGCGCGACGAGCCCTGCGGACACGCCGAGCGACGTCAGCATCGCGATCACGCCGGCCGCCCCGGTCGCGATCGCGCTGCGCATCCACAGATCGGTGCCGCCGACCCACGACAATCCGGTCGGCCGGCACGAGCCGCCAAAACAATGCCTCGCACCGAACGGCCCGATCGTGACCTCGCCGTTGATCCACCACGGCGCGGCCCACACGGCGGTCGCGAACATCATCGCGACGAGCAGCGAGATCGCGGCGAACAGCCACCGTCTGGACCTGACCTCCGGCATAAAGCGCGCGCATCATGCGGACCGTTGCTACTGCAAGCAATCACAAACTGGCACCGACTTACATAACCGCCGAAACCTGCGCGCCTACATTGAAACTCGACGCTACGTCGAAAAAACTGGACGGCGTAGATGTACCGGGTGGTCTTGCTCGCCGCGCTCGCCGCGCTCGCCGCGCTCCTCGCGCCGTCGGTGTCGTTCGCCGACGAGACCGCCGAAACACCGATCGACGAGCGCGTCGCGAGCGAGGCGTCGGTCGTCTATCACGGCGCCGCCGAAGCGATGGCCGCGATCGTGCCGGTGCCGATCCCCGATATCACGGTGCTGACCACCGAGCCGATCCCGCAGACGCTGAGCTCGGGCTACGGCTGGCGCGACGATCCAATTCGCCACACGTGGCGCTTCCACAGCGGCACGGACTTTCCCGCCGACTACGGCACGCCGGTGCTGGCCGCCGGCACCGGCAAGGTGATCTTCGCCGGCCGCTTCGCCGGCTACGGCAACTGCGTGCAGATCGATCACGGCAACGGGGTGATCACGCTCTACGGCCACATGCGGAAGATCGAGGTCAAGAAGGATCAGATCCTCGCGGCCGGCGATCGCGTGGGCCAAGTCGGCTCGACGGGCCGCGCGACCGGGCCGCACCTGCACTTCGAGATCCGCCTCGACAATCGGCCGGTCGATCCGGTCGCCGCGATGGCGATCGCGCAGACGTGGCGCGATTCGCCGATCGCCGGTCGCATCGCCGCGTATCAGCTCACGCCCGAGCACCAGAAACATTTGCGCGCCTACAGCGATCGCCGCGACGGACACAAATCCGACTCTAAAGAATCGCGTCCGGAACGCACTGGTCACGTCGCGAAGCCGCAAGTGCTCTGGTAGCGCGCTACGGTTCGCGCGTGGTTGTAGATCGCTACGTCGCTTGGCTACGCCGCAACGCCAGCGCGATCATCGCCATCTACGCCGTCGCGTTTGCCGCCGCGATCTACCTCGTCGCGTTTCGGCTGCCGCTGTACGCGGACTTCTCGTACTTGTTGCCGCAAGACGTCCCGGCCGTGCGCGATCTGCGCCGGCTCGAGTCGCGCGTCAAGTCGACCGATACCGTGCTCGCGATCGTGCGCGCGCCAACGCCGGCCGCGCGCACCGCCGCCGTGCAAGATCTCGCGGCCGGCATCGGCTGGATCCGGCCGCAGCTGGTCGAGCGCGTCGACGCCGACGACAAAGCCGTTCGCCAATTCTTGCAAGCGCATCGCGACGTGCTCGTGCCGCTCGGCGATCTCGAGCGCGCCCGCGATGCGCTGCGCGAGAAGCTCACCGCCGCCAAGCTCAAGGCGAACCCGCTCTACATCGACCTCGAAGATCACACCGCCGACGACGCCAAGGCGAGCAAAGATCTCGACGAGCTGCGCGCGAGAGAGCGCGAAGCCGACGAAAAGCTGTCGCGGCCGGGCAACGTGTCGAAAGACGGACTCGTCGCGATGATCCAGGTCCGCACCGGGTTCCCATCGACCGACGTCGCACGCGGTGAAGAGCTCGTGCGCGAGCTGTCGGCCGTCCGCGTGCGCGTCGCGCTCGCGCACCCCGGCGTCGAGATCGGCTTCACCGGCGGCGTGATCGGCGCACTCGCCGAGCACGATGCGATCACGCAGGGCATGTTGATCTCGAGCCTCGTCACCGGCGTGCTCGTCGGGCTCGTGCTCGCGCTCTACTTTCGCAGCGCGACGTTGCTCGCGCTGCTGGTCGGCACGATCGGCGTCGCGACCGCCGCCGCGTTCGGCATGGCCGCGTTCACCGTCGGGCACTTGAACGCGGCGACCGCATTCCTCGGCGCCATCATCGCGGGCAACGGGATCAACTACGGCATCTTGATGATCGCGCGCTACCTCGAGGAGCGCCGCAATCGCGAAGACATGGACGAAGCGCTCGCCACGGCGATTCGCGCGACGCTCAAGCCCACCGCCGTCGCATCGCTCGGTGCCGCGATCGCGTACGGCTCGCTCGCGGGCACGAGCTTCAAGGGGTTCTCCGACTTCGCGGTGATCGGCGCGGTCGGCATGATGCTGTGCTGGATCGCGAGCTACACGCTACTGCCGGCGTTGATGATCAAGTTCGCGCGGCGCGTGCGCGTCGCCGAGAGCGCGCCGCTCGTCGGCCGCGTGCTCGCGAAGCTGCTCGGGTTTCGCCACGCCGGGCGCGTCGTGGTCGCGTCCGTGCTCGTGCTCGGCGCCGCCGGCTACGTCACCTTTCGTTACGTCTCCGCCGATCCGTTCGAATACGACATCAAGCAACTGCGCAGCGAAGGGCCCGATGCCGTGGTCGCGAGGCGCTGGATGGCGCTGTCGGACGCGACCTTTGGCCGCGGGTTCGCCGGCCGCACGATCATCGCCGCCGATTCGCGCGATCAGGTGCCGAAGATCGTCGAGGCGCTGGAAGACGCCGATCAGGGCAAGCCCGCCGATCAGCACACGTTCGGCTCGGTCGATTCGATCGAGATGTTCGTGCCCGAAGACGAGCCCAAGCGCATCGCCGCGCTCGGCGAGATCCGCGCGCTGCTCGACGATCCCGCTCTCGACGATCTCGAGCCGAAACAGCGCGACGAGCTACGCGCGCTGCGCCCGCCCGACAAGATCGAGCCGATCACCGTCGACAACTTGCCGCCGAGCCTGCGCGACAAGTTCGTCGAGAAAGATGGCCGCGTCGGCTACCTGATCTCGATTCGCCCGGCGAACAAGCTCGACGAATGGAACGGCCGCGACCTGATCCGCTTCGCGAATGCCGTGCGCGTGATCCACTTGACCGACGGCGGCACCGTGACCACGTCGGGATCGAGCGTGATCTTCGCCGACATCGTCGCGTCGATCGCCCACGACGGACCCAAGGTCACCGCGATCGCGGCCGGCTTGCTCGTGATCATGGTGATGATCCTGGTCGGACCGAATCGGCGCGGCGCCGCGGTGCTCGCGGCGACGACGAGCGGATCGCTGTTGATGATCGCGGCATGCGCGTTGCTCGGCATCAAGGTCAGCTTCCTGGACTTCATCGCGCTGCCGATCACGCTCGGCCTCGGCATCGACTACGCGATCAACGTCGCGCACCGCGACGCGCCCGCGCACGAGCTGCTCGCGACGTCGGGTAGCGCGGTGTTCATCTGCTCGCTGACCACGATCATCGGCTACGGCTCGCTGCTCGTCAGCGAGAATTTGGCCATCCGCGGGTTCGGCACCGCGTCGTTGATCGGCGAGGTCACGTGCGTGCTGTCGGCGCTCGTACTGGTGCCGGCGTTACTCGGGATGTTTCGCGCGGCGAACGCGCCGCACGATCGTGCGCACGATCAGGCCGAATAGCCCGACGAGCACGAGCATGCTCACGATCCCGAGCCCGCGCTCGAACGCGAGCGATTCGACCCTGAGGTAGCGCGCCGACACACGCGGCGAGCTGACGACGTCCTCGGGCCACATGTATGTCGCATCCTGCGACGACAACAGCCGCAGCCGGCCGACCACCGGCGCGTCGACGTTATCGACGGTCCCGAGGACCGGCACGATGTGGTCGCCCATGACGCACGCCGACATGGCCTTGCCGTTCGAGAGCTCGCCGATGTTCTCGATCGAATCGCAGTGCAGCGCGACCAACGTGCCGGAGAAGTGCGTGCCGTCGACGTCGGCGAACGTCACGCTGGGCGGCTCGCGCATGGCCGACAGCGAGAACGCGCTGAGTGACAGCGCGACGACCGCGACGGCGGCAAAGCCCGCGCCCTTCATGATCGGCGACATCCGGCGCCGCGTCGGCTCCGCGCGTTGCGCGACGTTGGCCTTCGCCGCCGACATGCCGTCCGCTGCCGATGCGATCTCGTCGAACACCAACGCCGGCGTTGCGGCAGCCGCGGCGCGATATGGGCCGTCGGCGGCGCCGACGTCATCGTGCGCGCCGTCCACGAGCCGCTGCGCCGCGGCCGCGGCCTTCGCGCGCGCCGTTGCATCGGTTGCATCGAGCGCGGCGAGCGCGAGCAAACCGTACGCGGCCACGGCTTCGGCGGAGCTGTTCGCGCCGTGCTCCGCGACCTCGTCGGGCGGCCGTTGCGTATCGAGCTTCGACCAGCGCGCATCGAGTGCGCGCTTCATGTCGTCGCGCAACGCGCGCGTCATCAGCGCCGGATCGCAGCGCGTGCCGAACGCGAGTAAACGAAAATCGCTCGCGCGCATCGCCGATGCGCCACGTACGTCGCGCCAGCTCCATGCCCACGCGCTCGCAGCCGCGAGCACGACCGCGACGATCGTGCCGGCGACGCTCGCCGATACGAGCGCGCCGATCGCGACGAGCGGTGCCCACATTCGCAAGTACGCCGCCGCGATGCTCTTGCCGCTTGCCCGGATCTCGAAGCCGCGCACGCTGTCGCCGAGCTGCTGCGTCACCCAGAACGAACCGCTCGGCACGATCGGCAGGTAGTAGACGTGTGCGAACCGCGTGTGTGCGTGCTCGCCGCCGTGCGCATTCACGCGACCGTACGCCCGCCGCCCGAAGACGATAATCATTGGCTTATCCTAAACGCTTGCCGTCGGGCGACCACTTGTAAAAGCCTTCGCCCGTCTTCTTGCCGAGCTTGTTGGCGGCGACCTTGTCGCGCAACAGCTGCGGCGGATCGAACGTGGTGCCGAGCTTGCTCGTGAGGTAATCGGCGATCCCGAGCCGCACGTCGAGCCCGACGAGATCGGTCAGCTCGAGCGGCCCCATCGGGTGGCCGTAGCCGAGCTTCATCGCGGTGTCGATGTCGGCCGCCGACGCGACGCCCTGCTCGACCATGCGCATCGCCTCGAGCCCGATCACGAGGCCGAGCCGGCTCGACGCGAAGCCCGGCGAATCGGTCACGGTGATCGGCGTCTTGCCGAGCCGCTCCGCGAAGCCCGTTGCGACCGCGACCGCTTCGGGGTTCGTGCGATGGTGGCGCACCACTTCGACCAGCTTCATCAGGTGCACCGGGTTGAAGAAGTGCATGCCGACGAGCCGCGACGCGTCGCGCACCGACTTTGCGATCTCGGCGATCGACAGCGACGACGTGTTCGATGCGAACAGCGCGCGAGCCGGCGCGGCTCGATCGGCGGTCGAAAAGATCTCGCGCTTGAGCTCGAGGTGCTCCGGCACGGCTTCGATCACGAGATCGGCATCGGTGCACGCGTCTTCGAGGTTCTCGCGCGCCGACAATCTGCCGAGCGCGAGATCGTGCTCGGCCTGCGAGAGCTTGCCGAGCTCGACACCCTTCGCGAGGTTCTTGCCGATCTTGCCGATCGCGGCTTTCGCGGCGCCCTGCAGCGCGTCTTGGATACGCACGTGGCAGCCGGCGAGCGCGCACACATGCGCGATGCCGTGGCCCATCGTGCCCGCGCCGATCACGGTCACCGTGTGAATTCGATCCGGGGTTGGAAACGTCACGCGCGGACCATACTGCGGTACGGTGCGCGCGTGCACGCGCTCGATGCCGATCGGCTGCAACGCGAGCTCGAGTCGATCTTCGGGCCGCGCCGCGTGTCGACGCGCGCCGTCGATCTGGAGACCTACGCGCGTGACATGTGGCCGCGCCTGCTCATCGAGCATCGCGTCGGTACGCCGGCGCCACAGCGACCGTATGCGATCGTATGGCCCGAGCACGTGCGCGAGGTCGTCGCGGTCGTCAAGCTCGCGCGCGAGCACGCGATCCCGATCGTGCCGTACGGCGGCGGCTCGGGCGTGTGCGGCGGCGCGGTGCCGATCCGCGGCGGCATCACGATCGATACGAAGCGCATGCAGCAGCTGCGCGCCGTGCACGCCGACGAGCTGATCTGCGACGTCGAAGCCGGGCTCAACGGCGAGCGATTCGAGCGCGAGCTCGCGCGCCGCGGCTACACGTTCGGCCATTTTCCATCGTCGATCTACTGCTCGACGGTCGGCGGCTGGCTCGCGACGCGCGCGGCCGGCCAGCTGTCGACGAAGTACGGCAAGGTCGAAGATCGCGTCGCCGGGCTCACCGTCGTCACCGGCCGCGGCGAGGTGATCGAGACGGATGGTCCGTCGCGCGCGCTGCGCGGCCCGAGCTGGACACAGCTCGTGTGCGGCAGCGAAGGCACGCTCGGCATCATCACGAGCGCGCGGTTGCGCGTCTCGCCCGCGCCGCAGCTCCGCGTGTTTCGCGGCTTCGAGGTCGAAGACATCGCGGCCGGCGCAAACGCGATCCGCCGCGTCGTGCAGCGCGGGCTACGGCCGGCCGTCGTGCGGCTCTACGACGAGCTCGACACGCTGATCAACTCGTTCTCGCACCACGACGCGAGCGAAACCGACGACGCGCTGAAGCCGCCGGTGCCCGAGCTCGCGAGCGGGGCGCTGCCCGCGTGGCCGCAGCCGCAACCCGATCCCGGCTTCGTCGAAAAAATGCTGGGCTTCGCCCGTGGCAAGGGAGTGCGGTCCGGCGCGCTGAAAGCCGCGCTCGGCCAGAGCGATGTCGTCAACAAGCTGTTCGGCGCGGTCGAGCGCGTCGCGCGCCGCGGCTGCCGCATGGTGATCGGGCTCGAGGGCGCGCGGATTCGCACCGAGGTCGAAGCGGCGCTGACGTTTGCCGAGCTCGAGGCCGCCGGCGCGCGCGACCTCGGCGAAGATCCGGGGTGGTCGTGGTACCGCCATCGCTACGCGGTGAGCTATCGGATGTCGCCGATGTTCCGCGACGGCGCGTTCGTCGACACGATGGAGGTCGCCGCGAGCTGGGATCGCTTGCTCGATCTCTATCACTCGGTGCGCACGGCGATCGGCCATCACGCGGTCGTGATGGCGCACTTGTCTCACGCGTATCCCGATGGCTGCTCGATCTACTTCACGTTCGCCGGGCACGCACCCGACGCCGCCGGATCGACGCGGCTCTACGACGCGATCTGGCGCGACGGCATGGAGGCGACGACGCGCGTCGGCGGCACGATCAGCCACCACCACGGCGTCGGGTTACTCAAGGCGCCGTACATGGCCGGCGAGCATCGCGAGGCGATGGCGATCTTCGAAGCCGCGAAGCTCGCGCTCGACCCCGACGGCATCTTCAACCCCGGCAAGATGGGCCTGCGAGGCCGCGCGCGATGAGCTTGTCGACGCTGCGCGACGAGCTCGCGATCGCGGTCGGCGCCGAACACGTCGAGGAGCTCGCCGAGCAGCTCGGCCTGCGTGTCTCGCCGGGCTCCGCGCCCGAGGTCGCCGAAGTGATCCGTCGCGCAGGCGCGGCCGGCGCGGCGGTGCATCCGGTCGGTGCCGGCGGCCGGCCGACGCGTGTGGAGCGCGATCCGAAAGGCGATCGCGCGCGCGTGTTCATCTCGACCTCGCGGCTCGATCAGATCGTGCAGCTCGACGAGCAATCGCTGCTCGTCCACGCCCAAGCCGGGCTGACCGGGCTCGAGCTCGAGCGGATCTTGGCACCGCGCGGCCTGTCGATCGGCGATTACCCGCCGGTCGTGCTGACGTCGTCGATCGGCGGCATCATCGCGGTGCGCACGCCCGGCAAATCGAGCGCGCGGCACGGCTTCTTCGAAGAGGCCGTCGTCGGCGTGTCGGCGGTGCTCGCCGACGGCCGCACCGTTCATACGCGACTCGCGCCGCGGCGCTCGACCGGTCCCGATCTCGCGCGCGCGTTGTGCGGCAGCGAGGGCACGATCGGCTTCATCACGAGCGCGGTGCTGCGCATTCACGCCAAACCCGAAGCGCGGCTCATCGCCGCCTACGTGCTGCCTTCGGTCGATGCCGCCGTCGCCGCGGTGTACCTGGCGCTGCGCGAAGAAGCCGCGCCGTCGGGCCTGCGCATCTACGACGCCGCCGAAGCGCATGCGCACTTCGCGGGCCTGGAGCTCGCGGCCGGCGAAGCGATGCTGTGCGCGGGGACCGCCGGGCCGACCGATCTCGCGGCATGCGATCGCGATCTGATCGCGAGCGCCGTGCTCGCCGAAGGCGGCCGCGCAGGCGACCACGCGCACGCCGAGCTGTGGTGGAAGCGGTTGCATGCGGGCGTGGCGACGCCCGGCCCGCAGCCGTCGCTGCAGATCATGGCGACGCCGAGCAAGCTGCGGCCGGTCTATCACGCGGTGATCGATCGCGCGCGCGAGCTCGGGCTCGCCGTGCGCGCGCATATCTCGCGCTTCGATCCGGACGGTGGCCTCATCTTCGTGACCGCCGCGCCGGGCACCGCCGAGCTCGAGCGCGCCGCCGAAGCTGCGGGCGGCTACTTGCTCGGCGCGCGCGCGCACAAGCTCGACGGCTATCTCCGTGCGCTCCGCGACGCGCTCGATCCACAACAGATCATGAATCCGGGCACGCTGTCGTAGCCATCAGCCGACGCTGATGTTGACGCCGCCGCCGCCGTGATGGCGCCGCCCGCCACCGCCGCCGCCGCCACCGCCGCCCATCGCAGACGGCATCGCCGGCTGTTGCTGCTGCGGATCCTGTTGTTGCGCCTGCGCTCCAGCTGCAGCCGCCGCCGAGCCTTGCGAGTGCCGTGACTGGATGGCGGTCTGCACGACGCTCATGATCGGGTTGAGGATGCTGCCGAGGCCGGCGAGCAATTTGCCGCCGCCGAGGCCACCGCCACCGCCACCGGCACCGGCACCGCACTGGCCGCCCGGGCACGCGCTCGGATCGGGCGCAGCCGCAGCACCGTCACCGCCATGCACGCTGTCGAGCGCTGCGAGGTCGATCGTCTTGAGCTTCCGCATACCGGTGGACAAGAGCAGCTCGCGTGCCACGCGCGATTCGAGCCGAAACGTGGGTTTGGCGGTACCAGCCGCGAAGCCCGCGGGTGACGAAACGTGCACTCCAAATGTTGCGGGCTTCGCAATATGCCTATGATCACCGCGTGCGTGCGCTCGCGGTGGTCATCACGATAGCGGCATGCGGGTCGAGCCCGCCGCCGCCGTCGCCGCAGCCCGCGCCGCCGCCGCTGCAACCGGCAGGGCCCACCGCGGCCGACCTGCAAGCGCAGCACGATCGCGAGCACCACGACGAGCTCGCCGAAGCGCACCGCAAGCTCGAAGCCGAGCAGCAAGACGCGCTCGCGATGACGTGTGCCGAGGTCGGTCCACCGGCGCACGATCGCTGCCTGCCGTCGTGCTATCCGACCGAGCCGCCCGACGCCCGCGACGGCAAGAAGCTCGCGGGTAACGTCGAGATCGAGCACTCGGTGTGCGAGAACCCGAACGGCGACGTCGGCGCGCCGGTGATCGCCGACGAGTTCGTGCGCGCGCTTCGTGCGGTCCCGTATCGGCAACGGTTTCCCAAGCCGCACAAGAAGGGCTCGTGGCAGGAGGCGATCGAGAGCGCGCTCGTGCCGAGGCTGCGCAAAGGCGACGCGATGGTCGTGATCGGGTTGCGCCGCGACATCACCGATCCGCTGACGAAAGCGACGCTGCATTGCGCGACCGTCGCGCACTACGAGCGCGCGATACGTCATCCCGTCGATCGCTGCGGTGGCGTCGGCGATCTCGCGTGCGAAGCCGGCGGCAATCCGACCGCGCGCGCGATCAACGTCGTGCACTATCGGCTCGCCGAGGCGAAGCGCTTGCTCGCGGCGAACAACCAAGCCGATTGTCAGAAAGCCGCGCTCGAAGCCGTCGCGGTCGCGCGCGGGCTACCGCGCTGGCGCCAGTACGCGAAGCTCAACGTCCACAAGTGGACGGACAACTTGACGTACCGCACGCGCTTCGACGGCATCCTCGACGAAGACTCGCTGTTCGCGGCGGTCGCGAAGCTCGGCGACGACGCGCAAGGCGTGTACGCGAGTTGCGGCGGCGGCACCGCGGCGACCACGGCGGAACAAGAGCAGTCGTTTCACGCCTGCTGGTGACGCACGCGGCAATGATCGCATCAGTTCAGGAAGTTCTGGATCAGCGACGTCGGGTGATCGACCTCGATCGTCACGTCTTTGGTCAGGCTGATGCCCTGCTCGGCGTTGGTGAGCGTGACCGAGTGATGGCCGGGCGCGAGCTGGATCGCCGCCTGCGGCGTGAGCATGCCGGTCGGCTTGCCGTCGATCGCGATCGAGCACGGCGGCTTCGCGGCGATCCGCAGGCTGCCCTTCGCGGGGATTGCAGCCGACCACGTCGGCGTGACGATCGAAGCGGCAGCGGCGGCGTGGTGGTGATGTGCAGGCGCGGGCGCATCGAACGCCACGCTGATGCGATGGCTCGACGCCGCCGCGACGTGCTCGAGCTGCGGCGCCTTGCCGTCGAGCTTGATCAACAGATCGTAGTCGCGGCTCGGATCGACGTTGGAGTCGAGCGGCGTGGTGCCGAGCACCGTCGTCGCACCACCTTCACCAACGAGCATCACGGTCGCGCCGGCCGGCGTCGAGTCGACGTGCAACGCGATCAGCACCGGCGGCGCGACGACCGGCGCGGGCGTCGGTGCGATCGGCGCCACGACGATCGACGGCGCGCGCGCATGCACGACCACGGTTCCCGCGGGCGGCGAGTGGCCGGTGAACGCGATCAAGCCGCCGATGGTGATGCCGAGCAGCGCGAACGCGGCAGCGACGCCGAGCTGGATCGGCGTGATGCGACGCTGGCGCCGCATGCCGACCGTTGGCGCGGGCGGATCGGGCTCCAAGATGTTGGCGAGCGATGGGATCGAGAACGCATCTTCGGCGAGCAGCGACATCGTCGGCGTGGGCTGCGTGCCCCGCGGCGTGCGCTCCGGCGGAGCCGGCATCGGCCGCGTCGTGACTGGCCGCACGGTGTCGTAGACCTCGTGCGCTTCCGGCTGGAAGAACACGCGCGTCTCGATCTCGTCGTCGTCCCAGCTGGAGTCGCGGCGCATATCAGCCGGTTGCGTCTGCAGATGGCGCACCAGATCGCGACGCAGCGATCACGAGGACATCGACCGCCCCGACAACTCGAGTTGCCGGCCGGCGCAAGCGAAGTTGCCTACATCGTGTCGCGAAGGGGTCTCGCACTACAATTTTCGGACGTGAAGCACCTCGTATGGCTGGTCGCGATCGTCGGTTGCAGCTTCCGGCCGAGCCCGGCGCAGTCGATCGACGGCGCGATGACGCTCGGCGGTGATGCGCCGAATGGTGGTCCAGATGCGTTCGTCGATCTCGATGCGCCCGCGAGCGGCTCGGGATCCGGGTCGGGATCCGGCTCGGGAAATCCCAACTGCTGGACGTGGACGCCGACCAATTTCGATCCATGCCAGCTGCCTCCGGCGATCGGCGCGATGACGATCGCGAGCGGCAATACGCAGGCGATCGACAGCGACAACATTCCAAGCTCGATCGCGAGCGAGAAGCTCGTGCAGAAGGACGGCTCGTCGCTCGTCGTCGTGCATGTCACGTCGTTCTCGCTCGCAGCGAGCGCAGCGCTCGCCGTGACCGGCTCGATGCCGATCGTGATCGCCTCGGATACGACCGCATCGATCGACGGCACGCTGACGGCGAGCGCCGGCGCCAATGCGAGCTGCGGAGGGCGCGGCGGCGCCGCGGGTCAACCATCGACGGTGAGCTCGACCGGCGGCGGCGGTGGCGGTGGCGCGGGCGGCGGCGCGAACGGCGGCGATGGCACCGATGGCACCGACGGCAGTCATGGTAGCGGTCACGGCGCGCACGGTAGCCACGGCAACTCGCTGGCTTCGACGCTAAGCCCGCTCGTCGCCGGATGTGCGGGCGGTAACGGCGGCTCGAGCAACGGCGCGGGCACGCCCGGCGCGGGCGGCGGCGGCGGCGGCGGGGTTCAACTCGACGCGCAGCAAACGCTCGAGGCTTCCGGCTTCATCGATGCGCGCGGCGAAGGCGCTGCCGCGGCCGATGCCGAGACCGGCGGTGGTGGTGGCGGCGCCGGTGGTGCGATCTTCTTCGAAGCATCGGCGGTGAGCGTGCAATCGGGCGCGCGCGTGTGTGCCGACGGCGGCGCGGGCAGCCAAGGCGGCGGCTCCTCGAACGCGGGCAACGCGGGCGGGACGAGCGCGTGCAACGCGACCAGCGGCGCGCAGCAGGCCAACACCATCATTGACATGTACGGCGGCACCGGCGGCAACGGCGGGTTTCGCACCACGCCTCAAGGCGGCGGCGCGGGCACCGCGAGCAACGCATCGCCCGATGGCTTCGGTGCCGGCGGCGGCGGCGGCGGCGGCGCGGTCGGGTGGATCCGCATCCGCCAGCCGTCGGGCGCGCCGACGATCAACGGCACGGTCACGCCGACGCCGTCGACGAACTAGAGGTTCGTGCCGCCGGGTGTCGGCGCGAGCAACAGATCCGACGTGTCGGCATCGATCCCGCCGACGCTCGACGTGAACGACGCGTACTGCCACGCGCGGTTCGTGGTGTCGTAGGTGCCGGTCGTGAGCTGCGTCAGATCGCTCGGCGAGACGTTTTCGAAGCTCGTGTAGAACCAGCTCGCCGGCCACGCGCCGTCGAACTTCACCCCGGCGCCGTAGAGCCCGTTGATCCCGGTCGGGTTCGAGTAGACGTAGCCGAGGTAGCCGCCGGCTTTGACCGCGGCGAGCCACGCCTTCGCGTACGCCTCCGAGCCGCTCGCGTTTGCCGCGTAGGTTCCGGCTTCGAGATCGAGACAGACCGGAATGTTCTTGTTCGCATCCCAACCGAACGTCGCCATCGCCGTAACCGCGGCGTCGCCGTCGGTCGTGCCTTGCGCGGCGGTCAACACGTCGGCGCTGCAGATCGACGACGTCTGGCGGCCGACGTAGATCGGCATGAACGTCCAGCCGAGATCGGTCGCGAACGATTGCACGAGCGCCTTGGTCCAACCCGAGCCGGCGTTGCATGGCCCGCCGATGTACACGCCGGTCCACTTCACGGCGTCGGAGGTCGCCAGCGTCTTGGCTTCGGTCGCCGAGAACGCGCCCGCGCGATCGACGCCGCGCAGCACGGTGATCGGCGGCGCCGCCGGTGCATCGGCGGGCGCCGACGAGCCGCTGCCTGCATCGCTCGCGGCAACTGCGCCGTCGGTCGGCGCACCTTGCGATGCATCGGGCGTATCCGACGACGAGCCATCGTCGCCGTTGCCATTGGGCATCGGCGCGGAACAAGCAGACGCGAACAACACCATCACGAGGACGCGCGAAGTCGACACGGCTCCTCCTTCAGCAACTCCGAGGCCCACGACATGCGGGCCCAACCGCACGGAATTGCGCGAGCGAGCATAGCGAACCTGCAACCGATCGTTTGCTGTGCCCACGCTGGCGAGCGCTGTCAGCGTTGCTACCGCGCGGCGTCGCTTTTCGACATGTCCGCGACCAGCTTGCGCATGAACAGCTCGATGTTGCGTCGCAACGCCGGATCTTCACAGACCGGTAACGCACGGCGCCATGTCTCGACGGCGCGCGCGTGGAGGCCCTGACGAAAATACAGATAGGCGAGCCGCGTCAGCGCCGGAAAGTAGTGCGGCTGGATCTCGACGGTCGATTCGTACTCGTCGACCGCTTCGGACCAGCGCGACGCGCGCTGCAAGATGTTCGCGAGCATGAAGTGCAGCTTCGCGCTGCTCGGATCGGTGACGAGCGCGCCGCGCAGACTCGCGACCGCGCCGTCGATGTCGCCGTCGTGATAGCGGGCGAGCGCGTCCGCCAACGCGACCTCGTGATCGGCGTGCGAAGTCTCGGGCACGAGCTCGCGGATGATGCGATGCAAGCGGCGCACGTCGAGCGGCTTTTCGAGGTAGCCGTCGGCGCCGTGGCGCTGCAAGACCTCGTCGGGAACTTGCCCGGAGTCGAGCACCGACGTCGTCACGACGACCTTGACGTCGCCGAGCCGATTGCTGCGCTTGATCGCGCGACACAGCTGCAGGCCGTCGACATCGGGCGCGGCGACATCGGCGAACACGAAGTCGAACTTGTTGCGCGTCAACAGGTCGACCGCTTGCTGGCCGTTCGACGTCGATTGACAGGCCCAGCCGAGCTGCTCGAGATTGCCGACGAGCTGGACGCGACCCGGCGGATCGGGATCGACCACGAGCGCACGCAGCTTGCCGCCGGAATCGGTCTCGTCGTCGTAGCGATCGAAGTCGGCGGCGATCAGCGCCGTGCGCTCGGCGATCGCGCGATCGTCGGTCGTCGAGACCGTGTTGACCTGCCAGTCGCCGGTCAGCGTCGCCGCCGATGGCAGCTCGTCTTCGTTCTCGATCGAGCGCGCGGCGTCCTCGGCGAGTGCGCGCTGCGCGAGCCGGCCTTCATCCTCGGGATGGCCGGTCGGCTGCACGATCGCGAGATACGGCGTGCGCGCGGTCGCTTCGGGGCCGACGAGGAACTGATCGCCCTGCCGCGCCTTCTTGAAGCCCTGGCGGATCGTGCGTGCGAGCGTGACGTCGAGCGCGATGCGGAGCTCGACGTGCTTGCCGCGCGCGGCGCCGAGCTCGCGCGCCGGGACGATCGCATCTTCGGGCCGCGCCGCCGCGACCACGAGCGTGTGATCGTCTTCGGCGACCACGAGCGCGCTGAAGATCTTCGCCCACTCGATCGAGACGTAGTCGAGCACGTCGAGCCGGATCGCCGATTCGTCGAAGATGATCGCGGGCCAGCCGGTCTGCGCCGCCAGCGCCGTACAGAGCTGGCGCTCGGTGGCGTACCCGAGCATGTAGATTTCCGACGCGACCGGGTGCCGGCCGCTCTGGCGCGCCAGTGCATCGGACAATCCGCTCGCGTCGATCGTTCCTTGCGCGATCAGCAGCTGACCGATCGATCCACGCACGTGACCACGATCGTATCAGACAAGTGGCTGATATCTCGACACGCTGCTCGCTGCACGGTGGTCCCGATGTCGATTTGGGTGGAGAAATCACGTACGGCTGATATCCTCCGCCGACTTTTGAGGTACCCAGGCTCGCCGCGCTGCGTTGACGGCCTGCGTTGTGACAAGCTGTCGCGCCTATGTCAGGCCAATAGATAACTTACCTCTGGCACCGCCATTGCTCTCGAGGCGGCTACCTACGGAGAAGTGAACCGATGTCGAACGACTTCAAGATTGGCGAAAAGGCTGTCTATCCGGCTCACGGCGTCGCGGAGGTGATCGGGATCGAGAAGAAGGAGATCAACACCACCGTGTGCTCCTTCTACGTGCTGAAAGTTCTCGCGACCGGCATGCAGATCCTCGTGCCGCGTGAGAAGGCGGATCAAGTCGGCTTGCGCGCGGTCGCGACGTCGTCGGAAATCGAAGAAGTGTTCGACATCCTTCGCGAGAAGGACGTCCACATCGACAAGCAGACGTGGAACCGGCGCTATCGCGGGTTCATGGAGAAGATCAAGACCGGCTCGTTGTTCGACGTCGCCGAGGTCTATCGCGATCTGTATCGGCTCAAGAGCAGCAAGGTGCTGTCGTTCGGCGAGCGCAAGATGCTCGACAACGCGAAGCAGCTCATCGTCAAGGAGCTCGCGGTCGCGCGTAAGTGGACCGAAGAAAAGGTCGAAGCCGAGCTCGAAAAGGCCTGCGCGTAGCGACCAGTAAGCTCGTCGGTTCCTCGCCAGGCTTTACCTGGCTCGCGGGCCTGTGATACGGACCCGGCGGCATGCAAGTTCACGTCGCGAAGGCAGATCTCTGGACGTTGCCGGTGGACGCCGTGGTCAATCCGGCGAACTCGCTCGGCATCATGGGCGGCGGTATCGGTGGCTCGCTTCGTCGCCAAGGCGGCGACGTGATCCAACAAGCAGCGATGGCCGCGGCGCCGATCGCCGTCGGTGCGGCGCTCGTGACGACCGCCGGTCAGTTGCCGGCGAAGAACGTCATCCACGTGCCGACGATGGAAGAGCCCGGCATGATCATCGGGGCCGAAAATGTTCGGCGCGCCGCGCGTGCCGCGCTGATCGCAGCCGATCGAAACAACTTCAAGGTGATCGCGATCCCCGGGATCGGCACCGACCTCGGCAGCGTACCGATCGACGAGGCCGCGCGCGCGATCGTCGAAGAAATTCGCGCGCACCGCCGTCCGAATCCCGAGACGATCTACCTCGTCGATACCAACGAGATGATGATCGCGGCGCTCGAAGACGCGCTCCGCAACGCGCAGGCGAATCTCTAAGAAAATCGGCGTCCTCGTCGATTGACCGGCCAGGCCGGCGCCATATACTGCGCTCGCTTTGCAGCTCCAGGCGTACATGCCGGCCGGTGCGGCCATCGTTCTCGCGCTGGGCTTTTGCGGCCTGTTCACCGCGCTCGCGGTGCTCGTCGGCCCGAAGGCCACGAACCCCGACAAGCTCAAGCCGTTCGAGTGCGGCTCGGAGCCGATCGGCTCGCCGCGCGGCCGTTACAGCGTTCGCTTTTACCAGGTCGCGATCCTGTTCCTCGTGTTCGATATCGAGGCCGCATTCATGTATCCGTGGGCGACGCTGTACACGCAGCTGTCGCACGGGATCGGCCCGACGGGCGCGGTCGTCGTCAGCGTGTTCGGCTTCGCCGAGATGCTGGTGTTCGTCGCGATCCTCGTCGTCGCGCTCGCCTACGTCTGGAAGAAGAAGGCAATCGGATGGGACTAGAGCTCAGCACGACGCGCCTCGAAGACGCCGCGAATTGGGCCAAGCAGTCCAAGCTCGCGCGCATTCCCGAGTGGGGCCGCAAGTTCTCGCTGTTCACGTACCCGTTCGTCACCGCGTGCTGCGGCATGGAGTTCATGTCCGTCGCCGCGCCGAAGTACGACATCGCGCGGTTCGGCGCCGAGTTTCCGCGGTTCTCGCCGCGCCAGAGCGATCTGCTGATGATCGTCGGCACGATCACCGAGAAGCAGGGCCCGGCGCTCAAGCGCATCTACGATCAGATGGCCGAGCCGAAGTGGGTGATCGCGTTCGGCGTGTGCGCGTCGACCGGCGGCTTCTACCAGAACTATCACGCGATGCCCGGCGCCGATCAGGTCATCCCCGTCGACGTCTACATCCCTGGCTGCCCGCCGCGGCCCGAGCAAGTGCTCGATGCTTTGATCATGCTGATGAAGCGCATCCAAGACGGACGCGGTCACAGCCAGCTCCGGCTCAAGCGCGATGCGCTGATCGCCGAGCAAGAGGCCGCGTCCGGAGACGCTGGAGAGTAGTCGTGTCCAAGCAAGTCCTCGACGCGCTCGCCGCGAAGTTTTCGTCGGCGGTCGAGCGCACTGGCTCACCACACGGCGACGAGACCGCCTGGATCAAGCGCGACGATCTGCTCGCGGTCGCCACCTGGCTCCGCGACGATCCCGCGATGGCGTTCGACTCGCCGGTGTTTTGCACCGCGATCGATTGGCTCGACTGGCGACCGATCGGCCGCCCGGTCGCCGAACACTGGAACGAGACCAAGCCGCGGTTCACGGTCTGCTATCAGCTGCGCTCGGTCGCGAAGAGGCACCGGATCCGGCTCGAGATCGAAGCGCCCGAAAACGATCCGCGCGTGCCGTCGCTCGCCGGGCTGTGGCCCGCGTTCGATTGGCAGGAGCGCGAGACGTTCGACATGTACGGCATCCGCTTCGATGGTCACCCCGATCTGCGTCGCATCTATCTCTACGAGGAGTTCGTCGGCCACCCGCTGCGCAAGGACTATCCGAAAGAGAAGCGC
>DATBAS010000045.1:0-72669 GCA_036271395.1 Kofleriaceae bacterium
TGAAGAAGCGGCCGATCGCGTCGGCGCGCGCCGTCAGGGTGATCCGGTAACCACCGACCACCTGACCGACGAGACTCATCGCCGCCCATAGGATGCCATGAATGCTACGCTCGCGCCGACGTGCCCAACCTGCAGCGCCACGTGTTCGTGTGCATCAACGAACGAGCCGCCGATAATCCCAAAGGTTGCTGCAAAGCGAAGGGCGGCGAAGCGGTCCGCGACGAGCTCAAGCAGCTGCTCAAGCAGCGCGGTTGCGGCAAGGCAGTGCGCGCCAACAACGCCGGCTGCCTCGATCAGTGCGAGCACGGCGTCGCCGTCGTCGTGTATCCCGAGCAGGTCTGGTACGGCGGCGTGACCGTCGCGGACGTCGCCGAGATCGTCGACTCGCACATCATCGGTGGCAAGCCGGTCGCACGGCTGCTGTTGGCCGATCAGCCGCAGCTCGCCGGCAAGACGTTTCCGGAGCTGATGACCCGCGACGAGCAGACCGAAGCCCGGGGGGCCAAAAAGTGATCGCACGCGCCGTCGCGCTGCTGTCGTTGGCAGCTTCGGCGACGGCATTTGCCGACGAGCCCGATTCGCGCGCGGTGCAAGCCGGCGACGAGGCGAACCTGGTCTCGAACGCGCCGCGCAGTGGGCTGACGCTGTCGCTGTCGCTCGGCGGTGGCCTCGTGCTCGGCGGCAACGCGGGCAACGTCGGTGATACCGGCGTCGGACGCGGACCGTCGGCATCGTTCCGGATCGGCCATGTCGCGACGCGCGACACCGTGATCACGTTCGAGCTCACCGGCGGCTCGCGCCTTCACGAGTCGAACGTCACCGGCTCGCCGCTCTATCACGACGACGACTACAACCTGCTGGCGGGCGCATTGCTCTACGTCGCGCCGTCGCTGTGGGTGCGCGGCGCCGGTGGCCTCTCCGTGATCACGTTCGACGACTCGACCGGCGCGAAGGCGCACGCGGGCATCTCGGGGTTGTTCGGGCTGGGGCTCGATTTCGTGCGCTGGCGCCAGCTCGTGCTCGGCATCGAGACCTGGGGCATGACGTCGATCGTCACGGTGCGCGGCGTCGTGTTCGACACCGGCTTGTGTCTCGGGCTCACGTACTACTGATCGAGCTACGGCAAGACTTCAGCGACGATCGCGGTGATGTTGTCTTTGCCGCCGCGCGAGTTCGCCATCGCGATCGCGGCCTCGGCGCACTCTTCGAGCTCGCCGTCCGCGCATAGCTGCACGACTTCGTCGTCGGTCGTGAAGTAGCCGTGCAAGCCGTCGCTGCACAACAGGAAGCGATCGCCCGGCGCCGCGTCGACGTCGGCGGTGTCGACCTGCACGTAGTCTTTGTGGCCGACCGCGCGCGTGATCACGTTCTTGCCGGTCGCTTTCTCGGCTTCGGCGCGCGTCATCATGCCGTGCTTGACCTTGTAGTTGATCAGCGTGTGGTCCTCGGTGAGCTGCAGCACCGCTTGCTGGCGCACGCGATACACGCGCGAATCGCCGACGTGTGCGGCGAACGCGAGGTTCGCGCGCACGAGCAGCGCCGACATCGTCGTCGACATGCCCTTCTTTTCGGGATCGAGCTCGGCCATGCCGTAGACCATGTAACAGGCGTTCTTGACGCCGCTCTCGAGCAGTCGGCGGATCTCCCACACGCACTCGGCGTCGCCGAACAGCACGCGCTCGACGAGCCGGTCGAGATCACGCCCCGCGCCGTAGACCCACGACGTCATCGCGTCGACGGCTTCGCGGCTCGCGATCTCGCCCTTGTTTTGGCCGCCGACGCCGTCGGCGACGACGTAAAAGCCGCGCGCGTCATCGCGAAAGAAGCAATCCTCGTTGATCTGGCGCTTGCGCCCGATGTCGCTCCTGCCCACCGAGATCAGCTTCACAGCTTTGCATCGTAACATGGTGCACGGTACGGTGAGCCGTGGCCGAGGCTGCACAGCTCGCTGCGATCTTGCGCGAGCGCTCGAACGAGATCCTCGCGGCGTGGATCGTCCGGTTCGAACGCTCGCCGCTGCGCTTTCGCCGTGCGACCAAGGCCGCCACGCACACCGCGCAGGTCGCGAGCCTCGTCGAAGCTCTGACCGAGGCGGCGCACGGCGGCGCTCCCGCGCTCGTGCCTGGGAGCGATGCCGCCCGCGAGCTCGAGCGCAGCGCCGCGTTCTTGGGCGCACAGTTCGCGAGCGAGGGCGCGACCGGCTTCGACGTGGCGGCGCTGCTGCTCGAGCTGCGCGACGTCGTCGCCGGCATGACCGCCGCCGATGACGCGGCCGCGCTCACGCGGCTATTCGAGTGGCTCTCGGTCGTGGCGCTCGATGCGTTCGCCGCGTCGGGCCTGCAATCGCTGCGCGAGCAGACCGCGGAGCAACTCGATTCGGGCACGCCGATCGTCGAGCTGCTACCGAAGCTGCCCGCGGTGTTTCTCGTCGGCGCACCGTCGGCGAGCGTGCTCGAGAGCATCTTGGCGCGCGCGTGGATGCTCGCGGTCGGGACCGGCGCGCCGTCGCTGGTGATCGATTGTGGCGGCCTCGCTTCGGCCGCCGAGCGTGGGTTCGAACGCGCGTATGCGAGCTTTCTCGATCAGGCCGTCGGCAGCGCGCTCCAGATCGTGCTCTCGGGCGCGCGCAGGCCCGTGCGCGAACGCGCGGAGCAGCTGGCGGGCGAGCGCGGCCTCGCGTTCGCTCATTTCGACCGGGTCGATACCGCAATCACACACGCACTCGAACGTGCGGGTCACTTATTGATGCGACGCAGCTAACTCGGGCTGCCTGCTGCCGCGTGATACCCTGATGCAAACGGTGGCGGATTTTCCCGTCGGCTTCGGCCGCTACCAGCTCATCGAGCGGCTCGCCATGGGCGGAATGGCGGAGCTATACGTGGCGACGTCGCCGGGCGAACACGGCTTTCAGAAGAAAGTCGTCATCAAGCGCCTGCTGCCGCACCTGCTCGGTGACGACACCTACACCGCGATGTTCATCGACGAAGCCAAGCTGACCGCGAAGCTCGTCCATCCCAAGATCGCTCAGACGTTCGAGCTCGGCCGCGTCGACGACGCGCTGTTCATCGCGATGGAATACGTCGAAGGCATCGACGTGCTCGCGCTGCTCCGCGAATACGCGCAGCGCCGCAAGAAGCTGCCGCCTCCGATCGCGGCGTGGATCGCCCACGAGGTGCTCGACGCGCTCGACTACGCGCACAACCTCGTCGACGACCTCGGCCGGCCGTTCGGCATCGTGCACCGCGACATCTCGCCATCAAACGTGCTGTTGAGCGTGCGCGGCCACGTCAAGCTCGTCGATTTCGGCATCGCTCGCGCCAAGGATCCGGATCGCGCGCACAAGAGCAAGACCGGCACGCTCAAGGGCAAGTACGGCTACATGTCGCCCGAGCAGGTCATCGAGCTACCGCTCGATCAGCGCAGCGACTTGTTCTCGGTCGGCGTCGTGCTCGCCGAGATGCTGACCGGCCGGCGCCTGTTCGCCGCGGCGAACGAGCTCGACGTGCTGCTGATGGTGCGCGACGCGAAGCTGACGCGCTTCGACAAGTACGGCAGCGAGCTCGAGCACGGCCTGCAGGGCATCGTGCGCAAGGCGCTGAAGAAATCGGTCGACGAGCGCTGGCAGAACGCCGGCGCGTTCCGCGACGCGATCGCCGAGTGGCTGTTCGAGCAGCGCCACCGGATGACGAACAAGGACATCGCGCCGATCGTCGGCGAGCTGCAGCAGGCCGTGCAGGAGCGCCGCGGCCGTTCCGAGAATCAAACCGCGATCGTCGACGATGTCGGTTTGCCGCCGGCGCGGCCGCCGAGCGACGACGGCGTGCCACAGATCTCGATCGAGCCGAACGACGAGGTGAGCATGCCGGTGATCTCGGTGACGTACGAGGCCGGGCAATCGCGGCCGGCGTCGTCACCGCCGCTGTCGCCGGCCGAGCTGGCGAATTCACAACCACCGTCGAACAAGCGCGCCGACACCGTGCGCGAGCGGCCGGTCGTCCACATCCCGCCGAAGCTCGGCAGGCCCGAGCCACCGCAGCGCGCGCCTTTTGGCAGCACGCCGCCGGAGGATTCGTCACAGAATTCCGGCGCGGTCGAAGTGCCGATCGCAGATTCGATCAGCGCGGCCGTCGAGGCGATCGTGTTGCCCGACGTGCCCGCGCAGATCCACGCGGCGCTGCCGCGCGACGAAGATTCGCAGATGCGCGCGTTCGACGACATCACCGAAGAGCCGGTGCAGACCCGCTCGCGCGACCTCGCGATGCCGTCGCCCGAGGAGCTCGCGCGCAAGAAGCCGCCGACGCCGCCGCTGCTCGCAGACATCGCCGAAGATCCCGATGACGCCGGCGACTTCTCGCTGACCTCGCCGCTGCGCGTGTTGTTTCGCCTGATGACGGCGCGCGCGACCGGGCTGCTCGTCGTCGCGGTCGGCGGCATCAAGAAAGAGATCTACGTTCGCGACGGTCAGCCCGAGTACGTGTCGAGCAACGTCGCGAGCGAGCTGTTCGGCAATTACTTGGTGACCAAGGGCGTGCTGAGCGACGGCGAGCTCGCGATGGCGCTCGCGATGATGCCGCACTACGGCGGCAAGCTCGGCGATACGCTCGTCGGCCTCGGCCTGCTCAAGCCGCTCGAAGTGTTCCGCCACCTGACGCGCCAGGTCCGCACGAAGATCATCGACGTGTGCACGTGGAACAAGGGCGGCTTCGCCTGGTATCAGGGCCGCGAGAACCCGCGCGAGGCGTTCCCGCTCGACTTCAACGCGTTCGAGATCCTCGGCGCGGGCGCGATGGCTCTCTCCGACGACGTCACCGACAGCTGGGTCGCAAAGAACGGCGGGCTCAAGCTGCGCGCGGTGCGCTCGCGTCGCGTCGGGCCCGAGCGCTTCGAGGTCAACGGGCTCGTCGAGCTCGCCGAGCAGCTCGATGGCAAGACGTCGGTCGGCGATCTCGTGGAAGCGCAGCCCGAGCGCGAGTTGCAGCTGAAGACCGGCCGGATGCTGTGCCTGCTCGAGGCTTGCGACCTCGCTCGCACGATCTAGGGTTAGTTGACGTCCGGATCTCGCGGCTATTTACATTCGCGGGTTTGCGCGCCACAAGTTGTCTTAGTGGACACCGTCCCCTTTGTGGCGTCGAACCGGCCGCGCACCTTGGTCGCGGCGATCGACGAGCGCGAAGTGGCGGCGATGGTGATCGGCCCGTGGGCCGAGCCGGTGACGCCATGGGCACGCGCCGACGTCTCGGAAAATCCGCTGGTGCCGCTATGGGAGCTCGTCGAGGAGCTCGGAGTCGACTTCGATCGCATCAGCGCCGCGTGTGACGTGCGCGATCGCGCCGAGCTCGCGGTCGAGCTCGCGCGCCAGAGCCTCCGGCCGGCGCGCGTTGCGGGCGTGACCGAGCTCGCCGCGCGCAGCGTCGTCGAGAGCCGCGGCATCGAGCTCGTGCTCTCGCTCGGCGAACGATTCGGCGCCGCGCTGTTTGTCGACGGCGTCGCCTGGCCGAGCTTCGCGCTCGGCGCGCATCGCTTTCGCAAGGGCATGACCTACGCCGAGTATCTGGCCGGTGACGTCGCCGATCGGCTCGGCCGCCGCAAGTGGAACAAACGCGCGCTGCGCGCGGTCGAGCAGCTGCTCGCCGTGTTCGCGCCGCGCAAGCTCTACGTCACCGGGCGCGATGCGGCGCTCGTGCACGACGAGCCCACCGAGCGGGTCGAGGTCGTGCGCGAAGACCGCGCGCTCGCCGGCGCGATCGCCCTGTGGCGATGATCAAGCCGTGAGCCCGACGGCCGCGAGCGCTTCGACAAATCGCGCGGGCAGCGGCGCCTCGATGCGATGGCCGGCGACGTCGAGGGTCGCGGCGTGCAAGAAGAAGCCGTCGAATCCATCGAGCGGCAAGCCCTTGTACAGCGCGTCGCCGGTGATCGGCGCGCCGACGTGAGCGAGGTGCGCGCGGACTTGATGCATGCGGCCCGTCGTCGCCGTGCAGCGCACGAGCGCATACTGGCTTCCGGCGCGCTCGATCGAAAATGTCGTGTGCGCCGACAGGCCATCGGTGTGATCGACGACCACGTGATCGCCGCGCTGCGCGAGCGGCTCCTCGCAATCGCGCGACACGGGCAGGGCGTCGCAGATCGCGAGATACGTCTTCGCGACGGCGCCGGTGCCGAACGCGTCGCGCAGCGCGCGATACGACGCTTCGCTACGCGCCGCGACGAGCACGCCCGACGTGCCGATGTCGAGGCGATGGACGAGGCCGCCGTCGCGTGTGTCATCGCCGATCGCGGCGCATTCCGGAAACCGTGCGACCAGGCCGTTCGCGATCGTGCCGAGCTCGCCCGCGCGCAGCGGCTGCGACGGCACCCCGGCCGGCTTGTTGATCGCGACGAGCTCGGGCGTCTCGAGCAAGATCTCGAGCGCGACGCTCGGATCCGCGACGGGCCTGAGCGCATCGCCCCAGACCGGCTCGCGCGCGAGCTCGATCACGTCGCCGGCGACCACGCGATCGCCCTTCTTCGCGCGCTTGCCGTTGACGCGAACCTCGCCGGCATCGAAGAGCTCGCCGAGCTGGCGGCGCCCGGCTTCGGGGAAGTGTTTGGCGAGCGCCTTGTCGGCGCGATCGTCGGCATCGACGGTGTGCTTGGTCATACGGCCTCGAACAAGATCGCGGGCATCACGGTGTTGGGCTCGACGAGCTCGAGCTCGGCGGCGAGCTCGACGAGCGCGTTACAGCCGACGAGCGACGACAAGATCGCCGAGCCCTGTTTCGGATGGGGATGGGCGATCAAGTGCTCGCCGTTGCGCACGACCGTCGCGCGAATGAAGTGCGCGCGGCCGGCTTGCTTGCGATAACCGTGCGCGAGCACGACCGGCGCGCGCGGCCGCTGCGTCACCGCGGCGCCTTGCATCGCGAGCAGCGCGGGCCGCACGAACAGCTCGAACGCGACGTACGTCGACACCGGGTTGCCCGGCAGGCCGAACACCGGCACGCGGTGGTTCATGCCGAACGAGAACGGCTTGCCCGGCTTCATCGCGACCTTGTAGAGCTCGAGCTCGACGCCCGCCGACGCGAGCGCGGCGCGCACGTGATCGCGATCGCCGACCGAGACGCCGCCGGTCGTGATCACGACGTCGTGATCGAGCGCACTCGCGATCAACGCCGCCATCGTGATCGGGTCGTCTTTCGCGATCCCGACGTAGCTGGGCTCACCGCCGACGTCGCGGATCAACGCCGCGAGCGAATACGCCGATGAATCGACGATCTGCGCCGGCTCGAGCGGGCTCGACACGTCGACGAGCTCGTCGCCGGTCGCGATGATCGCGACGCGCGGTTGCCGCATACACAGCACATCGGCGATGCCGAGCGCGGCGAGCAGCCCCAGCTCGCCGGGCCCGAGGCGCGAGCCCGCATCGACGGCGCGCTCGCCCGCCGCGATGTCCTCGCCGGCGAATCGCACGTTCTCGCCCTTCGCGGACGCGGGCAGCGTGACGTTGCCGGTGTCCTCGACGGTCGCATCTTCTTGCATCACGACCGTGTCGAGCTCGGCGGGCATCGGCGCGCCGGTGAAGATCCGCACCGCGACGCGCTCGGGAATCGCCTCGGTCGTCGCGTGACCGGCCGCAATCGTCGAGTGGATCGGAAGCGTCGCCGGCAATTCGCTCGCGCGCACCGCGTAACCGTCCATCGCCGAGTTCGCGAACCCGGGCAGCGAGCGCGGGGCCGCGATCGTCTCGGCGAGAATTCGCCCGCGCGCATCCGCGAGCGGCACGCGCACGGCGTCGAGCCGGTGGATGCGCGCCGCGACGGCCGCGACCGCATCTTCGACGGAATGCATGGCGATTGGATATCACGCCACGTTACTCTGCCCACCATGAGACGGCTCTTGTTTGTCGTGATCGCAGGTTGCTCGGGCTCGGCGACACCGGTCGCCACGGCGCCGAAACCTGAAGTGAAAGAGCTCGCGTCGCCGCTCGAGCAGCATCATCTGCAGGGCCTCAAGCAGCTCACGTTCGGCGGCGACAACGCCGAAGCGTACTGGTCGTTCGCCGGCGACAAGCTGATCTTCCAGACCAACCACAAGCCGTATCAGTGCGATCAGATCGAGGAGATGCCGTCGACCGGCGGCGCATCGAAGCTGGTCTCGCTCGGCAAGGGCCGCCAGACCTGCTCGTACTTCTTGAAAGGCGATCAGCAGATCATCTACGCGTCGACCGACGAGACCGCACCCGAGTGCCCGACGCCGCCCGACATGTCGAAGGGCTACACGTGGGGCTTGTTCGAGTACGACATCTACAAGGCGAACCCCGACGGCTCGAACCGCACGAAGCTGGTCGGCGGGCCGGGCTACGACGCCGAAGCGACGGTGTGCCCGAAAGACGGCTCGATCATCTTCACGTCGCAGCGCTCGGGCGATCTCGACCTGTGGCGGATGGACGCCGATGGCGGCAACCTGCGCCAGCTCACGAACACGGTCGGCTACGACGGCGGCGCGTTCTTCTCGGCCGATTGCTCGAAGATCGTGTGGCGGGCGTCGCGACCGCAGCCGGGGCCCGAGCTCGATGACTACAAGGCGCTCTACGCGCAGCACCTGGTCAAGCCAAACAAGATGAACTTGTGGGTCGCCAACGCCGACGGCACCGAGGCGCACCAGGTCACGTATCTGCCGGGCGCGTCGTTCGCGCCGTACTTCTTCCCGAACGGCAAGCGGATCATTTTCGGCTCGAATTACCTGTCGCCTCGCAGCGGCGACTTCGATCTGTTCGCGGTCGATGCCGACGGCACGCACCTCGAGCGCATCACCGACGACGGCAGCTTCGACGGCTTTCCCGTGTTCTCGCCCGATGGCAAGACGCTGTCGTTCTCGTCGGGCAGGCGCGACACCGTGCCGAGTGCCGATGGCAAGAGCAGCGTTTGGCGCGTGAACGGCGTGCCCGCCGATGCGCATGGCATCAACGTGTTTACCGCGCAGTGGGTCGATGGCGTCGCGCCGCCGCAGTACCAGCCCGAGAGCGCGATGGCCGACGAATACCGCACGCTGATCGATTACCTCGCCGACGACGCGCGTGAAGGCCGCGGCATCGGCACGAAAGGCCTCGCCGACGCCGCCGACTACGTGCAAAAGCGACTCGGCGATGCCGGCGTCGAGCCGGGCGGCGATGCCGGCGCGTGGCGGCAGACGTTCGAGGTCACGACCGACATCACGCGCGGCGATGCGACCTCGCTCGCGATCGACGGCAAACCGGTCGCCGCCGATGCGTTCGCGCCGATGCCGTTCTCGTCGCAGGCGCCGGTCAAGGGCGCGATCGTCGACATGGGTTGGGGCATCACCGACGAGGCGATCAAGCGCGACGACTACAAGGGCAAGACCGTCAATGGCAAGATCGTGCTCGTCCATCGCTTCGCGCCGAGCGATCCCAAGGGCGATCCCGTCGCGGTCGCGGCCGCCGGCGATCTGCGCAAGAAGGCGTTCGTCGCGCACAACCACGGGGCGATCGGCATGATCGTCGTCGACGACGGCGATCCCAAACAAGATGAAGCGCCGCTGCCGACGCTGTCACCCGAATCGGCCGGCCAGCACGGCGACTCCGGTATGCCGATCGTCGTCGTCAAGCGCGCCGCGATCGGCAAGTTGCCGAAGACCGCATCGATCACGGTCGCGCTGCAGACGGTGCGCGCGCCGACCGACAACGTCATCGGCATCATTCGCTCGACCTCGCCGAACAAGCTCCCCGGCGCCGTCGTGCTCGGCGCGCACCTCGATCACCTCGGCATGGGCGGCGGTGGCAACGCGCTCGATCCGACCGTCCACGCCGTGCACAACGGCGCCGACGACAACGCGTCGGGCGTGGCCGCGCTGATCGAAGCCGCGCAGATCTTGACGAAGCAAAAGTCGACGCTGCAGCGCGACGTCTACGTGATCGCGTTCTCGGGCGAAGAAGAAGGCGATCTCGGCAGCGACTTCTACACCAAGCACGCCGACATGAAGAACGTCGTCGCGATGATCAACATGGACATGGTCGGCCGGATGCGAAACAACCACCTCGTCGTCAACGGCGGCGAATCGGCGACCGAGTGGAAAGAGCTCGTGCAACCCGCGTGCGATGCCGCGAAGGTCGAGTGCACGATCGGCGGTTCGGGCTACGGGCCGTCCGATCACATGTCGTTCTACATCGCGGGCGTGCCGGTGCTGTTCCTGTTCACCGGCAACCACCTCGACTATCACACCGCGACCGATGACCCCGACAAGATCAACGCGATCGGCGGCTCGCGCGTCGCGACGATCGCCGCCGACGTCGCTGCACGCGTCGCGAATCGGCCCGGTGCGCTGAGCTACGTCAAGGCGCCGCCCGAGCAGACGTTCGGCGACATCCGGCACACCGGCGCATCGCTCGGCACGGTGCCGTCGTACAGCGAAGATCCGAATCAGCCGCCCGGCGTGCAGCTCTCCGACGTCGTGCCCGGCGGCGCGGCGGCCAAGGCCGGGCTCAAAGGCGGCGACCGGATCGTGCGCGTCGGCACCGTCGATATTCGCGGCATCAACGACCTGATGTTCGTGCTGCAGAGCGCGAAGCCCGGCACCGACGCGAAGATCGTCTTCGTGCGTGACGGCAAGGAGCAAAACGTCACCGCGACGTTCGGCCTCCCGAGAGGTCGAAAATAGTCGCAGACGCGCGCACGTGCACTCCTCAGCGTCGCGGCTGACGCCGGCGCGGCTTCGCGAACGGCGGCCACGATTCAGAGGCTGGGTCGACGAGGAGCACTACACGAGCTCGCGGCGACAATGTCGTCTTTGGTCACGCCGTGAACAGCCGAGCACGTGACACGAGCACGTGCCGAAACTCGGAACGACGACGCTGATCTAGTGATCAATGTTGACTGAACGTGTGTACAGTACAACGCGTGGACGGCTACGCGCCGCTTTGGTGCAAATCAAACTTCTCGTTCCTCGAGGGCGCGAGTCACGCCGAGGAGCTCGTCGAAGAAGCACATCGGCTCGGCATGCGATCGATCGCGATTACCGATCGCGACGGCGTCTACGGCATGGTTCGCGCGCACGTCAAAGCGCGCGAGCTCGGCGTGCACTTGATCTGCGGCGTCCAGCTCACCGTCGCGCCGCCGGGCCAAGCGTTGGTGACCTCGCCGCTGCATCACGACGATGCGCACGGGCGCGGGCCCGGTTGGGGCGCCGACACCGACGCGCTGCCGCCGGCGATTCCGGTCACCGGCCGGCGCGGCCGCACCAAGCGCGCCGAGTCGCGCCAACCGCAGCTCGATCTGACAACACCGCCCGCGCAGCCGTCGCGCATCACGTTATTGGCGACCGATCGCGCGGGCTGGGCGAACCTGGTGCGGCTCGTCACCGCCGGCCGCCGGCGCTGCGACAAAGGCGAATCGCTCGTCGAGTGGACGGAAGTGTGCAGGCATAGCGGGGGCCTCGTCGCGCTGTGTGCCGACGTGCTCGATCGCGACGCCGATCCGCCGGCCGCATTGATCGACGATCTCAAGAGCGCGTACGGCGATCGGCTCTACGCGCTCTGCACACGTCATCGCGAAGCCGACGATGTGCCGCGCGAAGCTCGCCTGCGCGCGCGCGCGAAGGCGGCACAGCTGCCGCTCGTCGCCGCCACCGAAGTGCTCTATCACGCGCGCGGTCGGCGGCCGCTGCAAGACGTGCTGACGTGCATCCGCCATGGCGTCACGCTCGCGACCGCGGGCCGGCTGATCAAGCCGAACGACGAGCACGATCTGCGCGCGCCGTACACGTTCGCGCGGCTCTACTCTGACGATCCTGCCGCGGTCGCGCGCACGCTCGACGTCGCGGCGCGTTGCACGTTCGAGCTCGGCGCGCTGCGCTATCGCTATCCATCGGAGCGCTTGCCCGATGGCTCGACGTCGGCCGATTACCTGCGCAGGCTCGTCGCGGAAGGCGCGACCAGCCGCTACGGCGATGGTGTTCCCGCGAAAGTCCGCGCGCAGCTCGACATGGAGCTGTCGGTGATCGAGGACCTCGATTATCCCGGCTACTTCCTGACGATGTACGAGATCGTGTCGTACTGCCGGCGCCGCGACATCTTGTGTCAGGGCCGCGGCTCGGCGGCGAACTCCGCGGTCTGCTTCTGCCTCGGCATCACCGCCGTCGATCCGGTCAAGCACCACACGCTGTTCGAGCGGTTTCTGTCGCGCGAGCGCGCCGAGCCGCCCGACATCGATCTCGACATCGAGCACGAGCGCCGCGAAGAAGTCATCCAGCACGTCTATAGCGTCTACGGCCGCGATCACGCCGCGATGGTGTGCAACGTGATCCGCTATCGGCCGCGCTCGGCGGTGCGCGATGTCGGCAAGGTGCTCGGCATTCCGGAAACCGCGCTCGATCGCGCCGCGAAATATCTGTCGATGTACGGCAGCGTCGAAGCCGATGCGCTCGCGCGCGCGGGACTCGCCGAAGGCGGGAAGGCGAATTCGCTCGAGCATCTCGCGCGGCTCGCCGACGAGCTGCAGGAGTTTCCGCGCCACCTGTCGGTGCATCCCGGCGGGTTCTTGCTCGGCCACGAGCCCGTGCACGACATCGTGCCGATCGAGAACGCGGCGATGCCGGGCCGCACGGTGATCCAGTGGGACAAAGACGACCTCGAAGATCTCGGCCTGTTCAAGGTCGACTTGCTCGCGCTCGGCGCGCTGCACCAGCTCCATCTCGCGTTCGACATGATCCGCGCGCAGCGCGGCGTCGAGCTGTCGATGGCGACCATCCCCGCCGACGATCGCGACACCTACGACATGATCTGCACCGCCGACACGATCGGCACGTTTCAGATCGAGAGCCGCGCACAGATGTCGATGCTGCCGCGGCTCAAGCCTCGGATCTTTCACGACCTCGTCGTGCAGGTCTCGATCGTGCGGCCGGGGCCGATCTCGGGCGGCATGGTCCATCCATACTTGAAACGGCGCGCGGGGCTCGAGCCTGTCGAATATCCGCATCCGTGCCTCGAGCCGGTGCTCGCGCGCACGCTCGGCGTTCCGCTGTTTCAAGAGCAGGTGATGGAGCTCGCGGTCGTCGCCGCCGACTACACGCCGGGCGAAGCCGATCAGCTGCGCCGCGACATGGCCGCGTGGCGGCGCTCGGGCCGGATCGAAAAACATCGCGAGCGGCTGATCGGCGCGATGGAAGCCAAGGGCATCGCGCGCGAGTTCGGCGAGCGCGTGTTCGAACAGATCCGCGGGTTCGGCGAGTACGGCTTTCCCGAAAGTCACGCCACCAGCTTCGCGCTCATCGCGTATGCGACCTCGTACCTGCGCCGGCACTTTCCCGCCGAGTTCACGTGCTCGCTGCTCAACGCGCAGCCGATGGGCTTCTACTCGGCCGCGACGATCGTCGGCGATGCGCAGCGCCACGGCGTCGACGTGCTGCCGATCGACGTCAACGCGAGCGATTGGGATTGCACGCTCGAATCCAGCTTCACCGTTCGCATGGGCCTGCGCTGGGTCAAGAGCATGCAGCTCGCCGACGGCCAGCGCATCGTCGATGCTCGGCCGTTTGCGTCGACCGAGGACTTCGTGCGCCGGGCGCGCGTGCCGGCGCGCATGCACACCGCGCTCGCCGAAGCCGGAGCGCTCGGCGGCTTGACCGTGCAGCGCCGCGACGCGTTGTGGCAGGTCGCCGGCTGGGTGCGCCGCCAGGACGATCCGCTCGCGCTCGGCGGCGACGTGCAGGGCGACGCGCGGTTCGCGAAGCTCGAGAAGCTCGACGAGATCAACTGGGACTACATGTCGAGCGATCACTCGACGCGCGGCCATCCACTCGGCCCGCTGCGCGGCGAGCTCCGGTCCCGCGGTTGGCCCGATGCACGCACGGTCGCCAAGCTGCGCGATGGCCAGCGCGTCGACTACGTCGGCATCGTGATCTGTCGCCAGCAGCCGGGCACCGCATCGGGCGTCGTGTTCATGACGCTCGAGGACGAGACCGGGTTCGTCAACCTCGTCGTGTGGACGCGCGTGTTCGAAGAGTACGCGCGCGTGATTCGTACGGCGTCGCTGATCGGCGTGACCGGCAAGCTGCAGGTCCAGGAGGGTGTGGTCCACGTGATCGCCGAGCGCGTGTGGCACCCCGAGCTGTCGCGCCACGTCGCCGATGTCGACAGCCACGACTTCCACTAGGCTATGTTTCGGTGATGCGCCGGTGGATCGCGTTGGCGGTGGTCGCGAGCTGTCAGAGCTCGCACGCGCCGCCGCCACAACAACAACAAGCGCCGGCGAAGCCGATCGACGCTGCCGTGCCACTCGTCGATCGCGCCTATGTCGTCGATGGAACCGGGCTGGTCGAGGTCTCGCCGAGCTCGGCGCAGGTGATCGTTCCGGGCGAGGTGTCGTGGTGTAACGCCGACGCGCGCGCGAACGTCGTCTGGTACGAGACGCCGGCCGGCGTGTTCGCGTTCGACCTGCAAACGCGCGCGTCGATTCCGATCATCGAGGGGAGCCTCGAAGAGGTCGAGCCGATCATCGATTGGGGCCCCTTCGGAAACGTCGACGAGCGGCTCGGCGGCGAGAACAAGGTCGAGCTTCGAGTCGGCATCGCGATCGGCATGGGCTCGGCATCGCTCGCGATGGAGACGGGCTGCGAGGGCGACGCCGCGGTGTATTGCTTCGAGGACGATGGCAAGACGCCGACGAAGGATCTCGCCGCGCAGCAGAAGATCGCGAAGCACCTCGCGCTCGTCGATCCGTCGGCGATCGCGCGACTCGCGGCGCGCGGGGCATCGCGGTCGTTGTGGTCGCCGCCGCCCGCGATGCAGTCGTGGGCGAACCCGCCGGCGATCGACAAAGCGCGGTGTACCGAGATCGCCGAGGCCTGCGGCACCAAGCAAGCGATTCCGGGCAGCTCGCTGTGGCTCGTCACGACCGCGAACAGTCGCGGCGATTACTTTCACGAGACGCGCGAGCTGTTCGATCCGGCGACGAACGAGTTCGTCAAGGCGACGGGCAGCGGCATGGTGCGCTCGAAATCGCCGTCGCGCGATGACGAGCTGACCACCGACTACGCCGGCATGCGCGTGTCGCCGGCCGGGCTGTCGCACGACGGGTTCGTGTTCGACCCGCGCCGCGTGATCTACGCGCCGAAAGATTTCGGCAAGACGTGCGGCTGGTCGAGCGGCGGCTGGCGGATCAAGTGGGGCGGTGAATAGTGCCGCGGCTGCGCTCGGGACACGACCATTGGGAGATCGCGCACGACGGCGCGACGCTCGTGATCGTTGAAGGCGGCAAGCAGACCACGCGCAAGTTCGTCTCGGCCACGCACGCAAAAGTTCAGCACGACAAGCTCGTCGCCGAAAAGCTCGCGGCGGGGTGGGAGCCCACCGACGAGCCGGCGCCGGTGATCGAATCCGGCGAGCCGCGAAATCCCGAGCTCGAAGTCGCGTTCGCGGCCGATCCGTACGACGCGAGCGTCGCGGCGGTGTACGGCGATTGGTTGGAGTCGCGCGGCCATCCGCGCGGCGAGTTGATCGCCCGATGCTTGGCGGAAGCGAAAGATGGCGTCGAAACCGCACCGCCCGGCGTTCGCAAGCACCTCGCGCGGCATCGCGAGCAGTTGCTCGGCGAGCTCGCGCGTCACGATGCGCCCGGCGAGGATTCGCCGTTCACGTGGCGGCTCGGCTTCATTCGCCGCCTCGATCTCACCGATGCGAGCAACGCGGCCCCACTCGTGCGCGACGTGCTCGCACATCCATCGGGGCGATTCTTGGCCGAAGCGCGGCTCCGCTTTAACGGCGCGGACGAGATCGTCGCCACGCTCGACGCGCTGCGCTCGGCGAAGCTGCGCGAGCTCGCGATCTTGACGTATTCACAACCTGCGAGCTTCGACGCGCTCGCGACGTTCACGCAGCTGCGCAGGCTCGTCGTCAACTGCGAGGGCGATGCCATGCTCGGCAGGCGCGCGCTAGCCGGCATCGCAAATGTTGCACCGAGCGTCGAGTCACTCGCGGTGCGGGCCGGCGTCGACGATGACGCGTGGTTCACACTCCAGCCGCTGTTCGCGCGCGACGACGTGCGCATCGCCGAGCTCTCGCTCGGCCTCGGCCCGATCATTCGAATTGCGATGCAGGCGCTCGCCGACGGTCCGCTCGCAGCCGGCGTTGTTGCGCTCGACATCGCCGACGATCCCGAGCTGTGGGTGAGAGCGTTCCGCGACCAGCGCGATCGCTTCACCAAGCTCGACGTGCTCAAGCTCCTGGTCGGCCACACCGCGCAAAGCGCGCTCACATCGCTGCGAGGCTCGGTCGCGCGCGTGCTGCCGCGTCGCGATCCCTACGCCAGGCTGATGCCTGAGCTCGACGACGATCATTACGACGAGGTCCGCGAGTAGGTGGACGACGAGGCCAAGCTGCTCGCCGCGATCGCGGCCAATCCCGACGATGAATCGGCCCGCCTCGTGTACGCCGATTGGCTGATCGCGCACGGCGATCGCCGCGGCGAGCTGATCGTGCTCGATCACCTCGAGCGCACCACGCCCGGCGGCCTCGCAGATCTCGACCAGGTCGCCGCGTATTTGCGGCTCTCGGCGGAGCTCGGCTTTCCGCATCTGCCGGATCGCGACGGCGATTTGCTCGCGTTCGATCAGATCGGCCGCACCGACTGCTATCGCGTGTTTCACGAAGGCCATCGCTACACGCTGCGCGCGAAAGCCGGACTGTCGTTGCAGCGCGACGACGAACGGCCGATCTTCAGCGAGCACTACGAGCTGATCGGGCCGTGGAGCGATCGCGCGACCACCGTCGTGCTCTCGATCGCGCTCGCCGCAATTCGCGACGGCTCGCCGTTCGAACGCGTCGTGTTTCCCGACCACGTCGCGATCCAGGCGCACGCCGAGTTTCGGCTCGGGCCGCTGCCGATGTACTTCTGCGCCGAGATCGTCGAGGGCTTCGAGCGCGATCACCTGTTGCGCGCACGCGACCACGCGCGGTGGTACGCGATCTACGATCGCATGATGGCGGCGTTGAATTCGCAGCCGCGCTAGGCGAAGGTCCGGGCCGTGCGTTCGGTGGCGCTGGTGATGATCTCTGCGTGTGCATCGCCTGCGAGCGACATGCGCGACGCGTACGTGATCGACACGCTCGCCGAAGACAATTACATGTGGGCGCTGCGCGATCCGGATCTGGTCGCGATGAAGCTCGCGCTCATGCAGGAAGAGCCGTACGAGTGGCTGCGTGGCACGGCAGCCGTGTATTGGCGCGACCTCGCGACGCCCGGCGTCGATCGGCCGGTGACGAAGTTCGGCGATCCGTTGTCGTCGCGCGTGTTGCTCGTCGCCGATCCGCATCCTGAAAACATCGGCTCGTTTCGCGCCTCCGATGGCACGATGCGGATCGACTACGACGACTTCGATGCCGCCGGTTACGGGCCGTTCGAAGGCGACGTGCGCCGGCTCGCCGCGGGCATGATCGTCGCCGCAGCCGGTGCCGGGCCGTCGCCTGCCGACATCGCGAGCGCCGTCGCGGCGGCGTATCAGGCGCAGATCGCCGATCTCGAGGCCGGCGTCGCGCCGGATCCCGGCACCGCGCCGTATCTCGACAAGCTGATCGCGAAAGCGCAGGAAAATGGTGATGCACACAAGGAGCTCGCCGACGATGTGGCGTCGCCGGGGGTGCTCGCGACCGGAGACCTCGATCCGGTCGACGCGTACGGCGTCGTGCAGAATCGCGTCGAGTCGATCGGCACCACCGAGCACGACCTCGTCACCGGCGCGCTCGCACCACTGCTCGCCGCACATCCCGAGGTCGGCGCGATCGAAGACATCGGCCGGCGTTACGGCCACGGCGTCTCGAGCTATCCGGCCCTGCGCTACTTGGTCTTGCTCGCGGGCGTCACCGATTCGCCGAGCGACGACCGCGTGCTCGAGATCAAAGAAGAGCGCGACGGGCTCGACATCGCGAACGTGCCGCAGCTCGATAGCTCCGAGTGGTCGTCGCCGGGCCAGCGCGCCACCGATGCCGCTCATCGCCTGTGGTTGCGCCCGGATGAAGACGTGCTGTGGAGCCACGGCGAAGCCACGCCGCTGTCGTTCGTCACGCACGACGATGCGGATTATCAGCGCGGCGTCGACCACGGCGATCTCGCGGCGCTCGCCGGCTCCGACGCCGAGCAATATCTCCAAGTCTGCGGCGTGTTCGGCCGCTTGCTCGCGCGCGCCCACGGGCTCGCGACCACCGAAGACGGCTTGCGCGGTGCCGACGTGATCGCGAATGTCCTCGGCGATGGCTTCGCCGACGAGGTCGCAGGCTTCGCGCCGGCCGATGCGGCGCAGATCACGACCGATTGGATGGCGCTGAAGGATCGAGATCTCGCGTCGCTCGTGGTGCAACCGTGAAGCTCGCCATCGCAGCGTTGTTGATCCCGGCGCTCGCCTACGCCGATCCAGATGAATTCGCGCCGCCGCCGAACCCACGGCTCGCGCTCGAGCTCCAGCTGTTCACCGACGCCGACTGGATCCATCAACCGGGCACCGACTTCACGCAGTTTCGGCTCGATCGTGGCGAGGCCGGTGCTGCGATCGGCTTCGCGAAGCACTACGGCGCCGAGTTGCGGCTCGAATCGATCCGATCGGATGAAGCCGGCGGCGAGCTCGGCATCGCCGGCGATTCGATCGTGGTGCGCGTCAAACGCGCGCAGATCTACGGCGACTTCGATGCGGGCGATTTTCACTTTCACGCGGCGATCGGCATCACGCCCGATCCGTGGATCACGACGCTCGAGACCGACTACTCGCTGCTGCCGCTATCGTTCACCGCGAGCGAGCGGTTGCTCGGCTGGCCGGTCAGCGATCTTGCGGCGCTCGGCAGCGTCGCGTATGGCCCGATCCGGCTGAACCTCGCGTTCGGCAACGGCGAAGGCCTCGACTATCCCGAGCGCAACAACGGCAAGACCACGACCGCCGTGCTCGAAGCCGTGCCGCTCGATCTCGCCGGCAATCGCCTGCGCGTGATGGCGCTCGGCAAGGACGGCTCGGTCGGCCCGGCGCTCGTGCGCGATCGCCGGCTCGGCGCCGCGACGACGTTCACGTCGAAATACGCGAGCGCGGGCGTCGAGCTCGTGCGCGCGTACGGCATCGGTGATCGCGGCGATCTCGTCGGTTGGGTCTACGCCGGTTGGGCCGAGGCGCGGCCGATCGATCACCTCATCCTCGCCGCGCGCGGCAGCGGCATCAGCTACGACGCCGGCGGGCGTTACACATCGGTCGGCGGCGCGGTCGCGGTCGAGCCGTGGAAGCAAGGCCCGCGCGGCGATCTGCGCGTGTGGCTCGCGATCGATCGCACGCACGCGTCGGGAGTCGCCGAGCCGCTGCCTGGAGCCGAGCCAGGCGATGCCATCACGTTCTTCTTGCTCGCATCGGTCACCGCGCCGTTCATGGTGCCGTAGCCATGCGCACCACGCTGATCTTGGTGATCGCCGCGTGCAGCAATGCGCGGATCGGTGAGCCCGATGCGCCGCTCGCCGCGAACGTGCACGATGCATCGCCGGTCGATAGCGCGTCGCCCGATGCCGCCGCACCGCTGCGGATCATCGTGCTCAACGAAGTGTCGGCGCAGTCCGATCCCGATTGGATCGAGATCGTCAACGCGACCACCGAGCCACTCGACACCTCGCAGTTCGTCTTCGTCGACAAAGCGGGCGCGTTCGACAAGGCCGTGCCGTTCGCGCTCGGGACGATCGGCCCCGGCGCGCTCGCGACCGTCGATTGCGACGGCAGCGCCGTACCGTTCAAGCTCGGCTCCGGCGAAGAGCTGTGGATCTATCGCGCGAGCGACCACGCGGTGTCGGATGGCACGGCATGGATGGTCGGCCAGTCGCCGCCCGGCGGGAGTTTCGCGCGCATTCCCGATACGTTCGGCCCGTTTACGACCACGATGAACCCGACCAAGGGCGAACCGAACGAGCCGTAAGACCGCGCGGCTCCATCGTGCGTCGATAGCACCATGAGCTATCGCGACGACGTCGACGCCCTCGCTGCCCGCCATATCGCGCTCGAGCACGAGCTGGCCGACAAGTCGCGCGAGGTCGCCGATGCCGCGCGGATCCTCGACGAGGCGCGTAGTGCAGCGACGTTCACGGAAAAGGCTCCGCGCAGCTTGCCGATGCTCGACAACCTTCGTGTCGCGACGCCGTGCCGCGCCAACTGGGATCGCATGCTCGGCGACGACCGTGTGCGTCACTGCAACGACTGCAACAAGAACGTCTTCAATCTGTCTGCGATGACACGCGATCAGGCCGAGGCGCTGATCGTCGCGAAGAACGGCGACTTGTGTGCGCGCTATTACCAGCGCGCCGACGGCACGATCTTGCTCTCCGACTGCACGGTTGGCGTGTCGCAGCGCAACAAGCGCCGGCTGGTCGCGGCGGGAGCGCTCGCGTTGCTCGCCGGCACGAGCGTCGCGGCGGCGATGGAGAAGCACAAATCCAACGACTTCACGATGGGCGATGTACGCGTCAATACGACGATGCAGTTCTCGAAGCCGCCGATCGTGATGCCGGCGCCAGTTGCACTCGACCCGAAGCCGATGCCGCTGATGGGCGCGGTCGCGTTCCCGAGCAATCCGCCGCTCCATCCGTTGATGGGCAAGATCGCGGTTTCCAAGAAACCGTGAAACGTTTCGGCGCGTCGGGCGTCGTAAGGCGGGTGAAGCCCGAAAACCTGTACATCGCCAACCCGTGTCACGCCGACTGGACCGAAATGACCGGCGACGATCGCGTCCGCACGTGCGCGGCGTGTGCGAAGCCGGTGTTCAACCTGTCGGAGCTCACGCGCGATGAGGCCGAGCGGCTCATCACCGACAAGCGCGGCGACTTCTGCGGCCGGTTCTATCAACGCAAAGACGGCACGATCTTGCTCGCCGACTGCACGGTCGGCGGCGCAGGCGCGCAGAAGCGCAGCTTCGTGCTGGCGGCCGCGCTCGTCGCGGGCACGGCCTACGCGAAGTTGCGACGCGGCACACCGCCGGTCGAGCCGCCGACGATCCAGAACATCACGCCCGAGCCGACCACGGTGTCGTCGTCGTTCGAAACGCGTGACTCGCCGCCGCCGCCGCGTGACCTGAAGCGCGAGCACCGCGAGATGATCGAGCACCTGCGCGCGCTGGAGAAGGAGCGCAAGCTGCACGAACAAGACGAGATCCACATCACGGGGGGTGCCGTGATGATTCCCACCGAGGAGCTGAACACCCACCGATGAAGCTCGAAGACAGCCACATCGCCGAACCGTGTACGAAAGCGTGGGACGAGCTCCTCGGCGATGGGCGCACCCGCGCGTGCGACGCGTGCACCAAAGCCGTTCACGACCTGTCGTCGCTCACGCGCGCCGAGGCCGACGAGCTCCTCGCGGCCAAGCCGGATGCGTGCGTGCGCTACGTCCAGCGCGGCGACGGCACGCTCGTGCTCGCCGATGGGCTCGTGCGCGGGCGCGGTGCGAGGACGCGCAGCCTGGTGTTGGCCGCCGCGATCGTCGGCGGCACCGCGTACGTCACGCTGCCCGTCGCGCATCACAGCTATTATGTTCCCGAGCCGACGGTCGCCGACTACGAGTACTCGCTCGGTGGCGCCGTCTCGACGACGGCTACGCCTGCGGATCCTCCGGCCACGGATGGCGTGGGTAGCGCCGCATCAGCTGGCGCCGCAACGCCGGATAATGCGCCACCCAAAAGTTCGGCAGATCTGAAGTGACTTGGACCGGCCGCTGATTGGGCGCGAGCAAGTGCAGCACGAGCGGCACGCGGCCATCACCGACGGTCGGCGCCTTCGATAGCCCGAAGAAGTCTTGGATGCGCGACGCCAAGTACGGCGCTTGATCGAGCGGATAGTGGATGCGTGCACGCCGCTTGTTGGGCAGCGTGAAGTGCGTCGGCGCCAACCGATCGACGAGCGCGCGGCGATCGCCGAGCGCCGCGTCGAGTAGTGCGAGCACGTCGGTATCGCGAAGCTCGGCGAACGAGATCGCGCCTTCGCATGCGGCGGCGAGCGTCGATGCAAGCGCATCGTCGGTCGGTGCGAGCAGGCCCGAGCTCGGCGCGAGCTTCGCCGCGAGCGCCACGCGTGCGCGCCACTCGGCGAGCGCGTCCTTGTCGACGAAGCGCTCGATGCCCGCGGCGATCGCCTGCTTGGCGAGTAGCTCGGCGGCGGCGCGACCGGCGCGGCGCGCGCCTTCGACGTCGCGGTGCTCGTCGATCGCGAGGCCGTCGTACGTCATCTGCACGACGCGCTCGACGCGCTGTCGCTCGGCGTCCCACACGAGCTCGTCGCGTTCGGCGATGCGATCGAGATAGAGATCGAGCAACCACGAGGCTTCGATCGCGCTCGCGCGGCGGATCTGCACGCCTCGACCAGTTTCCGCGACATCGACGACCACCATCAGCTCGGGCTCGATCACCGACGAGCTCGGTGCAAGCGCGCCGCTGCCGCCGCCGGCGAACACGATCTCGGCCGACTTCGGCGCGCGCCGTTTGCCAACGCGATCGGGATACGCGGTCAAGATCGCGAGCTGCAGCGCTGCATCGATGGCCGAGTCGCTCGCCGGTGCGCGTTCCCGCGTATCGACGATTCGCTCGAGCTGTTTCGCCGCACGCTCTACCGCATAGGCGGTTCCACGATCGAGATCGCGGCCGCCGTAGAACGCGTCGAGGTCGTCGATCAGATCCGACGGCGACGATAGTTTCGCGCTGCGCTGCGGTCCTCTTCGATCGTTCCGCAGCTCGCGAGCGCCGAGCGTCGCGGCGATCACGCAGGCTTCGCGCGCGACGCCGCGGCCTTCCGCTTCGCACAACAAGCGCGCGACGCGCGGATGCGCCGGAAACCGCAGCATGCGGCGCCCGAGCGGTGTGATCGCGCCGCGGTCGACCGCGCCGAGCCGGCCGAGCAGCTCCTCGGCAACCTCGGCGGCACGCGGCGGTGGCGGCTCGAACCAGCGCAGCGCAGTCACGCCGGCGATGCCCGCGCCGTGGAGCTCGAGCGCCGCGCCCGCAAGATCGGCACGCGCGATCTCCGGTGCGTCGAATGCGCGCCGCGTGTCGTGATCGTGCTTCGTGTAGAGCCGGATCACACGGCCGGGCCTGGTGCGGCCGGCGCGCCCGGCGCGCTGTGCGGCGCTCGCGCGGCTGATCGGCTCGATCTCGAGGCTCGGGATACCCGACCACGGCGAATGCCGAGCGACGCGCGCGAGCCCGCTGTCGATCACGCAGGTCACGCCGTCGATCGTCACCGACGTCTCGGCGACGTTGGTCGCCAAGATGACCTTGCGTCGCTCCGATGGCCGAACCGCGCGATCTTGCTCGTCGGCGGTGAGCTCGCCGTGCAGCGGCAGCACGGCGAGGTCGAACGTGGTCGCGCACTCGGCTAGATCTTCGGCCGCGCGACGGATCTCGCCGGTGCCCGGCAAGAACACGAGGATGTCGCCGCCGTCGGTCTTGGCCTGGCAGACGCGGCGCACGGCGGCGCTGATCTGCTTGCCGAGCATCGCGTCGCTTCGCTCCGCGTACTCGATCTCGATCGGGAACGTCCGGCCTTCGGAGCGAACGATCGGCGCGTTGCCGAGGAACGCCGCGACCGGCTCGGCATCGAGTGTCGCCGACATCACGACGAGCGCGAGCTCGGGACGCCGCTCGCGGAGCCGTGCGACCAACGCGAGCGCGAGATCGCCATCGAGGTGGCGCTCGTGGAACTCGTCGATCGCGATGCAGCCGACGCCGCGCAGCTCGGGATCGCTCAAGAGCCGGCGCGTCAGCACGCCTTCGGTGACGAGCTCGATCCGCGTCGCCGCGCTCGTTCGCCGATCGAAGCGCACTTGATAGCCGACCTCTCCGCCGAGCTCGCTGCCGCGTTCGCTCGCGATCCGCGCGGCAGCCAGCCTCGCGGCCAAGCGGCGGGGTTGCAGCACGACGATCGAGCCGTCGATCTCGCCGAGCAGCGCGCCCGGCACGCGCGTGGTCTTACCGGCGCCGGGCGGCGCGACGAGCACGCACGTCCGGCGCGCGCGCACGGCCGTTGCGACGTCGGCCAGGACGTCGTCGATCGGTAACCGAGCCAGCGCCACGCGCAGACCATACCTGGCTATGCTGCTTTTCGATGTTCCCAGCGCCACCGATGCCGACGTTCGCACCGGGCCAGTCGTCGACCACGATGCACTACCCGCGCTTCGAGGACATCGCGATGGATGGCCGGCTGATCCCGCTCGCGATGCCGCCGATGATGTCGGGGTTGTGGCGCGATGTCCTGGTCGATCACCCGGGCGCGACCAACGCGATCAAGCAGGGCATCCTGCCGATCCTGACCCGAATGGTCATGCGCTCGAGTGGCGAGCGGATTCGCGTCGATCGCCACGTCGAAGCGCTCGCCGGGTTCGAGCTCGCGCATTCGCCCGACGGCGAGAAGCTGTTCATGAACGTGTGGGCGCGCGCGCGCGGCGCGGGCGGCAAGCTCTCGCGCGCGAACGCCGCGTCGGGCGAGCTCGTGCTCGCGGGCGAGTTGTTCGCCGAGCACACGTTCACGCGCATCCTGGCGGCGCCCGGGCAACGCGCGGTGCGCGAGCTCGAGGTCGACGGCTATCCACGCGTGCCCGAAGCGAGCCACGCGGCGGCGCCGGCCGCGACTGCGGAAGCAGCGCCGGAAGGCGCGCGATGGCTCGACGAGCTCGCCCCAGACGACTGCGAGCACGTGTTCACGCTCGATCAATCGGATTCCAATCAGCACGTCAACTCGCTCGTTTACGTGCGCGTGTTTCTCGACGCGGTCAATCGACGACTCGCGGCGCGCGGTCATATCGGCAAGCTTCGTAGTACCGAAGTCGACATCGCATATCGCAAGCCGTGCTTTCCCGGTGATCGTGTGCGCTGCATGCTGAGGCTCTACGAGCTCGGCGGCGAGCTCGGGCTCGCTGGGCATGTCGCGGGCAGCGATGATGGCAAGCCGCGCTGTTACGTCCGCGTCGCTGTCGCGAAGTAGTCATCGCCCGCGCGGTCGTCGACCCGTTGCGGCGGACGATCGCGTGATTACAACAGCTGCACCCAACAAACCCTTTTCTTTCCCTCTACAGGAAGGACCTACAACCATGTCTGTCGCATTACGCACCAACGGTACTGGCAAGCTCGCTCGTGATCCGTATTCGTTCGCCCGCGATCTCTTCGGCTGGGATCCCTATTTCGGCGGCCGCGAGCCATCGGCGTTCTCGCCGACCTTCGAGGTCAAAGAGACGAACGACGCGTTCCTGATCAAGGCGGACCTGCCCGGCGTCGAGGACAAGAACGTCGACGTCAACCTCCACAACGGCGTGCTCACCGTCGCCGGTCATCGCGATTCTGAAGAGCGCAAAGACGGCGAGACGTTCGCGCTCTACGAGCGCCAATACGGCTCGTTCACGCGCAGCTTCTCGCTGCCCGACCTTGCCGACGGCGAGCGAATCGAGGCGAAGCTCGATCGCGGCGTGCTGACGCTGTCGATCCCGAAGAAGGCCGAAGCGAGGCCGCGCAAGATCGCGATCAAGTGATCGCTAGCTGGCGCCGCGACAGTGCGGCTGCTGGTGCATCGTGAAATCGACTTGCGTCGCGTAGCCGCCGACGAGCTCGACTTCGCGCTGGATGCTCACATCGCAGAACTCGAGCGACACCGTGTATTTGCCGGATGGCAGATCGGCCGTGAGGTAGCGCCCGCTGTCGTCGGTGAGGGCGACCAGCGCCGGGTTGCTCAGCGAGGTCACGACGACCGTGACGCCGGCGAGCGGCGTGCAAGTCGACGTGTCCATCACCTGGCCGTCGATCTCGCCCTTGTCGGGATCGTCGAGCTGACGGCGGACGTCGAATTCGCTGGCCTCGCGCTGCGAGCAGGTCGCGGGCGGCTTCGCCGTCGCCCCGCAGCTCGCGATCAGCAACAACGCGCTACCAAGCGTGAACGTACGCGTCCATGAACGCTCGCGCGACGTTTTCGAGATCGCCCTTCGGCACTGCCTCGGCCATCTTCTCTTTCGACTCACGCGGATCATCTTTGTATTCGGCCACGACGCGGATCGTGTTGACACCGTCGTTGTAGTAAAGGAAGTACGCGTCGGTGTAGGAGAACCCGCCGGGGTTGAAGTTGGAGCCGCTCCCGCCCGGGTGCGATGTCGTCTGGCCGAGCTGATACGTGAAGATCATCTTCGTGCCGTCGAGATCGGTCGTGCCGACCTCGAAGATCGTGTCTTCCTGCTTGCGCAGGCCTTCCGGCACGATGGCCTTGAGCTCGGAGTAGCGCGGCTCGCTGTTCCACTTGGCGAGCTCCATCGGCAGGCAGCTCACCATCACCGCGTTGTCGTTGCACGGCGCGATCGTGATCACGACCCAGATCGCGGGGTGGTCGGAGGTGCGCTGCTGCATCTCCATCATGCCTTTGTCGGCGTTGAAGCCGTGCGACTTCGCGTTGAAGCCGCGCCAGCTCATGTTCTGTAGCCGCTGCATCGTCGGCGGATCGATCTTCGCCGTGGTCGGCTTGATCGGCGAGCCGTCGGAGTGCGGCAGCACGATGTCGGGCGCGGCGGCGCTACCTGTTTGCGCGTTCGCCGGCGCGCTGTTGTGCTTCGGCGGACCTTTACACGCGGCGAGCGCGAGCGCAGCGAGAATGACCGTCCGCATCAGGCGCGCTCGAACAATCCGGCCGCGCCCTGGCCACCGCCGATACACATGGTCACGATCGCGTAGCGGCCACCACGGCGCCGCAGCTCGTAGAGCGCGGATGCCGTCAGCTTCGCGCCCGTGCAACCGAGCGGGTGGCCGAGCGCGATCGCGCCGCCGTTGACGTTGACTTGATCGTCGCGGATGCCGAGCTGTTGCTGGCAGTACAGCGACTGGCTCGCGAACGCCTCGTTGAGCTCGACGATCTCGATGTCGCCGATCTTGAGGTTGTGCTTCGCGAGCAGCTTTCTCACCGCAGGGATCGGGCCGATGCCCATGATCTCGGGATCGACGCCGGCAACCGCGAAGCCGCGGAAGTACGCGAGCGGCGACACGCCGAGATGCTCGCAGATGCTCGGCCGCGTCACGACGCATGCGGCGGCGCCATCCGACAGCGGCGACGCGTTGCCCGCTGTCACGCTGCCGCCTTGCGCGAACGCCGGCGGAAGCTTGGCGAGACCGTCGAGCGTCGTGTCGTGGCGCGGCATCTCGTCGACCGCGAACGTGTGATAGACGCGCTCGCCCTTCGCGTACGAGATCGCGCGGACCGGCACGATCTCGTCTTTGAACGCGTTCTTGTCTTGCGCCGCCTTCGCCTTCATCTGCGATTTGTAGGCGAACTCGTCCTGCATCTGCCGCGTGATGTTGAAGCGATTGGCGACGTTCTCGGCGGTGATGCCCATCGGCGTGTTCGCGCCGGGCATGTGGTGCATCAGCTCGGGCGACGCCGACAGGTGGAAGCCGGTCATCGGCACCGAGGTCATCGACTCGACCCCGCCTGCGACGACGATGTCGGCCGAGCCGATCGCGATCGCGCCGGCGGCCGTGGCGATCGCCTGCAAACCGCTCGAGCAAAACCGATTGATCGTCTGGCCCGGCGTGTCGATGCCGAGATCGGCCGCGAGCGCGATCAGGCGCGCGACGTTGAGGCCTTGCTCGCCTTCGGGCATCGCGCAGCCCAAGATCACGTCGTCGATCTTGCCGGCGATCTGCGGCACGCGCTGGAGCAAGCCGCGGATCACGTCGACCGCGAGCTCGTCGGGCCGCTTGGTCGCGAGCGAGCCTTTGGTCGCCCGACCGACCGCGCTGCGCACTGCATCTACAATGACGATTTCTTCCATGACCAACTCCTAGTTGCGCAGGGGTTTGTTGTTCTGGAGCATGTACTGCATGCGCGCCTGGCTGAGCGGCTCGCCGCACAGCGACAAGAACGCCTCGCGCTCGAGCTCGAGGATCTCGTCCTCGGTGACCGCGTGCGTGTTGCCGGAGACGCCGCCGCACAGCACGTTCGCGAGCTTCATCGCGATCTTGCCATCGTGCTCGCTCGCGTACTTGCCGTGCATCAGCGTCTCGACGAGCATCTGCAGCGTCGCGATGCCGCTCTCGCCGGGCAGCTTGTACGCGCGCGGCGCGGGCGCGTGGTAGCCCGCGCGCGACATGCCGATCGCGCGCTGCTTCGCTTCCCATAGTTGCCGCGCGCGATCGAACGACACGCCGTCGGTCTGGCGGAAGAAGCCGGCGACCTTGGCTTCCTCGGCGCTCGTCGCGACCTTCGCGAGGGCGATGTTCTTGAACACCTGCGTGACGAACGCGTAGGTGTCGATGTCGACCCCTTCGGGGACCCCCTCGAGCGCGCGCCACAACATGTTCAGCGTGCCGGCGCCGCCGGGGATCAGGCCGACGCCGACCTCGACCTGGCCGGCGTAGGTTTCCGCCGCGGCTTGCACGGCCGCCGAGCCGAAGCACAGCTCGAGGCCGCCGCCGAGCGTCATGTTGAACGGCGCGGCGACGACCGGCACGCTCGCGTACTTCATCCGCTGCGTCGCGTATTGATAGCCGTGGATCATCTCGCGCAGCTGATCCCACTGCTTCTGGTTCGCCGCGACGAGCACGGCGAACAGGTTCGCGCCGACGCAGAAAAACTCGCCCTGGTTCCAGATCACCATCGCGCGGAAGTCTTGCTCGGCGCGCGCGACCGCGTCGTGCAGCATCTTGATCACGTCGGAGTCGATCGAGTTCGCCTTGGTCTTGAACGTCAGGCCGAGCACGTCGTCGCCGAGATCCCACGCCTCGGCGCCGGCGTTCTTGAGCACCGGCCCGGTGCCGCGGCGCATGATCTCCCACGTGACCTCGCGCGGATCGGTCTCGCGCCTGGTGTAGTCGCCGCGCGTTGGTTCCCAGATGTTGCCGTCGGCGTAGAAGCTCTTCGCGTTTGCCGCGCGCATCTTCGTGATCCACTCGGGCAGGGCGATCTTGTCGGCCTTCATCCGGTCGACGGTCTCGGCGAAACCGAGCGCGTCCCACGTCTCGAACGGGCCGAGATCCCACGCATAGCCCCACTTCATCGCGTCGTCGATCGCTTCGATCGAGTCGGTGATCTCGGGGATGCGACGCGCGGCGTACGCGAGCGAGCGCGCCAGGATCGTCCACGCGACCTCGCCGGTCGTGCCCGGCGTCGCGACGAGCTTCTTGATGCGCTCGCGCGGATCTTCGATCTTCGACAGCGCCTTCGTCGCGTCGAGGATCGCTTTGTCGCCGCCCTTCGCGCGATACGCGCCGGTCTTCGGATCGAGCGTCAGCGTGTCTTTGCCTTCGCGTTTGTAGAAGCCGCCCTTGGTCTTGTCGCCCAAGATGCCTTTGTCGATCATCGCCTTGATGTACGGCGGCGTCTCGAACGTCGCGCGATCCTCGTCGTTGGTCAGCGACGAGTAGCAATTCGCGGCGACGTGCCCGACGGTGTCGAGCCCGACGACATCGGCGGTGCGGAACGTCGCGCTCTTCGGGTGCGCCATCGGGATGCCGGTGATCGCATCGATGTCTTCGGGCGCGAGGCCTTTGTCGAGCATCAAGTGGATCGTCGTGAACATCGAATGCAAGCCGATCCGGTTGCCGACGAAGTTCGGCGTGTCCTTCGCCCACACGACGCCCTTGCCGAGATCCTCGGCGAACGTCTCGGCGACTTGCTTCGCCTCGGCGGAGGTCTCCGGACCGGCGACGAGCTCGAGCAGCTTCATGTAGCGCGGCGGGTTGAAGAAGTGCGTGACCATGAAGTTCTGCTTGAACGCGTCGCTGCGGCCGACGAGCATGTCGGCGATCCGCAGGCCCGACGTGTTCGACGCGATGATCGCGTGCGGCGCCGCGATCTGCTCGAGCTTGTCGAACAGCGCGCGTTTGATGTCGAGCCGCTCGACGACGGCTTCGATGATCAGATCGCAGTCTTTGACCTTCGCCAGGTCGTCGTCGAAGTTGCCGATCGTGATCAGCAGCTCGTTGCGCGCGGCCATGAACGCGGCCGGCTTCGCCTTGCGCAGCTTCGCGAGTGCGCCCTGCGCGAATGCATTGTTTCCGCCCTTACCGTTGGGTGGCACGATATCGAGGAGCAACACGGGGATCCCGGCGTTGGCGCAATGCGCAGCGATGCCGCTGCCCATGACACCGGCTCCGAGCACCGCGACGCGTCGAATGGGTCGAGTCATGCGCGAACCATAGCGCAACGCTTGGTATATGGTCGCGGCCGTGCCGCGGAAGTACATCAACCGTACGACGCTGATCATCGCGGCCGCGGTGATCGCGGTCGCTGCCGTGATCGCGAGCGTGATGTTGACGTCGCGGCCGGCGGACGAGTACAAGCCGACCGTGACGATCGAGGTGCGCACGCAGAAGCGCGCGCGCGTGAAGATCGATGGCAACGCGGCCGGGTTCGCGCCACGCGGCTTCGTCGTGCCGTTCAGCACGATGAAGACGATCACGATCGAGGTCGACATGGCGCATGGCCGGACCGCGACCAAGACCGTGATGCCGGATCAGAACCAGGTCGTCGATCTATGACTACTCGGCGGTAACTACCGGCGTGCGGCCCAACGCCGCGAACATCGCAGCGACGACCTCGCGCGGCCCGGTCAGGCGAATTGCCGCGCGTGACAGATCGAGCTCGCCGAGCGAAGCGGCCATGCCGTCCAGCGTGAGCGCGCGCACGGCGCCTTCGGTGCCAGCGTCGGCGTGGAGGTTGCGGCCGAGCTCGATCGCGTGCTCGACGCGCTCGGCGAGCGCAGCCGAGCCCGAGCGATACGAGCCGAGTCGCGCGTTCACACGTGCACGAGCTCGCACGAACAGGCCGGCGAGGTCGTTGCCGCCCGCGCGCAACTGGGTCAAGCGATCTCGGATCAGGCCGATCGCCTCGACGGCGCGACCGGTCTCGACGTCACCGCGGAGCGTGTAGTGCGTCGCGAGTCGCTGCTCGACGAGACTCGCGGCGATGCCGTAGCTGGCGCCGAGTTGATGCCGGATGTCCTCGACGAGCTCGTTCGCCATCTCGGCGGCGACGAGCTGCGCCGCGCCGGCGGCGTGCGCACCGATGACGACTTCGAGCCCGACCTGCGCGCCGTCGTGGACGTACGCGAGCGACGCCGCGCTCACGGTCGCCTGCGGCGCGGGGCGGGCGGCGGCGCGACCGGTCCAGCTCGAGAACAAGTAGTCGACCCACGCGTCGGCGACCGCGGGATCGAAGCCTCCCGAGATCACGAGCGTCGCGTTGTCGGGGGTGAAGTGCTTGTCGCGAAAATCGAGCAGCGCCGCGGCGTCGAGCGCGTTGCCGGCGAAGCCCGTCGGGGCGGCGTACGGATGACCGGCGCCGTAGATCGCGGCGAGCCATGCGCTCGCCGGATGCGCATCACCGTGCGTCGCTGCGAGCGCTTTCGCGAGTGCGTCGCTCGAAGCGCTCTGCAGCTCTTGGGCGAGCCCGGTGAGCAAGACGTCGAGGTACATGTCGATGCCATCGACGGCGTAGGTCGTGCGATCGCGCTCGACGCGGACGTCGAAGCTGCCGCCGGCTGCGAAGAACGACAACAACGTCGCGATCGACCGCCGCGAAGCGTCGACGCCGATCGCGTGCGCGGCGATCTTCGCGATGCCGGGCTGGCCGCGAGGATCATCGGCGGTGCCGACGCCGAACACGAGCCGCATCTCGACCGCCGGCACGCTGCTCATCGGCAACAGCACGACGGACAGCCCGTTGGCGAGCTTGCGCGTGCGCGCGCCGTAGAGCGGATCGGGCGCGCCGGCGGCCGTCGCCGCCCGATGCGCGTCCGCCGGATCGGCGTCGAGCCGCGGCTGCCCCGATTGATGGATCGGCGCTGCGAGCGCGGCGATCTCCGTGGTCGTGCTTGCGACGGTCGCGGATGGCTCGAGCTCGATCACCGTCGCACGATCGACATCGAGCACCGCCTCGGCGATCTGTTGCGCGTGCGTGTACGTGACGTCGCCGATCGCGTGGACTTGGCGCGAAAACCCGTCGCCGGCTTCGCGGCCGGCCTCGACGTGGCGCGCGAGCACGAGATCGCGGGCGACGCCGTCTTCGAACTCGGCGAACAAGAGGTGCGTGGCGCGCTGTCGCGTGTGCTCGAACACCGTGGCGCCGAGCTGGCCGCGCAACTTCGTCAGTCCGCTGCGCACCCGGCCGAGCACGGTCTCGACGGTGTCGCTGCCCTCGAGCTCGATGCCGATCAGGATCATCGGCGCGCGATCGCCGCCGAGCACGAGCGCTTGCACGCGCGAATCGCTTTCGAGACCGACGACCATCGCGAGCAACTTCGCCATCGCCGTCGCGATCTCGGCGGTCGCCGGGTCGGCGGGCAGCGGCCACGCGACGAGGACGGCGTGCGCGCTCGCGGGCACCACGACGCGCTTGCCGACGGCGGGTACCGGCGAAACGACGGGTGACGGCTCGAGTGCGCGCGTCGGCAGCGCCGCGATCAGCGGAGCGATCGATTGCTTGAACGCAGCTTCGCTGACGTTGCCCGAGACGACGAGCACGGCCGCGGCCGCGCCGTAGTGGCGCTCCGCGAATGCACACGCTTGCGCGCGCGTGATCGATCGCAGCGACGCCTCGGTGCCGCCGATCGAGCGATGGTACGCGTGGCCCTGCGGATAGAGCAGCGCATCGATCGCGCCGGACAAATCGCCGTGTTGTGCGCGCTCGTTGATCACGACCTCGCGTTCGCGCTCGAACACGTCTTCGGTGATCGACTCGCACGGCACGGTGACGCGCGTGGTCTCGATCGCGAGCATCGGCTCGAGTGCCGATGCGGGGCCGCGTTCGACGTACGTCGTCGTGTCGAGATCGGTGAAGCCGTTGAAGTAGCTCGTCAGCGCTTCGAGGCGCGCGAACACGCTCTGGCCGTCTTCGAGCTTCTGGTACATCAGGTGCTCGACGAGGTGCGCCATGCCTTCCTGGCCCGGCGGATCGTCGATCGCACCGACGCGATAGCGGAGCGTGACCTGGACCTCGCGCGCTTTGGCGTCGGGCACGAACACGAGGCGCGCACCGTTGCTGGCGCGAAAGCCGTCGATCTTCAGATCGATCCGGGTCTGGCGCGGCGGCGGCTCGGGAGCTTGCGGTGCGAACGGTTGTGCGCCGCAAGCGGCAAGCACGAGCCCCGCGACGGGGAGACGAAACATCCCGCGCATCGTAACAAGCGAAGGGTGCCGCAAAGTGCGACAGCGCTACTGGATCACGGGCGCATCGGTGGTCACGCCGGCGCCGTACCACTGTTGCGAACCGGAGTTGATCTTCGTACCGACGCCGCTCGGGATGTCGATCGTGATCACGTCGCCCTTGGCCGTGAAGCCGTAGACCGTGCCGGCCCAGTAGCCGAGGCCGAAGATCTGATCGAACCCTGTACCGCTGCCGATCGGCGTCGCCTGCCACGTCGCCGGATCGATCTTGGCCAAGTAATCGTTCGTTTCGTTGCCGACATCGACCGTCGCGTAGATGCCGAGGTTGCGCACGCCGATGAGATCGCCGCTCGAGACGATCTTGCCCATCGAACCCGAGCCGTAGCTGCCGATCATCGTGGCCGTGCCCATCGTCGGATCGATCTGATAGACCGCACCTTCGTCGTTGGCGGTGACCAAGATGTCGGTGCTGTTGGGATCGGTGAGATCGGTCGGGATGTACGACAGGCTCGTGAAGCCGGTCGCGCTTTGCGACAAGTCCTTGATCAGCGTCGCCGACCCGGTCGACGAATCGATCGAGTAGAGCTTGTCGAGCGTGATGCCGACCATCTTCTGGTTCTTGTCGATCGCGATGTCGGTCAAGCTCTCGGTGCCGATGCCGGCGACCGGTCCGACCTCGACGACCGACAGCGTGGTCGAATCGACGCGATATAGCGTGTTGCCGGTGTGCGCGTAGACCAGCGAGTCGCTGCCCAAACCGCCATCGGACACGCCGGGCGCATCCGTGCCCGAGCCATCGTCGTCACCCATCGCCGCGTGCCGCGGCGACGAGCACGCGACCAGCGCGACCGCGAAGGACAGCACCCTCACGCTGCGCAACATACAGTGTCCACCGGGCGTCCGTCATGGGAATCTCGTGAAGGAGCCCGTCGGTTCCGTCTTCGCCCCACGCATGTCCGTCGACCCGCACGACCGAACTGCCACACTCGCGCCGCGTAGCGATACGCCCGTGGCGGAATCACGCGTGTCCGAGCCGGATCCGATGCTTCCCGTCGACGATCCGGATCGTTACGAGCAGATCGCCGAGCACGCGCGTGGCGGGTTGGGACGCATCGTGCGTGCGGTCGATCGCCGACTCGGGCGAACTGTCGCGGTCAAAGAGCTGCTGAGGCGCGACGACTGGCACGAGACGCGCTTCATGCGCGAGGCACTTATCACGGCGCGGCTCGAGCACCCGGGCATCGTGCCTGTTCACGAAGCCGGTCGCTGGCCCAACGGCGATCCGTACTACGTGATGAAGCTCGTCGAGGGCCGCACGCTGAAAGAGCTGATGGTGCAGCATCGCGGCCTGCGCGATCGACTCGCGTTGCTTCCGCATCTGATCGCGGTCGCCGACGCGGTCGGTTACGCGCATAGCGAAGGCGTGATCCACCGCGACATCAAGCCGTCGAACGTCATCGTCGGTGCGTTCGGCGAGACGATCGTCGTCGACTGGGGGCTCGCGCGCGATTCGCGTCGCGACGTCGCCGAGCCCAGCGTCGAGGATCTGCTCGCACACGGTTCGGGTGTGTCGACGGTATCGGGCAAGATCGTCGGCACGCCGGCGTACATGGCGCCCGAGCAAGCGCGCGGCGAGCTCGTCGATTCGCGGGCCGACGTCTACGCGATCGGCGCCGTGCTGTACGAGCTCCTCGCCGGCAAGACACCGCACGCCGACGACACGCCCGAAGCGGTGCTCGATCGCGTGATCGCCGGACCGCCGACGGCGCTGACGATCGCGGCGCCGCACGTGCCGAGCGAGCTCGCCGACCTCGTCGCCAAGGCGATGGCGCGCGCGCCCGACGACCGCTACGCCAACGCCACGCTGCTCGCCGAAGATCTGCGGCGCTTCCAGACCGGCAAGCTGGTCAGCGCGCACGCGTACACGCCGTGGGCGATCGTCCGCAAGAAAGCCGCGCAGCACCGCGGCGTCGTCGCCGTGGCGATCGCGAGCGCGGTCGCGTTGGGCGCGGTCGGCGTCGAGTCGTTCCGCAAGGTGCTCGTCGAGCGCGACATCGCGCAGGTCGAACGTACGCGCGCGATGGAAGCCGTCGGCACCGCGGAGAGCTCGCGGCGCGAGCTCGTGCTCGTGCAAGCGCGCACGTCGCTGCGAAAAGATCCGACGGCGGCGCTCGCGTGGCTCAAGCTCTATCCGATCGCCCAGCGCGACCTCGTGCAAGTCGTCGACGTGATCGACGACGCGATCGCGCGCGGCGTCGCGCGCTACGTGTTCCGGCCCGGCGACTGGGTCCTCGACGCGGTGTTCACGCCCGACGACAAGACCGTGGTCGCCGCGGTGCGCGACAACGCGTTGCGCGCGTACGATCTACAGACCGGCTCGGTGCGCCAGCTCGGGCGCACGCAGTCGGTGCCGGAAGCGCTCGCGATGTCGAGCGACGGCAGCACGGTCTACAGCGGCGGTGCCAACGGCGAGATCATCGCGTGGGCGATCCACGGCGGCGTGCCGAAGAAGCTCGTCGAGCACGGTCGCGCCGTGCACTCGCTCGAGCTCGACGATAGCGGCGAGCACCTGATCATCAACCGCGACGAGCACGCGCAGTTGCTCGGGCTCGATGGCACGCTCGCCGTGCTCGGCCCGCCGTCGGCGGAGCAAGTCGCGGTCGCCGCGCGCGACTCGGGCAAGCGCATCGCGCTCGTCGCGCCGAATCAGGTCGACGTCGTCGCGCCCGACGGCAGCCTGCGCGAGGTCGCGCAGACCGAGCGCGCGATCAAGTGGTTCTCGCTGTCGCCGCTCGGCGACACGATCTACCTGCACGACGGCGAGACGGTGTGGACGGTGCCGTACGCTGGCGGTCCGCTCGTCAAGCTCGTGGCGTACGCGAGCGAGATCCAGGACGTCGCGTGGACCGACGATTTCAAGACCGTCGCGATCGCCGGCAAGCTCGCCGACATCGTGTTGATCGACGTCGCGGCCGGCACGCATCGCGAGCTACGCGGTCACACCGACGGGATCTACACGGTGCAGTTCACGCACGACGGCCACACGCTGCTCAGCGCGAGCGACGACGGCACCGCGCGCGTGTGGGATCTCTCGGACGGCAGCTCGATCGAGCTTCGCGGCCACGACGACGACGTGTTCCGCGCGCGGTTGTCATCGGACGAGCGCTTCGCGGTCACCGCGAGCCTCGACGGCAGCTTGCGCGTGTGGCCGATCGCGCACGACGACGCCAAGATCTACGTCGAGCCGACTAGCATCACGCAGCTCGAGCTCGCCGGCGATCATGCGATCGTGACGACGAGCTCGACCGTGTCGTCGTGGGATCTCGTCACCGGTCAGCGCGAGCCGCTCGTGCGCTGGAACGCGAGCCTCGGCGAAGGCATCGCATCGCCCGACGGGCACATGGTCGTCACGCACGGCGCGGCATGGACGCTCGAAGTCCACGCCGCCGACGATGCGAAGCCGACCGTGCTCAAAGGTCATCGCGCGCTGATCAGCCACACCGAGTGGAGCCGCGACGGCTCGTCGGTCTACTCGTCGTCGTACGACGGCACGCTGCGTAAATGGGACATCGCGACCGGCGCGAGCACGACGCTGATCGCCGGCGAATCGCCGGTACGCGGGTTCGCGGTCGCCGCCGACGGTCGAGTCGCCGCGCAGGTCGGCGAGACCGCGGAGATGATCTCGCCCGACGGTCGGACGCAGATCCTCGGCGACGGCGTGAAGTGGTGCGCGGCGCACGCCGAGTTCGACGACATCCGCGATCGCTTGATGATCCAACGCTGCGACGGCGGCCTCGCGATGTGGAACGGCAAGGATCTGATCGAGCTGCCGACCGATGGTTACTCGGCGGTGCGCGTCTCGGTCTCCGCCGACGGCGGCCGCATCGCCGGCGCGCTCGCCGATCGATCGATCCGCGTGTGGGACGCGCGCGACGGCCACGTGCTCGAGAAGCTGCACGGCCACGAAGATCTCGTCTACGACGTCGCGTTCTCGCCCGACGGCACGAAGCTCGCGTCGGTGTCGCACGACAAGACCGTGCGCGTCTGGCAGCTCGAGAGCGGCCGCCACCGCGTGCTGCGCGGCCACTCCGACGAGGTCACGCGCGTGCTGTGGCACGGCGACAACGAGCTGGTCTCGACCTCCGCGGATGGCACGTTACGCGTGTGGCCGGTGCCCGGCACCGAGCCGCCGACGCCCGCGCAAGTCGCGGCGCGGCTCGACGGCGCGACCACCGCACAGATCGACAGCGAGAACCGCGCGACGACGTCGGGCGGCTGATCGCGCTACTTGGCCGCCAGCTCGGCTTCGATCGCGACTTCGCCCTCGCGAAACGACGGATAGCGCAGCTCGAGCCCGAGCTCGCGCTTCAGCTTGGTGTTGCGCAGCTTGCGGTTGCGATGCGCGACGCGCGATGCGCCGGGCTCGTAGAGTGAACGGCTCGGCGGCAGCGGCAGGCTCATGCGTTCGCACAGCCAGCCCGCGTAGTCGCGCTGCGTGGTCGGCTCGTCGTCGGCGACGATGTACGTCGATTTGTCGGGCGCGCGCTCGGCCGCGGCGAACACGATGCGCGCGACGTCGTCGACGTGAATGCGCGAGATCGCGTGCGAGCCATCGTCGAGCAGGCGGTAGTCGCCTTTCGCCAGCCGCGCGCGCACGCCTCGGCCGGGGCCGTAGACCGGCGCGAGCCGCAACATCACCAGCCTCATCCGGCCGAACGTGCAGCGGGAGATCTCGTCCTCGTCCGACAGCACGTTCTTCATCGCTTCGTCGTCATGGACGACCGGCGTGTCCTCATCGATCCACACGTCATCATCGGGCAGAGCACCGTAGAGCCCGCTCGAGCTGAAGTAGATGAAGGCCGCGGCGCCGGCGCCGTACGCCGCTTGCAGCGTATTTCGCACGGCAAGGCCCGGCGGCAGTGGCAAGACCGGCGGGATCGAATAGATCACGGTCGCGCCCGGCAGGCCGGCGAGAATTTGGGGTAGCTGCTTGGGAATCGCGACGTCGAGGTACTTCACTTCGGCGCCGGCCGCGCCGAGCGGCTGGAGCCGTCCGGTAGATCGCGCACACGCGCGAACCGGGTCGCCGGCTGCGAGCGCGGCGCGCGCGATCCGCGAACCGACGTATCCACAGCCGATCACGATCAAAGGTGGCACGCGCAGACTCTCGCACATGAACTGCTGCGCACTACGGCCGAACGACCGATCGACATGAAAAGCCGCGCCGACGCGATCGAACGCGAGCTCACCAACCGCAAGTGGTCGGGGCTCGATCGGCAGTTGGGCGCGATCTTGCTCGCCGAGTGGGCAGCCGCGGTCGTGCTCGCGTCGGTGATTTTCCCGTCGGTCGCGCACGTCGAGCTCGCGGTTGGGGTCGGCGGCGCGATCGTCGCGGCGCCGGTGTCGCTCGCCCGCGTCAGACCGGGCTGGCTCGGCACACGGCTCGCGATCGCGGTCGCTCAGCTGGCGTGGTCGGCGATGTTCGCGACGCTCGCCGACGGTCACGGCGAGCTGCAGTTTCACGTGTTCGGCTCGCTCGCGATCCTGTCGTTTTATCGCGACTGGCGCGTGATCGCCGCGGCGACGACGATGGTCGCGATCGAGCATCTCGCGCTCGGCCTGTGGTGGCCGGCCGAGACGATGTTCGTGGTGGCGCTGGTCGTCGCCGGCTGCCTGCGCAGTCGCCGCGAGCTACGCGCGGTCGCACATTATTCGGCCGAGCTCGCGGACAGCGCATCGCGATATCGCGCGCTGGTCGAGAGCACCGAGGCGGTGCCATTCGAGTACGACCCGGCGCAGCGCACCATGAGCTACATCGCGCCGCAGGCCGCGCGCATCTTGGGCCTGATGAACAGCGACGAGCTGTTCGGTGCCGCGGTTCATCCCGACGAGCGCGCGCGCGTCGAGGCCGCGCTCGCAGGCGGCATTCGCGAGCTCGAGTTCCGCGTGGTTCGCGACGACGGCCGCGTCGCGTCGCTGCGCACCGTGATGAGCACGCACTCCGGCCAGATCCACGGCGTCGCGATCGACATGACGGCCCGGCTCGCCGTCGAAGCCGAGCTGCGCCAGGCACAGAAGCTCGAGTCGATCGGCCGGCTGACCGCCGGCATCGCACACGAAATCAACACGCCGATCCAGTACGTCAACGACAGCGTGCGGTTCGTCCAGCTCTCGGTCGTAGACGTGATGGACGTGGTCGCGAAGCACCAGCGCGCGTCGAAGCTCGCCGCTGACGGCGAGGCCGCCGAGGCCGCCGAGGCCGCACGCGAAGCACTCGCCGCCGACGAGGCGCTCGACCTGCCGTTCGTCGCCGCGTCGCTGCCCGAGGCGCTCGATCGCGCCGTCGAGGGCGTCGACCGGATCGCGCACATCGTGCGCTCGATGAAGGTGTTCACCGACACGGCTTCGGCGGAGATGGCGCCCGCGGATCTCAACACCGCGATCGAGGCGACGCTCGTGGTCGCGCGCGGCGAGTACAAGTATGTCGCCGAGCTCGAGGTCGCGCTCGAGCCGCTGCCTGCAGTGACGTGCCGCGTCGGCGAGATCAGCCAAGTCGTGCTCGCGCTCGTCGTCAACGCCGCGCATGCGATCGGCGAGACCGCGCAGCGCGGCACGATCCGGGTCGAGACCAAGCACACCGGCGATCGCGTCGAGATCCGCGTCAGCGATACCGGCGCAGGAATTCCCGAAGCCGTGCGCGACCGCGTGTTCGAGCCGTTCTTCACGACGAAAGACGTCGGCACTGCGGGCCAGAGCCTGGCGCGCGCCCGCGCGACCGTCGTCGATGGTCACGCCGGCAAGCTCACGTTCGAGACCGGTGTGGGCACCGGCACGACGTTCGTCGTCGCGTTACCGGTGCAGGAGGCAATGGCGGCATGACTACGACCGGGCGGTGGCGAGTGTTGTTCGTCGACGACGACGAGTCGATCCTGCAGAGTTTCAAGCTCGTGTTTCGGCGCGAGCGCGCCGCATGGGACATGGCGTTCGCGCTCGGCGGCGATGCGGCGCTGGCCGAGCTCCGCGCCGCGCCGTTCGACGTCGTGGTCAGCGACATGCGCATGCCGACGATCGATGGCGCGCAGCTGCTCGCGATCGTGCAAGCGGAATGTCCCGCGGCGTTTCGCGTGATCTTGTCGGGCGAGGCGCCGAACGCGATGCTGCGCGCGATGTCGGCGAGCCACATCATCCTCAACAAGCCGTGCGATCGCGAGACGCTGCGCGCCGCGATCGTCCGGGCTCACGATGTCGCGCGCGCGACGGGCAGCACCGGCGTGCGCGCGTTGCTCGGCCGGATCGACAAGCTGCCATCGCCGCCGCGGACGTATCTCGAGCTCACCGAGCTCGTCGCGAACCCGCGCTCGGGGCTCGACGACGTGGCCGCGGTCGTCGCGCGCGATACCGCGCTCGCCGCGAAGGTGATGCAGCTCGCCTGCTCGGTGGCGTTCGGCCGTCGCGGTGCGACGTCGCTGCGCGCCGCGGTCGGCTTGCTCGGGTTCGAGCTGTTGCGCGGCATCGCGCTCACCACGGCGTTGTTCGCGCCCGGCAAGCCGGGGCTCGAGGAGCTGCAGGAAACCGCGTTGCGCGTCGCATCGATCGCGCGCGAGCTGGCGCCGCCCGCGCTGCGCGATCTCGCATTCGTCGCGGGCCTGTTGCACGATGTCGGTCGGATCGTGCTGGCCGGGGTCGACACTGCCGCGGCCGCGCTCGCGGCGGAGCTCGAGGTCGAGCCGGCGCAGCTCGGCGCACATCTGCTCGGGATGTGGGGCCTGCCGTGCGAGATCGTCGAAGCGATCGCGTGCTATCGCGCGCCGTGCAGTGCGACGCCGGCGATCCAGCCGCTCGCGGCGGCGATCTATGCAGCGGTCGCGCTCGCGTCGGGCGAAGCTCTCGACGCGGCGATGGTCGCGGGTTACGGCATCGATGTTCGGAGGGTTGTATGAGTAAACCGAGAGTCTTGTGTGTCGACGACGAGCCCAACGTGCTCGCCGGGCTGGCGCTCGTGCTGCATCGCGAGTTCGAGGTGCTGCAAGCAAACAGCGGCGAGGCCGCGCTGGCGGTGATCGAGAAGACTCCCGACATCGCCGTGGTCGTCAGCGACATGCGCATGCCGAAGATGACCGGCGCGGTGCTGCTCGCGCAGGTGCGGACGCGCAATCCGGAAGTGACGCGCGTCTTGCTTACCGGGCAAGCCGACATGCAATCGGCGATCAGCGCGATCAACGACGGCCAGATCTTCCGATTCTTGACCAAGCCGTGCGATCAGGCCGCGTTGCTCGCCGCGCTGCGCGCTGCAGTCGAGCATCACCGCTTGATCACCGCCGAGCGCGTGTTGCTGCGCGACACGCTGCACGGATCGATCGCGGCGCTCGTGGATATCTTGGCGCTCGCGAATCCGAACGCGTTCGGCCGCGCGAACCGCGTCAAGGCGCGCGCGAGCAAGCTCGCCGAGATCTTGGGCAAGCCCGAGCGCTGGCAGGTCGAGATGGCCGCGGCGCTGCAAGACATCGGCTACATCGCGCTACCTGGAGATCTGGTCGACAAGCTCCACGCCGGCCACGTGCTGACGGAAGCCGAGCACAAGATGGTGGCGCGGCTGCCGGCCACGACCGAGCAGCTGCTCGGTCACATTCCACGACTCGAGCTCGTGCGCGCGATGATCGCCGCGGCGTTCTCGACGTTCGCGAAGAAGGGCAGCGACGATCCGGCGCAGCTCGGCGGCGCGATCCTTCGCGTCGCGAACGAGTCCGATGCGATCGAGCAATCGGGCACGACCGGCCACGCGGTCGTCGACATCCTACGCGGCCGCGACAAGTACGATGCGCGCGTGCTCGAGGCGCTCGACACGTTGTTCGGCGCTCGCGCTCCGGAGCGTGTCGTGGAAATTCCGCTCGCGAAGCTCAAGCCCGGCATGGTGACGGTCGACGACATCATGATGAACGGCACGTTGCTCGTCGCGCGCGGGTACGAGATCACGCGCAGCTTCATCGCACGCGTGCAGAACTATCCATTCGGCGCCATTCGCGAGCCGCTTCGCGTGCTCGAGAATGTGAGCTAGCTGAACATGTTTCGCGGTCAGGGTATCGACGCACCCTACGCGGGTAAACCGCTCGGTTAGCTTTGGGCTAACGGAAGATCGCGTATCTAGGCGTGATCTGCAGCGTGATCCAATGTGCGCGACGCTCCGATCACCCCCGAAACGAGTTGGATCGATCCTTGGAATCAGATTCGGTCGTGATGAACGAGCTCAAATCCTGGCGTCGTCAGTTCGCGAGCGAGATCGTCGGCGAGTCGGCGGAGATCGTCGAAGCGCTGGACACGATCCGCCGCGTTGCCGGCACCGACTGCAGCGTGCTCATCATGGGCGAGACCGGCACGGGCAAGGAGCTGTTCGCTCGCGCCGTGCACCGCGCGTCGCCCCGCCGCGCCAAGGCGTTCATTCCCGTCAACTGCGCCGCGCTCCCGGAGAACCTGATCGAAGCCGAGCTGTTCGGCCACGTGAAGGGCGCGTTCACCGGCGCGATGGAGAAGCGCGCTGGCCGCTTCGTGTCGGCGCAAGGCGGCACGCTGTTCCTCGACGAGATCGGCGACCTGCCGCTGTCGGCGCAGGCCAAGCTGCTCCGCGTCCTCGAAGAGCGCGTCGTGTGCCCGGTCGGCGCCGATGGCGACGTCGCGGTCGACGTCCGCATCGTCGCGGCGACCCACCGCAACCTCGAGCAGATGGTCGCCGACGGCAAGTTCCGCGCGGACCTCTACTTCCGCCTCTCGGTCGTTCCGCTCAACCTCCCGGCGCTGCGCGACCGCGGCGACGACTTCGACCTCATCGTCGACCTTTGCCTCGCCCGCATGTGCGAGCGCACCGGCCGTGGCCCGATGACGATCTCGCCCGAGGCGCGCAACGCGATCCGCATGTACGCGTGGCCGGGCAACGTCCGCGAGCTGTCGCACAAGATGGAGCGCGCGGCGCTGCTCGCCCGCGGCCTCGAGATCGGCGAGGGCGACATGTCGATCCCGACGAGCGCCGTGCCGATTCGCGCGATGCTCGCCCGCGGCTCGCAGGAAATCGCCGTCGCGCCGGCCGTCATGGCGGCCGCGGCACTCGACGACACGATGCTCGACCTCCGCACCGCGCTCGAGCAGGTCGAGCGCAAGCTGATCGACCGCGCGCTGTCGAAGGCGAACGGCAACCGCACCGAAGCCGCGGCGCTGCTCGGCCTCAACCGCACCACGCTCGTCGAGAAGCTCCGCAAGTACGCGGCGTAGTCGTCCGTCTTCCAGCGTCACGCGCTCCGCTATTCTCTGCTCGCGCATCTCGCGAACATGGTCCTCCTCTACCGAGCAGGGAATAGCCGAGCGACGCGACGCTACTTGAACGACATCGGATCGATGTTGTGACGCTGGAGTAGCCGGCGGAAGTTCGTGCGATCGAGCCCGGCGAGGCGCGCGGCCTCGGCGACCGAGCCCTGCGCGCGCTGCATGATCTGCTGCAGGTAATCGCGCTCGAACTGCGCGCTGACGATCCGCTTGGCTTCGGTGAGCGTGAGCTGCTCCTCGCCCGGTGTGCCGGCGCCGCCGGGGATGAGTTGCGGCAGCGGAATCGGCCGCGAGCCGTGGATGCGGCTGCGCAGGTTCGTCGGTAGCGATTCGATGCCGATGAGGTCGCCGCCGCGCAGCGCGATCGCGCTCTGGATCGCGTTCTCGAGCTCGCGCACGTTGCCGGGCCAGTGGTAGTTGGTCAGCGCATCGAGCGCCGCCGGCGACAGGCTGAGCTCGGCGCCGCCGCCGTGCTTCGTGAGAAAGCGCGCGGCGAGCTCTGGCAGATCTTCGCGGCGATCGCGCAGCGGTGGGATCGCGAGCACGACGACGTTGAGCCGGTAGTACAAGTCCTTGCGGAACTTGCCGCGCTCGGCCGCCGAGCCGAGGTCGACGTGGCTCGCGGCGATCACGCGAACATCGACGTCGCGCACGCCGCTGCCGCCGACCGGGCGCACTTCGCCTTCTTGCAGCACGCGCAACAGCCGCGCTTGCACGGCGAGCGGCATGTCACCGATCTCGTCGAGGAATAATGTCCCGCCGTCGGCTTCGACGAACACGCCGGCGCGGTCGGTCGTCGCGCCGGTAAACGCGCCCTTGCTGTGACCGAACAGCTCGCTGTCGATCAGCGTGTCGGGAATCGCGCCACAGTTCACCGCGACGAACGGCTTCTTCTGGCGCACGCTGCGCTCGTGCACGAGCTTGGCGACGAGCTCTTTGCCCGTGCCGCTCTCGCCTTGGATCAGGATCGAGACGGGTTGTTCGGCGACGCGCGCGATCGCGGCGCGCAGCTGGCGCATTCCGGGCGAGCTGCCCACGATCGTGACTTGCTCGTCGATGCGCGGCTGGAACAGCTGGCGCCGCATCCGCGAGTGGCGCGCCGCCGACAGCACGCTGTCGACGAGCTCGGCCGGCTTGAACGGCTTCGTGAGGTAGTAGAACGCGCCGGCTCGCATACACGACGCGGCGGTGCTCGCGCTGGTATCGGCCGACAGCATGATCACCGACGACGAGCTCCCCGATTCGCGGAACTGGTCGAGCAGTTGGGGGCCCGAAATGCCCGGTAGATCGACGTCGAGCAGCACGACGTCCCACGGCGCCTGGCCGCCCTCGAGCTTGTACGCGATCGTGACGCCATCCGGCGCCGTCTCGATCTCGACGGTCTCATCTTCGATGCGGCGGGTCACCACGGTGCGGATCGCGTCGATCACCGCGTGATCGTCATCGATGATGAGGATCTTGATCGGATCCGTCCCGCTCACCCTGCGCGCTCGAGTTCAGCTGCGACCGGGCAGCCGAATGAAGAACGTCGGTCCATCGGAATTTCCACGGTACACGATTCGACCGTTGTGCGCTTCGCACGCCAGCCTGCAAAAGTAGAGACCGAAACCGCGCTTGCCGTTGCTTCCACGGGCGTACTTACCGAACAAGTTGCCCTCGACCTCGGGTGGAATGATCGGCCCGTTGTTGAACACACCAATCTCGATGCTGTGCGGGTCGGCCGAATCCGTGCGTTGTGCAGTGAGCCGGATCTCGCCGTCGGTCTTGCAGTAGCGGACCGCGTTACCGACGAGGTTGTGCAGGACGCGCTCGATGAGTGCGAGATCGAAGTAGCCGGTCAAATCCGCGGTGCAGTCGATCGTGATCGCGACCTTGCAGCCAACCGCGTGGACTTCGATCACGCTGTCGAGCAAACCACGGACAGTGTTGTTCGTGCAGTGTGGCTTCACCGCGGCGTCTTCGAACCGCGCGATGTCGACGAAGTTGGCAACCAGTCCGGACATCCGGCGCAAGGCGTTGCGAGTCGAGGTCAGCGCCTGCGACTGCTCGCCGTCGAGCCCGGACGTGGTTTGCTCGAGAAAATCCATGTTGCAAAGTGCCACAGCGAGGCCGTTGTTGAGGTCGTGCGCGAGCATCGCGGCGGCCTCGGCCCCGTAGGCGAGCAGGCGGTCGGTGCGTTCGCGAGCGACGCGCGCATCGACGAACGCGCGCTGCGTACGCGCGGCGGCGAGCATGCGGCGGTGTAGCTCGGGGATCATCGCAGGCTTGAGCAAGACGTCATCGGCGCCGGCGTCGAAGCACGCGTGACGCATGTCGTCGCCGTCCTCGCCGCTGAGCACGGCGACCCAAACCGCGGAGCCGTAGAGCTCTTTGAGCCGGCGCACGACGACCAGGCCGGGTGTAGGCATGTCGAAATCGACGAGCGCGAGGTCGGGCGGCGTGTTCTCGGCGATCGCGATCGCGGGCGCGCCGTCCTCGGCGGTCATGACGTGGAAGCCGATGCGCGATAGCGCCGTCGCGGTCGAACGCCGCACGCGCACGTTGTCGTCCACGACCAGGATACGCGTACCGTTCGGTGCAGCGGTTTGTCCGCCGGCGGCGACGGGCGGAACGGCGACTTGATCGCTGATGCGGGCCAATTCTGGGATCTCTAACGTCGCCACTGCCGGCTCGCCTTTGCGAGGCCTGTGCCGCTGCAAGCTCGTGAAACAACGCTGCGAGCGAGGCCTGCACGCGTGCCAAGCGTCATAACTGCCGACAGTGAACGCCCTCTAAGGGCGGTCGACTTCCGACGGTGAATGCTGAACGCGGCTGCCCCCAGCGCGATCGAGTTGACCGATGCCCTCTTGCACGCCGCGCTGCGCGCCGACGCCGATCGCGTCTGGATCGAGCCGCTCGCGCTCAACGACGGCATCTATACGATCGCGATCGAACGCAAAGGCCGGGTGATCGCGACGACGACGATCGACGCGACGCTGGCGCACGCGACGCTCGCTCGGCTCGCCGTGATCGGCGATGTCGATCCGACCGCGGAGACGACGTCGACCGGCACCACGAAGGTTCGCAAAGGCGACCAGACGTGCGAGCTCGTCGTGATGTTGCGGCAAGGCTTGCGGGCCGAGCTGATGTTCGTCCCAGGCATGCGCGCGAGCAAAGGCTTCGAGGATCTTCGCCCCGGCGACTGCGTCGATCACTACCGCGTGATCGAGCGTAAAGGCGCCGGCGGCATGGGCTGCGTCTACGAGGTCGATCACGTCACGCTCGGCCGCCGCTACGCGCTCAAGGTGCTGCACGGCGACGTGCTCGAGCGCGACCCGCGCAGCATCGATCGGTTCGTGCGCGAAGCGCGGGCCGCGTCGCGTATCCATCACCCGAACATCGTCGACGTGTTCGACTTCGGCTATCTCACGGACGGCCGGCCGTACTTCGTGATGGAGCTGCTCGAAGGCACGAGCCTCGGCGACGTGGTCGATACCGATGGTGCGATCCCGCCGGCGCGCGCGGTCGCCCTGGCGCGCGAGCTCGTCGACGCCCTGCGCGCCGCCCACGAGTCGGGCGTGATCCACGCCGACGTCACGCCGTCGAACATCTTGGTCGCCGGCGATCACGTCAAGCTGGTCGACTTCGGCCTGGCCGAGCTACTCGCCGAGCTCGAGCTCGACGAGCACGCGACGCACATCATGGGCACGCCGCGCTACGTCGCGCCCGAGCGGCTGCAGGGCCGGCTCGCGAGCGAGGCGTGCGACCAGTACTCGCTCGGCATCGTGATGTTCGAGATGATCGCCGGCGTCACGCCGTTTCATCACCCGGACATGCGGACGTTGTGCAAGCAGCACATTCACGAGCCGCTGCCGGCACTGTTGTCGCCGTTCGAGCCCGTCCCCGACGAGCTCGAGCGGTTGATCGTGCGCTGCTGCGCGAAGTCGCCGGCGCAGCGCTTCCCCAACATGCGCGCGCTCGCCGCCGAGCTCGAGCGCGTCGCGTGGATCTTCGAACGTGGAGGCCGCCGTGCTGCATCCTGACGACGCACTCGAACCGCCCACCGTGCTCATCGTCGACGACGACGAGAGCATCGTTGTCGCCGCCACGCGTACGCTGCGGCCGTCGCAGCTCACGGTGCTCGCGACCACCGACATCGACCAAGCGCAGGAGTGGCTGCACACGCGCGACATCGCCGTGATGGTCACCGACTTCCAGATGCCGCGGATGAACGGCCTCGAGCTGATCTCGATCGCACGTGCGGCACAGCCATCGACGGTGCGCATCCTGATGACGGGCCAGAACGCACTCGACACCGCGATCGAGGCGATCAACCGCGGCGAGATCTTTCGCTACGTGCCCAAGCCGTTCGACGGCGCGAAGTTCCGCGCGGTCGTCACCGACGCGCTGACTCGCCACCGCGAGCTCGCCCTCGCGCTCGCCGAACGCGACGAGGCGATCCGGCGCGATCGCTACTTCGAGAGCGTCGAGATCGCGCACCCCGGAATCTGCGCCGTCGAGCGCGACGACGAGGGCTGCTACATCGTCCCCGACGTGTGCAACTCGACCGCGATCCGCTTGCTCGGGTTCGACGGCAGGACCGCCTGATGACGACGTTGTTGCCAGTTCTGACGCGCCATCGCGAGGCGCTTGCTTTGAAGTCGCGGACATCGCGCGGCACGACCATTGCTGTGAGGACTACCCATGAGTGAGGAAGCTGCACCCGAGGCCGCCGAAGGCGCGCCGAAGGGCAAAGACAAGGCGCCCAAAGCCAAGGCGCCCCTGCCGATCATCGCGTTGCTCGTCATCAATCTCGGCGCGACCGGGTTCGGCGTGTTCAAGATCCTGAACCTGCCCGCCGCGTCGGCCGCGACGAAGGCCGAGGTCGTCATCGAGAAAGCGACCAAGGAAGTCACCGGGCCGGTCGTGCCGCTCGACGCGTTCGTCGTCAACTTGGACGAGCCCGGTACCGCGCGTTACTTGAAGCTCACCATCCAGCTCGAGCTCGTCGACGCCAAAGCCGAGGAGATCATCGACAAGAGCAAGCAGGTGATCCGCGACGAGGTGCTCCGCCACCTGTCGGGCCTCAAGCTTGCCGACACGCTCGGCGCGAAGGCGAAAGACACGCTGCGCGACGACATGATGAAGATGATCGAGGACATCGTCGGCAAGGGCAAAGTCCGCCGCATGTTCTTCCAGGAGTTCGTCGTCCAATGAGCCGATCGATCGCGATCGGAGGCACGCTCGTCGGCCCCGATCATCCACCGTTCATCGTCGCCGAGCTATCGGCGAACCATCTCGGCAGCCTCGAGCGCGCACACGCGATCGTCGATGCGGCCGCCGATGCCGGCTGCGACGCGCTCAAGCTCCAGACCTTCACGCCCGCCGCGATGACGCTCGAGATCTCGGACGGCGCGTTCGCGATCGCCGACGGCCCGTGGCAAGGGCGCACGCTGTGGGACCTCTACGACGAGGCGCACACGCCGTGGGACTGGCACGCGGAGCTGTTCGCGCACGGCATCGCGCGCGGCCTGCAGATGTTCTCGACGCCGTTCGACGAGGAATCGGTCGATCGCCTCGACAAGCTCGGCGCGCCGATCTTCAAGATCGCGTCGTTCGAGCTCGTCGATCTCGAGCTGATCGCCGCCGCGGCATCGACCGGCAAGCCGATCATCATGTCGACCGGCATGGCCTCCGAAGCCGAGATCGCGGAAGCCGTCGACACCGCGCGCTCGCACGGCGCGAGCGGCATCGTGCTGATGCACTGCGTGTCGGGTTATCCGACGCCGCCCGAGCAGACCAACCTGCGCCGGCTCGATGCGCTGATCCCATTTTGCGACGTGCTCGGCATCTCCGACCACTCGCCCGGCTCGACCGTCGCGATCGCCGCGGTCTCGCGCGGCGCGTGCATGGTCGAGAAGCATTTGACGATCTCGCGCGCCGACGGTGGGCCCGACGCCGGGTTCTCGCTCGAGCCGAATGAATTCGCCGAGGTCGTGCGCGGCTGCAAGACCGCGTGGGCGGCGCTCGGCGACGGATCTGCGGCTCGCCCGAAAGCGGAAGCCGGCTCGCGCCAGTTTCGCCGCTCGCTCTACGCCGCCGCGGACATCGCCGCCGGCGAACCCCTGACTCGCGCGAATATTCGCTCGATCCGCCCCGGCCACGGCTTGCCGCCGCGCGAGCTGCCGGCGCTGCTCGGCCGCGTGGCACGCACGACGATCTGTCGCGGCACGCCGCTCGCGTGGGAGCTGATCGCATGACCATCCAGCTCCGCATCGCCGAAGACGACGATTGCGATCGCGTCTACACGTGGAACTTCGCGCCGGATGCGCGCGCGCACTCGAATCGGCCCGAGGCCGTCGAGCTCGACCGCCACTACATGTGGTTCTTCGAGCGCGTCGAGCGGCCCGCGTTTTGGATCATCGAGCTCGACGGTGAGCCCGTCGGGAACGTTCGCATCGACAACGGCCTGATCTCGATCGCGCTCGCATCGCACGCGCGTGGCCAAGGCGTCGGCCGCGCCGCGATCACGCGCGCCTGCGAAGAGTGGGACGCGCCGGTCACCGCGAAGATCCTGCCGGGCAATCTCGCCAGCCGCACGGCGTTCGAAGCGTGCGGCTTCGTCGCCGCCGACGCGACGACCTACTACTGGAGCCCAGAATGATGGAAGCCACCGAACAGCTGAATCTCTGGCGCTCCGACTTCGGTCGCCAGTACACCGATCGCAACGACGTCGAGAAGCCCGAGCGCATCGCGACGTGGAAGCGCTTGCTCGGCGACATCGTCCCGACCCGCGTCGTCGAAGTCGGCTGCAACGTCGGCTGGAACCTCGAATACCTGCGCCGCCTCGGCGCGAGCGAGCTCTACGCCGTCGAGCCGCAGGCCTACGCGGTCGCACGCGCTCGTTCGCGCGCGCCGGAGCTCGGCGTGCTGCAGGGCACCGCGTTCGATCTGCCGTTCAAAGACAACTTCGCCGACCTCGCGTTCACGAGCGGCGTGCTGATCCACATCGCGCCGGAAGACATCGCGCGCGCGATGGCCGAGATGTTTCGCGTGTCGAAGCGCTACATCGTCGCGATCGAGTACGACGCTCCGATCGAACAGGCGGTCGCGTATCGCGGCACGAGCGACTCGCTCTGGAAGCGCGATCACGGCGGCATCTGGCAGGCGCGCTATCCCGAGCTGAAACGGCTCGCGCGCTTCGAAGTCGGCGCCGCCGATGGTTACGACGACTGCACCGCTCACTTGTTCGAGAAGCCGCAATGACCAAGACGGCCGCGATCATTCAGGCGCGACTCGGCTCGAGTCGGTTGCCGGGCAAGGTCCTCGCGGATCTCGCCGGCGACACGATGCTCGCCCGCGTCGTGCAGCGATCGCGTGCCGCCGCGCTCGTCGACGAGGTCGTCGTCGCGACGACCACGAACGCGAGCGACGACCCTGTTTGCGCCGAGGCCGACCGGCTCGGCGTTCGCTGGTATCGCGGCTCCGAGCAAGATGTGCTGGCGCGCTACGTCGGCGCGACCCACGAGTGCGGCGCCGACGTCGTCGTGCGCATCACCTCCGATTGCCCGCTGCTCGATCCCGGCGTCGTCGATCGCGTTGTCGGCGCGCTGACCCGCAGCCGCGACTACGCGTCGAACACGCACGTGCGGACGTATCCGCGCGGGCTCGACGTCGAAGCGTTTCACGCCGGCACGCTCGAGCGCATCGCACGGCTCGCGACCTCGCCCGCCGCGCACGAGCATGTCACCGCGTTCGTGATGGAGCGGCCGGCACTGTTCTCGATCCGCCATGTCGTCGCCGCTCACGCCGACGATTCCGATCTGCGCTGGACCGTCGACACGGCCGAAGACATCGCGCTCGTTCGCGCGCTCTACGCGCGTTTCGATCTCGCGACACAGATCACGCCATACCGCGCGCTGGTGCAAGCCGTGCGCGTCAATCCCGAGCTCGCAGCCGTGAACTCGCACGTGGTGCAGAAGAGCTGGAACCGTGTCGCTTGAAGCACTCCACACCTGGCGCGATCTGCTCGGCGACGTCGGCCAGCTCGGCGAAGGCCTGCGCCGCGCGATGGCCGGCGACGACGTCGTCGGCGCGGTCGCGACGATGTTCGAGTTGCGCAAGACGCGTGCCGCGATCTCTCGCGTCGAAGCACCCGCTCGGCTAGGTAGCGGTGCCGAGTCGGTCGCCGGTGCGCTCGAAGAAGTCAAACAGCGCATGCCCGCGGCGCGCGCGGCCGAAGTCGCGATGGCGACGTGGCTGTCGCGTCCGCTCCCCGGCGACGCGCGGCTGTTGTCGTCCGCGCTCGGCGTCGCCGTGCTCGCCGACGTGATGTTGCCGGCGGTGTGGGACTTCGAAACCGACCTCGTGATCCTCGTCGGTGAAGGTCTCGAGCCCGTCGCTGCACTCCTGACCGATCTCGGCCAGCGCCGCATCGTCATCCACGACGGCGATCGCGTCGCCGGCACGATCGCGACGGAGAGCCTCGAAGAGGTGGCGCTCGCGGTCCGCACGATGTCGCCGGTCGCGCCCGCTCGCTTTGTCGTGCGCGGTGTCCTCGGCCAAACCGAGTCGACGCTGACGGCGCTCACCGAAGCCGTGCGCGCCGGGCTCTCCGACATGCGAATCCAGAGCAACACGGTGCGCGCGTTCTCGCGCACGTGGCTCGACCAGGGCACGAAGAACCTGCCGGCGATCGCAGCTTGCCCGTCGGTCGCGGCGCTCGATGGCGCATTCACCGGCAAGCCGATGATCATCGTCGCCCCCGGCCCGTCGCTCGCGAACAACATCGATCAGCTGCGCGCGCTCGACGGTCGCGCCGTGCTCGCGTGCTTCTCGCACTCGCTCAAGCCGGTCATCGCGGCCGGCCTCACGCCCGACGTCGTCATCACGGTCGACCCGCAAGACGTCCGCTATCACTTCACCGGCGCCGATTTGTCGAAGACGTGTCTCGTCAACGCCGCGACCGCGCATCCCTCACTGTTCCAGCTCGGCGCGCGCGCGTATTTGTCGTGCGCGGCCAACGCGCTGCTCGACGACTGGATCTTCGACGCCACCGCCGAGCGGCCGCACGTTGCCGGCGGCGGCTCGGTCGCGACCAGCGCGTTCTCGCTCGCGTTGCGGTGGGGCTGCGATCCGATCGTGTTCGTCGGCTTGGACCTGTCGTTTCCCGGCGGCAACTACTACGTGTCGAGCTCGGTCGACGGCCACGCGCGCGCCGTCACCGACGAGCGCGGCCACGTTCGCGTCGAAGGCTGGAGCGACGGTTTTCGCTCGATGAAGGCGAGCGGCGGACCCGAAGCCCCGGTGGAGCGCTTGATCGAATTGCCGGGCTGGCACGGCGGCACGGTGCCGTCGAGCTTCATCTTCAGCATGTTCCACCGCTGGTTCGTCGAGAAGATGCGTTCGGTAACCGACACGCGCGTCTACAACTGCACCGAAGGCGGCGCGTTCATCGACGGCATGACGCATCGCTCGCTCGCGAGCGTGCTGGCAGAGCTAACCGGCCGCGTCGATGCGGTCGCCTCGATCGACCGCGCGACCGCCGGCGTCGGCACCGCGCGGCGCGATCAGTTCGGCACGTACGTGCGCGAGCTCGTGCGCTCGCTGGCACGCGTTCGCCGCCACGCCACGCGCGCTCACATCGCCGTCGCAGCCGGCAACTTCGACGGCCTCACTCGCGCCGAACGCGCGCTCGCCGCGGCGCTTGCACCGGTGCCGTTCGTGTCGCTGCTCGCGCAGCGCGAGATCGAGCGCGCGCACGTCGTCGCACAACACGACGCGAGCGAAGCCCATTACCTCGCCGCCTCGGCGAAATTGTTCGGTGCCGTGCTCGACGTCCTGACGGTCATCGAGCCGATGTTTGCAAGCGCAGCGAAGGAGCTCGGCCATGGCGCGTAAGAAACCGGTGCCGCGCATCGTCGTGATCGCCGGCGGCAAAGGCGGCGTCGGCAAGAGCACGATCGCCGCGAATCTATCGCTCGCGATCGGCCGGCTCGGCTCGCGCGTGACGCTGATCGATTGCGACCTCGGTGCCGCAAACCTCCACACGATGCTCGGCGTCGTGCGGCCGGCCGTCGGGCTCGCCGACTTCTTCGATCAGAAGATCAGCCTCGAGGAGGCGTGCGTCGGCGTCGGCATGCCGACCGTCGCGCTGATCCCCGGCACGTCGCGTCCCGGCGCCGCGAACCTCAGCGCCGTCGACAAAGCGCGGCTCTTGCGCGGCATGGCCCGGCTCGACACCGACTGCATCGTGATCGACGTCGGCGCCGGCACGTCGTTCAACGTCGTCGACCTCGTCGCCGTCGCCGACATCAAGCTGTTCGTGCTCACGCCGCAGCTGCCGTCGATTCACAACGCGTACGCGCTGCTCAAGGCGTGCGTGCACCGCGTGATGCGCAAGCTCGCCGCCGACGAGACCGGCCAGGCGCTGATCGACTCGGCGCTCGGCCAGGAGACCAAGGCGCGCTCGGTCGGTCAGCTCATCGAAGTGCTGCGACCTCTCGAGCCGGCACTCGCATACCGGATCGAGGACGAGCTGTCGCGGTTCGGTATCGGGCTCATCGGCAACCAGCTCAATAGCGACGCCGATCTCAGCGTCTTGCATCGCATCTCGACGATGGTGCACGAGCAGCTCAAAGTCACCGCGCCCGTGCTCGCCGCGATCCGGCGCGGCTCGGGCCTCGGCGGTGGGCTCAAAGCCGGCGTCGGCACGATCGTCGACCGCAGCGATCCGTCGCACGCGATCTTTCGCGCGCTCGCGGCGCGCATCCTCGAGATCGATCTCGCTCAGCTACGCGGCGAGGTCCGCGTCAAGCAAGAGAAGACGATGCCGATCTGGATCCAGCGCGAGCTCGACACGGTCCACTGATCGGCCGGACCTGCTACGCGCCGACCAGCGCGCGCAGCGTCGCCGCGTCGAGCGGCTTCTCGAGCACGCGGCACGGCGTCGTCGCCAAGAAGTCGGCGACCGTCGGATCGGCGACGGCGGCGGATGTGAATACGACGCGCGCCGCGAGCTTCGGATAATCGGCCTCGAGGCGGCGATACAAGCTGCGCCCGGCGAGATCGGCCGACACGTCGAGCATCACGAGGTCGAACGTCGCGTCGCGCCCGAGTTGCGCGATGTGATCGAGCGCCTCGGCGGGCGTCGCGCAGAGGATCACGTCGTGATCGCGGAGCACGCGGCGAAGCCCGCGCCCGTACACGTGATCGGGATCGACGACGAGCACGCGCGACCGGACCGGCGGGAGATTCGCGAGCGGCAGCGAGACGCGCGCGATCGTGCCGGTCGGCTCGTTGCGCGTAAATTCCACCGTGCCGCCGACCGCGCCGGCGAGCTCGCGGACGATCGCGACGCCGACACCGACGTGAACGCCGCCCGAAGTCGCCTGCAACGTCACGTCGCCGGGAACCTCGGCGAGCCCGCGGCCGTCGTCGTGTACTTCGACGACCGCGCGCGTGCCCTCGGCGCGGATCGTCACGTGGATCTCGTGCTTCTGCGGTGCGCCCGGCGCGATCGCGTCGACGGAGTTTGCGATCAGCTGGCCGAGGATCTGCGCCAGGCCTGGCTCGTCGATCGCGATCGGGGTCTCGAGCTCGACGTGCGTGAAGATTCGCGCGCGCTCGCGCAGCCGAGAATTTGCTCGGGCGGCGTACGCGACCGCGCGATGCGGTTCGACTTCGGCGCTCTGCGGCGACGGCAGCGCGGAGAAGGCGCGCAGATCGGCCATGAGCTGCCGGATCGCGTTCGCGGCGCGCTCGAGCTCCGTATGCGACGTCATCGCGTCGCGCGCCTTCGCCGCCTCGATGGCGGGCAGCTTCGTCGCCGCTCGGTCGAGCGCGTCGCGCAGCAGCTCGCCGTGCACCAGGACCACCGCGAGCGGATTGTTGACGTGATGCGCGATCGCGGCGCGCGCCGTGGCCGAGCCCGCGTATCGCTCGGCGAGCACTGCGCGCCGCTTCGCGACGACGTAATCGGTGATGTCGCGCAGCACGATCGAGGCGCCGCCCTCAGCGAGGGCCGTGATCGAATCGGCGATCACGCGGCGCGCTCCACGCAACGTCGCGATCGCTTCGGCGCGCGCCGTGGTCTCCAGCCACGGGCCGGCACCGACGAGCTCTACCCAGCTCGCGCCGACGGTCGCGCCGGTGAGGCGCTCGGCCGCGGGATTGGCGTAGATCACGAGCCCGTCGCGATCGATCTGCACGACGGCATCGCCGAGGCGATCTGCAATCACGCCGACATCGTATCAGAGCGCTTCGTCGACGATCCGCCGCGCGCCGTCGCTATCGACCGTCGACAGCGCGCGCTGGCGCTGCTCGAGCCGGCCACGATCGTCGAGCAAGAACCCTTCGATGTCGGCGCGGATCGTCTCGTCGTCGATCTCGATCCACGTGCGCCCGCCGAAGATCAGACCTTGCCGCACCGAATGGCGCGCGGGCACGACCTGGTCATTCGCGATCGCGTACGCGAGCGTCGGGCAGCCGAGGTATGCGAGCTCGCCCAGCGTGCCGCCGGCCGAGCAGATCGCCGCATCGGCGCTGACAAACAGCGCGCCCGGATCGTCGGGTGCGCGCCGCAGATCGACCGTGTGACCCTGGTTCTCCGCAACGACGATCGCTTCGCGCAGCGAGTCGTCGGATGCGAAGCCGGGACCGGCGATCACGACGAGCTCGAGCGGGCGATCGGCGGGAAGCAAGCGCAGCGTGCGCGACGTCGCGTCGACCGGATCGCTGCCGCCGAACGTGACGATCACGCGCAGCCGCTGCATCGACATCGGCCGGCACGAGCCGCGCGTGTAGCGCCGGATCTCGCGGCGCAGCATCGCGTACCGCCGGCCGAGCAGCTTCGCCTTGGCTTGGGCGTACGTATTGCGCAACAGCTCGGCGTGGACGTTGTGGTTGACGACCGCGGCAATCGCGTGGAGGCAGCCGCCCTTGTCGTCGATCACGACCGTGCGGATCTTGCGCTCGAACAACTTCGGCGCCAGATCGTCGACGATGTACGGACCGTCGAGCACGACCGACGTCGCGTTCGATTCCTCGGCGACGTGCAGCGTCTGCGTCGCGCTCCATTCGCCGACCACGGCATTGAGCTGGTGGTGACGAGCCCACGAATCGAGCGCGAGCGCATCGCCGCCGAACAGGGGGATGACCTCGTCGCCGCGCGCCTGGAGCTCTTCGATCAGCGCGCACATGCGTGCGACGTGGCCGAATCCTTGTCGGTGCGACGCGTCCGCACGAATCAGGACCCGGCGCGCCATCGTCACGCCACCCGAGCAACCATCCGCTTCGTCGCCTCGAGGTCGAGCCGCGGCTCGGCGCGGTCGCTCGAGTAGACGAAGTCGTCGGGGACCGGCGCGCCCGGCCGGAAGTTTTGCAGCGTGTTCGAGTGGAACTGGAACTCGGGCCAGATCACGAGCAGGTCTTCGACGTCGCTCGTGCGGCGCGCCTCTTCATTCGAGATCAGCGTCTCGTGCAGCTTCTCGCCGGGGCGAATCCCGACGACGGTGCGCGGCGTGCCGGGCGCGACGGCCTCGGCGAGCGTCTCGATGTCGCTGGTCGGCAGCTTCGGGATGAAGATCTCGCCGCCGTTCATCAGCTCGAGGCCGCGCAGCACCAGCGCGACTGCTTCGGGCATCTCGATCCAGAACCGGGTCATGCGCGCGTCGGTGATGGTGAGCTTGCCGTTCTTCATCTGATTGCGGAACAGCGGGATCACGCTGCCCGCCGAGCCCATCACGTTACCGTAACGCACGACCGAGAAGCGCGTGCGGCGGTCGCCGGCGTATGCGTTCGCGGCGATCAGCAGCTTTTCCATGCACAGCTTTGTCGCGCCGTAGAGGTTCGCCGGCGAGACCGCCTTGTCGGTCGATAGCGCGATCACGCGCTCGACGCCGTTCGCCATCGCGGCCTCGATCAAGTTGCGCGCGCCGTTGACGTTGGTCTGCACGGCTTCGATCGGGTTGTATTCGCAGATCGGCACGTGCTTCATCGCGGCGGCGTGGACGACGATGTCGACGTCGCGCAACGCGGTCTGCAACCGGTCGCGGTCGCGGATGTCGCCGACGAAGAAGCGCACGCGCTTGTCGGTGAAGTGGCGCTCCATTTGGTAGTGCTTCTGCTCGTCGCGCGAGAACACGATGACTTTTTTCGCGTTCGACGTCAGCGCTCGTTCGACGAACGCTTTGCCGAACGAGCCGGTGCCGCCGGTGACGAGCACCGACTTGCCATCGAGCATGGACGTGGACGCTTTTTCGACGATCGACTTGGTCATTGCGATTCTCCGAGGACGCGGACGAGCTTCGCGACGACATCGCCGACATCGGCGTCGGTCATCGCGGGGAACAGCGGCAGGCTGAGCGTTTGCTCGTAATAGCGAGCGGCGCCCGGTGGCGTGACTTGACCCGGGCAGCGCCGCTGGTGAAGCGGCTGCTCGGTGAGCGGGATGTAGTGGACCTGCGTGCCGACGCCGAGCTTCGCGAGCTCGGTGGCGACGCGCGTGCGCGTGGTGCCGTGCTTCGCCCAATCGACGGCGACGGCGAACAAGTGATACGCGCTCTGGCGATCGGCTTGCTCGAGTGGTGCGGCGATGCTCGCCGGCAATTGCTTGCGATACATCGCGGCGAGCTCGCGGCGGCGTGCGACGAACGCGTCGAGCTTGTCGAGCTGCGAGACGCCGAGTGCGCACGCGAGATCCGACAGCCGATAGTTCCAGCCGAGCTCGACGACCTCGTACGCCCACGGGCCGGCGAGCGGCTGTTGCGTGTATGCGGGGTCGCGCTCGATGCCGTGCTGGCGCAAGCGATCGACGCGGCGCTTGAATGCGGGATCGTGACATACGACCGCACCGCCCTCGCCGGTGGTGACGTGCTTGACGGGATGGAAGCTGAAGACGGTCGCGGCCGTGCGGCGATCGCCGCCGACCGGTGTGTTGCGATACGTCGCGCCGAGCGCGTGGCATGCGTCTTCGACGACGGCGAGGTCGTGGCGCTTCGCGATCGCATGGATCGAATCCATGTCGGCCGGCATACCGGCGAGATGCACGGGCACGATCGCGCGCGTCCTTGCGGTGATCAGCGCTTCGACGCTCGCCGGATCGAGGTTGCCGGTGCGTGGATCGACGTCCGCAAACCGGACGTTCGCGCCGACGTAGTACGCGGCGGCCGCGGTCGCAGAGAACGTGATCGGCGTCGTGATGATCTCGGCGCCGGGCCCGATGTCGAGCGCGGCGTAGACGAGGTGCAGCGCCGACGTTCCGCTCGAGCACGCGCTGGCGTAGCCGGCGCCGAGCTTGGCGGCGAGCGCCTGCTCGAAGCGTGGGACGATGGGGCCGCAGGTGAGATACGGCGACCGGAGCGCCTCGACGACGGCGGCGATGTCCGTGTCGTCGATGGTCTGGCGGCCGTAAGGAAGCATCGACCGGACGCTTTTGCGAGGCCCGGGCCAGCGCAAGTGCGCGAGATCCGGGATGTGCGTTCGACGAGCGTCGGCGGCGCTGACGGTCAGAACGTCAAATGAAAGACGACCGCATCACCCGAGCCGTCGGCGAAGACCGGATCTGCCACACCGGGATAGCCGACCGTCGACGCGCGACCGAGGTACGGCGATGCGACGCCTTCGGCGACCGCGTCGGCCGGCGCGGCGACGGTGATCGCCGTGTTGCTGACATCGATCGGCGCGGCAACCGTGAACAGGCCCGCTCCGTCCGCGAAGCGGTAGCTGACGCCGCCGGCGGTCTCCAGGACGACCACGACGTGGCCGGCTGCGACGAAGTCTTGCAGCGACTGCGCGGCGGCCGCGCCCGCGGTTTCGGCGTCGTCGCCGCTGCCTTGTTGCGGCTCGATCACGACGGTGTCGATCTCGGTGAGATCGTCGCTGCCGAGCCCGCCGAGCTGTTCGTTAAACCCGGTGCGGCTGGTCTGCGCGAGGCCGGCGGTCGCGGCCGCTTGTGCGGCTTCGAGCGACGAGCTGCCGCGCCAGTAGCCGATGCGAGTGAACTGGCCGGTCACGAGGCCGACCGCATCGCCGAGCACGCGGTTCATCGCCGCGTCGGTCGCTGAATAGTCGTGGCCGATCGCGACGACGTGGCCCGCGATCGCGCCGACGCACGCGCTGGCCTGGCACAAGCCGGTCGCGCAGACACGGCCACATGCGCCGCAGTTATCGGGATCGCTCGTGGTGTCGATGCAGACGCCGCCGCAATCGGCGAGCGGCAGCGAGCACAACGGCGGATCGGGCTGCGTCGGCGAGATCGGCGTGGTCGGTCCCATCGGCATGACCGGCTGCGTGGTCTGGTTCGGCTGCGTGTCGCTGCCGGGACCGGTCGTGGTGCACACGCCGCCGACGAGCTCGAAGCCTTCGGTGCAGGGATCGTCGACGAGCGAGGCGCAGCCGGCCACGCACAACGCGAGCAGAGCAAGGCGCTTCACGGTTGCACCTCCCGGCGCGGTGCGCGATCGATGACGAACTCGACGCGGCGGTTGCGCGCGTGCGCTTCCGGCGAGGTGCCCGGATCGCGCGGCTTCGTGCGGCCGTAGCCGACGAACGACACGCGGTCGGGATCGATGCCGGCTTTGACGAGCACGTTGCGCGTCATCTCCGCGCGGCGCTCGCTGAGCGCTTGGTTGTAGTCGTCCTCGCCGCGCACGTCGGCGTGACCTTCGATCGTGATGTGGATCCACTCGGGATGCGCCTCGGCGGCCTTCGCGATCGCGCGCACGATGTCGCGGCCCTGCGATTTGACGTGCGCGTGGTCGGTCTCGAACAGGACGCGGTCGTCGAGGATGATGCGATCGCCTTGCACTTCGACGACGCCACCGGCGCCGCAGTCACTGGCTTTGTCGAGCGACTCGACGAGATCGGAGCACGACACCAACCCGTCGGCGAGCTTGTCGCCGTCGAGGTCGAACGTCGGCTCGGGCGGCGGCGGCGGCGGGGGTGCGGGGGGCTCCGGCGTAGGCGGCAAGACCGGCACGCGCTCGTGCGACTTGCCGAACTGGAAGTCGACGCCGGCGAGCACGAGGTTCGCATCGCCGAAGCGATCCGCCGAATCCGCGACGATGCGGATGTAGCGCACGCTCGGCCCGACGGCGAACGAGCCGACATCGATCAACCAGCCGGCGCCGAGCTCGAATTCGGGCACGACGTCGTGGCCGGTGATGCCACCGCCGGCGACCAGCTCGACGAAGCCGTCGCTCAGCGACACGCGTCCCGCGACGCCGGTGGCGATCAAGCCGCCGACGCCGGGATCCATCAAGTTGTTGCCGGGCGAATCACCGGCGCGCAGGACGCCGGCGCGCAGGCGAGCGCCGACCGCGAAGCGGCCGTGCGCGAGATAACCACCGACTGCGGGCATCGCGCCGGGCCGGAACACTTGCTCCTGCACCTGCGACACCGCGATCGCGGTCGGTAGCTCGGCCGTCATCCACGTGTCCGCATCGGCGGTCGCGGTCGTGCCGAGCACCGCGAGAAAGAGCAAGCGTCTCATCGACGAGCTAGTTCGGCCGCACCGCTGGCGCGTTGATATCGCCGGGCTTTGGCCATGCCGACACGAGCTGCCACCACGCGCTCGCGCGCGGCGGCGAGCGCGGACGCCCACGCATCCTCGCGAGCCTTGAGCTCGGCGACGAGCGGCGCGAGCTCGCGCGGCAGCGATGCCGGCCGATCGGGCGCGTCGAATAGCGCTCTGCGCGCGGACGCGATCGGCGTCCACGCGGCCAAGATTTCGGCGGCGATGTCGGTGACCGGCGGTGCGACCGTGAGGTCGCGCAAGCGCTCGATCCAGTCCGCAGCGGTCATTTGGCGTGTGCCTTCTTGAAGGCGTCGCCGAGGCCGGCCATCACGCGCGCTGCATTGTCGAGCGGGCGCGGCAACAGCTTCATGTTGCACTCGGCGAGCTGTGCGATGACGTAGTTGTAGAGCGAGTCGAGGTTCGAGCACATCTCGGGCGCGACGCGATGATCGAGCGCGACTTTGAGCTGGAGCACGATGGCCGATGCGTGATTGATCGCCTTGGCCTTCGCTTCGATGTCTTTCTTCGCGAGCGCAGCGCGCACGTCTTCGACGTCGCGGGCAAATCGGTCGAACAGACGCTCGACGATCTGAGTCTTCGGCGCTGATTCGAGATCGACGCGCTTGTAGGCCCTGGCGGCCGCGTTCCCGTACATGGTGGTCCTCGCTTCGTGCGTCAAGCCAGCATTTTCGAGACCTGTGTGCTCTCGCTATTGAGCGATGACATCGTGGTCTCGAGCTGATTGAATTCGTCGGTGAGTCGGTCCTGCAACGCAGTCGCGTTTGCATCGATCTGATTGATCTCGTCTTGGAGATCGTTCGTTTGATCGGTGATGCTGGTGTCTTTGGCCGTCAGGATGCCGCTCAGCGGATCCGTGTACATGTTCGTCATCTGATACGCGGCGCTCGCGAACCCGTTTGCCGTGAAGAACTGCTCCACCGCGTTGGGATTCGCCTGCAGCGTCGTGGTCAGCGTGTCGCTATCGAGCGACATGTTGCCGTTCTCGTCGATCGTGAGGCCGAGGTCGGTCAGGTTCAACCCGCCGAAGTTCTGGCTCGCGATCTGCTCGAGCGAGCTCTGGAGCTGGCGCATCGTCGAATCGCCGAACAATGGCTCTTGCGTCGTCGCGGTCGCGTTGTAGCTCATCTGCACGTCGATCGCGCTCGACACCGCGTTGTAGTTGCTGACGAACTGATTGAGCAGCGACGTCAGCCCGGTCGTATCGGTGGTGACGGCGACCGTCGTGTTCGGATCGGTCGTCGCCTGCGCCGAGTTGAGCGTCAGCGTGGTGCCGGGTAGCGCGTCGTCGATGACGTTCGTGCTCCGCGTGACCTCGATGCCGTCGATGTTGACCTTGGCGTCGGCCGCCGGGATCGTCACGTTGCTCGAATTCGCGAGGCCGAGCGAGCTGCCGCTGACATCGGTGAACGTCGCGGCGTTCGCGGTGCCGGTCGTGTCCGAAGCGACCATCAAGCGGTACGACGTGCCGTCGTAGAGCACCGATGCCGAGACGCCGGCGTTCGCGCCGTTGATCTTCGAGGCGATCGAGCTGAGCGTGTCGGTCGAGTCGAAGCTGATCGTCGCGCTCTGCGCCGTCGATCCTGATCCGCTCGCGATCGAGAAGCTGCCCGTGCCCGCCACGCCGGCCGTGTCGCTGGCGAACGTGTTCGACGCGACCGTCTGTGCGGTGGCGATCGAATCGACGCGCATCGAGTGCGTCGCTGCCTGCGCGTCGCCGGAGACGGCGACGCTGATGTGCGAGTCGCTCGAGGTAGCCGTCATCAGCTGTGTCGCCGATGGAATTTCGAGAGACTGCGCGAAAGTGCCCAGAGTCGACATCGACGCCGAGATGGAATCGATGGCCGACTTCTGGTCGGAAAGTGTCGACTGCTCGCTTGTGTACTGGCTCTCACTCGCCTTCGCCGCGTTCACCAGACTCGTGATGATCGACGTGGTGTCAAGTCCACTCACGAGTCCAGAGAACGAGACCGTTCCGTTGGACGACGACGAGGAGGAGCTAGATGACGAGACAGTAGCCATGATCAGTCTTCACTGGTTCGTGTCAATTAACCCTGGAGCAGCTTGAGCGCGGCCTGCGGCAGCTGGTTCGCTTGCGCGAGCACCGACACGCCGGCTTGCTGCAGCACTTGCTGCTGCGTCATGTTCGACGTCTCCGACGCGATGTCGGTGTCGGTGATCTGCGACTCGGCGGACGACAGGTTCTGAGTGGTCGTCGACAAGTTGCTGATCGTCACCTGGAGGCGGTTCTGCACGGCGCCGATTTTCGCGCGCGCGGTCGACAGCTGCTGGATTGCTTTGTCGAACACGGCGATCGCCTTTTGCGCGTTCGTCGCGGTCGACAGGCTCGCCGAGCCGAGGCTCATCGACGTGCTGCCGAGGGTCGACGTGGTGAGCTTCGTGATGCTCATCGAGATGCGGTCGTTCGACGTGTTGTTGATGCCGACCTGGAAGGTCAGGCCCGTCGACGCCGAGCCGTCGAGCAGGTTCTGGCCCGAGAAGCTCGTGGTCGCGCTGATCCGGTTGATTTCCGAGCTGAGCTGCGTGTACTCCGTCTGGATGTACGAGCGGTCGGTCGAGTCGAGCGTCTGGTTCGACGACTGCACGGCGAGCTCGCGCATACGCGAGACGATGCCTTGCATCGAGTTCATCGCGCCTTCCGCGACCTGCGACATCGAGATGCCGTCGTTCGCGTTTTCAGACGCCTGGCCGAGCGACGAGATGTCCGCCTTCATCGACTGCGAGATGCCGAGGCCGGCTGCATCGTCAGACGCGCTGTTGATACGCATACCGGACGACAGCTTCTCGATCGAGCTCGACAGCGAGTCCTGAGTCGCGTTGAGGTTTCGCTGGGCATCCAGCGACGTGGTGTTAGTGAGCAGAGAGATCATGACTGACGTACCTTTCCGTTTGGCTTGTGACCGTGTTTTGTTGGTCTCAGACAAGTCATCGTCCTGAGCGCCGCCCTGTAAAGGGCCAGTCGATCAGGCCGTCGCTGGAGGCGTCAGCAGCTCGAGGACCTTCTGGGTCACCGACTGCGAAACCTGGAGCACGGTGCTTGCCTGCGCGAGCGCCGACGCCGATTGCACGGCGTCGACTTCGGTGTAATTCGAGATCGAGCTCGTCAGCGACGTCTGCAGCGATTGCTGCGCCGATTGTGCCGACTGCAGCGATGCCATCATGCCGCCGACCTGCGAGCGCGTCGTCGACATTTCGCTCACCGCGGTATTCAGATTCGTGAGCGCGCCTTGGATGCCGGGCAGGTCGTTGTTGGTGAGCGCGGTCGCGAGAGCGCCGATCGTCGCGATCACGTTGACGCTGCCGTTGAGCGCGCTGCCGGCGATCGATGATTGCGACGTGCTCGACGCGCTCGAGTTGATCGAGACCGTCGACGAGTTGCCTTGATAGTTACCGGTCGTGTCGTACGGCGTCGTGTTCACCGCCGTGCCCGACAACAAGTAGGTGCCGTCGACGTCCTTCGAGTTCACCGCCGCGAGCGCGGACTGGAGCAAGCCGTTGACCTGCTGCGCTTCGTTCGCGCGCGCGTCCGACGTGATGTTCGCGCTCGCGCCTTCGACGGCGAGCGCCTGCGCCTGCGAGACCAGGCCCGACAGCGTCGACAGCGCGCCATCGGTCGCGGTGAGCTTCTCGATGCCGCTCTGCAGCGCTTCGCCGGTGCCGTCGTTGATCGCGCTGCGCACTTTTTCGCGCTGCGCTTCCATCCACGCGACGGGGTTGTCGCTCGGCTTCGCGACCGCGAGGCCCGACGACACTTCTTGCGACAGCTGCGCGACCGTCGATTGATTCTTCGCGTTCGCCTGCTGCGCGAGATCGACCATGTACATGTTGGTGACGCGCATCAGAGGTTCTCGATGAGGTTGGTGAGCATGTCGTTGACGGTGGAGACGAACTTCTGCATCGCCTGCGACGTGTTCTGGAACTTCGACAGATTGGTGAGCTCGTCGTTGGTGTCGACGCCCGAGAGCGAATCGTCGAGCGTGCTCAAGTTGCTCTGCACGGTGGTATCGCGCGTGACATCGTCGGTCGCGTTTTGCACGGCGCCGCCGACGCTGTCGAGAATCGAGAGCGACGAGTCGGTGAGCGTTTGCGTGCCGCCCGAAGCGACGGTCTGATTCGACAGCGCGAACAGTGCGAGGCCGCCGGTGTTGTCGCCGGAGGCTTGGCCCGCACCGGCGAGCGCCAGGTTGTCGGAGTCCGTATCGAGCGATGGATCGATCGCGAGGGCCGAGGCGGCTCCGGCGACTTGCGTCGGCGCATCGAACATCGCGTGACCGGTCGTGCCGTCGAGCGCCGCGTTCTGCGTGCTCACGCTGTTGAAGCTGGTCGAGATGTCGTAGGCGAGCTGGTCGAGCTGGTTCGCGGCCGTTTGCGCGGTGCCGTCGCGGAACGACAGATCGGCGCCGATCGAGCCGCCGCCGATCTGCGACGTGACGTCGCGCGTGGAGTTGCCCTGCACGACTTCGACGTCGGCGAAGCCGGTCGTCGCGTTCGGTGTGGTCTGCAGCGTCGCGGCCTGCGAGCCATCGACGAGCACTGCGCCACCGTCGAGCACGAAGCGCATTTGACCGTCGGAATCGACGCGTGCGGTACCGCCGACCAGCGCCGACAGCTGTGACGCGATCTGATCGCGGTTGTCGAGCGCGGTGGCACCGCCGCCTTGTGCGACCTGCTTGTTCGCGGCGGCGAGCTCGCTGGCGAGCTGCGACGCCTGCGTGACGCTGTCTTCGATGCGCTGGTTCGCGCCGGACTGCGCGTCGGCGACCGCGGCGGCTTCGTCGTGCACGCTCGTGACGACGTTGCGCACGCCGGTCACGACGGCCTCGCGCGTGCTCGGATCGGTCGGCGACGCGTTCGCCTGCGAGATGCTGGCGAACAGCGACGCGAGCGACGAATCGATCGTCGTGCCGGCGGTCATCGAGTCTTCGAGATCCGACAGCGCGCTCGAGGATTGCGTCGACATCGACAGCGAGCCGGCCGCGGAGCGCATGCGGCTCTGCAACAGCTCGCTCGCGACGCGCGTCGGATCGCCGGTCGTGACGCCGAGCAACGAGGTGCCGTTGAGCGCGTCGAAGTCGACCGTCTCGCGCGAGTAGCCTTGCGTGTTCGCGTTCGCGACGTTGTTGCTCGCGACCGCGATGCCGGCGTTTTGCGCCGCCATGCCGGCGGCGCCGACGTCGAGCAGTGAAAGCAGGTTTGTCGTCGACATTAGTAGCGATAGCTCCGCAGCGACGGTCCCGCTGTCATCGTTCGGTTCGCGTGCCGGTCGTAGCCGGAGCTCTCGCGGCCGAGCAGCGCGTTGATCGCATGGTTGGCGTGATTCGCGAGGAGCGCGGTCGCGTGTGCCTCGACGCGGATCGCCTGGAACAACGCGCGAAGCTCGGCATCTTGCGTGTTCGCGTTCGCGCGCAACTTGCCGAGCTCGGTGACGAGGCGCTGCTTCGCCTCGAAGACGGTCGCTAGTGCTTCGTGGTCGAGCTGGCCGATCGCGGTGCGCTCTTGTGCGAACACCGCGCGGAGCTCCTCGCCGAGGCGGCGGAGCTCGTCGCGCTCGACCGGCGACATCAGCCGGCTCCGCGCACGACCTCGTCTTCGGCGATCTTGCTCGCGAGGACGTCGAGATCGATGGGATAGGATCCGCTCATCAACTGCTGACGGATCTGCGCGACTCGCGCGAGAACTTTGGGATCGGGCATGTCTTTGATCTGGCCCGTCTGCTTGGCAGACGCGGTGCCGGCCGAGGACAACGTGACGACGGCGGCTGGTGACTGTGACGCGGTGGCTGGCGACGGGACTTGGTGCGCCGTCGCGGCGGACTGACTGTTCTTCGGCTCGTTACTGACCGGAGCGACCGTTGGGGTTTCGATACGCATGGCGACCTCTGATTAGGTCTTCGGCCGCTGGGGTAGCGTGTTTATGGGTAGCAGCGGCTCGGGGTCGACGGTCTGGCCATCCTTGCGAACTTCAAAGTGAAGATGGGGGCCGGTGGAATACCCTGTCGTACCGACGGCGCCGATCGGCTGCCCGGCTTGGACTTGGTCGCCCTCCTTGACGGAGGTGGCGCTGAGGTGGGCGTAGCGTGTTTCGACGCCGTTCGCGTGCTTGATGACGATGAGGTTGCCGTACGTGCCCGCGGGACCGGCGTGCGTGACTGTTCCGGCTGCGGCTGCATCGACCGTGGTTCCGGTCGGTGCGGCGAGGTCGAAGCCGGGGTGCTTGATCTCCTTGTGCTGGATGGGATCGAAACGTTCGCCGTAGCCAGACGATGCGCGTCCGGCGACCGGCATGACCAAACGCGGTAGCCCGTCGACGCTCGGACCCTGCACGGGCATCGCGAGCGCCGTGTGCGGAGTCTCTTGCGTCGGTGCGGTGCTACCGCCTGCTTGTTTTGCGAGCTGCTTCGAGAACACGTCGGCGAGCCCGATGCCGCCGGCGCTCGCCATCTTGTCGGCGACCGCTTCGTTGAACATCTGCTTGAAGGTGTCACCAGCGAAGCCGCCATCGGATGCGCTATCGGGCTGCGCCTCCGAAAGCAGCTGGCGCAGGAAGAACGCCTCGAGCTGCTTGCCGGCAGCCTTCGCGTTGTCCTGCGCCGTCGCTTTTGCCGGCACTGTCGCGCCAGCTTTGACACCTTGGATCGTCACATCATCTCCAAATCAGCTCTCAGCGCTCCTGCTGCCTTGAGTGCTCGCAAGATCGAGACCAGATCGCGGGGCTTCGCGCCGAGCGACGCGAACGCCGCGGCAACGTCGCCGACCGTCGCGGCTTTGTTGATCATCCGAATCGGATGGTTCGCCTCGTCGACCTTGATCGTCGTCTGCGGCACGACCTTGGTCTTACCTTTCGTCAGAGGTGCGGTCGGCTGCGAGACCACCGGCGCTTCGGTCACCTCGACGGTGAGCGAGCCGAACGTGATCGCGGCCGGGCGCAGCTGGACGGCCTCGCCGACGACGATCGTGCCGGTCTTCTCGTCGACGACGACCTTCGCCTTGACGTCGGGGTCGACGTCGATGGCTTCGAGCTTCGCGATCAGGTCCGGCACTTTGCCTTTGTACTCGGGCGAGATCTTGACGACGATCTCGGCCGCATCGCGCGTCGACGCGATTCCCGGTAGCACCGCTTCGATCGCGGTCTGGACCCGCGTGGCGGTCGTGAAGTCGGGCGTTCCGAGCACGAGCACGAGCTCGTGCTCCGGCAGCTTCGTCGGCGCCACGCCTTCGAGCGTCGCGCCGTTCGGGATGATGCCCGCGAGCGTGTGGTTCTTCTTCGTCGTCGAGCCGCTCGCGCCGCCCGCCGAGAAACCGCCGACCGACAGCGCGCCTTGCGCGATCGCCCAGGTGCGGCCGTCGGGCCCTTTGAGCGGCGCCGCGAGCAGCGTGCCGCCGCCCAAGCTCGTCGCGTTGCCGGCCGAAGACACGGTCACGTCGACGAGCTGGCCGGGCTGACCGAACGCCGGCAGATCCGCCGTGACCATCACGGCCGCGACGTTCTTCGCCTTGAGCATCGTCGGATCGATCGTCAGACCGAGCCGCTTGAGCATCTTGGTCATCGCCGTCTTCGTGATCGGCGACATGATGTCGTCGCCGGTGCCGTCGAGGCCGACGACGAGGCCGAAGCCGGTGATGTGGTTGTCGCGAATGCCTTCGACTTGGGCCAGATCCTTGATGCGATCGGCCGAAGCGATGGACGTCAGAGCAAGCAGAGCGATGATCGCGTTGCGCATGGTCATGTCCTCAGAACGGCCAGATCTTGGTCAGCAGGCGATTGAGCCAGCCGCGGCGTTGCGTGTCGCTGATGTCGCCTTTGCCGGTGTACTCGACTTCGGCATCGGCGACGCGCGACGACGGGATGGTGTCGTCGTCGGCGATGTCGATCTTGCGGACCGTGCCGCTCATGTAGATGTGGTGCTCTTCGTCGCCGGTCATGATCGCCTTCTCGCCTTCGACGACGAGGTCGCCGCTCGGCAGCATGTCGACCACGCGGACCGGCAACGTCGCCGTCACTTGACCTTGGCGCTGGACCGCGCCGTTGCCGGTGAAGTTGACGTTGCTCGTCGACGAGAACAGCGACGTCGGGTCGACGTTCGGATACTTCTTCTGCAGCGCGGCGACGAGGCCGAACGCCGACGGCAAGCCGTAGCTGGTCGCGTCGGACTTCTTGAGCGTCGTGTCGGCCTGGTGGCTCGCGAGATCTTTTTCGTCGATCTTGATCACGAGGATGTCGCCGATGCGCGACGCGACGGGATCCTCGAACAAGCCGGTCGCGCCTTCGGCGTACAGGCTGCCGTTGTTCGCGTGCGAGCGATTGCCGTACTTGCCCTGCTCGAACACGCGGTGCTTGGACTTGTAGGGCGCGATGTGGCTCGAGCAGCCGATCGCGAATAGCGCGAGGACGAGCGCGGGCTTCATTGGCCATCTCCGACGACGACGACGCCCGGCGAGACCATCGTGCCGTGCACCACCGTTTGGTTGAACGCGAGCCGAACATTGCAGGGCTCGCCCGTGCGAGCCGCGAGCTCGAGCACGCCCGAGCCTTTTATGTGGATCGAGCCGCGAACGATCTCGACATCGACGTGCGAGCCGCGCGGCATCGGCGGCTGCAGCACGAGGTCGTGCGCGCCGAGCGGCGTGCCGGCATCGAGATCTTCGAGCACGGTCGCACCCACGACTTGCGCGACCGGCGCCGGGATGCCGGCGAACGCGCGGTGCTGCACTTCGACATCGTCGTCGGTGAGCACCGTGTTGGCGGCGACGGCGTGAACGAGCGTGACCACGTCGACGAGCCGCGTGATCGTCACCGGCACCCAATACGTGCGGTGCTTCGCGATCACTTTGACGCTCGGCCGGCCGGCGCGAGCTTCGCGCGGCGGCTCGACGTGAATCGTTTCGATCGCGACGCCTTCGAGCGCTTTGGGCACGAAGACCTGAGCGACGCCGAGATCTTTGGGAAGCTCGGCTTCGAGCTGCGAGGTGATCGCATCGCCGACGGGATCGGCGAACGCCGAGCTCGAGACGAGGCAGATGATGACGAGCAAGTTGCGCATTAGTGCAGCTGCGCCACGTCGCTGAGCATGTCGTCGGCTGCTTTGACGACGCGCGAGTTGACCTCGTACGCGCGCTGACCGGCGATGAGATCGACCATCTCGTCGACGACGTTGACGTTCGAGGTCTCGAGCATGCCCTGCTGCAGGCTGCCCGCGCCGCCTTCGCTCGGGTTCGACAACACCGCGGTGCCAGACGCCGACGTCTCCTTGAACAAGTTCGAGCCGGAGCCTTCGAGGCCGCCCGGGTTCGCGAACGTCGCGAGCTGGATCTGGCCGAGGATGGTCGACTGCGTCTGACTCGGCTCGGTGACCGACACCTGGCCGTTCGCGGAGATCGTGATCGACTGCGCGTCGGCGGGGATCGTGATGTCACCGCCGACCGAGTAGCCGTCGCTGGTCACGAGCTTGCCGGTCGAGTCCATCTGCAGCGCGCCGTTGCGCGTGTAAGCCATCGATCCGTCGGGCATCGTGACCTGGAAGAAGCCTTTGCCCTGGATCGCGACGTCGAGCGTGTTGCCGGTCTGGTGCAGCTCGCCCTGCGACAGCTCGCGCGAGGTCGCCACGAGCCGCGTGCCGAGGCCGACCTCGGTGCCGCTCGGCGCGACCGTGCCCGGGCCCGTCGGAGAGCCGGCCGGCCGCACGTTCTGATACATCAGATCGGCGAAGTCGGCGCGCTGCTTCTTGAAGCCGTTCGTCGACACGTTCGCGATGTTGTTCGCGGTGACGTCGAGCTTCGTTTGCTGGGCTTCCATGCCGGAAGCCGCGGTGGCGAGTGAGCGAAACATGGTGGTGACTCCTTACTTGGGGGCACCGATGTCGCGCGCCGCGCGACTCTCGATGTCGTTGTAGCCCTGGATCATCTTCATCAGCGACTCGTACGTGCGCGACACCTTCACGAGGTCGACGACGGAGTGCACGATGTTGACGTTGCTCGACTCGATCATGCCGCTGCGGACGCGCGGCGCCGGATCCTTCGCGTCGAACGGCACCGGCGGCGCCTTCGACGAGAACAGCGCGCCGCCCTCGCGGTGCAGCGAGCTCGTCGACGCGAACCGCGCGATCGCGAGCTTGCCGAGGGTCTGCCCGTCGGCGCTGATCGTGCCGTCCTCGGCGACCGCCGTGACCGACGCGCCCTTCGGGATCGCGATCGTCGCGCCGCCCTCGCCCAGCACCTTGGAGCCATCGGCCATCGCGAGGTCGCCGCTCGAGTCGATCTGGAAGTTGCCGGCGCGCGTGTAGCGATCGCCGGTCGGCGTCTTCACGGTGAAGTAGCCATCGCCCTCGAGCGCGCAATCGAGCGGGTTGCCGGTCTGCGTCAGCGCACCGGCCTGCGTGTCGACGCGCGCGGTGCCGGCGCTGACCATCGCGGTGTCGGCGGACTTCGCCTTGCCGAGCACCTCGGAGAACGTGACGCGATCGCCGTGGAAGCCGGCGGTCGAGGCGTTCGCGATGTTGTTCGCGGTGACGTCGAGCGCGTTCGACTGCGCGACCGCACCCGCGGTGGCGATCGCGAAGCCGGCGCTGCTCACGCAGCCTCCGACGAAGTGGCCGCCGCATCGGCGCGCTCGATCTCGGCGCGCAGCCGCGCGATCGCGCGACCGTGCAGCTGACAGACGCGCGAGGTGGTGACGTCGAGGACCTGCGCGATCTCCGCGTACGTCAGCTCCTCGTTGTAGTAGAGCGACAGGATCACGAGGTCGCGCTGGTCGAAGTTCGCGAGGCGACCGAGCGCGGACTTCACCTTGCCGAGCGCCTGGCGGCGACCCGCGACGGCCTCGGGCGACTCGCCGTCCTCGTCGGGGATCGAGGACTCGTCGCCCTCGAACGCGCCGACCGTGACGTGCACGAGCTGCTCGAGCTCGTTGCGGTACTCCTCGATCGAGACGTTCAGCGCCTTCGCGACCTGCTCGTCGCTCGGGGCCGCGCCCATCTCGCGCTCGAGCTGCTGGATCGTCGCGCCGATCTTGCGCGCCATCTGGCGCACGCGCCTCGGCATGATGTCGCCGCGGCGGAGCTCGTCGAGCACCGCGCCGCGGATCCGCTTCTCGGCGAACGCGACGAACGGCTCCTCGCGGCTCGCGTCGTAGCGGTCGGCGGCCTCGGTGAGCCCGAGCATGCCGGCGGCGACGAGGTCCTCGCGCGCGATCCAGTCGGGGCAGCGGCGCGCCATGCGCAGCGAGATGCGACGCGCGACGTCGATGTTCTCCGCGATCAGACGGTCGCGTTCGGCGTTCGAGCGGCGGGCTTGTGCGGCGTAGGCCTTCATGGCGTGACTCCTGTAGAAGCGGACGTAGCGGGCGAAGAAGAGGAAGCGGCGATCGCGCGCGGCAACGAACGGATGGCGCGAGCCGCGGGCGAATCGGGGGCGTGGAGCAACAGCGGGACGCCGAGCTGCGCGGCCTCCGTCACCGACGGATCGGCGGGGACGGCCGGCAGCGGCACGAGCTCGAGGTCCAGGAAGCGGGACACGAGCGCACCGAGACGGTGGACGACTTCATCTGCCTGGGTGCGCGACACGACTCGGTTGGGGACGACGAATGCACGGCGAGTGCCACGCGTCGTCGCCAAAATTTTCAACGCCGCGTACGCGTCGGCCATCGAGAGCGGCTCCGGGTTGACGACGACGAGCGCCTCGGTCGCCTGTGCGAACACGGTCTGGCCCTCGCCGAT
>DATBAS010000046.1:0-51366 GCA_036271395.1 Kofleriaceae bacterium
ATCGCGACGAAGGCGTATTTCCCGACGGGACCGGGCCCGAACGCGCGCGGCTCGTCGCGGTTTCACCTCGTGCGCGCCGGCAAGATCTTGTATCCGGCGTGCAGCAACTTCGCGGCGTGGCAGGTCGCGCACGCGCTCGGCGTCGCGTACGCGCAGCATCTCGCTCCGTTCGTCGCGATCCAGCCGATGTACAACCTCGTCAAGCGCACCGCCGAGATCGAGCTGTTGCCGATGGCGCAGGCGCTCGGCCTCGCGGTGTTTCCGTACAGCCCCACCGGCGGCGGATTGCTCGCCGGCAAGTACGCGCGCGACAAGCGGCCCGATCACGGCCGGCTCGTCGACTGGCAGATGTACGCCGCGCGCTACAAAGCCCCCGAGAACTTCGCGATCGCCGAGGCCTTCACCGCGCTCGCCGCCGAGCTCGGCCAGTCGCCGGTGACCTTGGCGATCGCCTGGGTCGCATCGCATCCGGCGGTGACGTCGGTGCTCGCGGGCGCGCGTGATGTCGACCAGCTCGCCCCGGCACTCGCCGCGATCGAGCTCGTGCTCGACGAGCCGACGCGCGCGCGGATCGCGGCGCTGTCGCCCGCACCGCCGCCGGCGACCGATCGCACCGACGAGCTCTAGCTACATCGCCCAGTCGAGCAGGTGCATGCGCAAGAGCACATATGCGCCCGACGCCGCGAGCGCGACGATCCCGCCGAGCACCTGGTACGACGAGCCGATCAGCGCCAGCCCTTCGACGTTGTCGCTGCTGCGCACCTTTGCCAGCAGTTGCGTGACGAACAGCGCACCGAGCCCGGCCGCGACGATGAGCACGGACATCTGCACGCCGATCGCGACGTCGTTCATGCTGTTGTCGGTTTCGATGTGCCGGAGCGCCGGCAACATCCACGCGAAGTCGACGACCGCGAGCGCCGCGATCCCGATCCCGAGCGGCGCCTTGAGCGGCAGCCACCACGCCGTCTTCGCCAGCGCCGACAGCAGCGCGATCACACCGGCTCCGGCGAGACCCAACGCCGTCAGATCGAACAGGTGCTGCTGCATGGATTGCGCGCACCGCGGTACAAGAAGCGCACCACGGTGTCAATTCATTCCTAGGAAGCCCGGCGAATCCTCGCGCGTATGAGGGATGTGAGGGTTTCAGGTCCTGCGCGCCGCTCGCCGGTCGTGTATTTTCGCGAGCGACCGTGGATCTAGCCGTGAGCCGTGACGATGTCGTCGTGAAGGGGCCCGAGGAATTTCAGCTCCTCGTACCCGTCTTCCACACCGCGAATGCGTGCTGTGGTGCTGCGACCGCGTACCTGTTGCGCCGGATCGCGTATCGCGCCGGCGCCTACGCACCCGGCATTCAAGAGCACATCTTTCACGAGCTCAACACCTCGCGCGAAGGCGGCTCGATCGAGAAGGTGCAGCGCTGGTTCGGCGCGCGCGTCACGATCATGATGGAGCTCGGCTATCGCCTGCAGTGCCGGCGGGTCGCGATCCCGACGCCTGCCCTGCTCGATTGGGTCCGCCAAGGTAAGGGCTATCGCGGCGCGATGCTGCCGACGAATTTTCGCCGCATCCATCCCGGCCCGAACGCCGGCGGCGACGAATCGCTCGACAACAACCTGCCGCACGCGGTCGGCATCTCGATGGAGAAGCTCGCGGGCAAGGATGACGAGCTCGTGATGATCGATCCGTGGCCCGGCGTCGATGCTTCGGGCGCCACCGATCGCGGCAAGCTGTCGCCCGCGCTCGAGCTCGCGCACAAAGAGCGCAACTTCCACGCGCTCGTCTATTACTGGGTCGGCTGGTCGTAGCTAGAGCTTGCCGAGATCGACGTAGGCGCCGTCGTTCATGATCTGCTTGTCTTCGCCCGGCGCGATCGGGAAGACTTTCGCGGTGAACTGATTGCCGGGCGCTTTTTCGAGCAGCGCCGGGTCCTGGCGGCGGTGCAAGAAGTCGTCGTAGGCGCGGCGCGCGAGCTGGCGCTCGACGACCTCGGCCTCGAGCCATTTGCCATCGCTCGCCATCGCGAACCGCGACACCGCGGCATGCGGCGGCATCGCGATCTGGAACGTGCCTTCACGGCGCCGCATCTCCGGGTTGTGAAACCACAGGTGCAGCTCGGTATACGCGAGCGGGCCTTGCACGACCGCCTTGACCTGCACCCGTGCGAGCGCGATCCCGCTGCCATCGGACGCGGTCAGCGACCACGGTACGAGGTCTTGGTGGATCATCGCCGGCGCGGCGATCTGCGCGGTTGCCGCGGTGAGCGGTACGGCGACCGGCGCGGTGGTGGCTTTCGGATGCGAGCAAGCGGCGACGAACAACGCGAACGCGAGCCGATTCCACGAGCGCATGGTGCGTTCAACGCGCGAGGTGTGCGATTCGTTCTCGCCATCTCGGTGGCGCGGCTATGCTCGCGTTGTGATTGGCCCCGCCGAGTCATTCCGCAACGCCCGCGAGATCTTGCTGCGCTATCGCGACGATCCGGACGCGGCACGCGCGGCGTTTCGCTGGCCCGAGCTCGACGCGTTCAACTGGGTCGACGATTGGTTCGACACCTACGCGGCCGGCTCGCGTGCGCCCGGGCTCGTCGTCGTACGCGACGGCGGCGCCGAGGTCATCAGCTTCGGCGAGCTCACCCTACGCAGCAGGCGCGTCGCGCGCTGGCTCGCCGATCACGGCGCCCACCGTGGCGACCGCGTGCTCGTGATGCTGACCAACGTCGCGCCGCTGTGGGAGACGATGCTCGCGTGCATCCGGCTCGGCTTGGTCGTGATCCCGGCGACCGCGCAGCTCACGCCGAGCGATCTCGACGATCGGCTCACGCGCGGCGAGGTCCGCCACGTCGTCACCGATGCGGACGGCGCCGCCAAGCTGCGCGATCCATCGCGCGTGCACATCAAGCTCTGCACCGAAGCTGCGCCCGGGTTCGCGGCGTTCGACGATGCGCGCAGCGCACCTGCCGAGATCGCGCGGGTCGCGACGCGCGCGCGCGATCCGCTGCTGCTCTATTTCACGTCGGGCACGACCGCGAAACCCAAGCTCGTGCTGCACACGCACGCGAGCTATCCGGTGGGCCATCTGTCGACGATGTACTGGATCGGCATCCGCGACGGCGACGTGCACCAGAACATCAGCTCGCCGGGCTGGGCCAAGCACGCGTGGTCGAGCTTGTTCGCGCCGTGGAACGCGGGCGCGACGGTGGTCGTGCACGACCAGGCGCGGTTCTCGCCCGAGCGCGCGCTGGCGGTGTTGCGCGATCACGCGGTCAATACGCTGTGCGCGCCGCCGACGGTCTGGCGCATGCTGATCTTGGAATCGCTCGGCGAGCGGCCGCACGCGCTGCGCGAGCTGGTCAGCGCGGGCGAGCCGCTGAACCCCGAAGTGATCGATGCGGTCCAGCGCGCGTGGAACATCACGGTGCGCGACGGCTACGGCCAGACCGAGACGACGGCGCAGGTCGGCAACTCGCCCGGCTTGCCGGTGCGGCTGGGCTCGATGGGCAAGCCGCTGCCGGGCTACGACGTCGCGCTGGTCGACTCGAGCGGCAACGTCGCGCGCGAAGGCGAGCTGTCGATCCGGCTCGGCGACGCGCGGCCGCTCGCGCTGATGGATGGCTACGTCGACGATCCCGAGCGGATGGCCGCGGCGACCGCAGGCGGGTTCTATCGCACCGGCGACGAGGCGCTGATCGACGATGACGGCTACATTCACTTCGTCGGCCGCGGCGACGACGTGTTCAAGAGCTCCGACTATCGGATCAGCCCGTTCGAGCTCGAGAGCGTGCTCGTCGAGCACGATGCGGTCGCCGAAGCCGCCGTCGTGCCGAGCCCGGATCCGGTGCGGCTCGCCGTGCCCAAAGCGTTCGTGTCGCTGCGGCCCGGCGTCGCGGCCGATGACGCGACGGTGCAGTCGATCTTCGAGCACTGCCGCGCCCGGCTCGCGCCGTACAACCGCGTGCGCCGCATCGAGTTCATGCAGGCGCTGCCGAAAACCATCTCCGGCAAGATCCGCCGCGTCGAGCTCCGCGCGCTCGAGCAGTCGCCGCGCCCGCACTTCAAAGACCCTAAAGAGAAGTGAGTCGCACGCCGTGCGCTGTCGTCGCGTCGCCGACGAGCGCGAGCTTGCCGCCGAGCCAGCCGAGCCACGCGTCGCCGAGGATCGGCCGGCGCCAGCTCGCGAGCGCGGGCAACGCGCGCAGCTCGGCCGCGTCGAGCCCGTGGTCGTCGGCCGCGCGCGCGAAGTCTTCGGCGTCGCCGCGCGTCGCGATCAGCCGCGGCGCGATACCGACGTCGTCGGCGATGACGTGCGCGATCGCGAGCAGCGCCTCGGCCCAGCGCTGCGCACGCGTGCTCGGGCCGCGCGGCAACGGCGCGCGTTCGGGCCGCGCCGCCACCGGCTCGGGCTTGATCGCGGCGAGCTCGTGCGCGATCGCGTCGGCGCGCGACTTCGCGATCGGCGCGAGACCTTTCGTATCGCGCACGCCGGCGGCCGTCGCGGGCCGCTTGCGCGCGAGCTCGACGAGCGGCTTGTCGGCGAGCACCTGGCCGAGCGGGCGATCGAGCTCGGTCGCGACACGCAGCCGCCACGCGGCCAACGCGACCACCGCGGCGTGCGCGGCTGTGTCGAGCCCGCGCGTCCCGCCGACGTGGTGCCACGCCGTCTCCGGCGTGACGCGCACCGCGGCGAGCGCGTCCGCGGCCACGAGCGCGGTCTCGTCGCGCACCCACGCGACGCGCGGCCCGAGCTCTGCCGCGAGCCGTGCGTAGATCGCGGGCAGGTAACGCACGTCGGCTTCGGCGTACGCGAGCTGCGCGGCGCTGAGCGGCCGCTGGTCCCACGCCGTCCATTGCTGATCTTTCGCGAGCGCCGTGCCGAGTAGCTCGTTCGCGAGCGTCGCGTAACCGATCTGATCGCCTCGGCCGGCGAACGCGGCCATCAGCTGCGTGTCGACCAAGCCCGGGATCGCGGCGCCGAACCGCGCGGCGAGCAACGCGAGATCCTGGCGAGGCGCGTGCGCGATGACGAGCGAATGCGCGGCGAGCGCGGCGATGACCGGCGCGGCATCGCCCACGAACGGATCGATCAAACGGACTTCGGGCGGCGCATTCGCCACGCTCCGGACATCGGGCGCAACGCCCGCGCCGCCTGCTGCATCCAACGCCTGATGTTGCCCGTCGCCGCGCAGCCACGAGACTTGCACCAGCGCGAGCAGCGGCACCAAGCGATCGGCCGAGACGAACTCGAGGTCGAACGCCGCGAGCGGCGCGCGTGCGATCGCCTCGGCAATCTCCTCGATCTCGGCCGGTTCCGCGACGAGGTGCACGCCTCATTCTATACAGCGACTGCCGTCCGCCTCGCCGTGCGGGCTGGTAGATTCCGTGCAGGTTTCCTATGACAGCCAACAGCTTCTCCAGCAAAGCGCAGATCTCCGTCGGCAAGCAGACGGTCGGTATGTACCGACTCGACGCGCTGACCAAAGCCAACGTCGGCGACGTCGCGACGCTGCCCTATTCGCTGCGCATCCTGCTCGAGAATCTCATGCGTTACGAGGACGGCAAGACCGTCCTGCCGGCCGACATCGCCGCGGTCGCCGGGTGGAATCCGGCCAAGCGCGTGTTGCACGAGGTCCAGCTCCGGCCCGCGCGCGTGCTGATGCAGGACTTCACCGGCGTGCCCGCCGTGTGCGATCTCGCCGCGATGCGAGACGCGTTCGTCGCACTCGGCAAGCCGGGCAAGGCGATCAACCCGCTGTGCACCGTCGACCTCGTGATCGATCACTCGGTGCAAGTCGACGAGTACGGCACCAACGCCTCGTTCCGCCACAACGTCGATCTCGAATACCGGCGCAACCGCGAGCGCTACCTGTTCCTGCGCTGGGCGCAGCAGGCGTTCACGAACATGAAGGTCGTACCGCCCGGCACCGGCATCTGTCACCAGGTCAACCTCGAGAACCTCGCGCGCGTCGTGTGGATGCGCGACGGCGTCGCGTTCCCGGACTCGCTCGTCGGCACCGACTCGCACACGACGATGATCAACGGCCTGGGCGTGTTCGGCTGGGGCGTCGGCGGCATCGAGGCGGAAGCCGTGATGCTCGGCCAGCCGATGGCGATGCTGATCCCCGAGGTCGTCGGCTTCGAGCTCACCGGCAAGCTGCCGCCCGGCTCGACCGCGACCGATCTCGTCCTCACCGTCACGCAGATGCTGCGCAAGAAGGGCGTGGTCGACAAGTTCGTCGAGTTCTACGGCACCGGCATCGCCGCGTTGACGCTGCCCGATCGCGCGACGATCGCGAACATGGCGCCGGAGTATGGCGCGACGATGGGCTTCTTCCCCGTCGACGACGAGACGCTGTCGTACCTGCGCTTCACCGGGCGCGACGACGATCACGTCCAGCTCGTCGAGCGCTACACGAAAGAGAATCTGCTCTGGCACGACCCGAAGGCGAAGCTGCGGTTCTCGGACACACTCGCGCTCGACTTGGCCACCGTCGAGCCGTCGATCGCCGGCCCGGCGCGGCCGCAAGATCGCGTCCCGCTGAAATCGTCGCGCCCGGCGTGGCGCAAGTCGGTCACCGCGATCCTCGGCGACATGTGCCACGCTCCCGCTGAAGACGTCGCGCGCTGGCTCAACGAAGGCGGCCACCCAGCGCCCGGCAACCTCGGCGACACGCAGCCGGTCAAGAACCAGCACGGTGAGTTCCACCTCGGCCACGGCGCCGTCGTGATCGCCGCGATCACCAGCTGCACGAACACGTCGAACCCGTCGGTGCTGCTCGCCGCCGGGTTGCTCGCAAAAAAGGCGGTCGCGAAAGGGCTTCGCAGCAAGCCGTGGGTGAAGACGTCGCTCGCGCCGGGCTCGCAGGTCGTCACCGACTATCTCAACGAGTCCGGGCTGACGGCCAGCCTCGAGCAGCTCGGCTTCTACCTCGCCGGCTACGGCTGCACGACGTGCATCGGCAACTCCGGCCCCGTCGACGACGCGATCGCCGCGGCGATCAAAGACGGCAACCTCGTCGCCGTTTCCGTGCTGTCCGGCAATCGCAACTTCGAGGGCCGCGTCAACCCGGTCGTGCGCGCGAACTATCTCGCGTCGCCGCCGCTCGTGGTCGCGTACGCGCTCGCCGGCACGATGAACATCGATCTCGAAACCGAAGCCCTCGGGACCGACACCGACGGTAAGCCGGTGTTTCTGAGAGACCTCTGGCCCTCGCCGGCCGAGGTCGCCGAGGCGATGCGCACGTCGATCAAGAAGGAGCAGTTCCAGCAGCGCTACGCGCACGTGCTCGATGGCGACGCCGAATGGAAGACGCTCGAAGTTCCCGCCGGCGACACGTTCGCGTGGGACGACAGCTCGACGTACATCCGCAAGCCGAGCTTCTTCGACGACCTCGGTCCGACGCCGAAGCCGCTCGTCGACATCAAGAACGCGCGCGTGCTCGCCGTGCTCGGCGACTCGGTGACCACCGACCACATCTCGCCCGCCGGCAACATCGCGAAGGGCTCGCCCGCCGCGAAGTATCTCGACAGCCACGGCGTCAAGCCCGCCGACTACAACCAGTACGGCGCGCGCCGCGGCAATCACGAAGTCATGGTGCGCGGGACGTTCGCGAACATCCGGCTCAAGAACTTGATGGTCCCCGGCGTCGAGGGCGGCGTGACCAAGCACTTGCCCGACGGCGCACAGATGTCGATCTACGACGCATCGATCCAGTACCAGCACGACAACATCCCGCTCGTCGTGATCGCCGGCGACCAGTACGGCACCGGCAGCTCGCGCGACTGGGCCGCGAAGGGCACGCTGCTCCTCGGCGTGCGCGCGGTGATCGCGAAGAGCTTCGAGCGCATCCACCGCTCGAACCTGATCGGCATGGGAATCCTGCCGCTCCAGTTCGAGGACGGCCAGGACGCGACGTCGCTCGGCCTCACCGGCGACGAAGTGATCACCATCGAAGGCATCGCCGCTGGCGTCACGCCGAAGAAGAAGCTCGCGGTCAAAGCCGGACCGAAGAGCTTCACCGTGATCGCGCGCGTCGATGCGGCGCAGGAAGTCGAATACCTCAATCACGGCGGAATCCTGCAGTACGTGCTCCGGCAACGCGCCCAGGTAACCGGTTAGCCGGTTAACCGGTTTACCGAACGGTTAACCGGTCACTTCTTTCGCCGGTTCTCCGGTTCTCGATGAATTCGGACTTTGCGACGCGGGAATAGTCCCCACGCGCGCGCCTTATCCGCGAACGTCGACTTCGGCATCCCGATCGCGCTCGCCGCTGCGCGGATCGTCCCGTGCGTCGCCAGCGCCTGCTCCATCGCGCCGCGCAACGCCGCGTGATACGGCTGCAGCGCATCGAGCTCGCCCGTCGCGTGCGTGCCCGGCGCGCCCGCCGCGCCCGCCGCGAACGGCGTCGATGGCGTCACCTGGACATGGCGGCGATGCGCGTGCTGGCCAAAGCTCGGGAAGAAATCGAGCGGTCCGAGCTCGTCGCCGCCGAGCGTGACCGCGCGCTGTGCGGCCTTGGACAGCTCGCGGATGTTGCCCGGCCAGGCGTAGCTCGCGAGCGCCTGCCAGCCGTCGGCGGTCACCGATTTGCGACCGTGCTCGGGTGCGAGATCGTCGAGCATGCCCTCGATGAGCTCGCCGAGATCGCTCATGCGCTCGCGGAGCGGCGTGAGCGCGAGCACGACCGTCGCGAGGCGATGATAGAGATCCGGGCGCAGCCTCGAGCCTTCGGAGCCGAGGTCGGCGATGCGATGCGTCGCCGCGACGATGCGCACGTCGATCGTTCGATCCGACGTTCCGCCGACGCGCCTCACGCGCCGGGTCTCGAGCACGCGCAGCAGATGCGGCTGGAGCTCGAGCGGAAGCTCGCCGATCTCGTCGAGGAACAGCGTGCCGCCTTGCGCTTCGACGAACCAACCGTCGCGCGCCTCGCTGGCGCCGGTGAACGCGCCCTTCTCGTGACCGAACAACTCGGACGCGACGAGCTCGCGCGCGATCGAGCCGCAGTTGACCGCGACGAACGGACCATCCGCGCGGCGCGAGCTCTCGTGGATCACGCGGGCGAGCAGATCCTTGCCCGTGCCGGTCTCGCCGAGCACGAGCACGCTGCAATCCGTGCGCGCCGTCGTGATCGCCTGATCGATCGTCATGCGCAGTGCCGGGTCGCGGCCGCGGAGCAGCTCGATCGCCGGACGGTCGTCGTCGATCGCGGCCGCCAGCGCGACGAGCGTGGTGCGGCCGACGGTCAAGAACGCGCCGATCCGCAGCTCCGCGGCCTGCACCGGGTTGCCGTCGATGAACGTGCCGTTGCGCGAGCCCGAGTCGCGCACGATCAACGCGCCGTTCGGCTTGCGCTCGAGCACGCAGTGCACGTTCGACAGAAACGGATCGTCGAACACCAGATCGTTGCTCGAGTTCGAGCCGACCACCCATCGCCGAGCGCCGTCGAGCTCGAAGATCTCGCCGGTGGACGTGCGTTTGAGCGCGACGACGACCGAGCTAGATCGCCGACCGCGCCCCATCGATTGCGTGTCCTTCATCGTGCCCTCGTGGTCATCGTGTTCGTTCATATCGATCACGACGCGGGGCAGTTGCGTCCTTCGTGCCTAGCTAAGTTATTGATCTCACGATCTCACGCGTCCGGAGTGTCCGGAGCACGGCCGGGACTCGGACGGACACGCCGAAAACAACAACGGCCGGCATCGCTGCCGGCCGTGTCTCGTCACTGCTGCGTGGCGACTAGCGCATGCGGCGCTGCAGCACCACTTGCGACGTGCGCGAGAACCGCGGCAGGTCGGCGAGCGGATGCGAGTGCGTCAACCGCTTCGCAAGGCCCGAACCCGAGCCCGAGCCCGAGCCCGAGGACAGCTCGCCGAGCGCTTCGGCAGTGGTCGTGCTGACGCAGCCGAACCCGACCGCGTTGACGTCGCTGCCGGAGCCCGGCAGCTCCGAGCACGGCGGGTCAAACGCGTCGCCGGTGTCGATCATGTTGTTGCCGTTCGAGTCGTAGCGGTACTTCGTGTGGTCGTAGCAGAACCCGACGGTGTTATCGAACGCCGTCTCGGCGATGTTGCCGTTGGTGTCCTCTTCGAACACCCACGAGTAGATGCACGAGTTGTTGATCGCGGCCGAGCCGGTCGGCAGTGGCTCCGACGGATCGACGCGGATGTCGGTCTGCAAGCACTCGTGAGTGCCCGAGCCTTGCGACGCGAGGTTGTCGCTACCGCAGTTGCCCATGTAGCAGTCGTTCGGCATGCAGTACGCGATGCAGACGGCGGTGGTGACGCCGATGCTCATATCGTCGAGCAGCGGGATGTAGCCCTGCGCGCAGCCGTTGAGATACACGTTCGTCGCGTCCGGCGCGCAACCCGGATCCGTGCCCATGCCGACCGCGCAAGCGCTGCGGTGGACGAGGTTCGTGTTGAGCTCGCCGCCGCAGGTGAAGTGCGTCGGGTTCGTCGGGTCATCGCTCGGGAAGCCGTAGCAACCCTGATCCGAGCCGCAGGTCGTGCCGGTGCGAGGCGGGATCAAATCGCCCGAGCCGCCGCTGCCGAAGCCGTTGTCGTTGAACGGATCGCACGTCTTGTCGCACGCGCCGGCCTCGAAGCTGCCGTTGACCTCGAACACACCGCTGTAGATGCCGCAGGCGTAGCCGCTGCCGCAGGCCGAGCCGCCCGCGTTGTTATCGCAGATCGTCTCGCACTTGGCGTTGATGCAGATTCCGCCCGAGTCGCAGTTGTCGAACGACGGGAACGCCGAGCCGGCCATGCATGCGTCGCCAATCGCGGCCGTTCCGGCCGCGACGCAATCGACGTGGCCGACGCTCGCGGTGTCTTGCACCCAGGTGCAACGCGAGTTCGAGCCGGTGCAACCGGTCTGCGCGATCGGATCGCAGATGGGCCCGTTGCTTCCGCTGCCCGCATCGATCGTCTTCGTGTTGTTACCGCCGCCGCACGCGGCGAACAGGCCGAGCACTAGGGCTCCGAGGGCTAGCTTCTGCATCCGATTCCTCTCATTCCTAAGGTTCTGCTGTGGCAAAAATCTGCGCGACCCTACGTTTGTTGTCACGAGGGGTCAAGCCAATTTGTCGGAGGTTCAGCCTATGCGATCGGCGAATTGTCGACGATGACTGAAGTCACGCCGCCGGCCACCGCGCGCTAACAGGCCGAGGAGTTAGGGCGTCACCGTGACACTCGACCCGGCCCATGCGCTTCGAGCACGGCGATCCCGGTCACGCCGGCGGCAACCGCTCCAGCAATCGCGTACCGGTGGCAGTACCGCGGGCTCGTCGGCGCTCGCTGCAAACGCCGGCTGCGACGATCTTGGAGCGCCGTGCCGGCGGTTGGAACGACATGTTGCAGATCCGCGCCGGCGTTCGACGCCTGCCATCGAGGGATCGGCAGGAGCACCGCTTCGCCGACGAGGCACGGCGATGTGAAGCCAGGCCAGCTCGCGCGTCGCGAATCATGCCCGACCACCCGCCGACGCGAACCGCGCGACTCGCGTTATGATGCCGCGACGTGCCAGCCGACGCCGGCATCAAGTTCGGCCACTACGTCCTACTCCGCCGCATCGCGCGCGGTGGCATGGCCGAGGTGTTCCTCGCGCAACAGCGCGGGCTCGAGGGCTTCGATCGCCGCGTCGCGGTGAAGCGCATCCTGCCGCACCTGGCGGACTCGTCGGACTTCGTGAAGATGTTCCTCGCCGAGGCCAAGCTCGCCGCGCAGCTCTCGCACCCGAACATCGTCCACATCTACGAGTTCGGCAAAGTCGATCACGACTACTTCATCGCGATGGAGTACGTCGACGGCGTGCACGCGGGCCAGCTGATGGCCCCCGAGACGCAAAACGCGGAGAAGCTATCGCCGACGCTGATCGCGCGGATCGGCGCCGATGCCGCGGCCGCGCTCAATCACGCGCACGAGCTGCGCGCCGCGTCCGGCAAGCCGCTCGGCTTGGTTCACCGCGACGTCTCGCCCGCGAACATCATGCTGTCGTACGACGGCGTGGTGAAGCTGTGCGACTTCGGCATCGCGAAGGCCGCGGCCGTGTCCGATCAGCTGACGAATCCCGGCCAGGTCAAAGGCAAGTACGCGTACATGTCGCCGGAGCAGACGGTCGCGCAGCCGCTCGACGGCCGCTCCGATGTGTTCGCGCTGGCGATCGTGCTGTGGGAGCTGCTCGCCGGGCGGTACATGGTGCCGCGCGGCGACGCGGTCGTCGCGATGCGCACGATCCGCGACGGCAAGATCGAGCGGCTCGACGCGGTCGCGCCCGCGACGCCACGGCCGCTCGCCGACGCGATCCAGTGGGCGCTCGAGAACCGCCGCGACAAGCGCGCCACCGCCGCCGAGCTCGCGCAAGCGCTCGAGGCGTTCATCAAGAGCTCGCCCGTGCTCGCGACGCCGATGCAGCTCGCGGCGTGGGTGCGCCAGCGCTTTCCGCGCGAAGCGACCAACCAGATCCCCGCGCTCGAGACGCCGCCGGGCACCGTCGCGGCACCGGGCACCGTCGCCGGCGCCGCGACGCCGGCGTCGGGCGTCGTCGGGGTGGTCACGCCGTCGCGGCTGATCGGCGCGTCGCGCGTCGCGATCGGCGACGAATCGAGCGGACCCGGCCCGGAGTCCGGCACGAGCATCTTCGTCGCGACCAAGGATCTGATCGACGCCGACACGCTCAAGCGCAGGCCGTTCCCACCGCTGCCCAACGAGACGTTCGTCGATACGCGCGGCCCCGACGCGCCGACCGTGATGGCGACGGCGAACCCGACGCTGCGCGACAGCGACACGCGCATCGATGCGCCGCCCGGCGACAGCGACGACGATCTCAACGACAACGAAACGATCGAGCGCAGCGCGGCCGAGCTGTTGCCGCCGCGGCCGTCGCCGACGCTTCAGCTCGCGCCGAGCGTGATCGTCGCGCTGCCGTCGGGGCCGCGCGTCGCACCGTCGGCAGGGCATGCGCAGCTCGCCGCGCACGCGCACGCCGCGCGCCGCAAGACGCCGGCGATCGACCCGGCGCGCATGCGCATCATCGTGGCGGCCAGCGGGCTCGTCGGGCTCGCGCTGATCTCGTTCTTGGTCGCGCTCGCGGCGAAGGGCTCGCGTGCATCGACGCCCGCGCCGATCGACGCCGCGCGTATCGCAACGGTCGCGCCGATCGCCGACGCGGCGAAGCCCGACGCGCCGATCGCAGATGCGGCGGCGATCGCGACGGTTCCGATCGACGCGTCGACGCAGACCACCGAAGCGTTCCTCGAGGTCTCGACGTTCCCGCCCGGCGGGACCGTGCGCGTCGGCGATCAGTCGCGCGTCGCGCCCGCGCAGCTCGTCGTGCAGGCCGGCACGATCGGCGTCGATGCCGAGCTCGACGGCTACGCGGCCGTACACCGCGACGAGACCGTCGAGGCCGGCGAGCACCGCACGGTCGAGATCGCGTTCACGCACAAGCTGACGACGCACGGGCCGGCGCTCGGCAAGCTGACCGTGCGCACGTCGCCGTACGCCGAGGTGTTCGAGAACGGCAAGAAGCTCGGCGAGACGCCGTTCGCCGACCACGAGCTACCCGCCGGCGCGCACGTGCTGACGTTCAAGAACCCGCTGCATCCGACGGTGACGAAGAAGATCGTGATCCAGGCCGGCAAGGTCGCCAAGCTCAACTTCGATCTGCCCTGAACGCTTGGCACGGCAAGTGGAGTAGCCATGGTCATGCGCGAGCTGTGTTGCGCCGATCTCGAGCGCGTCTGTGGTGGCTTCGGCAACCCCAAGGACGGCTGGACCGACAGCATGAGCAACGGCTGTGGAGACGGCTACATCAACCTGCCGAACGGCACGTGGCGCCAAGCCTGCGTCGATCACGATCATCGCTACTTCGACGGCGGCACGTCGACGCAGCGCAAGGCCGCCGATCAGCAGCTGCGCACCGACATGATCAAGGACGGTGCGTCGCCGGTGGTCGCCGATCTGTATTACGGCGGTGTCAGGGCAGCGGGCTGGACGAGCTGGGGAAACAAGCACCCGGTGAACCCGGGCGGCCACTGAATCCGCTCAGCTCTCGAGCCCGGTCGCCCACGAGTAGCGCGGCTTGGTATTGAAGTGGTGGGTCGCGTTGATCACGCGCACCGTGCCGGACTTCGAGCGCATCACGATCGACTCGGTCTTGGCCGAGTCGCCGAAGAAGCGCACGCCGTCGAGCAAGTAGCCCTTCGTCACGCCGGTCGCCGCGAACATCACATGGCCCGCCGCGAGATCCTCGGTCGAGTAGATGAACTCGCTGGGCTTGACGCCCATCCGATCGGCGCGGGCGCGCTCCTCGTCGCTGCGAAACCGCAGCCGGGCCTGGAGCTCGCCGCCGACGCACTTGAGCGCGGCCGCCGCGATCACGCCTTCGGGCGCGCCGCCGGTGCCGAACAAGACGTCGATGCCCGACTCGGGGTTCGCGGTCATGACCGCGCCCGAGACGTCGCCGTCGCCGATCAGGCGGATGCGCGCGCCGGCTTGGCGAACTTCGCCGATCAGCTCCTCGTGGCGTGGCCGCTCGAGGATCACGCACGTGCAATCCTCGACGCGCTTGTTCTTCGCCTTTGCGATCCGGCGCAGGTTCCACGTCGGCGACTCGCGCAGATCGATCACGCCGCGTGCCTCGGGGCCGACCGCGATCTTTTGCATGTACGTGTCGGGCGCGTTCAAGAACTGGCCGTCGTCGGCGATCGCGATCACGCAGATCGCGTCGGGCTCGCCGGTCGCACACAGGTTCGTGCCCTCGAGCGGATCGACCGCGATGTCGACCTTCGGCGCGCTCGTGCTCTCGCCGTCGTGCCAGCCGGCGCCGACTTGCTCGCCGATGAACAGCATCGGCGCTTCGTCGCGCTCGCCTTCGCCGATCACGATCGTGCCGCGGATATCCATCGCATCGAACGCGCGCCGCATCGCCTCGACGGCGACGTGATCGGCGAGCTTGCGATCGCCGCGGCCCATCAAGCGCGCCGACGCGAGCGCGGCGGCTTCGGTGATGCGCACGACTTCGAGCGCGAGGTTGCGATCCTGCATGCGCGCCGTTTTAGCGCATTAGCGGCTTCACCGTCACGAGCTGTCGCATGAAGTCCGGAATCGCGCGCGGCCGGCCGGTGGGCCCGATGATCGCGTGGCGCGTGAAGCCGTCGGCCAACACGACGTCGTCGTTTCCTGTGCGCCTGCGCACGGTATAGGCAAACCGCAGCGAGGCCGCGCGCATCTCGTCGACCTCGGTCTCGATCTCGAGCACGTCCTCGTAACAGGCGGAGCGCCGGTAGTTGCAGTGCGCCTCGACGACGGGCATCCCGACCTGCGCGGCCTCGAGGTCCTTGTAGGTGCGGCCGAGGCTGCGCCAGTACGCGGCGCGGGCGCCCTCGAAGAACCGCAGATAGTTCGCGTAGTACACGATGCCCATCTGATCGGTGTCGCCGAATATCACGCGGACTTCGTAGATCATGTGTCCTAGCCCGCGATCCTGATCAGGTTCGTCCGCTCGCGCACGATCGGCAGCGCATCGATCTCGGCGAGCGCCGTGATCAGATCGCCTTCGCGCGCGTCGTGGGTCATCGCGATCACGGCGGCGCCGGGTCGATCACCGCCGGGGACCGCGGCGTCTTGCACGACCTGCGCGATCGAGATCCGATGCGCGCCCAAGATCGTCATCAGCTTGCCGAGCACGCCGGGCTCGTCGGCGACCGCGAAGCGCAGGTAGTAGCGCGAGCGGACGTCGTCGATCGGCAACAGCGGGCGAGCGGTGTGCGCGCGCGGCCGCACCGGTCGGGTCGCGCCGGCGGCACGCGCGAGGATCGTGCGGCCGAGCTCGAGGCAGTCGCTGACCACGCTCATCGCGGTCGGCAGCATGCCGGCGCCGGCGCCGTAGTACATCGATGCGCCGAGCGCGTAGCTGTTGACGTACACCGCGTTCTTCGCGCCGTGCACGCTCGCGAGCAGCCAGTGCGCGGGCACGAGCGCGGGATGGACGCGCGCCTCGACGCCGCGCGCGCCGTGATCGCGCGCGATCGCGAGCGGCTTGATCACGTAGCCGAACCGCGCGGCGTAATCGAGATCGATCGGCTCGATGCTCTCGATGCCGTCGATCGCGATCTTGGCGACGTCGACATGCGTGTCGAAGCACAGCCCGACGAGGATCGCGAGCTTGTGCGCGGCATCGCCGCCGCCGATGTCGAGCGCCGGATCGGCCTCGGCGTAGCCCAGGCGCTGCGCGTCGCGCAAGATGTCGGCGAACGGCCGCCGCGTCTCGGCCATCGTGGTCAAGATGTAGTTCGACGTGCCGTTGACGATCGCGGTCACGGCTTCGACGCGATCGCTCGCGAGCCCTTCGCGCAACACGCGAATGATCGGTACGCCGCCGCAGACCGCCGCTTCGAAGTAGATCTCGACGCCGGCGGCATCGGCGGCCGCGTGGAGCTCGGCGCCGTGCTCGGCGAGCAACGCCTTGTTCGCGGTGACGACGTGCTTGCCGGCGGCGATCGCGGCGAGCACTGCGCGCTTGGCATCGGTCACGCCACCGATCAGCTCGCACACGATGTCGACGTCGGGCCGCGCGATCGCGTCGTCGAGGCTCGTCGACAATTTCTCGCGCTCGACGCGGACCACGCGACCGACCTTGTCGGGATCGCGCACTGCGATCGCGCGCACTTCGAGCCGCGCGCCGAGCCGCGCTTCGATCGCGGCCGCGTTGTCGGCGAGCAGCTTGACCACGCCGCCGCCGACGTTGCCTAGTCCGAGCAGAGCCACGCCGATCGTCTTGCTCACGGTGCGCCTCGCCGATACGAGTAGTGCTCGGTCGCGATCTTCCAGCCGGCGTCGGTCTTGGTCAGTGCCAGCGACAGCGCGCCGGATTCGTGCACGGTCGTCGTCGCGTCGCCCGAGTCGCGCGTCATCGTCGCGATCGCCGCGGCCGCGTTGGGGCCGAGCTCGGAGACCTGCACTTCCTTGAGCTGGATGTGGACCTCGCGCGTGTTGGTCATCCGGTTCTGCAGCGCGGGCTCGACCGATGGCCAGCCGATATACGGCACGCCATCTGCGACGACGAGCGTGTCGGCGTCATGCGTGTAGAGCGCTTCGAGCGCCGCGGCGTCGCGCGCCTCGTACGCCTTGCGCCAGTCTTCGATGACCTGCTTGACCTGCCCGGCTGCATCGCGCGGCAACGGGCGTGGTGGCGTCGGTTCCGCCGGCGTGGCTGCTTGCGCGCCGGTCGGAGCGTGATGACACGCCGCGACAGCGAGCACGAACAGCGCCGATTTCATGTCGCGCTTTTATCACCGTTGCGGCCCGCGAGATGCACGTAGGAACCGACATGACGATCGATATCGGCCATAGCCATCCTGATTTTACGTATCCGAACGATCAGAAGCAGGTGAAGCTGACGCTGCTGTTAACGCTCGTCGCCAGCATCGTTATCTGCGCGATGATCCTCGTGACGCTGCTGTAGTAGGGTGCGCGCATGACCGAGATCGTTTGGCTGCATGCGCGCGAAGTCCTCGATTCCCGTGGCAACCCGACCGTCGAATGCGAGGTCGGCCTCGACAGTGGTGTGCTCGGGCGCGCGATCGTGCCGTCGGGCGCATCGACCGGCGAGCACGAGGCGCTGGAGCTACGCGACGGCGACGCCAAACGCTATCTCGGCAAGGGCGTGCACAAGGCCGTCGACAACATCCGCGACGTGATCGCGCCGACCGTGATCGGCATGGACGCCAGCGATCAGGCGCAGCTCGACGCGGCGCTGATCGCGCTCGATGGGACGCAGCTCAAGAGCAACTTGGGCGCGAACGCGATCCTCGCGGTCTCGATGGCGGTCGCGCGCGCGGCCGCGCTGTCGCATGACCTCCCGCTGTATCGCTATCTCGGCGGGGTCGGCGCGGTCACCCTGCCCGTCCCGCTGATGAACATCATCAACGGCGGCGCGCACGCCGATAACAACCTCGACATTCAAGAGTTCATGATCGCGCCGGCGGGCTTCACGAAGTTCGAGGACGCGCTGCGCGCCGGCGTCGAGGTGTTCCACAACCTGAAGAAGCTGCTGTCGGCGCGTGGCAAGGCGACCAACGTCGGCGACGAAGGCGGGTTCGCGCCGAGCCTCGATTCATCGGACGAGGCGATCCAGCTCGTGCTCGAGGCGATCGGCAAAGCCGGCTACGAGCCCGGCAAGCAGATCTTCGTCGCGCTCGACGTCGCGGCGAGCGAGCTGTTCGACAAGCAGGCCGGCACCTACGACTTCGAGGGCAAGCACATCTCGGCGCAGCAGCTGACCGACGTGTACGCGAAGTGGGTCGATCAGTATCCGCTCGTCTCGATCGAAGACGGCCTCGCCGAGGACGATTGGGACGGCTGGAAGCACATGACGCAAAAGCTCGGCGCGAAGGCGCAGATCGTCGGCGACGACATCTTCGTGACCCAGGTGCCGCGGCTGCAAAGAGGCATCTCGAGCCACACCGCGAACTCGATCCTGATCAAGCTCAACCAGGTCGGCTCGATCAGCGAGACGCTCGACGCCGTTCGCACCGCACAGCACGCGGGGTACACCGCGATCATCTCGCACCGCTCGGGCGAGACCGAGGACTCGTTCATCGCGGACCTCGCGGTGGCGACCAACTCGGGCCAGATCAAGACCGGCTCGGCGTCACGCAGCGATCGGATCGCGAAGTACAACCAGCTGCTCCGGATCTGCGATCAGCTCGGCGACGAGGCGCGCTTCGCCGGCACGCGAGCGTTCGCGGCGCGCCGCTGATCAGCAGACCGACGACGTCGGCCGACGCTGCTCCGACCGCACGTTCGACGCGCTTCACCCAGCCGCGTTGACGTTGCGGCACGAGCACGAGTGCCTTCAGGAAGCCGCTGAATCGTGATAGTGCGTCAGCATGAGCCACGCACAGCTCCTTGCGGGGATCCCGATGTTCGACGGCCTCAGCGCCGATGACCGCGTCGAGCTCGCGAACAGCCTGGTCGAGCGCCGGTTCAAAGCGGGCGAAGCGATCATGCACATGGGCGATCACGGCACGTCGATGTTCATCGTGGCCGAAGGCCAAGTGAACATCTTCTTGCCCGGCGAGGCATCGCGGCGCGTGTCGCTCAAGGATGTCGCGCAGGGCGAGTACCTGGGCGAGCTCGCGCTGTTCGACGACAAACCGCGCTCGGCGAGCGCGCTCGCGACGACCGATGCGCTGTTGCTCGAGCTCGACCGCGCGACGCTGTCGCGCTATCTCGTCGCTCGCCCGCAGGCGGCGATGATCTTGTTGCGCACGCTCGCGGGTCGGCTGCGCGCGACGAACGAGATGCTGTCGCAGCGCGCCGCGAAGAACGTCGTCGCCGAGCTCGATAGCAAGCTGACGTGGGCGCAGAAGCTCGCGGATCGCGTCGCCGAGCTCAACGGCAGCTGGACGTTCATCTTGATCCTGTTCGGCCTCACGTTCGCGTGGATGCTGGTCAACCTCGAGGCGATCGGCAAACAGTTCGACCCGTATCCGTACGTGTTCTTCAACTTGCTACTCGCGATCTTGGTCGCGCTGCAGGGCCCGCTGATCGTCATGAGCCAGAACCGCTCGGCCGAGAAGGACCGCGCGCAGGCCGAGACCGACTTTGCGGTCAACCTCAAGAACGAGGTCAACATCGAGACGCTGCTCCGCGAGCTCGGCGAAATGCGCTCGGAGACCAACGCGCGGCTCGATCGGCTCGAGCGCGCCGGCGGGTTGCCCGCGCCTAGCGTGCGGGATCGAAGCGCGTGACCTGACGCAGGAACGACGCGTCGAGGTACTCGCGGCGGATCACCGCCGCCATCTCTTCGGCGGTCGCGAAGCGCTCGTAGTCGACCCGGATCACCGGGATGACCTTCGAGATGCTCGCGATGAACTCTTGATAGCCCTCGTACAACGCCTGCAGATAGCCGAGCTCGATCTTCGATTCGACGCCGCGGCTGCGTGCGCGGATCCGCGCCGCCGAGGCTTCCGGCGACACGTCGAGAAACACGATCACGCTCGGCTTGCACATGAAGTTGCTCATGTTGCGGAACAAGTCGACGTACGTGTGGTAGTCGCGCTCGTCCATCAGGCCGGTGCGCGCGAGCATCTTCGCGAAGATCGAGTCTTCGTAGATCGTGCGGTCCTGCACCGCCGAGCGACCTCGCCAGATGATCTCTTGATGTTGCTGGAACCGGCGGTTCAGCAGATAGACCTGCATCGCGAACGAATAGCGCGCGGTGTCGCGATAGAAGTCCTCGAGGTACTCGTTGTCGGCGACCGGCTCGTAGTAGCAGTCGATCCCGAGGTGCTGGCCGAGCGCGCTTGCCAGCGTGGACTTGCCCGCGCCGATCATGCCGGCGATACCGATGAAGATGTTGCCGTGAACATCTGCATTGCGCGCTGGGCCGGAGCCGATCGCGATCGACGGCTTCGTCGTGGAGGGCACGCTCTCGGTTTGCACGCGACGAGCCTGCCAGCTGGCTCTGACATTCGCGCCCGCTACCGAGCGCCGATGCGCATCACTTCCGCAGGCCGCCGAGCTGCGCTTGGATCGAGATCTTCGCGATCTTCGGGCCGAGCGAGCCTTTGAGCGCGTCGTAGTCGTAGCCGTATTTCTCGGCGAGGTCGCGCGTCGCGCCGGCGCCGGTGACTTCGGTGAGCTCGTGGGTGGTGATCGTGGTCGGTTCGTCGTTGGTCATGACCGAGCCGAATTGCAGCGGCCATGCCGTCCGAAACACCGCGTCGGTTCGTCGACTGCGGTCGGCGCTGCGATCGCTACTCCGTTGACTACGCTGAGCCGTCGAGATGTCGATCGCAGGCGACAGACCACGCCGCGAGCCGGCTCGCGCGATGGTTGTTGCCGGCTAACGCCGGCCCTTGTAGCCCATCATTCCTTGAATCACGCCCTCGCTCGCTTCGGCGACCTCGCCTGCTTCGCGCGCGCGATCGGCGCAGTCCGCACACAGCTTGCGGACTTTGCCGGCGAGCTTCACGGAGACCAGCTTCTCGACTTCGTCGTTGCATTCGCGGCAGGTCGGCATCGTCATGATTTTCATCATGAATGAGGTGTTTCGGTACACGCTCTTCATGGTTTCTTCATCGTGGTCCTTGCAGGGTCACTGATGATGGGGGGCGGCAACTCTCATGCTTTTGCATCGTTCCGATACTTCACAGCTTCTTCACCTCTCCACGCAATGCGCAACGCCGCGAGCTGAGTCTTGCCACGTATGAAACTGGGGTTGTTGGCGCTGCCGCTCGTGCTCGCATCGGTCGCGCGCGCGGACGAGGCTGCTCCCGTGCGGGCGTTGCTGGCCGATCCGCACCAGCTCGCGACCTGGCTGCGCGATCGCGATCCGAAGATCGAATCGGCGCGCGCGAAGGTCGATGCCGCGCGTGCGGCCGGCGATCAGTCGCGCGTGTTTCCAAATCCGCAGCTCAACGTCGGCGCCGGTGGTTTCACGGTCGGCAACAACAATCCCGGCCAACCGGCTCAGCTGCCGCTGTCGCAGACGATCAACGTTTCGGTCGGTGTCAGCGAGCTGTTCGAGCTCGGCAAGCGCGGGCCGCGCAAGCACGCCGCCGATCTGCGCACACGCGAAGCCGGCGAGCAGGCGGTCGGCTCGCTCGGCGATCGGCTCGGCGACGCGACGGGCGCACTCGGCAAGCTCGCATACGTCGTCGCCAAGCGCGACGTGATCGCGGTGAACCTCACGGATGCGCGCAAGCTGCGCGACACCGAGAAAGTCCGGCTCGACAACAAGGATCTGTCGCCGCTCGAGTACGAGCGCATCGAGCTCGACACCGACGAGCTCGAGCTCGAGCTCGGCCGCGCCGAAGCCGAGGTGGCGAGCGCCGCCGCCGAATGCAGCGTGACGCTCGGCGTGACATGCGCGCCGACCGGGCTCGACTCCGCGGCGCTCGACGCGGGTGCGCCGCTGCCGAGCGCGCTGCCGGAGACCAAGGCCGCGATCGAAGCGCGACCGGATCGCGTCGCGTCGCGGCTCGAGAGCCAAGCGCTCGGCGAAGACGCAAACCTCGCCGCGCATCGCGCGATCCCCGATCCGACGCTCGGCGTCGCGTACGAGTACGACAACTACAATGGCGATCTCGGCCAGCAGTTCATCTTCAGCCTCGGTATCCCGCTGCCGTTCTTCGACCGCGGCGACCACGACGCGGCGGCCGCGCGCGCGAACGCGCACGCGATCACCGCCGAGGACGAATACGAGCTGCACGAAGCACACGGCCTCGTCGACGCGCTGACCGCGCAGCGCGCGACGCTGCAGACGACGTTGCAGAAGCTCGAGCAAGAGCAGCTGCCGAAGTCGACCAAGATCATCGAGCAGACCAAACGCGCGTTCGACCTCGGCGAGGTTCGCGTCGCCGACGTCTTGCTCGTCGAGCGCGCGCATCGCGATCTGCTCACCGAGGTGCTCGAGACCCGCTTCGATCTATTTACCGTTCGCGCACAGCTACGCCAAGCGCTCGGCCTCGACGACGAGGTCGCGCGCGGGGTTGCCAACGCCGGAGTCCGTCATGAGTGAAGTAGTCGAACTGCAGCAAGCTGGCCCGCCGACCCGCACCGCCGCGCGCATGCCGATCTTGATCGGCGCGATCATCATCGGGCTCGCCGCGATCATGATCGCGCGGCTCTACAAGCGACCGGATCCGCCGAAAGACTCGCCGGCGCCGGGCATGACCGTCGGCTCCGACGCGATCACGCTGAGCGATACGGCGCCGATGTGGAGCGTGGTCAAGGTCGCGGCCGCGAAGCCGAGCGAGCCGCACTGGACCGATCCGGTGCCGGCGCGCATCGTGTTCGACGAAGCGCGCACGTCTCGGCTCGGCTCGCCGCTCGCGGGCCGCGTCACCGCCACCTACGTCGAGCGCGGTCAGAACGTGAAGACCGGCGACAAGCTGTTTACGGTATCCAGCCCGAACCTGGCCGAGCTGCGCGCCGATCTGGCGAAAGCGAACGTCGAGCAAGGCACCGCGAGGATCAACTTCGACCGCGTCAAGGCGCTCGTCGATGCCGGCTCGCTGCCGGCGAAGGAGCTCGTCACGGCGCAGCAAGAAGTCGCCGAGGCGAACCTCGCGGTGCAGCTCGCGACCCAGAAGCTGTCGTCGCTAAAAGTCACCGGCGGTGGCGAAGCGGCGATGTTCACGATGACCGCGCCGCGCGACGGCGTCGTCGTCGAGAAGACGATCAACGTCGGCCAGAACGTCGATCCGAGCTCGAGCTCGCAGATGGCGATCGCCGATCTGAGCGACGTCTGGGTCGTCGCCGATCTGTTCGAGAACGACGTCGGCTCGCTCGCGCCGGGCGCAAAGGTGAAAGTTGTCGTCGGCGGCACGACCGAGGTCGACGGCTTGGTCGATCAGGTGTCGTCGGTCGTCGATCCGGATCGCCATACCGTGCCGATCCGCGTCCGGCTCGCGAACATCGACGGCACCCTGCGGCCGAACGCGTACGCGCAGATCAAGTTCTTCGATCCGACGCCGGCGAAGGTCTCGCTGCCGACGTCGGCGGTGATGTCCGACGGCGCGCAGACGTACGTCTACGTCAAGGACAAGAAGACCGGCGCACTGCACAAGCAGATCGTGATCGCCGGCTCGGCGAACGGCGGCCAGATGCCGATCCTGCAAGGCGTCGAGCCCGGCGACCTCGTCGTGATCCAGGGCGGCATCTTGCTCGACAACCAGATCGACCTGAGCAACTGACGTGTTGGATACGCTGTTAAACGCGTCGCTGCGTTCGCGATTCGCCGTGATCGTTCTCGCGATCACGTTTGGAGTCGGCGGCTGGTACTCGTACAAGAACCTGACGATCGAGGCGTTCCCGGATCCGACCGACACGACCGTGCAAGTGATCTCGATCTACCCCGGTCAGCCGGCCGAGGAGGTCGAGCGCCGCGTCTCGATCCCGATCGAGCGCGCGCTCAACGGCGTGCCCGGAATGCTGCACCAGCGCTCGATCTCGCTGTTCGGGCTATCGCTGGTGACGCTGACGTTCGAGGACGGCGTCGACATCTTGCAGGCGCGCCAGCAGATGTCGGAGCGCCTGCCCAACGCAAATCTACCCACCGCGGTCAACACCGATCTCGGCCCGCTCGCGACGCCGATCGGCGAGATCTATCGCTACACGCTCGACGGCAAGAGCGCAGATCCGATGCTGCTCCGCACGCTCAACGATTGGGTCATCGGCCCGGCGTTGATGCGCGTGCCCGGCGTTGCCGACGTGACGTCGTACGGCGGCCTCGTCAAGGAGATCCACGTCGAGCCGCAGCCGACGAAGATGGCCGCGCTCGGCGTCGTGCTCGACGACATCTTTCAGGCGCTGTCCAAGGCGTCGACCAACGCGTCGGGCGGGCTCGTCAAGCGCGGCGAGCAAGGCTTCGTGATCCGCTCGCTCGGTACGTTCAAGTCGCTCGAAGACATCGCCGAGGTCCGCTGCGGTTTTCACAGCGGCCGGGCGGTGACGATCAAGGACGTCGCGTTCGTCGAGACCGGCTACGCACCGCGCCAAGGCGTGGTCACCCGCAACGACAACCTCGACACGGTCCAGGGCATCGTGCTGATGCGCAAGGGCCAGAATCCATCGGCCGTGCTCGACGTCCTGCGCGAGCGGGTCGCCGAGCTCCAGAAGCACTCGATGCCCGAGGGCGTGACGATCCACCCGTTCTACGATCGCACCGACCTCGTCGACACCACGCTCGACACCGTGTTCCACAACCTCGGTGAGGGGGCCCTGCTCGTCAGCCTCGTACTGTTCGTGTTCTTGCTATCGGTCCGCGCGTCGCTCGTGGTGACGATCGTGATCCCGCTCGCGCTCGCGGCGTCGTTCATCTACCTGCACGTGCGCGGCATGTCTGCGAACTTGCTGTCGATGGGCGCGGTCGACTTCGGCATCATCGTCGATGGCGCCGTGATCTTGGTCGAGCACGTGTTCGAGCATACGGCCGGTCCCGAATACGACGCGCTCGACGAGAAACAGCGCATCGCGAAGATCTTCGCCACCGCTCGCGAGGTCGCGCGCCCGACGCTGTTCTCGCTGCTCATCATCATCGCCGCGTACCTACCGATCTTCTCGCTCCAGCGCGTCGAAGGCCGCATCTTCGCGCCGATGGCGCACACGGTCGCGAGCGCACTGGTCGGCGCGATGCTCGTCAGCTTCACGCTCGTGCCGGTGCTGTGCTTCTTCGCGCTGCGCCGTCACAAGGCGGTGCGGATCTCGCCGGTGCTGAAGTACGCGCGGCGCGCGCACGATCCGATCTTGCTGACGGCGATGCGCAATCCGCTCGCGGTCCTGATCGTGACCGCGGGCCTCCTGATCAGCGGCGCGATGCTGATTCCGCGACTCGGCAGCGAGTTCCTGCCCGAGCTCAACGAGGGCTCGATCTACGTCACGTTCACGTTGCCGCCGACCGCGTCACTCGACGAGGGACGCAAGCTCACGCCGAAGATCCTGTCGGAGCTGCGCAAGAACGTTCCGGAAGTCACCGAGATCCTGTCGCAGCTCGGGCGGCCCGAGGACGGCACGGACGCCAAGCTGTTCAACAACCTCGAGGTGTTCATCCTGCTCAAGCCGATGAAAGAGTGGCGGAGCAACATCCACACGCTCGACGACATGATCGCGATCATGACCGAGAACCTCAAAGAGATTCCCGGCATCGAATACAACTTCAGCCAGCCGATCAAGGACAACGTCAACGAGAACATCAGCGGCCAGCAGGGTCAGGTCGCGGTGAAGATCTACGGCGACGACGTCGACACGCTGCGCGACCTCGCGAATCAGGTCGAAAACGTCGTCGAGAAAGTTCCCGGCGTTGCCGATCCGGGCATCGTCAAGGCGAACGAAGAGCCGAACATCTCGATCGCGCCCGATCGCAAGGCACTCGCGCGCTGGAACCTCGACCTCGGCAGCATGCAGACGTACATCGAGACCGCGCTATCCGGCCACGCGGCGTCGGAGTTCTGGGAAGGCGAGAAGCGATTCGACGTGACCACTCGCTTCCCGATCGCGTCGCGCCAAGATCTGCAGTCGATCCGCGAGCTGCGCGTGCCGCTCGACGCCGGCGTCGTGGTGCCGCTGTCCGCTCTCGCCAAGGTCGGCATGGTCAAAGGCCCGGCCGCGATCACGCGTGACAACGGCAAGCGCTACATCGGCGTCCGCATGAACGTGCGCAACCGCGATCTCGGATCGCTGATCGCCGATTGCCAGAAGCAGGTCGACCAGAAGGTCAAGCTGCCGGTCGGCTACGAGATGACATGGGGCGGCGAGTTCGAGAACCAACAGCGCGCGATGAAGCGACTGGCGCTCGTGTTGCCGCTCGCGCTCGTGCTCACGTTCTTCCTGTTGTTCTCCGCGTTCGGCACCGTGTGGGACGCGGGCCTCATCATGGTGAACTTGCCGGTCGCGTTGCTCGGCGGGCTCGCCGGCCTCGCGTTCGCCGGCATGACGCTCAGCGTGTCCGCGGCCGTCGGCTTCATCGCGCTGTTGGGCCAAGCCGTGCTCAACGGCGTGCTCGTCGTCAGCGCGATCCGAGCGCGCCAGGAACGCGGCCAGGACCTGTGGACGGCGACGATCGAGGGCACGCGCGAGCGCTTGCGCGCCGTGCTCATGACCGCGTTGCTCGCGTCGCTCGGCCTGCTCCCGGCCGCGATGTCACACGCGATCGGCAGTGAGACACAACGCCCCATCGCCGTCGTCGTGGTCAGTGGCACGATCTCGGCGGCGCTGTTGACGCTAATCGTACTCCCGGTCAGCTACTACTGGGCTGGCATGATCCGCGAACGTGTCTATCGCAAGCTCGGGCGCAATCTCGAGACGCCGCTAAACGCGACCGCGCCTGGCGACGTGCACACCTAGGAGATGAAATGACCGACTCGCACGACCGTCTCACCGATGACGACATGATTCCTCTCGACGAGATCCGGCGTCGCCACGTCACCAAAGTGCTCGAAGCGTGCGGCGGCAATCGGACGAACGCCGCGCAGGTGCTCAACATCGATCGCAAGACGCTCTATCGAAAGCTGTTGCGCTGGGGTCTCGCGTCGCGGCCGTAGTCACCAGCTGACGCGTCTCGATCGGCGCCGATCGTGATGAGATCAGCAGTTCGACATTGTTTGAAATACCTAGTTAACGAGTAGAAACACGATTTGGCTTGCTACTTGTCGCAAGCCGACAGGCCCGGGCAGACGAGGTCGAACGTGCCCGACAGCTTCTCGTCCGCAGCGCCGAGCTTGCCGGAGATGTCGATCGTGCCCGCGATGTGGTGCGAGTCGAACTGCGTGACATCGACCGTGCCGCTCGGCGCGGTGAGCGATTGCTTGCCGAACCCGATCATCAAGTTCGCGTCGCCTTTGCCTTTGTCGAACGTGTACGTCTTCGCCTTGAACGGCATGCCGTCTTGCTTGCCGCCGCCCGGCACCATCGAGAAGTGGATGTCGGAGCCGTTGCAGTTGATGACGAAGCCGTCGACGCCCATCATCGTCTTCTGCTCGTCCGGCGAGTACCAGTAGCTGATGTTCGTCGCCGCGCGGCCGCCCGGCGAGGTCTGATCGGCGGAGACCGCGCCGGTCGCCGTGATGTGGCAGGTGCCGAGCTCCGCCTCGGTCAGCGCTTTCTTCTTCACCGGCGGCGGCGGCAGGTTCGACTTGTCGGACTCGGCCGTCTCGGCCTTGTCGTCTTTCCGGCGGTTCTTGATGTAGTCGTCGGTCGCCGAATCACACGCGACGAACAACACGATGATGAGAGCGAGCTTCTTCATTTGGCGCCTCCGAGTACGTTGCGCGCGATCACGATGCGCTGGATCTGCGATGTGCCTTCGTAGATCTGCAGCAGCTTCGCGTCGCGCATGAGCTTCTCGACCGGATATTCCTTGGTGTAGCCGTAGCCGCCGAACACCTGCACGGCGTTGGTCGCGGCGGCCATCGCGGCATCGGCGCCGTACGCCTTCGCGTAGCTCGATACGATGCTCGACAGATCGCCCTCATCGACGAGCCACGCGGCCTTGTGGGTGAGCAGGCGCGTCGCCTCGTACGAGATCGCCATCTCGGCGAGGATGAACTGGATCGCCTGGTGCTGCGCGATCGGTACGCCGAACGTCTTGCGCTCGAGCGAGTACGCGCGGCTCTCTTCGAGCGAGCGCCGGATCACGCCGGCTGCCGTCGCCGCGATCCACGGCCGCGACTTGTCGAACGTGCGCATCGCGATCTTGAAACCGCCGTCTTCGGGACCGACGAGCGCCGACTTCGGCAGCTTGACGTCCTCGAAGATCACGTCGGTCGTGTTCGACGCGCGCTGGCCCATCTTGTTCTCTTTGCGGCCGGCCTTGACGCCCGGCGTGCTCGCATCGACGACGAAGCACGCGATGCCCTTGTGCTTCATCGCCGGATCGAACGTCGCGAACACCGTGTAGAACCCGGCGACGCCGCCGTTGGTGATCCAGCGCTTCTGGCCGTCGAGCACGTAATCGTCGCCGTGCTTGGTCACGCGCGTGCGCATGCCGGCGACGTCGCTGCCGGCATCGGGCTCGCTGCAGCAGTACGCGCAGAACGACAGCTCGCGGGTGAGCCGCGACAGATATTCTTGTTTTTGCGCATCGCTGCCGGCGACGAGCAGCGGCGTCGCGCCGAGCGAGTTCGCGGCCATCGACGTGTTGATGCCCGAGCAGCCGAACGAGACTTCTTCCTGCACCAAGCAGTTGTCGAGGCAGGTGCCGCCCAAGCCGCCGTACGCCTCGGGGATCTCGACGTTCATCAGGCCGGTGTCCCAGGCCTTGTTGAAGATCTCGCGCGGGAACTCGCCGGTCTCGTCGTAGTGCGCCGCTTTCGGGATGATTTCTTTGCGCGTGAAATCGCGCGCGGTCTGGGCGAGGGCTTGTTGTTCTTCGCTGAGGCGCAGGTCCATGACTCGCGCACTCTACCGCAAGTGATACGGTCGCCGCGTATGGCGGAACGCTTCGGCGACTGGCAGCTCGACGCGCTCGTCGCCGTCGGCGGCCTCGGCGAGGTCTGGCGCGCATTGTGTCTGAAGAACGTCGCTCCGCTCCGCGCCTTGAAGCGCCTGCACACGCACCTCGCGCGCAACGACGAAGCTCGCCGCCAGTTCGCCGTCGAGCAGCGGCTCGCGGTCGAGCTGCCGCGTCACCCGAACGTGGTGCACGGAATCGATGCCGGCGCGATCGACGATCGGCCGTATGTCGCGCTCGAGCTCGCGCCCGGCACGGATCTTCGACGCGTCTTGGCGCCGCCGGCCACAGGTCCCGGACCGGCGAAGCGCGTCGCGTTAGCACGTGCTCGCGCACTCGCGACCGTCGCGGCGGCATGCGATGCAGTCGCGCACCTGCACGAGCACGGCTGGATCCACGGCGACGTCAATCCCGGCAACCTCGTCGTCGATGCCGATAGCGTCGTGCTCGTCGATCTCGGCATCGCTCGGCATGCCGGTGAAGCAGGCGCCGTCCGCGGGACCCACGCGTACATGGCGCCGGAGCAAGTGCGCGGCGAAGCGTGGACGCCGGCGACCGACGTGTTCGCGCTCGGCGTGGTGCTGTGGGAGCTGATCGCCGACGCGCGCTTGTTCCATCGCGGCCCGACGTGGTTATCGATGGCGGCCGTCGTCGAAGATGCGGTGCCGGCGCTCGCCGATCCGGCGCTCGATGCGATCGCGCAGGCAGCGCTCGCGAAAGCCCCGTCGCGGCGGCTCGCGAGCGCGCGCGAGCTCGCCGCGCAGCTCCGCGCTATTGCAGCGTGATGCTCGCGGACTCGCAGCCGGCGAGCTCGAAGCAATTCGTCTGCTCGTCGGTGTAGTGCGCGACCGTGCCCGATGCGCCGAGCAGCATCGTGCCGTCGCTACCCGTGATCGTCGCGGTGTACACGTCGCCGTCGACCGGGCCACCGAAGAACGAGCCCGCGCCCGAGAGCGAAAACGACATCACCTGCGTCGTACCGACGGCGGCGATGTCGACCTCGACGCCGTTGCCGATGCCTTGGAGCTGGGCGACCGGATTGCCGAAGTTGACTTCGAGCGTGCCGGTCGCGCACTCGCCACCGTCGCGGCACAGCGTCGCCGTCGCGTGGTTCAATTGCTCGGACGTCAGCGTGATGTCGACCGATGCGGCGATCGTCGCAGTGCACGGACCACAGTCCGCCGGAACGTCGGGCGGGTCCAAGATGCAGGCCGGCTCCGTGAGCACGATCACGATCGCGATCAGGCTACGCATAGGCGGCCAGGGTAGCGCGAACCGGCGCGCATCAATCGTCGGGCAGCGTCTCTGCCAGCTTTTGCTTCTTCGCCGCCCGCGCGGCCTTGGTCGCTTCGCGCTCGGCGGCGCGCTTTTGCGCGGCGTCGAACTGGTTGCGCGCGGCGCGTGTTCCCAAGATGAAGCCCAGGAACATGCCGATCATGAGCACACCCGGAATGAAGATGACGTGCTCGCCGGTCACTTTGCAGCCGCCTCGAGATCGCGTCGCAGCGTCGCGATCTCGGCCTTGAGCGCCTGCTGGCGAAAGAACAAGAAGATCACGAACAGCGCCGCGATCACCCACAGCGCGGCGTACGCGTAGATCACGTGTGCTTCGTTCTTCTGCACGCGCGCGTTGGCCTCGACGTGCGTGTCGAGCAGCTTCTGATCGATGCGGGTGTCGTCGATCTTGTCGGTGATCGACTTGGCGAACGCGGGATCGTTGTTCATCGCGTCGCGGCAGCGCGCGGCGACGTCGGGCGGCGTCGTGTCGGCGGCGACGGCGCCCGTGGTAGCGAGCAACACGAGACAGACGATGACGTTGAGTCGTTTGATCATAGAACCCCTAGGTCCATGCCGCGTTCGCGCAGCTCGCGCAGCTCGCGCTCGGCGCGCGTGCTCTGGATACGCATCAACACGAGCGCGACGAACCAGATCATGAACGTCGCGACCGAGAGCCAGAACGGCCCGCGCTCGCCGGCGGGAAAGTTCATCGCGACGCCGTTGGGCCCGGATGCCGGGTGCGAATCCTGGCCGACCATCACGTAGATGAACGGCACGCCGACCATACCGAAGATCGCCATGCCGGCCGCGACGCGATCGGCGCTCGGCCCCGCGAAGCGCCGCACGAGCACGTAGCCGACCAGGATCAGCCAGAGCAAGAGCGACATCGTCAGCCGCGGCTCCCACTGCCACCACACGCCCCACGCGGCCTTGGCCCAGATCGATCCGGTCGCGAGCACGGCCGCGCCGAATGCGACCGCGACGTCGACCGAGGCGCTCGCGATGTCGTCGTACTTCGGCTTGCGCGTGCGCAGGTACAGCGCCGACGAGATGCCGGCGACGAACACCGCCGTGAACAGCACGAACGCGTGGGCGACGTGGAAATAGACGATCTTCTGGTTGAAGAACAAGCTCGAACCGTTGAGCCGGCCGGTCGCACGGTCGATCTCGAAGTCGAGCGGCGCGACGAAGAACACGCAATAGATCGAAACGGCGAAGCCCACCGCCGCGAGCGCGCTGAAGATCGGTACGAGCTTGCCCTTCATTCGATCACCAAGGACTCGAACGTCCATAGAGACAGTACCAAAAACGCGGCGTCGTAGATTCCAAGGAACCAGGTCCAATACGACGCGGCCTCGAGGTTCGGATGGACGGCGATCAGCTCGGTGGTCGCCTTGGTCCCCGCGACGAACAGCGGGATCAGCAGCGGGTACAAGATCACCGGCAGCAGCACGTCGCGCGAGCGGACCTTGAGCAGCGTCGCGGCGAAGACCGAGCCGATCACCGCGATGCCGACCGAGCCGAGCACGAGGGCGATCGCGAGGTCGAGCGGGTAGTCGAAGAGCGGAGCCCCGAGGAACAGCGCGAGCAGCGGCGCGGCGATCACCGCGGTGCCGAGCACCAGCACCGCCATCGCGATCGCCTTGCCCAGGAACACGCTGAGCCGCGGCACCGGCGACAGCAAGAGTGCGCGCATCGTGTCGTTCTCGCGCTCGCGATCGAATGCACGGCCGAGCGCGATGGTGCCGGTGAACGCGAGCGTGACCCACAACATGCCCGGTGCCGCGGCGCGCACCGCGGTCGGATCGTTGGGGAACGCGAACGAGTAGATCACGACGAGCAGCGCGCCGAAAAACGCCATCGTCGCGAAGATCTCTTTGCTGCGCACCTCGATGCGCAGGTCCTTCCAGGCGATCCGCAGGGCGTGGCGCAGCATCAGTTCGCGTGCCGGTGATAGAGGTCCTTGAGCCCCTCGTAGCTGTAGTCGCCGCGCTCGTCGCACACCAGCGCGCCGCGCCGCAAGATCGCGACGTGATCGGTGCGGCCGGCGATCGCCTCGAGATCGTGCGTGACCACGACGACGATCGCGCCCGCCGTCTTGAGCGCGCCGAGCTGCTCGCCGAGCGCGAGCGCGCCATCGCGATCGAGGCCGGTGAACGGCTCGTCGAGCAAGAGCAACGACGGCTTCGTGAGCAGCGCGCGGGCGAGCGCGAGCCGTTGCACCATGCCGCGCGAGTACGTGCGCGCCTCGCGATGGCGCGCGCGCTTGTCGAGCCCGACTTGATCGAGCAGCGCGTCGAAATCGGCGGCGATCTCGTAGAGCCCGGCGACCAGCTCGAGGTTCTCGATCGCCGTGAGCTCGCCGTAGCACAGCGACGCGTGCGCCAAGAGGCCGATCTGAGCGCGCACGTCGGCGCCGGCGAGCGCGCGGTCGCCGCGGTGGTAGGCGACCTCGCCGGTCGTCTGCCGCACCAGCGTCGATACGATGCCGAGCAGCGTGGTCTTGCCCGCGCCGTTGTGGCCGAGCACGGCGCACATCGAGCCGGCGCGCAGCTCGAGCGACACGTTCGCGAGCGCGCGCTCGCTGCCGTAGCGCTTGCCGACCTTCGCGATCGTGACTCGGTCGATTGTCGGCGGCGCGCTCGACGTTGCCGCTACTCGTCCCACAGCTGCTCGAGCTCGTCCGTGATCTGCGCCCGCCGCTTGTCGCTCTTGCCGCCGGGCTCGAGCGCGACGAGCTCGTCGAGCAGCTTGTTGCGCTTGACCAGCCGCTCGTGATGCAGCGCGCGCGTCGCGGTCGTCCGCGCCAGCGCGAAGCCCAACCCCGCGAGCATGATCATGATCGCGATCGCGCCGGTGATGCGCGGCGCCCACTTCCGCCACGCCGGCGGCGATGGCAGGTTCGAGATCGTCATCTCCATCGATTGCTTCGGCAGGATCGAGATCGACGGCAGCACGTAGAACGTGCCCTGCGGCGCGGTCGCGACCTCGCCTTTGACCGAAGGTGGCGTCTGCACGACCATCCCCGGCGTCTGCAAGATCTCCATCCCGCTCTCGTAGGCGCCGAGCGGTAGATCGAGCGCCCAGTGCACGGTGCCATCTTGGACGGGCAGCGAGAACCCGGCGTGGAACTGCTTGCCGCCCGGCGGAATCGGCCGCGCGATCCGGAAGCCGGCGCCCTGCGCGACCGCGACGTCGCCTTGATCTTGCTCGGCGACGATCGCGCCGCGGAAGTGCTCGGGCAGCGGGATCACGAGCCCGTCGGCGCCGCCGATGTACGGCGCCCACGCGTTGTTCGTGATCTGGAACCTGCCCTGCACCGCGAGGAACTCGTCGTCGATGTGCGAGGTCAGGCTGAACGAGAACATCACGCGCGGGAACACGTAGATCGTCGCTTCGCTGCCCTTGCCGGCGATCGGCTGCAACGGCGCCGAGCGATACGGCAGGCCGCGCATCGTGGTCTCCGCGAGCATCGCCTCGTCGGGCTTGGCCGCCGACGCATCGATGTCGGCGACCAGCTTGCCCTGTGATTCCCACTGCGCGTACATGTCGAGCACGCCGCCGTGCTGCGACAGATCGAAGGGCTTGCTGCGCATCACCTTGCCGTTGATCGTCACCTCGGCGACGACCGGCGCATTCGAAGCGTCGGTCAGGTCGAGCTCGCCGCCTTCCGGCGTCTTGACGCCCATGCCGGCCTCGGCTTGCTTCACTTGCTTCGCAGGCACGAGCACGACGTTGACGCCGCCGAGCGGCTCGTTGACGCCGCCGCCGCCGTGCACTTGCACGTGCACCGCGTGCGCGGGCATGTCGTTGTGCTGCTCGAAGCTGCTCTGGCCGACGACGTCGGTCGGATCCGCTTCCGCGCGGCTCGCCGGCGCTTGGCCGAGCACGCGGTGCGTGCCGTCGGGCGACAGCGCGACCAGGCGAACCGTCGCGGCCGGATCGGGCACGCCCTCCAACACCACGTGGACCGAGTGATCGGCGCCTGGGTGATCTTGCTTCTCGACCTTGTTCAGATCGTCGATCGGCGGCGCGTTCGAGTCGCGCTTGTCGGCCGATAGCACGAGGCGCACGCCGGCGTGCGAGTCCAGCACGCACGGTAGCGACGCGAGCCGATCGATCGCACCGTTGCGCGGCAGCTGCGCCATCGCGAAGTACGACGTCTCGCCCTTGATATCCAAGCTGGTGAACTGTGCGCGGCCGTCTTTGTCGGTCGGTACCACATGCAGCGCGTACGTCTCGTCGGCGCGATAGCCGACGAGCAGCACGGGCACGTTCGCAGGCGGCGCGGCATCTTTGAAGTCGTCGTACGTGAGCCGCACCGTGATCGTGCCCGGCGAGTCCGACGCTTCGGCGCGCGCCTGACCGCTCATCTGGCGCGGCTCCGGCATCGCACCGCCGGCGCCACCGGCAAACGGTGCGCCACCGCCGCCCGGCTCGAACGGCTTGGTCGACAGCATCACGCGCACGCCGGTATCGGCGAGCACGAACTCCGACGACGCCCACTCTTTCTTGTCCTCGTCGACGACGCTCGCCTTCACGGTAGCGCCGGCCGGCAGATCCTTGAAGATCGCGCGGCCCGCCGAATCGCTACGCGCTTGGCGCGGCGTGCCGTTGACGACGAGCGTGACATCGGTGCCGACGATCGGCTTGCTCGGGCTGCCCGCGATCACGCGCACGCTGACGGTGCCCGCATCGAGATCGGATGCCGGCAGCGGCTGGCCGATCGCTGCCGCGATCTGCGCATGCGCCGCGGTTGGAGCCGCGATCGCGAGCGCGACCGCGATGGCCGTAGCAAATCGCTTCATTCGGCGGCTTCTTTCGCGGGCGGGTCGGCTTCGGGTTTGTCTTCAAGCTTCGGCTCGACGGGCTTCGGCTCGACGGCGGCGCCGACTTTCTGGCCGCGTTTGCCGAGCTCGCGGCGCGCCTTGACCTCGCGGTCGATCTGCTCGCGCACGGTGAGCTTGGCGTCGCCGTCTTTGTGATCGATCTGTTTGATCACCTCGATGGCGCGCGCCCTGTACTGCGCGATCAGGCCCTCGGCGTCGCGCTTGGACAGCTTGCGCATCGCGAAATCGAACTCGGCTTCGCGGATCGCCTTGAGCAAGGTGCGCTTTTCCTTCTCGAGCTCGCCGACCTGGCCGATCGGCCGGCCCCAGTCATCGTTCACTTCATCTGGCGCCACCGCCGCGGCGCCGGTGCGCCACAAGTTCAAGACCAGCGCGACGACGCACAAGTAGCCGAGGCAGACGATCACGACCGGCGCGGTGATGTGGAACTTGTTCGCCCACAGAATGAACACCCAGCCGATCACGAGCGCGGCGCCGAACACGCCGAGCTTCGCGTTGCGGAGCGGATCGTCTGTCGCGGCGATGCCGTCGACCGCGCCTTTGGCCAGCGGCGTCGACAACCGGAGCAGGCGCAGCAAGCCGACCGCCATCGCTAGTCCGTATCCGCGAGCTCGTCGTCGAGCTTGTCGGCGTAGGTCTCGTCTTCCGAGCTCGCGGCCGCTGTCGTCGCAGCTGTCGTCGCAGCTGTCGTCGCAGCAGCTGCCGCGCTGCTCCGCGCGACGAAGCGGCGTCCGACGACGAACAGCAGTGCGAGCCCACCGAGCGCCGCGAGTGCGGGGAACAGCCACGATGCGCTCGACCGCGGCGTCGACCATACCGATTCGCCGTAGTCGGCTTTGAACACGGCGAGCACCGCGTCGTATGCGTGATCGCGGCTCGCTTCGCTCGACAAATCCGCGTTCGCCATCAGGCCCATCACCTTGCCGCGCAGATCGGCGGCGGTGCCGCATTCACAATCGAGGATCGACTGGCGCGCGCAACCGCACGGGCACAACAGCTCGCGCATCGCGCGGGTCTCGGTGTCGTTGTTGGGTCGATTCTTCGTCGCGTATCCCGCGCTCGAGTTGCCCATGCCCATGCCGGCCGGGATGTGCTCGGTCGCGGCTGCATTGCCCGCGCCGGCCGGTGCATCTGCCCGTGCCTGGCTCGCGATGCCGAGCATCACGACGCACACGACCGTGATGACGATCGACACGTCGGCGGCGCGACCGAGCCGCGTCTTCGGCTTCCACTGCAGCCGATCGACGACGCGCTGCGGGATCAAGCACACCAGCGTGCCGAACCCGAGCACCATGAAGCCGATCCAAACCCACAAGATGAGTGGGTTGATGAACGCGGTGAAGTTCGCGAGGCCGGTGTCGAGGTCGAAGCCGGTGAGCACGACGTAGACGTCCTCGGTCGCGAGCACTCGGATCGCGACCTCCGTCGTCATCTGGCCTTCGCCTTTGTGATAGTCCCACTTCGCCGGATAGATCGTGCCGAGCGTGTGGCCGTTGGCGTCGGTGATCGTCATGGTCGCGGTGACCGCGTCCTTGTGATCGTCGGAGGTGTGCGACAGCGCGTCGTAGCGGAACGAGTAGCCGCCGAACTGGAACGATGACTCGCCGACCGGCTTGTTGGCCTGTTGCGCCATCGCGGCGGGCCGCTCGAGCGTGCGATCGGTGCGCTGCTCGTACGCCTTGCCGGCGATGCCGAAGAAGATCACGGCGACGCCGAGGTGCACGATGTAGCCGCCGTACTTGCGGCGCTTCGACAGCACCAGGCCGAGCAGCGACGTGATCGGATCGCTGCCGGTCTGGCGCACGCGAACCGACGTCCCGCGCCAGAACTCCTGCGAGATCGAGCCGACGACGAACGCGATCAGCCCGAAGTTGATCAGCGTGACCGGCAGCTTGAGCTCGTCGACGAACAGCGACGTGAGGTGCTTGGTCTGCGGGAAGAAGATCAACAACGCGACGATCGTGACCGCCGCCGCGCCGAGCGGGAACATGAACTGCTCTTTGAGCCGCGACCGCGTCGTCTTGCGCCACGCGAGCAGCGGCGCCGCGCCGGCCAAGAACAGCAAGATCAGGCCGAGCGGCGTCATCCACTTGTTGAAGAACGGGATGCCGACCGAAACGCGCGAGCCGTTCACCGCCTCGCTGATCGTCGGGAACATCGTCGCGAACAGCACGAAGAACGCGCACGCGAGCAGGATCCAGTTGTTCAAGAGAAACGCGAACTCGCGCGAGTAGAACGAGTCGAACTCGGTGCGCGTCGCGAGCTTGTTCGAGCGGTGCACGATGAGCCCGACCGAGACGATCAAGATCACCGCCAAGAACACGACGAACTGCAGCGCGAGCACGTTGTCCTCGCCGAACGCGTGCACCGATTGCACGATGCCCGAGCGGGTCATGAACGTGCCGAACACCGTCAAGAAGAACGTCATCACGACGAGCCCGAGGTTCCAGGTCTTCATCGTGCCGCGCTGCTCTTGGATGATCGCGGAGTGCAAGAACGCGGTTGCGGTGAACCACGGCATCAGCCCGGCGTTCTCGACCGGATCCCATGCCCAGTAGCCGCCCCAGCCGAGCTCTTCATACGCCCAGCGTCCGCCGAGGATCAGGCCCAGCGACAGGAAGCCAAAGCAGATCAGCATCCAGACGCGCACCGAGCCGAGCCACAGATCGTCGAGCCGGCCCGACGCGAGCGCGGCGATGCCGAACGCGAACGGGATGGTCGCCGCGACGAACCCCGTATAGAGGGACGGCGGGTGGATGACCATCCAGTAGTTCTGGAGCAGCGGGTTGAGGCCCTGGCCGTCGATCGGCGGCGTGGTCAGATACGTGTTGAACGGGTTCTTCGTGAAGATCAGCAGCGATAGGAAGAACACCTGCACGACCATGATCACCGCGACGACGTAGCCGATCATGTCGCGGTGCTTGCGATGGTTCACCGCGATCGCGACGGTCGAGAACAGCGCGAGCACGAGCACCCAGAACAGCAGCGAGCCGTCGAGGCCACCCCAGAACGACGTGATCTTGTAGGCGGTCGACATCGTCGTGTCGCTCGTCGCCGCGACGTACTTGATCGAGAAGTCGTGCGACACGAACGCGTAGATCATCAGCGCCGACGCCAAGCCGACGAGCGCCGAGAAGCCGTACATGCCGTAGACGGAGGCGTTGACGAGCCGGCGGCTCTTGCGCGCGTTGCCGGCGATCCCGGCCGCGAACGCCCAAGCAGCCGCGATGTACGCGACGAGGATCGCGATCGTGCCGACGAGCGCGATCGGCGAGAACGGAACGTGGTCCTGCATTAGAACTTGGTATCCAGCTTGTTCGAGGTCGCGCCGTCGTACTTCGACGGACACTTCGCCATCAGGTCGGTCGAATCGACGATGTACGCCTGCTCGGCGTCAGCGCGGATCGGACAGCCCGTTCCGGCCTTTTCGGGGTGCGCGCACAGGCCGTTCGCGAGCTGCTGCATGTCGCTCGCTTTGACGAGGCGACCGGTCGCGACGACCTCGGATCGATCCTTGAACGTGTCGGGCTTGGGTCCCTGTGAGAACACGCGGATCTTCTTGCCGTCTTTCTGCAGCACGAACGAGCGGTGCTCGACCTGGCCGACCACGCTCTCGACGATGCTGCCGGCTTCGACGAAGCCGTGGACCTTGAGCTCCTTGCCGTTCCATTGCTCGAACGGCGTCTTCACGAGCTCGTCGACCATCATGTAGTGCTGCGCGTGGCTCACCGACGAGTACACGAGGAAGCCGCCGCCACCGATTACGACGGCGATCGTCAGCAAGATCTTCGTCAGCATCGACTTGTCCATGGGCGAAACCTCCTCGATGTGCGCACCGATCCCATCGGCCCGTACGAGGGCAACCGTAGCATGATTGCCTGCCATTCCGGCCTCCAAGTCTTCGCCAAGTCACGAGAAACCCAGCGGCGTTACGTCGCGGTACTGAGATGGCGAACCAGCCGTGTGGCTAGGCCATTCCCGCAAACGTCGCGGGGCTACCCGCCGATGCCGATCATGTGCTGGCGCGGGGGGGCATCGGCGAAGTCGTGGCCGGCGCGCTTGCCCGTGACGGCGGCGCCGATCGCACGGACCAGCTCGTCGTCGCTGCCACCGGTGCGCACGAGGTCGCGCAGGCTGACCGCGTCGTCGTGGCCGAGGCACGCGTGGAGATCGCCCGTGGCCGTCAACCGCAAGCGATTGCAATCGTCGCAGAAGTGCTCGGTCATCGCCGAGATGATGCCGACCTCGCGCGACGGATCGCGCGCGAGCCGCCAATAGCGCGCCGGCCCGGCATCGCGGCTTTCCGGAGGCACGTCGCCGCGCTCCACGAGCTCGCCGAACGCGCCGGCGATCGCGTCGCGGATCGCGCGCGCCGAGATCCCGCGCGCGACATCGTAGAACGCGCCTTGCGACATCGGCATGTGCTCGATGAAGCGCGGCGTGACCTGGCGCGACCACGCGGCGTCGCACAGCGCGGCGAGCTCGTGGTCGTTGACGCCGTAGAGCGCGACCGCGTTGGTCTTGACGCGAAGCTTCGCAGCACGCGCGGCATCGATTCCGGCGAGCACGCGCGCGAGGTCGCCGCGGCCGGTGACCGCCGCGAACCGATCGGGATCGAGCGTGTCGAGCGAGACGTTGACTCCGGCGAGGCCCGCGCGCGCCAGCGGCCCGGCGAGCTCGTCGAGCAAGTGCCCGTTGGTCGTCATCACGACCTGCTCGATGCCCGGCACGCTCGCGAGCCGCGCGACGAGATCGACGATGCCTTTGCGCACGGTCGGCTCGCCGCCGGTGAGCCGCAGCTTGCGCACGCCGAGCCGCGCGAACACGCGCACGACGCGCTCGAGCTCCTCGAACGACAGCACGGCGCTGCGCGGCTGAAACTCGACGCCCACACCGTCGGGCATGCAGTAGCTGCAGCGATAGTTGCAGCGGTCGGTCACCGAGATTCGCAGGTAACGGATGCGTCGCGCGAAGGTGTCCAGGAGTGGATCGGCGCGTGCCGGGACGATGTCGAGACCGCGCGTCGGGATCTTCCCGAGCATCGGTAAGTGCACGCGAGCCGTCACAGTCGCACTAGACCGTCCAAAACCCGCCCCGTCAAGCAGCGAACTTCCTTGACACCTACGACGAAACCGGACATCTATCCGTCCACTTGTTGCAGCATCATTCGACCCAACCGACTATCGAAGGTCTCTGGGTATTGCTCGTCGATAACGAAGGCGAGCTGACGGCTCAAGACCCCAACGGCCGCGTGCCCGTCATGGCGCGCGCCGGTAACGACCAAACCTATCTGCTCGTGTTCAAGGACGTCGCCAAGGCGCGTCGCTTTGTCGCGAGCAGCGAGCTGCCCGGCGCCGAGCCGCGCATGGTGGTTCGCGGCAACCGCGACGACATCGTGCGCATCGCACGCTCGGCCGGCGTGGTCGGCACCCTGCTCGACTACGATCCGGCGACGCAGCAATACGCGTCGTCGACGACGTTCAGCAATTAAAGCACCACCGCGTAACGGCGGTGAGCTCCTGCGCGCGCCGACTGAAGCCGGCGTATCGTGCACGTGCACCGACGAACACGGTGTCACCTGCACGCGCTTCGCAGCTCTCAGGCAGCTAGTAGCCGCCGGTCGCGATCACTTCGTCGACCTCGCCGCGCTTGGCCGCGTTCGAGTTGATCGCGCGCGAGCACTTCACGCGGTCGACGCGAAAGCCTTTGTAGATCGAGCGCACGAACGGCGTGTCGCTGTTCGACAGCATGACCTTGCAGCCTCGCGCGACGAGCTCGCGTGCGGTCTCGGCGAGCTCGCGCTGCTGGTCGGGACCGAATGCGCCGGCGGTGTAGCTCGTGAAGCTTGCCGTCGGCGTCACCGGATCGTATGGCGGATCGAAGTAGACGAAGTCGCCGCGCTCGGCGTCGGCGACCGCGGCGTTGTATTGACCCTCGCGCAGCACCGCGCGCGACAGCACGGTCTGCGCCGCGTGCAGCGCGGCCGGCACGCAAATCGGCGGATCGGCATAGCGACCGATCGGCACGTTGAAGTCACCGGCTCGGTTGACGCGCCACAGCCCGTTGAAACACGTCTTGTTGAGGTAGATGAACGTCGCGGCGCGCTCGGCCTCGGTCCACGCGCCGTGGCTGTGGTTCCAGCGCTCGCGGGTCGCGTAGTAGTGGCGCTCGTCGTGCTTCGTGCGGTGCGCCTCGAGCCGCTTGATCACGGCGTCGGCGTCGACGGCGATCGTGCGATACAGGCCGACCAGATCGGGGTTCGAGTCGTTGAGCACCGCACGTGCCGGCGCGACGCGAAAGAACAGTGCGGCGCCGCCGACGAACGGCTCGTAGTAGCGGCCGAGCTGGGCCGGCATGCGCGCGAGCAATTCGGGCAATAGCTTCGTCTTGCCGCCGACCCACTTGATGACCGGCGTTGCGACGGGCGCGTGTTCGTGTCGAAGCGCCTTGAGGCGAGTGACCATGGCGCGATCGTCGGATACTCACCTACATGTGCGCCATTTATTTTCAGCTAGTTATATGAGCACATACCGGTAGCGGGGCGTGTTGGAGCGGTGTTAGCGTCCGCTTCATGGTTCGCAATATTTGGCTTCTCATCCTCGTGATGCTCGCGGTCCCGATCGCGGCGCACGCGCAACCCGCATGGGACTCGCGCGGCTGGGTGAATCTCGGAGAGCGCACGGTCAACGGCCGCTACGACCACGATCGCATCGAGGTCGGGCGCTACGACGGTCGGTTCTCGCGGCTGACGTTCGTGGTCGAGAACGCCGACGTCGAGATGCTCGACGTGCGGATCGAGTTCGGCGATCACACCGATTGGCACCCGCCGATCACCGGCTTCTATCGCGAAGGCACGCGGACGCGGGTGATCGAGATGCCCGGCGGCGATCGCGTGATCCGCTTCATCGAGTTCCGCTACCGCAACGTGCCCGGCGAGTGGCGCGCGAAAGTCGGTGTGTGGGGCTTGCGTGATGGTGTGGCGCCGCCGGTCGCGGCCGCGCCCGTGTGGGACGCCAACGGCTGGACGATGCTCGGCGAGCGCGAAGTTCACGGCCACGGCCGCGAGAACGCGGATCGCATCACCGTCGGCCGCTACGAAGGCCGGTTCTCGAAGCTGACCGTGGTCGTGCTCGATTCGGATCTCGAGCTGATGGACATGACGATCCAGTTCGGCCGCGGCGCGCCGTTTCGCCCGGCGGTCGCGCAGTTCTTCCGCGAAGGCACGCGCACGCGCATGATCGATTTCCCGGGCGACGAGCGCTCGATCCAGTTCATCGACTTCCGCTATCGCAACGTCCCCGGCGAAGGCCACGCGCGCATCCAGGTTTGGGGCAAGGCCGAAGCGGCGCCGCCGCCACCGCCACCGCCGACGTTCAGCTGGGATCAGCGCGGCTGGCTCATGCTCGGCGAGCGTGAAGTCCACGGTCACGGCCGCGAGGACATCGATCGGATCGAAGTCGGTCGCCAAGACGGCCGGTTCCAGAAGCTCACGGTCGTCGTGATGGACAGCGACCTCGAGATGATCGACTTCATGGTCAAGTTCGAGCACGGCGAGCCGTTCCATCCGGCGGTCAGCCAGCTGTTCCGCGAAGGCACGCGCACCCGCGTGATCGAGCTGCCGAGCTACGGCGACGGCCGCACGATCCGTTGGATCGAGTTCAAGTACCGCAACCTGCCCGGCGAAGGGCACGCGCGCGTCCAGGTCTGGGGCAAGTAGCGGTCAAGCCTGCAGCGTGTCGTACGCGTGGAACTGCATGCGGAACGAGCCGCCGCCGGCCGTCATGCTGCGCAGGCTCGTCGAGTAGTTGAACATCCCGCGCAGCGGCACGAGCGCCGTGACCTGGCGCTTGGCGCCGGCGGTGCCGACGTCTTGGACCTGGCCGTGGCGCTGCTGCAGATCGCCGATCACCGAGCCGAGACCGGCGTCGTCGACGATCACTTCGACGGTCATGATCGGCTCGAGCCGGGCCGGCTCGGCCGCCTGGACGGCTCGGCGGAACGCTTCGGCGGCTGCCGCGCGCACGCCGATCTCGCCGTTCGCGCCATCGCGCAACGCGATATGCGTGAGCGTGACCTCGACGTCCTCGAGCGGATAGCCATCGGGCCCGCTCGACGCGGCGTCGTGTAGCCCTTGCATCGCGGCGTTGACGATCGCTTCGGGCAATGGCGGCATCGCCGGCAGCGTGCGATCGAGCTTCGTGCCCTCGCCGCGCTTGCGCGCCCTCACGCGCACCGTCGCCTCGCCGAAGATCGGCTGATCCTTTCCGGAACCCGTGATCGACCGCTCGAACGTCGCCGTGCCCTCGCCGGCGCCGAGCACGGTCTCGCGATACACGACCTGCGGCTTACCGGCGCGCGCTTGCACGCCGTACTCGCGCTTCATGCGGTCGACGATGATCTCGAGGTGGAGCTCGCCCATGCCCGAGATGATCGTCTGGCCGGTATCGGCGTCGTCTTTGACGCGGAACGTCGGATCTTCTTCAGCCATCTTGACGAGCGCGAAGTCGAGCCGCTCTTTCGCGGCCGCGTTGTCGGCTTCGATCGCTTCCGAGATCACCGGCTCGTAGGTGTCGATGCGCTCGAGCAGGATCGGCGCCTTCGGATCGCACACCGTGTCGCCGGTGGTCGCGTCTTTGAGCCCGGCGGCGGCGACGATCTCGCCGGCGACGGCTTTGTCGAGCCGCTCGCGCTTGGCCGCGTGGATGCGAAACAGCCGCGCGACTTTCTCTTTGCGGTTGGTGCGGACGTTGAGCACCTCGTGGCCGGCTTCGAGCACGCCGCTGAACACGCGCATGAAGACGACCTTGCGGCCTTCGTCCATCGCGATCTTGAACGCGAGCGCCGAAAACGGCTCGCTATTCTTCGGCATGCGCACGAGCTTTTCGGCCGTGTTCCTCGGATCGACGCCGGTCACCGGCGGCACGTCCGCGGGCGACGGCAGGTAATCGATCACCGCGTCGAGCAGTGGATGGATGCCCTTGTTGCGAAGCGCGGTGCCCGCGAGCACCGGCACGAGCTTGACCGCGATCGTCGCTTTGCGGATCGCGGCTTTGAGCTCGGCCTCCGTGAGCGTCGCACCTTCGAGATATTTTTCGGCGATCGAGTCGTCGACATCGGCGATCGCCTGGATCATCTGATCGCGCGCGTCCGCGGCCGCCGCGGCGATGTCGGCCGGAATCTCCTCGACGTCGGGCGTCTCGGTGACCTCGCCCGAAAACATCAACGCCTTCATCGCGACGAGGTCGACCACGCCCGCGAACTTCTCTTCCATGCCGAGCTGCAGCTGGATCGGCACCGCGTTCGCGCCGAGCCGCTCGCGGATGTCGGCGACGACCGCCACCATCGATGAGCCGGTGCGATCGAGCTTGTTGACGAACGCGAGGCGCGGCACGCGGAACTTGTCGGCTTGATGCCAGACCGTTTCGGATTGCGGCTGCACGCCGGCCACGCCGCAGAACACCACGACCGCGCCGTCGAGCACGCGCAGCGAGCGCTCGACCTCGATCGTGAAGTCGACGTGTCCCGGCGTATCGATCAGGTGGATCTCGTGCTTCTTCCACTCGAACGTGGTCGCGGCGGCGGTGATCGTGATGCCGCGCTCGCGCTCCTGATCCATCCAGTCCATCTCGGTCTCGCCGTCGTGGACCTCGCCGACTTTGTGAATCTTGCCCGAGTGAAACAAGAACCGTTCGGAAACCGTCGTCTTGCCGGCGTCGATGTGCGCGACGACACCGAGGTTGCGAACGTTGTCGATCTTCGCCATCGCTACTCCGGGCGGCGGTATAGCGCGAAATCATCGAGATCTGTACGCTTGCGAGGATGCGTGCGTTGGTGGCCGCTTGCACGGCGGGGTTTGTCTCGGCCGCGGCAGCGCTCGCTCCGGTTCACGCCGATCCCGTCGACGTCGGCCACGCGAAACAGCTGTACGACGAAGCGACCGACGCGATGGCGGCCGGCAAGTTCGACGATGCCGCGGCGTACTTCGAAGCCGCCTACAAGATCACCGGCGACGCGGTGCTGTTCTTCAAGATCGGCGGCGCGGACGAGAAGGCCGGCAAATGCGACGCCGCGGTCGGTTTCTACAAGCGCTACATCGCGGAAGCGAATCCCGAGCCGAAGTTCGTGCAGCTGACGAACGAGCGCATCGCGGCATGCACGCAAAACGCAGGCTCGGGCTCGGGGTCGGCGTCGGAATCGGGCTCGGCGTCGGAATCGGCATCGGAATCGGGCCCGGCGTCGGGCTCGGGCTCGGGCTCGGGCTCGGCGTCGGAATCGGGCTCGGCGTCGGAATCGGAATCGGGCTCGGCGTCGGCGTCGGTCTCGGTCTCGAGCGCCGGCTCGATTCGGCACGATGATCTCCCCTGGCTCTTCGTCGGCGGCGCGCTCGCGTTCGTCACGCTCGGCGCCGTCCTCGCCTACTCGGCGAGCTCGACCGAAAGCGACGTGCGCGATCTCTATCAAGGCGTCGACAACCAGCCCGTCGTCTACAACGCGACGACCGCGCAGCGCTATCAAAGCCTCGTCTCGGAGGGCCAGCGCTACGAATATCTATCGTGGGCCTCGTTCGCGGTCGGAGCCGCGCTCGGCGTCGCCGCCGGCGTGTTGCTCTATCAGGACTACAAAGACCGCCAAGAGCGGCGGCTGACGATCACGCCGACCGCGGGCCCACAGGGCGCGGGCGCGATGGCGACGCTGCGCTTCTGAGCCGCGGAAACCACGGCCGAGGAACATCGGCGATTTCAAACCCGGCAAGAAACGGTGCCGCGAAAACGAACAGCGGTCGCGGTTGCGGTTGCGAGCTACGCCGCGAGCCGATCGATCTCGGAGCTAACCCAGCGCGCAATATCCTTGTCGCTCGTAGCCATATTGTATCGCTTGGCGACGCCTTCAAACGACGCACCGAGCGCGGCGCAGCTCGGGGGGCGTCGCTCGCGCTCGAACGAGAGCGCACCGAGGATGATCGAATCGAGCTCGACCGGCAGCTGCGGGCGCTCCGCGCTCGGCAGCGGCAGGTGCGGCCACTTCTCGATGCCGAGATGCGCGAGCGCGGCGACATCGAGGTTGACGTTGTGGCCGGTGAGAATCTCGTACGCGACGGCGGCGACCGAGTAGACGTCGGCGCGCACGTCGACCTGATCGCCGACGCGTTGCTCGGGTGCCATCATCGATGGCGTGCCCTTGGTCTCACCCGCGACGGTCATGTGCGATTGGCTCGCGGCCTTCGCGATGCCGAAGTCGACGACTTTGACCGTGCCCTGGCGAGACACGAGGACGTTTGCGGATTTGACGTCGCGGTGGACGAGGTGCATCGGTTGGCCGTCGGAGCCGATCGCGCGATGGGCGGCGTCGAGCCCGTCGCAGATCCGCGCCAAGATGGCGAGCCCGACATCGATCGGCACCGGGCGTTGCGCGGCGCGCGCCGCTGCGAGCACGCGCTCGAGGTCGATGCCGTCGACATAGTCCATCACGATCACGTAGTCGTTGCCGATCTTGCCGAGGTCCTGGATCTGGACGACGTTGGGGTGGCTGATCTGCGCGGCGAGCCGTGCCTCGTCGAGAAAGTGCTCGACCGCGCGCTCGTTGCGGGCGAGATGCGGGTGCATGACTTTCACCGCGACCTGCTTCGCGAAGCCGGCTTCGCCGCGGGCGCGCGCCAAATAGACGTCGGCCATGCCGCCCGAGCCGAGCCGCTTGATGATCTCCCAGCGGCCGAGCGTCGAGCCGGCGCCGAGGTTCGCCGTCGATATTCCGGCCGACTCGGTGCCGACCGGCGACGGCGTCATCGCGGTCGCCGCGCTGCCGAGCTGGGTCTCGAGGTTGCCAAACTGCACGGGTGTTAGCCCGGTTTTCGGCGCGGCCGCTGGCGCGATCGCCGCGCCGCGCTTGCCGGTCACGAGACCGAGCAAGAGCAAGACGACGCCGAGCCCGGCGATCCCGCCGCCGCCGGCGACGTACGGCTTGCCGCTCGCCGACGACATCGTCGCGACCACGGGCGCGCCCGCCGCGACGACGAGCTGCACGCCCGGCGCCGATGCGAGCGGCATGGCGGTCGTCGCGCCGCTGGCGCCGGCGCCGATCGCGTACTTCGCGCTGCCGACATCGAGCTCGCCGTTGATGTGCGCCTGCACGAGCGGCGCGATCGCCGGGCCGAGATCGAGCACCTTGCTGACCATCACGTAGCCGGTTTGCGTGTCGGCGTGATCGAGCGGAACGACCTCGGCGACGTCGGTCACGAGCACGTGATCGCCCATCAGCTCGACGTAGCTGCCGGGCTTGCCGGCGTACGACGAGTGCATCGCGTTCACCGGCTGCACGACAAACGCGATCGATTGGCCGCCTTTCGGCGTGACGCCGATCTCGATCACCTCGCCGACATCGAGCTCGAACTTGAGCGCGCCGGACTTGTAGTTGTCATCGGCGGTTTCCTTGTCGGCGGACAGCGCCGCGCGCACCGATTGCAGCGTGCTGAGCTGCTTCGCGGTCGATTGCACGACCGCACGCACGGCTTTGATGTTGCCGTCGAGCCCGGCGACCGCGCTCGCCATCGCCGCGTTGGCACCACCGTTCGGCGCCGGCGTGCTCGCAGCCGCGGGCCGCGTCGCGCCATAGCCGGCAATCGCTCCACCGACCGCGATCAACGCCGCGCCCGCGATCGCGAGCGCGCGGTTAGCCACGTTTGCCTCCGAACTTGTCGGGTTGCGCGCCCGCCGGCGCGTCACCCGCGACGCCGACGCTGATCTCGTTCGCGCCCTGCTTCACGGTCACGTCCTGCGTGATCGGCGATTTGCTGCGCTCGCTCCACGCGTGCAGCTTGTACTTGCCCGGCGCCAGATGTTTGAACGCGAAGTGGCCGCTGTCGTCGGTGACGACGTACGCCGGCGCGTTGACCACGACGATGTACGCCGACATGCCCGCGTGCAGGTTGCAGCCGAGCCGGATGATGCCTTCTTTGGTGAACGTGTACTCGCGCGCTTCGCCGACCTTGTAGATGCCGAGATCGAACGCGGCCAGCGGCGAGGTCGAGAACACGTTGTGGAACACGTTGTCGTAGTTCGGAAACGCGATCGTCGAGCCGACCGGCACGGCGAGCACGTGCGGCAGGAATTCGCGGTTGCGCTGCTCGACGGCGCGGCGCTTCGGCGTGCGCGGTGCCCACTTGCCGCTCGCCGGCTCGAGCGTGACCAAGCCGTACGCGCCCGACAGCGGCTTGCCGTCGATCTGCATGACACCGCTCAAGCTGCCTTCGATCCGCGGCGGCGCGACTTTCGCCTCGGCGTCTTCTTGCTCGGACGAGCCGACCACCTTCGGCTGCGGCGGCGCGCTCGGATCGATCTTCTGCGTCGGGCCCGCGACGAGCGGCGGCGCACCGGCGTGGAACGTGTCGGCGAGCGACGCGAGCATGTCGGGACCGACCAGCAGCTCGGCGGTCGAGAACAACTGATCGGCGAGGTTCTTGTTACCGTTGCCGAGCGCGGTTTGCGCCTTGTCGAGCAAGTCGGCCGCCTCGCGCAGGCTCGCGGCTCGCTCGCCCGCCGGCGTGAGCTTGCCGCCCGGCGGTGGCGTCGCCGGCGCTCCCGCCGTCGCGCTTGCCGAGCCCGCCGCCGCCGTCTTTTGGCCCGGCTTGCAGTCGTAGTAGCAATCTTCGAAGTTTCCGCTCGTCGAGTGAGGCTTGCTGGTCGCACAAGCCGCGAGGACGGCCAGCACGAGACCGTGGTTCCGCATCGGCCGTAGCATACGGCAGCGAGATCCATTCTGGCCAACTTGCCGTTGCGCATCTGGAACGGTAGTTTGCGTGCAAATATATGGTTTTCGGTCTGTTCTCCAAGGAGCGCGCGCTGCAGCGCACGATCGAGAAGGCGACCAACAAGCTCGCCCAACAACCCGATCGCTGGGGCGCGCTGGAAAAGCTGCGCGAGGACGGCACCGAAGATGCGCTGTTCGGGCTGTGCAAACGCTGGAGCGTGACGTCGCTCAAGGGCGTCGAGGACGAGCAAGAGAAGGCGTGGGTCGTCGACATCTTGATCGAAAAAGGTTCCGCCGTGCTCGCGCCGCTCATCCGTTACATGAAGACCGCCGACCAGCTGTCGTTCGCGCTGCAGGTGCTCGACAAGGTCGCGGATCACGACAAGCAGCTCGCGGTCGTCGACGAGCTGCTCGCGACCGAGCCGCCCGGCTACGTGCGCATGCCGGATCGCCGCATCGATCTCATCAAGTGGTTCGGCGAGCACAAGGGCATGAGCGACGACGACGTGATCCCGCGTCTGGCCCCGTACCTCGCCGACTTCGACGAGAACTCGCGGTTCGGCGCGATCGAAGGCCTCGCGAACCACGATCCGGCGCGGATCGTGAACCCGCTGATCGATGCGCTGATCCGGCCCGAAGAAGAATCCGGCCGCATCCGGCGCACGGTCGTCGAAGCGCTCGAGCGCACGAAGGCGCCGCTCGGCGAGCGCGCGTCGGCGGTCGCGAACATGCTGACCGGCCAGCTCGCGCAGGACTTCAAGGTCGACGGCGGCGTGGTCAAGAAGAAGTAGCCGACGAAGTCGGCCGCCGACGCGCACCACATGTGGTAAACGCATGTCCCGATGCCACGTCGGAGTGATCTCGAGTCGATCCTGATCATCGGCTCGGGCCCGATCGTCATCGGCCAAGCCTGCGAGTTCGATTATTCGGGCACGCAAGCGTGCAAGGCGATCCGCGAGGAGGGCCTGCGCGTCGTGTTGATCAACTCCAACCCGGCGACGATCATGACCGATCCCGAGCTCGCCGACGCGACCTACGTCGAGCCGCTCACCGTCGAAGTTCTCGATAAAGTGTTGGCGCGCGAGCACGTCTCGGCGGTGCTGCCGACGCTCGGTGGCCAGACCGGACTCAACCTCGCGATGGCGGCGCACAAGGCCGGGTTGTTCGCAAAGCACAATGTCGAGCTGCTCGGCGCGTCGATCGCGTCGATCGAGATGGCCGAGGATCGCGAGCTGTTCAAGCAGGCGATGGCCCGTATCGGGCTCAGCTGCCCGAAGTCGCGGCTCGTACGCTCCGTCGAAGAAGCGCGCAACATCATCGACGAGATCGGGTTTCCCGCGATCTTGCGGCCGAGCTTCACGCTCGGCGGCTCGGGCGGCGGCATCGCGTACAACAAACCCGACTTCGATCGGATGGTCCAGTTCGGCTTGGATCAGTCGCCGGTGCACTCGATCCTCGTCGAGGAATCCGTGCTCGGCTGGAAGGAATTCGAGCTCGAGGTCGTGCGCGACGGCAAGGACAACGCCGTGATCGTGTGCTCGATCGAGAACCTCGATCCGATGGGCGTGCACACGGGCGACTCGATCACGGTCGCGCCCGCGATGACGCTGACCGACAAGGAGTACCAGCGCATGCGCGACGCGAGCATCGCGATCATGCGCGAGATCGGCGTGACGACCGGCGGCAGCAACGTCCAGTTCGCCGTCGATCCGAAGACCGGTCGCATGCTCGTGATCGAGATGAACCCGCGCGTGTCGCGCTCCTCCGCGCTGGCGTCGAAGGCGACCGGCTTCCCGATCGCGAAGATCGCCGCGAAGCTCGCGCTCGGCTACACGCTCGACGAATTGCACAACGACATCACGCGCGTCACGCCGGCGTCGTTCGAGCCGACAATCGACTACGTCGTCGTCAAGTGGCCGCGGTTCGCGTTCGAGAAGTTCCCGTCGGCGTCGAGCACGCTCGGCCCGCAGATGAAGAGCGTCGGCGAGGCGATGGCGATCGGCCGCACGTTTCGCGAAGCGCTCGGCAAAGCGATTCGCTCGCTCGAGACCGGCCGCGCCGGCTTCGATCTGCCGTCGGAAGCCGACTTGCCCGCGATCGAGCGCGCGATCGCGACGCCGACGCCGGATCGGCTCTACCTCCTCGCGCGTGGCTTCCAGCACGGCTTGACGCTCGAGCGCGCGCACGAGCTCACGCGGATCGATCCGTGGTTCCTGCATCACGTCCACGACATCGCGACCGCCGAGCTCGCCGTCGCGAAGCACGGCCTGTCCGATCTGCGTCGCATGAAGCGGCTCGGCATGAGCGATCGCCGGATCGCGGCGCTGACCGGCAAGCGCGAGAGCGAGGTCCGCGACGCGCGTCACGCGGCGGGCATTCGCCCGGTCTACAAGCGCGTCGACACGTGCGGCGCCGAGTACGAATCGCACACGCCGTACATGTATTCGACCTACGAGGACGAATGCGAAGCCCGGCCGACGGATCGCAAGAAAGTGATCATCCTCGGAGGCGGGCCTAACCGCATCGGCCAGGGCATCGAGTT
>DATBAS010000047.1:0-17288 GCA_036271395.1 Kofleriaceae bacterium
GCGTAGGCATCGCGCGCGGCTTGCTCGATCTCGGCGTCACTCGCGCCGTCGCGGCCGTAGCCGATGTTCGCGCGGATCGTCCCGGAGAACAGCACGGGCTCCTGCGCGACCATCGCGAGTGCGCCGCGCAGCTCGGCGAGCTTGAGCTCGCGCACGTCGACGCCCTCGAACGTGACACGGCCGGCATCGACGTCGTAGAAGCGGTAGAGCAGCGACAGGATCGTCGACTTGCCGGCGCCCGACGGGCCGACGACGGCGACGACCTCGCCGGGCTCGATCGTCAGCGAGACGTCGGTGAGCACGGGCTGCTCGGGGCGCGCGGCGTACGCGAAGCTCACGCCCTCGAACCGGATGGCGCCCTTGCCCGCCGGCAGCGGCTTCGCGTCGTCGCGGTCGCGGATGTCGGGCAGCGTGTCGATGACGGCGAACAAGCGGTCGGTGGCGCCGGCCGCGCGCTGCAGCGACGCCCACAGCCCGGCGAGATCGCCGATCGCGCCCGCGACGAAGAACGTGTAGAGGAAGAACGACAGCAGCGCGCCGGCCGACAGCTCGCCCGCGATCAGCGCGCGGCCGCCCATCCACACGACGAGCGCGACCCCGGCGAACCCGGCCGTCATCGCGATCGCGAAGAACCACGATCGCCAGCGGACGAGCTCGAGAGTCTTTTGGAACGCGTTCTCGACGCCGCCGCGGTAGCGCGCGGCCTCGTGGCGCTCGCGCACGAACGCCTGCACGGTCGCGATCGCACCGAGCGATTCCTGGACCTGCCCCGAGACGAGCGCGAGCTGATCCTGCACGTCGCGCGTCATGCGCCGGATCTTGCGGCCGAACGCGATCGTCGCGAGCATCATCGGCGGCACGATCGCGAGCATGAACACGGTCAGCTTCGCGTCGATGACGAACAGCATCACGAGCGAGCCGACCATCTGCACGAAGTTGCGCGTCGCCATCGACAGGTCGCTGCCGACGACGTCCTCGATCACCGTGACGTCGGATGCGAGCCGGCCGACGAGCTCGCCGCTGCGGCGTTCGTAGAACCAGCCGAGCGGCAGCGTGACGAGCCGATCGACGACCATGCCGCGCAGATCGGCGACAACGCGTTCGCCGAGCCAGCTGATGCTGTAGTGGCGCAGCCACACGAACGCGGCGTTGAGCACGACCAGCGCGACGATGACGAGCACGATGTCGTCGAGCGCCGCGGTGTCCTTCGAGCGCATGCCGACATCGATCGCGTAGCGCGCGGCTTGCGGGTAACACAGCGTGATGCCGGACGCACACAGCAGCGTCACGACGGCGAGCGCGAAGCGCGCGCGGTGCGGCCGGATCAGCGCGGTGAGCCGCCACAGCACGGCGAGCCGGCGGCGATCGCGCGGCAGCTTGTCGTCCTCGCGAACCTCGTCGACATACGGACCGGCTGCCACCGAACGTGCATAGCATGCCGGTCCTGGGCTACATACGCGGCATGCGTACCTGGCTCTTCGTGCTGCTCGCGGCGGCGGCATGCGACAGTCCCTCGAAGCTCGATGCCATTTCAGCCGACGGCATCGGCGCCGGGGTCGGCGATTGCGACCCGCTGTGGGACCTCGCACCGGCCGGCACCGAGGTCGGCGTGGTGGCATCGCCGCGCGGCCTCGCGCTCGCGCTCGATGCGTTCGAGACCGCCGCGCAGATGGTCGAGACGCCGGACTTCAGCTCGCTCTCGCCCGAGCTCGACGTGATCACCGCAGCGCTGTTCGGCGCGCCGGGGGCGTCGCCGACCGACGCGGGCATCGCAGCTGGCCCCGGCTTCGCGATGTTCGTCTCGAACGCCGGCGTGGTCGCGATCATGCCGGTCGCCGATCGCGACAAGTTCGTGGCGTCGAAGCACGGCACGCGCGGCAGCGGCGGGTCGGCGGGCTCCGCCGACGATATCGACGATATCCGCGGCAGCACGTGCAAGCTGGTCGGCGGTCACTACGTTTGCGTCTCCAACCCGGCGCTGTTCGCGCAGCTCGGCACCGGCGGCTTGCGCGGCAAGGCGCAGCTCGCCGGTGGCCGCGGCGACATCGAGCTCTATGCGACGCAGCTGCCGCTGTTCGGCGGCTCGCCCGGCGACCTCGCGGTGGCGGCACGGCTCGCGCGCGGCGAGGTCGATGTTCGCGGCACGTGGACCGGCACGCCGGGTGGCGGGCTCGGCAAGCTGGTCGGCCTCGCGGCGCCGCGCATCGCAAGCGTGCAGTCGATCGACGCCGCGAGTGGCTTCGCGGCCGGCAACATCGGCCCGATCCTGGCCGGCTTGCCGCCGTTTCCGCTCGCGGGCGGCGTGACCGTCGCGCAGGTCGCCGACTCGTTTGCGGGCCCGGTCTCGGCCGTGGTCCCGGCGGGCTCGCTCGACATTCAAGTGCACGTCCCGCTCACCGACGTCGCGCCGGCCACGACCGCACTCGACCACTGCAAAGACATGGGACAGCTGCTCGATCTCGTCGCCGTGCAGCCGAAGGACGCCTGCCGGTTCCGGCTGCAAGCCGCCGCGGCGCTCGAGCTCGAGGCGTGGGTCGACGCCACCGCCAAGGAGCTGCGGTTCGGTGCGCATCGCGGTGCGCCCGCCCACGGCGCGCCCGACATGCTCACGCCGATCGGCCGCGAGCTCGCGGCCGGCGACTGGACCGCGGTGGTTTGGGGCCGCGGCTCGACGTTCGCTTCGACCGGGCTCACGCCTGCGATCGTGCCGCCGCCGCCGGAAGCCGCCGCGGCGATCCACGCGATCGCGCTGGTCAGCGAGGTCGGCGCCGGCTTGCGCGTCGATGCAAAAGGCATCGCGTTTCGCGGCGCGCTTCGCACGACGTGGTCGAACCCACCCGAGCTCGCGAAGCAGCTTGCCGCGATCTCGGGCGCGGATATCGCGACGGGCATCGCGGTCGCGCCGGCGACCGTCGACGCGGCGATGGCGCCGGACACCCCGTTCGCGCGCGACTTCGCGGCGGGGCAAGGCGGCCTGATCATTCCGACCGGCGTGCTCGGGCTCGCGTCGGCGATCGTGATCCCGGCACTCGAGGGCTGGCTGGGCGGCGACGGTGAGCCCGGCGAGCCCGACGAAGACCCGGCGCAGTAGCGCGCTACTTCGACGGCGCGGGCGGCGGTGCCGGATTCGTCGCCGGCGCGGGCGGTGCACCCGCCGGGCCCTTCGCCGGCGGCGACGGCAGCGGCGCAGGCGGCGCGCCGGCTTCCGGCAGCTTGATCGCCGTGAACACCTGCGCGCGATCCAGGAAGTGCTTCGCGCTCGCCTTGATCAGCTCCGGCGTCATCCGCGCGATCGTCTTCGTCGTGTCCGGAATCTCCGTCGGATCGTCGCCGTACTTGTACCAATGCTCGAGCCGCTGCAGCCACCAGCGGTCCTGGCGCAGCTCGGTCTCGCGCTGGCGCGCGTAGATCTCTTTGATCTTGTCGATGTAGTCGCCGGTCGTGCCGTCCTTGACGACCTTGTCGAGCACCGCGTTCATCGCGGTGACGAGCTCGTCGACGCGCGTCGGATCGCAGCCGAACTGGATCGACACGCTGCGCTCCTGGTGCGGCGATCGATCGATCGACACGTTGACGCCGACGCCGTACGTGCCGCCCTTCTCTTCGCGCAGCTCCTCGCGGAGCAAGTTTTGCAGCAGCTGGCCGAGGATGTAGGCGTCGCGTTCTTTGTCGCGCGACCACGAGTCGTCGGCGTGAATGTCGACGCGCACCGAGCCCTTCGGCTCGACGCCGAGGTTGAATGTCTTCTTGACCACGCCGCCGATCTTGCGAATGCCGAGGTCTTTCTCGCGCTCGTGGCGATTCTTACCGGGCAAGCTCGCGAGGTAGGTCTCGACCATCGGCTTGAGCTTGTCCATGTCGACTTCGCCGACGATCACGAACGTGAAGTCGGAGACGTCGCCGTAGCGGTCTTTGAAGAACGCGAGCGCCTTGTCTTCGTCGAGCTTCGCGACCTCGCCCGGCGTCGGGAACGTGCGGCGCACGTTGTTCTTGTACTCGGCGGCCTGCGAGTCGCGCGCGAACATGAATTCGGGCGAGCGCTCCTGGTTCGTCAAGAAGTCGGACGTGTTGGTCTTCCACGTCGCGAACACGTCGGGATCTTTGCGCGGCGCGGTGATGCGGAGGTAGAGCAGCTGGAACATCGTCTCGACGTCCTTCGCCGACGCGGTCGCGTTCACTTGCTCCTCGGTCTCGCCGACCTGCAGCTGCACGTTGACCTGCTTGCCCGCGAGGATCTTGCCGAGCGTGTCGGCGTCGTAGTCGCCGGCGCCGCCGATCTGGGCGACGACCGAAGCGAGCCGCGCGCTCTGGAAGTCCTTGTCGGACACCGTCGCGGTGCCACCCGGCGACGTCGCGCCGAGCATCACGGTGTCTTTCTCGAAGTCGGCCGGCTTGACGATGACCTTGGCGCCGTTCGACAGCGTCCACTCGGTCACGCCGATCGCGTCGAGCTTCTTCTCCTTGACGATCTTGCCGGGCGTCGGCAGCTTCGGCATCAGCGTCGTCGGGATCGGCTTGTCCTGCCACGCGGGAATGTCGCTCTTGTCGACCTCGGCGACGAGCTGCAGCACGCGGTCTTTAGTGACCACGGGCTGGCCGTCGGGAATCCACACCGCGATCGCGCGGTTCTCGGCGGCGCCGAACGACTTCACGTTCGCGTTGAGCTCGTCGATCGTGATCTGCGGCAGAAACTCTTTCGCGAGGTCGCGTTCGGCGTTGCGGCCGATCACGAGCTCGTCGAGCAAGAAGTTGCGGACGAGCTCCTCGGTGAACACGCGGCTGTTGGTGGTCGCGGCGCGGTCGGCGGCTTCTTCGTAGCCGCGCATCACGATCGTGCGCGCGCGGTCGAGCTCGGCTTGCGTGAAGCCGTGGCGCTCGACGCGCAGCGTCTCGGTGAGCAGCGCGCGCAGTGCGTCCTCGAGCTTGCCCGGCTTGGCGTCGGCCTCGCGCGAGAACCAGTCGATCTCGCGCATTTCGTCGGGCGTCTCGATCGAGACCGATGCGTCGGTGAACGGCGTCTCCTGCTTGCGCTGCAGCTGCGCGAGCCGCTCGTTGACGATCGTGGTGTAGATCTGCTCGACGAGCAGCCGGCGATCATCGCGGCGGCTCGCGTTCGAGCGATGCGGCACGATGTTGTCGATCTGGACGACGGTCTGCGGCAGCTCCTTGTCGGTCTCGATCGAGATGCGCGTACCTTCGGCGGGCGGCACGCCGCCGGCCAGGTGCTTGCGCTCGTTCTGCGGATTCTTGAGATCGCCGAACTGCTGCTGGATCGTCTTTTCGATCTGCGCCGGATCGACGTCGCCGACGACGATCACCGCCATCTGATCGGGCCGGTACCAATCTTTGTAGAACCGATAGAGCGCGTCGCGATCGGCCTTCTTCAGCACGTCCGGCAAGCCGATCGTGTCTCGCACCGCGTAGCGCGTGCCTTTGAACAGCACCGGCAGGCTCTTGTCGAACAGCCGGCGAAATGCGCCGCGGCCGAGCCGCCACTCTTCGAGCACGACGCCGCTCTCCGCTTTGACGTCGGCCGGATCGTAGGTCACGTCGCCGGCCCAGTCGTGCAAGATCTGGAAGCCCTTGTCGACGAACTCGGGCTTATCGGTCGGCACTTCGAGCTGATAGATCGTGCGCTGCCACCACGTGTTGGCGTTGAGATCGGCGCCGAACCGCATGCCGATGCTCTGCAGATAATCGATCAGCTTGTTCTTCGGGAAGCCCTTCGTTCCGTTGAACGCCATGTGCTCGTCGAAGTGCGCGAGGCCGCGTTGATCGTCGTCTTCGTCGACGGAGCCCGCCTTCACGGCGAGCCACATCATCACGCGCTTCTCCGGCTTCTCGTGGTGGAGCACGTAGTAGGTCAGGCCGTTCGACAGCGTGCCTTTGTGCACGTCGGGCCACAGCGCGAGCGCCGCATTTTCGGGATCGACCGGCGCGGCAGCCGGCGGCGCGGTCTCGGTGCCGGTCGGGGGCGGAGCCGCGACATCCGTCCTGGGTTTCGATCCACCACACGCGACGAGCGCCACGAGCAGTAACGCGGCGCCGAGCGAGAGCATGCGCTTCATAGGATCGGGACAGTGCCACGACCTCGCGGATTGCTGACAGACTCGCTGACAAAAAGCTCGGCCAGCTCGTCGACCTTCTTCGCGGCATCTTCGCGACCGAGCGCGATCAGCTCGCGGGCGTAATCGCCGTCGAACAGCAAGTACGACAGCAAGTCGCTCTCGTGCGGCGCTTCACCGGCCGAGAGTCGCGCGATCAGCCGGCGCGCGATGCGGCCGTAGACTTTGACCCGCCCGGTACGCACGAATTGCGCAGCGATCTCACCGATGTCGATCGACGGCCGGATGTGCACGGCCTGGATTCGTCGCAACGGGGCGCCGCGCAAGCGGACGAGCTCGGCGTTCATCATCTCCTCGAACTTGTCGCCGAACGACGCGTGGCCGGCCTCCAAGATCAAGTTGATGCGCTGCATGCGCTGCAAGTCGTACTCGGTGTGATCGAGCAACAGTGCGTTGAGCGCCTTGCCCGCCAAGAACAGCGGCTTGGGATACGCCTCGACCCGCTCGCGCTGGATCGACATCGGCTCCTTCGAGACGTGGCGCAGCGAGATCAACAGCAGCTTGTCGGCGCCGAGCCGGATCGCCGGCGACATCGGCGTGTTCTGGCGCAAGCCGCCATCGGTGAAGTACTCGTCGCCGATCTTCACGGCCGGAAACAGCATCGGGATCGCCGCCGACGCGAGCACGTGGCGCGGCCCGATTCGCGCGGCGCGGTGACGCACGAACGGGTCGCGCGACCATTCGCGCGGCACCGGCTCGGCGCTCGACAGGAACACGACGGTGTGCCCGGTGCCGACGTGCGTCGCCGAGACCGAAAGGGCGTGCAGGTGGCCGCCGCGCAAGCTGCGCTCGATGCCGCGCCACGGGATCGTGCGGATCACGAAGCGCTCGAGCCCGCTGGTCTCGAGCAAGCCGCCGTAGCGAAAGCTCCCGGGCGGCGGCGGCGGTGGGTCGCGACCGAGCAAGATCTTGGCGCCGCGCAAGAGGTCGCCCGGTCCCATTCCGATCAGCTGCTCGATCTGCAGCGACTTCCATGCGGCCGTGATCTGGTCGGCCTGCGTCGTCGTGTCGTGCATCGTCGCCGCCAGGAACGCGGCGTTGATCGCGCCGACGCTGGTGCCGGTCACGATGTCCATCGGCGGCTGATGGCCGAGCTTCTTCGCGAGATCGGTGCGGATGTAGTCGAGGATGCCGGCCTCGTAGGCGCCGCGCGATCCTCCGCCCGACAACACGATTCCGACCTTGGCGCGGTGTTTCGGCGACTGCAAGTGGCTCATTGTTGCGTCGGCGGCGTGGTCAGGGCAAGGGCCCGTACGGATTCGACACAACGCCCGCATCCGGTCCGAGCAGCGGCGCGGGCGGATCGGGCGGCCGCACGACCACTGGAGGCACGAGCTCGGGCGGCGGCACGCCGGCATCGACGTCATCGCTGATCGGTATGAGCCGCGCGTGGATGGTCCCGCTCGCGATCGGCACGAATCGATAGCGCGCGATCGCATGGCCCGATAGCACGAACGTGAACTCGTGCTCCTTGCCGTCGGCGGTGCCGTTCCAATATGCGGGCGTCGGACCGATCACGATGCCATCGACGGCGGCCTGCGCGCCGACCGGCGTCGACTTGAGCATCACGTCGATCGGCCGGCTCGGACGGTTCGCCGCGCCGGTGGCGACGTGACGCGTGTCGGGATCGTCGTCGAGGTGACCGGTCGGAATCGTGCTGCCGGTCGGCGGCATCACCGGCGTGGACTGCGCGAGCTGGCGGACGCCCGCGTCGATCGGCAGCTGCGACGGCCGCGGCGGCGGGGCCTTCGACGGGCAGCCGGCGGCCACCAGTGCGATCGCGACGAACAGCCCGCGCATGCGGGAAGCTATAGCACTACTTGCCGTGCTGCTTGGCCTTCGCGGCCGCCGCCTCGATCTTCGAGCGCTGGTCGCTATCGAGCACGCGGCGCGCGTCGTGCCACGCGATGATCTTCGCCTTGCGGATCGTCGCTTCCTGTTGCGACACGGCGTCGATCGCTTGCGCGAGCTGCGCGTCGCTCGCATTCACGTTGTCGAGCGCCTGCTGCAGCGCTTGGCTCGCCTGCTGGAGCTGGCGGCGCGCCTGCTCGATCTGGCGTTGGCTGTTCGCGCGCAGCTGCTGGATCTGATCGCGCTGCGGCTGCTGCAGCGACAGGTCGCCGAGATCGACGACGACATCGGTATCGGTATCGCTGTCGTTGTCGTCCGAGTCGTTGTCATTGTCGGCGTCGTTGTCGGCGTCGGTGTCTTGTGCGTGCGCGTGCGCGTGCGCGGAGCTCGACGAGCTGTCGTCATCATCGTCGTCGTCATCGTCGCCGGTCTGGACTTGCGTCTGACTGCCGTTGATGTGGATGTGCATGCCGCTCGGATTGGCGTTGGCGTTCGGCCCGAACTGGAACTTGAGGTTGCCGAGTTGCCGGCCGACTTGTTGGCCGATTTGCTGGCCGTACTGCTGCGCCCATTGGCCGGCCCACTCGCCCATCTCTTCGCCGAAGTCGCCCATCTCCTCGCCGATGTCCTCGCCGATCTTGCCCATCTCTTCGCCGAGCTGCTCGTAGTCACCGGGCTTGATGCGGGCGAGCCGCTTCGCGGTCTTGTCGCGAACCTTCTCGAGCTTGTGGATGATCTTCTCGCGCATCGCCGGCGACAGCTGCTGGCTGTTGCGGACCTGCTCGATCGCGTTCTGGATCTCCTGCTGCATCTGCCGGATCGTGTCGGGCGTGATCACGGGCACCGGCGGCACCGCGGGCATCGCGGGCATCGGCGGCATCGGCGGCATCGGCGGTACCATGACGACCGTCGGGTGCGGATGTGGATGCGGATTCGGATGTGGGTCCGGCGTCGCTTGTGCGACGACCGTCGCCGCCGGGTCATCGGGCCAGAAGCCGACTTGCATGCCGGCATCGGCGCGCGAGAACGCGCTGCCGAACAACACGCCACCGGCGAGCGCCGACGGCAGCACGATGGTGAAGAACGTACGCATGCGACTCATTGCTGTTTCCCTTCGAGCACGGCGGCGTACGGCCGCAGGCGCTTCTCGATGCGCCCCCAGTTGGCGTAAGACTTCGTGTGGTGTTCGGCGTTGGCGAGGTGAACGAGCGTGCGGACGTCCGGATCGGCCTCGCGCTGGTTCTCGCTCGGTTGGTCGTGATGAGGTTGTGACAGGGCCGGCTTGTAGCGATCCATGTTCGGCATCTGAAACGCGACGCCGTCCGACGCGCTCGGCTGGTGCAGCGCGACGACGGTGAGCAGCGCCGCCGCCGCGACCGACAGCGCGCCGGCCGCCGCGACGCGCCGGCGACGCCGGACGATGATGCGGTGCTGCGCGCCCGCGGTCACGCGCGACGAGAAGCCGATGCCCGGGTCGGCGGCATGGCCGGTCCCGCCGAGCTTGCTAGGCAGGGTCGCCAACTGCTTGCAGCGGTCGCACGACGTCACGTGCGCGTCGAGCTCGGCCAGCGGCTCGCCGAGCGCGATCCGCTCGGCGACGAGATCACAGGTTGGTTCGCTCATCGGTGCTCCTCCATCAGATCGCGTAGCTTCGCGAGCCCGCGTACGAGATGCGTCTTGGCGGTGGCGAGCTCGACGCCGAGCAGCGCCGCGATCTCGCCGACCGGCAGATCGTGGCCGTAGCGCAGTACGAGCGCCGTGCGCTGGTTCGTCGATAGCTCGTCGAGCTGAACGAACAGCGCACCGAGCTCTTCGGCGCGCGCGAGCTCGTCACGCGGCGCCGGTGAAGGCATCGCGTGCATGCGCTCGGCGATATCGGCGCGCTCGCCGAGATCGCGCGTCGGTGCGGCGTCGGGTTCGATCGCGCCTTTGCTCGGCAGCCAGCCGAGCAGCGTTCGCTTGAGCTTGCGCCGGCGTAACATGCGCAAGCACATCGTCGTGACGATGCGCAAGAACCACGCGGGCGCGGCGGCGGGATCGCGCAGATCGCCGATCGATTCGCACGCGCGCGCGAGTGCTTCCTGCACGGCTTCTTCAGCCTCGGCGCGGTTGCCCAGCAAGTCGTACGCGATGCCGTAACCCTTGCGGGCGGGTCCGGACGCCAGCTCCGCCAGCAGGCGGGCTCGAGCGTCGCTCCGAGTTGCCATGTCGATCCGCTCGCTCGTGATGGCCATGTGTTGCACGCCGAAGAGAAAGAGCCCCGACGACGCTCGGTGGTGGACACGCCAAGTGTGCCCGTTTTTGTGGAGCCATGTCGAAGAGATGCGCGTGTCGCGCCGGTCGCAGGCCGTCGCAGTTGTCGATCGGGCTGTCGCACGCGCGCGTCGACGTCGCGTACGCAAGATCGGCTCGGGATTCGAGGCCCGCACGACATCGAGGTACCATCGCCGGCAATGCGCAAGCTGGCGGTGAACCTGGCGGGCTGCACGATCGCCGTGCTCGTCGTGATGGTGGTCGTGTCGATGATCACGCACGCCACGCAAGAAGCGCACGAGCACTTCGCGCTGCCCGAGCCGTACGCGATCGGGTTGCTCGAGCACGCCGATGCGCTGCGCGCCGTGTTCGCGCTCGACATCGCGTTCATCATCCTCTACACGGGGTTCTTCGCCGCGCTGAGCAAGTACCTCGCCGCGCGCGGCCGGCCGTTCGCCAAGCTCGCGTTCGGCGCGATGGCCGCCGTCGCGCTGCTCGACATCATCGAGGACCACCACATCGTCGCGATGCTCGACGCCGCCGAGCAATCGGTGCTGCCATCCGCCGGTGCGATCGCATTTCAAGCCGTCGAGAGCGCGACGAAGTTTTCGGTGTCGTACATCTCGCTCGTACTTTTCGGCCTCGCGATCCCGCGCGAGGGCCGGCTCGGCTGGGCGCTGTCGCTCGTGCTGATCGTCGGTTCGCTGGGCAACGCGATCGTCGGCTACTCGCTGCCGCTGCACGCGCAGCACGCGTTCGACAGCGGCCGCTGGATCGGCTTTCTCGTCGGCTTTGGTTTGGCGATCGCGTGGCTGCTGAAGCAGCCGGACGTCGAAGTCGCTACACCTGAACCGTAAACCCGACGCGCGCGCCGCCGCCCGGCCGATCGGCGATCCACGCGCCACCGCCGTGCGCGACCGCGATGCGCGAGACCAGCGCCAGGCCCAGGCCGAGGCCGCCGCCCGACGACGGACTGAACGCGCGGAACGCCTCGGCGCGGCGATCTTCGGGCACGCCGGGGCCGGCGTCGTCGACCTCGACCGCGATCTGCGGGCCGCGCCGGCACGCGCGCACCGCGACCGCACCGCCGCCGTGCACGCGCGCGTTGTCGACGAGGTTCGCGACCGCGCGGCGAAACAGCGTCGGATCGACGGCCGCATTGATGTCGCCCTCGGCGCTGAACGCGTCGAGCGAGATCCCGGCGGCATGCGCGACGTCGGCGACGAGCTCGCCGAGATCGACGTCGCGGCGCTCGAGGTTGCCGAACTCGAGCCGCGATTGCGCGAGCAAGCGACCGACCAGATCGTCGACGACGAGGATCTCGCGCTCGAGCTCGCCGAGCGCTTTGACATCGCTGGTGTCGCGCGCGGTCTCGACCAACACGCGCATGTGGCCGAGCGGCGTGCGCAGCTCGTGCGAGACCGCCGCGAGCAGCTGGCGCTGATCCGAGAGCTGCGTCTGGATCTTGTCGGCCATCTCGTTGATCGCCGATGCGAGCACGCGCATCTCGCCGGAGTGCAGGCTCGGGTCGATACGCGTGTCGTACTTGCCGTCGCCGATGTCGGTCGCGGCCTTGATCACGTAGACGAGCGGGCGCGTCAGCAGCAGCGCGGCCGAGCCGGCGAGCGCCGAGATGCCGATGCACGCGAGCCCGATGTACCACCAGTGCCGATCGGGCCACAGGTACACCCCGACCGCGATGCCGCCGGCGAACGCGAGCGCGAGCCAGCTGAACATGCGCCGGCGCATGCGCGACATCAGCCACCACGGCACCCAGCGCTGGCGATCGCTCGCGCGCATCCAGATCTCGCGCTCGGCGCGCAGGTGCTCCCAGCGGGCGCGCCGGCCGATCGCGTGGTGCTTGCGCTGGAATTCGTGACGGCGCCAACGCGCGTCGTGATGGCGACGGCGATGCGCGGCATGCCGCGTCTCGCCCGGCGCGAGCGTGAAGACCTCGCAATTGCCGGCCTTGACCGCGCCGACGATCCGCAGCTTCGGCAAGTTCGGATCGATCGCGCCGCGCGACTCGCGGTGCTCTTGCACGTTGCCCGCGATCGACGACACCGCGAGCTCGACCGCGATCGTGTCGGGCACGATGATCTCGACGTTGCCGGCCTTGCACTGGACGCGGATCGTCGTGGTGCCGGGCTGCAGCACGGCGTCGCGGAAATCGAGCTCGCAGTTGCCCATGAAGACGTTGACGTCGAGGTTGCGAGCAACGGCCCATTGGCCGCTTCGTTCGACGCTGCCGAACTTGACCTGAATCGAATCGTCTTCGAGCGGGCCCTCGGTCGTGGAGCGATACGGATGGTCGGTCATGTCGGGTCCTCCGCCGAACGGGCGAGCACGTAGCCGACGCCGCGAACGGTGCGAATGCGGGTGGCGGCGTCGTCGCCGAGCTTCTTGCGCAAGCGTGAGATGTGAACGTCGACGGCGCGCTCGCCGACGGAGACGTCGCCGCGGCCGGCGAGGTCGAGCAGCGCGCCGCGCGGGACCACGCGGCCGGCGCGGCGCAACAAGACGAGCAACAGATCGATTTCCAAGCCGGTGAGCTCGACGGGCTTGCCGTCGACCCACGCTTCGCGGCCGGACGCGTCGACGGTGATCCCCGACGCGGTCAGCTTTTCGGCGACCGCCGCAGGATCGGCGCGGCGCAGCACCGCGCGCAGCCGAGCGAGCAGCTCGCGCGGCGAGAACGGCTTGGCGACGTAGTCGTCGGCGCCGAGCTCGAGGCCGACCACGCGATCGGCTTCGTCGCCGCGCGCGGTCAACATGATGACCGGCACGCGATGGCCGGCGTCGCGGATCTTGCGGAGCACCGCAAGCCCGTCGAGCCCGGGCATCATGACGTCGAGCAGCACGGCATCGAAGCCGCCGTTCGCGAGCTGTGCGAGCCCGGCCTGGCCGCCGGCCGCGTGAACGAGGCCGACGCCTTGCGGCTCGAAGTAGCCGACCAGCAGCTCGGCGAGCCGCGCGTCGTCGTCGATAAGCAGGATGCGCACCGGTTACACCATTGTAGTCCGGACGAGTCGGATCGCCTTTTCGGGGCAGGCTTTGACGCACTCGCCGCACGCGCGGCACAGCGCGGGATCTTTGACGTACGCCTGTTTGTTGCCGTGGACGAACGCTTTGACGCGGGCGAGCGGCCCGAGCGCCGCTTTGTCGGCGGGCTCGAGCGCGCGGATCTCGAACACGTCGTACGGGCACACGCGCACGCAATCGGCTTTCGCCTCGCAACGCGCGCGGTCGACGACGGGGTGAAGGACGTTAGGTTCTTTGCAGTCGTTCATCGTGAATTACATGCGGTACGGGCCGCCGCGTCCGCTGCGCCGCCACGCCCACGGGCCGCGGTCGACGAGATCGGCGAGGTGCTCGCGCTGAGTATCGTCGAGCACGCCGTGAACATTGCGAAGCGCGTCGACAATCGCGTTGCGCGCGTCGCTGGTCGCGGTATCGACGCGGCCGAGCACCGCGCCGAGCGCAGCGTCGTCGAGCACCGGTCCGCGCAGCGCCGCGGCGAGATCACCGCGCGCGTCCTTGACGCCGGCGCGCGTCTCGCGCAACCGCGACTTCAGCTTGTCGACCTCGCCGATGATCGCGCGCTCCTGAGCGGGCGACGCGTCCAACCGCGACAACACCATGTACAGGCCGCGACGGCCCGGGCCGTGATGCCATTGATGGTGGTGCCACGGTTCGTAACCGAACGAGGAGTAGCGACAGCGCCGTGCGTGCCGCATCGCCATAAAGCCAAGCACGCCGAGTCCGAGAGCCATGCAGATCATGATGGGGTCCTTTCACTGGCTCAGGATGGCGGCGCCGTGTTTCGCGTCCGCGCGGCGATTCGTGAAGAAACCTGACATCTGTCCGGCGTCCGGTGTTGTCCGGCCGAGCTTCGGACGTTTCGGACAAACGGGCGTGTGATTTCAGGTAGATGAGTTGGCGCGGAGCGTGCTCTCGCCCCGCTCGTGGTCGCGCTCGTCAAGTCATGCACGCTGGTCGGGATCGATGCGGTCGGCGTCGATGTCGAGTGCGTCGTGCAGCCCGGCCAGCTGCCGTCGTACAGCGTGGTCGGGCTCGCCGCGCCTTCGGTAAAAGAAGGCGGCACGCGAATTCGCAGCGCGCTGCGCTCGTGCGGCCACGATCTGCCGCTCAAGCGGGTGACGATCAACTTGGCGCCGGCCGATCTGCGCAAGGTCGGCTGCGCGCTGGACTTGCCGATCGCGCTGTCGATGCTCGTCGGCGACGAGCTCTACGCTGGCGCGCTGCTCGATCGCCTGATCGTGCTCGGCGAGCTCGGGCTCGACGGCACGCTCCGTTCGGTGCCCGGCGTCCTCGCCGCGGCGATGCTCGCGCGCGAGCGCGGCATGCGCGGCGTGCTCGTGCCCGATGCGAGCGCCGCCGAAGCGCTCGTCGTCGACGGCATCGAGGTCTACGGCGCGCGGCACTTGAGCGAGATCATCGCGGCGCTTGCGGGCAACGGCGATCTGCCATCGCCGAGCCGAGCGAGCCCGCGCCGGCGCTCGCACAGCGTCGTCGGCAGCGTCGACATGGCGGAGGTCCGCGGCCAGCAGCTCGCGCGCTACGCGATCGAGATCGCGGTCGCCGGCGGGCACAACGTGCTGCTCGCCGGGCCACCCGGCACCGGCAAGACGATGCTCGCGCGCCGGCTCGCGACGGTGCTTCCCGCGATGACGCGCGGCGAGTCGCTCGAGACAACGAAGGTCTATTCGGCGCTCGGCATCGCCGAGGGCCTCGTCGCGGAACGGCCGTTTCGCGCGCCGCATCACACGATCAGCAGCGCCGCGTTGCTCGGCGGCGGATCGCAGCCGCGCGCCGGCGAGATCTCGCTCGCGCACAACGGCGTGCTGTTCCTCGACGAGCTACCCGAGTTCTCGCGCGCCGCGATCGAGGGCCTGCGCCAACCGCTCGAAGAGCGCACCGTCACGATCAATCGCATCCACGGCGCGCTGCGGCTGCCCGCGTCGTTCCTGCTCGTCGCCGCCGCCAATCCCTGCCCCTGCGGTTGGCTCGGCTCGGGCGCGCGCGAATGCACGTGCGGTCCGGGCGCGATCGATCGCTATCGCACGCGCCTGTCCGGTCCGTTGCTCGATCGCATCGATCTGCAAGTCTACGTCGAGCCCATCACGCTCGCGGAGCTGCGCTCGCCCGATGCCGGCGAGCCGTCGGACGCGATGCGCGCGCGCGTGACGTTGGCGCGCGAGCGCGCACGGGCGCGATTGTCGGGCTGGGGGCTCAGCTGCAACGCGGAAATGACCTCGTCGGTGCTGCGCGCGTCGTGCAAGCTCGATTCGCACGCCGAAGCCGAGCTCGTCGCGCTCGTCGATCACAAGCGCCTCGTCACCGCGCGCGGCGTCGATCGTCTGATCAAGACCGCGCGCACAGTCGCCGATCTGCTCGGCCAAGACGCGATCGATGCCGGCGCGCTGCGCGAGGCGGCCGCATTTCGCACCGAGCTCGCCGCCTGAAAGGAACCGTCCATGAGCCCACTCGCCATCAAGATCTATCGAACGCTCCGCCATCGCCTCGCGCGCAAGGAGCCCGCGATCACGTACCGCGCGCTCGCCGCCGAAGTCTCCGAGATGCACCCGCGCGATCCGCGATTTCACGCCGCGCTCACCGAGGTCGCCGACGCGTGTCGCCACGCGAAGCTGCCATGCTTGCCCGCGATCGTGTGGCGCGCCGACAAGAAACGGCCGTCGGACGGCTACTACAAGGTCGCGCATCCGAACGCGCGCACCGACGACAACAAGCGAACCGCGTGGCAGCGCGAGCACGCGCGTGTCCTCGCCGCGAGCTTCCCGGCGCGGCTGTAGCCGCGCACGCTCTTTGACATTCGAAGTCGTTCGCCGCTCAAGTCGCGTAGAGTGTCGAGCGTGAGGGCGAGCGTGATCGCGATAGTCACGGCCGCTTGCGCCGCGCGCGAGCAAGCCGCGACAACGCAACTCGCGAATCGTGGCGCAGCTGGTCCGGCGGAGATCGCGTGGCGAGCGTCGAGCGCCCGAAACGGCGACGATCGCGAGCTGATAACGATCACGTTCGTCCTTCGCGGTCACGTTGTTGCCCACGATGCCTTGTGCTGCAGCGTCGTCGTGGCGGATCAGTGCCACGCGCACGCCGCGGGCTCGGACGCTTTTTACATCACGTGCGCCGAAGAGCTCACGCGGTGGGAAACCAGGCTCGTCTCGGGCGCGATCGTGGTGACACGTGTCGATACGTTCATCGAGAGCGCCCTGCGCGAGCGACACCGAGAGCTCGCGCGCATTCCGACGGCTGCGACGTCGCTCGTGCTCACGGGCGAATAGTGATGGCGAACCTGAAGAGTGAAGCTGAGCGCTAGCCGCCCGAGGGCGTGCCGCAGCCGCTGCAGAATTTCGCGCCGGCGACCAGCTGCGTGCCGCAGCCGGTGCAGAACGCGTGCGCCGCGACGACGGCCTTGCCGCAGCCCGCGCAGAACTTCGCGCCCGGCGCGAGCTGCGCCTGGCAACTCGCGCACGCCGACGCGCTGCCGACGCCGTGCTGCGCCTTCGCATCGAAGCCTTCGATCTGGTTGACGTTGCTCATCGCGGTCGACGCTTGCTGCGCGGCGATGTTCGCCTGCGCCGATGCCGCCTCGCGCTCGAGGTCGGGTGCACAGCTCATGCACATGCCGCGCTGCGCGTTCCAGCAGACTTCGGGACAGACCCAGTGGCCGCAGCGCGAGCATTGGTGGAACTTCGGCTTGATCTCCTCGATCGCCTCGCGAAACGCGGAGTCCCACGCCGAGCCGCGCAGACCGTCCTTCATGTACTCGCTGGCCTGCGCCGCCGCGAACAAGCCGCCGCTACCGCCGCCGAACAAGCTGCCTAGGCCGCGGGCGAGCTTCGAGCCGACTCCGAGCGCACTGCCGTGAAACGTCGAGCGATAGCCGTTGCCGCACTTGTCGCAGTGGAACTCGAACTGGTAGCCCGTGTCGTTGCTGTGATCGGTGTAGTTACGGGTAAACGCGATCGCGCCCATTGGCCGGCATCGTAGCGCGAAATCGAGCTTGCGCGTGCGCCG
>DATBAS010000048.1:0-17596 GCA_036271395.1 Kofleriaceae bacterium
CGGTGCTCGCCGACGCGCCGGCGCCGAGCATGTACAAGTTCGGGTTGATGTTGCCCTGCGCCGAGCCGACGGCCTGGTCGAGCAGCGCGGTCACCGCGGCCATATCGGGCGCGCTCGCCGACGTGCCGCCGACGGTGCCGAACGCGAAGCTGCCGTCGCCCAGTTTCACGCAGTCGGCGCCGGAGTAGCTCGCCGCGCAGATCAGATAAGGATCGTTCGCGGCCGCGGCGGTGAACGACATGTCCGGGACCATGCGGAACGTCTCGCCGGCCGGGCCGATGCCGTTCTGGAACGACGGCTTGGCGACGAACACGCTCGCGCCGCCGCCGCCGCCTTCGGCGATGTCCATGTTGTCGGCGTGCGAGTCGTTCCACACGCCTTCGGGGATGTACGACAGCGCCGCGCCGTTGCCGTCCCAGTACGTCGACAGCGCCGACACATCGGCGAACTCGGTGCCGCCGACGCACGTCACCGAGCCGCTCGCGCCGAGGTCGTTGATGCTGTCGATCTGCGGGTACATGCCGGGATCGGGCGTCATGCCCTGCGGCTCGCACGTATCGGCGCCGGCATCGCCGGCGGCGACGAACACGCTCTGGCCCTGCATCGCGGCCTGCTGCCAGAACATGTCGAGCATCGAGGAGCCCGACGAGTCGTCGTCGTTTTCGCAGCCCGCGAAGCTGAGGTTCAAGATCTTCGCGTCGGAGCTATCGACGGCGTAGGTCAGCGCGATGTCGAGCCCGTCGTCGCTCGAGGAGTCGCCGCTGACGATCAGCTCGATCTTCGCGCCGTACGCGACGCTGCCGGCGCGTTCGACGTCGAGCGTGGCTTCGAGCTGGTCGTCGTTCTCGCAGTTCGATCCGCACGGCGTGCCCGGATCGACGCCGGTCGACGGCGGGATCACGACGTCGATCGCCGGCATCGTGACGTTCATGCGCGCGCCGAAGTTCGTGACGTCGGCGGGCAATACGCGCGCGCGGCCGATGATGCCGATCGTTTGGCCGGCGCCGGTGATGCCCGCGGCGTACGCCGGCGCGAGGTCGTAGATCGTCGCGAAGTCGCCGGCGCCGACGATGTGGACGCCGGTGCTGGTCACGAGCTGGCCGTTGACGTCGGTCGCCGTTGCCGTGCCGTGCTTGACGAATGCCGGCCGCAGCACGCGTTGGTGCAAGCCGCCGATGCCACCGACGAGCGGCGCGAGCTGCGCGGGCAGGCTCGGCTCGCGATCGATCGACATCAGCGTGCGCGAGCCGACCGCGTAGTCGTGAAACGCGACGCCGAACGCGCGGCTCGCGATCGACGTCGTGCCCGACAGCTCGACGAACGTGCGCGAGTGCCCGACGTTGGTGATGGCGAAACCCTGCGTGCGCAGCCAGCCGGTGACCTGCGCGAGGTCCGCGTCGCTGGCGCCGAACCGCTGGCCGATCTGCGTCGCGGTCAGCCACTGATGATAGTGCGGCGAGCCGAGCGTCTGCTGAGCGGCGAGCAGCTCGTCGAACGCGCGCTGTTTTTCGGGCGAGCGGACGAGCCGCACGACGACGTGGCCGAGCGGCCGCTCGCCGACGCTGCCGCGATCGTTCGCGGCGGTCGCCCAGCGCGGCCGATGCCCGCCGAGCGTGACCGTGTTCGGGGAAGCCGCGGCATCGGCGCCGAGCGCCAACACCACGAGCACGAGCAACGACCAGCGATGGCCCAGCATCACGCTAGGCTATCACGGGGCGTTGTGCCTACTGCACGTGGTCGAAGCGGACTTTAGTGTCCTTCTTTACACCGTGTGACGCCGTCCATCCGGCGTTGACTTCGAGCACGTACAGCGACGGCTGGCCGACCTCGCGCAGCGTGTCGGTCTTCGGCTCGGCGTTCTGCACGATGCCCGCGATCGTCATGTCCGCGCGGATGAAGATCATGTCGAGCGGGATGAGCGTGTTGCGCATCCAGAACTTCCAGTCCTTGTTCTCGCCGAGCAAGAACAGCATGCCGTCGTCGGGCGGCATGTGCTGGCGATACATCAGGCCGCGCTCGATCTTGGCCTCGGTCGCGACGACCTCGACGTCGACGCTGACGTCGCCCTTGTCGTTGCTGAGCACGACTTTCGGTGCGTCGGCGCGCTTCGGAGCTGCTGCGGCGGGCTGCGGTTGCGCGACGGGCGGCGCGTCGTCGTGCTTGCCGCTCGACGAGCATGCGACCACGAACGCGCACAACAAGGTCACTCGCACGCGCGCACGCTATCATGGGTCATGGCCGAACGCGCCCGCGCGGTGCTCACGCGCGACGACGTCGCGAGCTACGCGCTCGCGCTCGCGCCGCTCGGCCTCGACACCATCGCGATGCCGGTGACCCGCACGGCGCCGCCGGCCGATCCGCACGCGCTCGCGATCGCACTCGCCGACGACTACGCGGCGATCGTGATCGCGAGTGCACGCGCCGCGGCGGCGGTCGCGGCGGCCGGCACGCCGCACGGCGAAGTCTGGGCGGTCGGTCCGGCCACGTTGCGTGCGCTCGCCGACGCCGGCATCGGCGCGACGTATCCCGCGGGCGTGCACGACGGCGAGTCGCTCGCGCGGGCGATCGTCGCGGCGCGCGAGATCTCCGGCAAGCGCGTGCTCGTGCCGCGCTCGCAGACCGGCCGGCCCGATGCCGCGGAGCTGTTGCGAGCGGCGGGCGCCGACGTCGTCGAGGTCGTCGCATATCGCACGATCGCGACGCCGCTCGATGTCAACGCGCTGCGCGATGCGGCGGTGTGCGTGGTGTTCGCACCGTCGCAGGTCGCCGCGCTCGGGAGCTACGTGCGGCTCGCCGACGCGAACATCCCGTTCGTCGCGATCGGCGAGACCACCGCGGCGGCCCTCAGAGCCACCGGTGTCGCAGTCGCGGTCGCCGACGAGCCGACGCCGGAGGGAATAGCGCGCGCGGTCTCGGCGGTGTATCCATCGCGGACATGAACTTTCCCGACTACCGGCCGCGCCGGATGCGGCGCACCGAGAATCTTCGCCGGATGATCCGCGAGACGCGTTTGGCGCCCGAGGATTTCATTTATCCGCTGTTCGTCGTGCCGGGCTCGGGCGTTCGCAAAGAGATCAAATCGCTGCCGAACATTTTCAATCTGTCGGTCGACAAGGCGGTCGACGAGGCGTCGATGGCGGCGGATCTCGGCATCCCGGGCGTGATCTTGTTCGGCATCCCCGAGCGCAAAGACGCGGTCGGCTCCGAGGCGTGGAAGGACGGCGGCGTCGTGCAAAAGGCGATTCGCGCGATCAAGAAGGCGCGGCCCGAGCTGATCGTGATGGCCGACGCGTGCTTCTGCGAATACACCGACCACGGCCACTGCGGCGTGCTGCACGACGGCGAGCTCGACAACGACGCGTCGCTCGAGAACCTCGCGCGCACCGCGGTCAGCTATGCGAAGGCCGGCGTCGACGTGGTCGCGCCGAGCGGCATGCTCGATGGCTTCGTCGGTGCGTGCCGCGAATCGCTCGACGAAGACGGCTTCGAGCAGGTCGCGATCATGGCGTACTCGGCGAAGTACGCGAGCGGCTACTACGGCCCGTTCCGCGATGCCGTCGATTCGGCGCCGCAAGAAGGCGATCGCCGCGGCCACCAGATGGATCCGGGCAACGTCGCCGAGGCGCTGCGCGAGGTGCACATGGACGTCGCCGAGGGCGCCGACATCATCATGGTCAAGCCCGCGCTCGCGTATCTCGACGTGATCCGCGCGGTCTCCGACGAGGTCAACATGCCGATCGCCGCGTACAACGTCAGCGGCGAGTACGCGATGATCGAAGCGGCGGCCGCGAACGGCTGGATCGACAAGGACCGCGTCGTGCTCGAGACACTCCTCGGGATGCGCCGCGCCGGCGCCGACATCATCATCAGCTATCACGCGCCGTACGCGTGCAAGCTACTCGCGAAGCGAGCGTCGTGATCTACAAGTTCGTCGAGCTCTCGATCGTCACCGACGAGTCGCTCGAAGAAGCAGTGAACCTCTGGGTCGGCAAGGGCTGGCAGCTCGAAGGCATTCGCTTCGTCGTCGGCGAAGCATCGCGGCGGCCGCAGATGGCGTTCGTCTCGTTCGTCCGCGACACCGAACAACCGGCGCCGCACATCGATCATCCGCCGCCGCGCTTGGTCAGATGATCAGCGCGCTTCGTGCGCGTAGAGGTGCGAGATCGGCCGGTTCTTGAGCCAGCGCAGGTCGTCCTCGGCGATCTTGCCGTCGCGCAGCTCGACGCGAAGCGACTTCTCGCGCTGCGCGAGCTTGCCGACCTCCGCCATGAACCGATCGGCCGTCTTCTTGTAAAGCGCGGGTCGCGGCTTCTCGGCGAGCAGATCCGAATAGTCGAGCGGCTGGCCGAACACCACGACGATCGCGTGATCGGTCCGTGCGCGCGACGTGTAGTTCTGCGCGATGTCGCGCGCGACGTTGTTGCCGAGCCCGTGGATGAACGTCGGGATCACGATCGGCTTGCCGACCAGCGCGAGCTTGCCGACGCCGGGTTGCGCGGGCAGGAACTTGTACGGGTCGGGGCCCTTACCGCGCGTGCCTTCGGGGTGCATGCCGAGCACGTTGCCGGGCGTTTGCAGCGTCGCGACCATCTTGTCGAGCGCGTCGTCGTTGAGCAGGCGGCGCTCGGCCTGGCGATAGATCGGCGGGTACATCGCCCCGCCGGCGATCGCGGCGTTGACGACGACGCCGAGCGGCTTGTCGTAAAAGAAGTTCGAGCGCACCGGAAACGACAAGTGCTTGGCCCACGCGGCTTGGCACATGAAGCACGCCAAGAGCATCGCGTACTGGTCGAAGAAGCTGCGATGGTTCGACACCAGCAGCACGCCCGTCGCCGGCCGCAGGTCGAGCAGCTCGTCGAGCCCGTCGACCAGCATGCGATTCGCGATCCCGGCGCGCACCCACACGTACGAGAGGCCGCGCAGCAACCGGTTTTGCAGCCACTTGCCCTGCGGCGTGTTGTTCGCAACCTCGCCGAATTTGAGCGCGAAGCGCTCCATGGCGGTCAGGGGAAGATCTTCGGCCGTCGCCATCGTCTCTGGCGCTCCAATATCACGAGCCGCTCCGTTGACGCGCTCTTACCAGCCTCATATGTTTCGCCCGCTCGCTCAAAGGCAACACCCCGATGTCACTCGAATTCTCAGCCGACGCCCAGAAGAAGATCCAGGCGCTCTGCGAGCGGTACCAGGTCTCGGGATCGAAGCAGCCGGTCGTCATGGCCGCGCTTCACCTCGCGCAAAAAGACCACGGCCATCTCTCCGATGACGCGCTCCGCCTCGTCGCGCGAACCCTCGATCTGCCGTACGCGCATGTCTACGGCGTCGCGACGTTCTACACGATGTATCGGCGCGAGCCGTCGGGCACGTCGTGCATCCGCATGTGCACCAACATCTCGTGCATGCTGCGCGGCGGCTACGACGTGCTCGCGGCGTTCGAGCAGAAGCTCGGCGTGAAAGCCGGCGCCACCAACGCCGCGAAGACGATCACGCTGATCGAAGAAGAGTGCATCGCCGCGTGCGCGAACGCGCCGTGTGCCGTCGTCGGCACGAAGTACTACCTCGACATCCAGCCCGGCGACGTCGCCAAGATCGTCGCCGAGGTCGAAGCGACTCCGCGCCCCGAATCGGAGGTGGTGTGATGCCGACCGCCCGCGACACGAAGTTAGTCACCAGGCACTTCGGCAACGAAGACGCCAAGACGCTCGCCGGCTACGAGAAGCTCGGCGGCTACCAAGTCCTGCGCAAGGCGCTCGCGATGGCGCCGGCCGACATCACGAACGAGGTCAAATCCTCGAACCTGCGCGGCCGCGGCGGCGCCGGGTTCTCGACCGGCGTGAAGTGGACGTTCGTCCCGCCGAACAGCAAGCAGGTCCACCTCGTCTGCAACGCCGATGAATCCGAGCCCGGCACGTGCAAAGACCGCGAGCTGATGTACTGGGACCCGCACTGCTTGATCGAAGGCATGATCATCGCCGCGCGCGCGCTCGGCGCGGTCCACAACTTCATCTACATCCGCGGCGAGATGATGCGCGAGTACGTCGTGCTGCAGAAGGCCGTCGACGAGGCCTACCAGCGCGGCTACCTCGGCAAGAACATCCTCGGCACGAGCCAGGAAGTGCACCTCACCGTGCACCGCGGCGCCGGCGCGTATATCTGCGGCGAAGAGACCGCGCTGTTGAACTCGCTCGAAGGCCTGCGCGGTCAGCCGCGGCTCAAGCCGCCGTTCCCGGCGGTCAAGGGCCTGTTCGGTAACCCGACGATCGTCAACAACGTCGAGACGCTGATGAACGTGCCGTTCATCCTCGACAAGGGCGGCGCGTGGTTCAACGGCCTCGGCATGGGCCGCTCGGGCGGCACGCGCATCGTCTGCGTGTCGGGCCACGTCGAGAAGCCCGGCGTGTTCGAGCTGCCGATGGGCATCACGTTCAACCAGATCATCAACGAGGTCTGCGGCGGAGTCTGGAAGGGCCGCAAGATCAAGGCGGTGATTCCAGGCGGCGTCTCGATGCCGCCGCTCGACGAGTCCGAGCTCGACGTGCCGTGCGAGTTCGACGCGCTGCAGACCGACGAGCGGATCAAGCCGGTCGAATATCTGCCGGGCAAGCAGTTCGATCTCGGCGGCGGCAAGCCGCTGCGCACGATGGCCGGCTCGGGCGGCATCGTCGTGATGGACGATCAGACCGACATCCCGCGCGCGTTGTGGCGGATCTTGAAGTTCTTCGCGCACGAATCGTGCGGCCAGTGCACGCCATGCCGCGAGGGCACCGGCTGGCTCGAGAAGGTCGCGCGCCGGGTCGGCGAAGGCAACGGCAAGCCCGACGACCTCGCGCTGATGGGCACGATCGCGCAGGGCATCGCCGGCAACTCGATCTGCGCGCTCGGCGATGCCGCCGCGTGGCCGACGATGGGCTTCCTCACGAAGTTTCGCGCCGACTTCGAAGCCGCCGTGAAGCGGAGGGCCGCGTGAAGCTCTACGCGCTCTTGATCGCGCTCGCGATCTGCGCACCGGCAGTCGGGCTCGCGCAACCGGCGCCGGCGCAGGCCCAGCACTTCGCCGACGTTCGCAGCGGCGCGCAGTCGCCGGCGTCGCCGCACAACGACACCGTCGACGGCCACGGCATGGGCATGGCGCTCCTGTTCTGGGCGTTCGCGATCGCTTCGATCGTCGGCGCGATCTTCGTGATCTCGCGCCGCAACCTGATCGTCGCCGTGATGGGCATGGTCGGCAGCTTCTTGGGCGTCGCGGCGATCTACATGCTGCTCTACGCGTCGTTCTTGGCCGTGCTGCAGATGCTGGTCTACGCCGGCGCGATCATGGTGCTGTTCGTGTTCGTGATCATGATCTTGAATCGGCCCGAGGACGAGCCGGTCGCACCGACCGGCCACGTCGGCCAGGTCGTCGGCGGGATCGCGATCCTGTACCTGATCGGCCGTCTCGTCGCCGTGCTGTGGAACGTCGAGCTGCCGAACAAAGCCGTCGCGATGGCGGCGCCGCGGATGACCCAGCTCGGCTACGACTGGGGCTCGGTCAAAGCCGTCGGCACCGACTTGTTCAACGGCGGGTTGTTCCCGTTCGAAGCCATCTCGATCCTGTTGCTCGTGGCCGTCGTTGGCGCGATCGCGATCGCGCGGCCGCTGCACGAGGACGACATCAGCGACGAAGGCACGAAAGGCCCGGGTCACTCATGAACGACCTGTTGTTCAACGTCGGCTACGGCCATTTCTTGGCGCTGGCCGCGCTGTTGTTCCTGATCGGCATGGCCGGCGTGATCATCCGCCGCAACGCGCTGATCATGCTGATGAGCGTCGAGCTGATGCTCAACGCGGCGAACATCACGCTCTTGACGTTCTCGCGCATGTGGGGCGACGAAGGCGCGCTCTCGGCTCACACGTTCGCGCTGATCGTGATCGGCGTGGCCGCCGCGGAGGCATCGGTCGGCCTCGCGATCGTCGTCGCGGTGTTCCGCGGCCGGCGCAACGTCGACGTCGACAAGCTGACCACGCTGAGGCACTAACAGATGGACCCGCAAAGCCTGACGTTTCTGGGCCTACCGGCCCTCCTGTGGATCCCGCTGCTGCCACTGCTCGGCGCGGCGTTCAACCTGATCCTCGGCCGCTACTTCTCGAAAGCGACCGTCGGCACGATCGCCATCGCCACGGTGTTCGGCGCGTGCGTGCTCGCCGGCATCCTCGTGTTCTGGGGGTTGTTCTTCCATCCGGCCTCGCCGGAGCCCGACAAGGTGCTGCCGGCGCTATGGCAGACCGGCGGCTACACCCAGACCGCGTGGAGCTGGCTCGAGGTCGGCAGCTTCAAGGCGCCGCTCGCGCTGCACCTCGATTCGCTGTCGGCCGTGATGATCATGATCATCACGTTCGTCGGCACGTGGATCCACATCTACTCGACCGGCTACATGGCCGGCGACCCGGGCTACGCGCGCTACTTCGGCTACCTCAACCTGTTCACCGGCGCGATGTTGATCCTCGTGCTCGCCGCGAACCTGCCGGTGATGTTCATCGGCTGGGAAGGCGTCGGTCTGTGCTCGTTCCTGCTGATCGGCTTCTGGTACGAGAACGACGCGTACGCCTATGCCGGTCGCAAGGCGTTCGTCGTCAATCGGATCGGCGACTTCGCGTTCTTGCTCGGCATGTTCCTGTTGTTCTGGGCGGTCAAGTCGCTCGACTTCGAGCAGCTCAAGAGCCTGTCGAACGGCGCGGTGTACTCGGCTTCGAATTGGGGCCCCGGCCACGCACAGGTGTGGGGCCACGAACGGCTCGCCGCGGCGGGCGGAATCTTATTGTTCATCGGCGCGTGCGGTAAGAGCGCGCAGCTGCCGCTGTTCGTGTGGTTGCCCGATGCGATGGCGGGCCCGACGCCGGTCTCGGCGCTGATCCACGCCGCCACGATGGTGACGGCCGGCGTCTACATGGTCTGCCGCTTGTCGTTCCTGTACTCGGTGTCGACGACGGCGATGATGGTCATCGCGACGGTGGGCTTGCTCACCGCGCTCGTCGCGGCGTTCATCGCGTTCGCACAAACCGATCTGAAGAAGGTCTTGGCCTATTCGACCGTGAGCCAGCTCGGCTTCATGTTCGTCGCGGCCGGCGCCGGCGCGTTCAACGCGGCGATCTTTCACCTCGGCACGCACGCGTTCTTCAAAGCGTGCCTGTTCCTCGGCGCCGGCTCGGTCATGCACGGCATGGAGCACGGCGGCTCGAAGACGCCCGGCGACATCACGACCATGGGCGGCCTGCGCAAGCACATGCCGATCACGCGGATCACGTTCTTGATCTCGTGTCTGGCGATCTCCGGCATCTTCCCGTTCGCGGGCTTCTTCTCGAAGGACGACATCTTGTCGGGCGCGTGGGGAACGCATCCGCCGGGCTGGCCGATCTGGTACGGCAAGATCTTGTGGGGCGGCCTCTTGATCGCGGCGCTCGGCACCGCGTTCTACATGTGGCGGCTCTACTTCTTGGTGTTCGGCGGTAACGAGCGCTCGGAAGAAGCGAAGCACGCGCACGAGTCGCCGGTGTCGATGACGTCGGCGCTCGCGATCCTCGCGTTCTTCGCGACGGTGATCGGCTTCATCGGCCTGCCCGAAGCGCACGTGTTCGAGCACCTGCCCAAAGTCTTCCACGCGCTGCCGACGTTTCTCGAGCCGAGCCTCACGCACACCTGGTACGTCGACGCGGCCCACCAGCCGCAGATCGCGGGCGGCTTCGCCGACGGGACGTTGTTCACGTTGATGGGCGTCGCGCTCGCGGTCGGCATCGTCGGCATCGTCGCCGCGTACGGCCTCTACGGCCGCGGCCCGTCGAAGACCGTCGATCAGCTCGTCGATGGCCCGCTGCACGGCGCGTGGGAAGCGTCGAAGCACAAGCTGTGGTTCGACGAGGTCTACGACGCCATCATCATCCGGCCGTTCAAGCTGCTCGCGAAGGGCCTGTTCGAGATCGTCGACCGCTTCATCATCGATACGGTCGCGGTCAACGGCGTCGCGTTCGTGATCGGTTTGTTCGGCCGGCTCGCGCGCTGGTTCCAGAACGGTCAAGTGCAGCGCTACCTCGCCGGCCTCATCGTCGGTGCGGCCGCGGTGTTCTTCGTCACCGATTGCCACCGCCATCCGACGTTCGACATCACGCGCACCGGCGACACGATCACGCTGCACGCGGAGACCGGAGCCAGCGTGGTCGGTAACGGCGCGAAGCTGCACTGGCACCTCGACGGCAGCACCGACTGTGCCGGCGAGAAAGCTCGCCCGGCCGATCCGCCGGACCTCACGGTTCGCGCGGGTGACACCGGCGCGCGAGTCGCGCTGTGCATCGACGATCCGATCGAGCGCAAGATGCTCGTCGTCTCACGGGCGGTTCCTGACGTGGAGGTGACGCCGTGATTCCGAATCTAGGCGGCGGCTTCGTACTGCCTTTGATCCTCGGCCTGCCGTTGCTCGGCGCCATCTTCGTGATGTGCACGCCGAAGACGGAAGGCCCGCTGCAGCGCGGCCTCGGGCTCGCGTTCTCGACGATCACGTTCTTGGTCTCGCTGGCGATCTTCCGCTACTTCAACGCGGCCGACGCGAACATGCAGCTCCCGTTCGACGCCGAGTGGATCCCCGGCCTCGGCGCCCACTTCAAGATGGGGATCGACGGCATCAGCATCTTCTTGGTGCTGCTGACGACGTTCATGATGCCGATCACGCTGCTCGGCACGTGGAAGTCGATCGACAAGTATCCGCGCGAGTTCGTCGCGGCGATGCTCGTGCTCGAGACCGGCATGCTCGGCGCGTTCTTGGCGACCGATCTGTTCCTGTTCTACGTGTCGTGGGAAGTGATGCTGATCCCGATGTACTTGCTCATCGGGATCTGGGGCGGTCAGCGCCGGCTCTATGCGTCGATCAAGTTCGTGATCTACACGATGGTCGGCTCGCTCCTGATGCTCGTCGCGATCTTCTACGTCTACGTCAAAGGCGGCCAGGCGCTCGGCGGCTACACGACGGATCTGCAGCACCTCGCACAGGTCAGCTATCCGTGGGATGGGCAGGTCTGGTGCTTCGGCGCGTTCGCGCTGGCGTTCGCGATCAAAGTCCCGCTGTTCCCGCTGCACACGTGGTTGCCCGACGCGCACGTCGAAGCGCCGACGGCCGGCTCGGTGATCCTCGCCGGCGTGCTGCTCAAGTTCGGCATCTACGGCTTCTTGCGCTACGCGATGCCGCTGTTCCCGCACGGCGCGCTGGTGTGGGCGCCGGCGCTCGCGGTGCTCGCCGTGATCGGCATCATCTACGGCGCGCTCGTCGCGTTCGCGCAAGACGACGTCAAGAAGATCGTCGCATACTCGTCGGTCTCGCACCTGGGCTTTTGCATGCTGGGCGTCGTCGCGCTGACGACGATGGGCATCGAAGGCTCGATCTACGGGATGCTGTCGCACGGCCTCACGACCGGCGGCCTGTTCCTCGGCATCGGCGTGCTCTACGAGCGCCGCCACACGCGGCGGCTCGCCGAGTACGGCGGGATCTGGAAACAGATGCCGATCTTCGCGGGGCTCTACCTGATCATCGTGATGGGCTCGGCCGGCTTGCCCGCGCTCTCCGGCTTCGTCGGCGAGTTCTTCTCGATCTTCGGCACGTTCATCGCCGGCGACACGTTCCCGGCGAACCATCCGCACTTCCTGCCGATGGTGCGGCTGCTCGCCGCGCTCGCCGCGACCGGCGTGATCCTCGGCGCCGTCTACCTGCTCTACATGTTCCACAAGGTGTTCTTCGGCAAGCTCGACAAGGCGAAGAACGGCAAGCTGCCCGACCTCAAACCTCACGAGCTCGCCGTGTTCGTGCTGCTCGCCGCAGGCATCTTGTTCGGAGGCCTGTTCCCGCGGCCGTTGCTCCACGCGATGGAGCCCGCGGTCGATCAGTTCATCTCCGACTTCAACAAGCACGTCGACGAGCCCGACTGCGGCGCGCACCTGTACACGAAGGGTTGCGGCGCGGCAGCGGCGCAGGCGCCCGTTGCAACGACCGGAGGCACGCCGTGAATTTCAACCCCGCCGATCTCGGTTGGATCGCGCCGTATCTGATCCTCGCCGGTGCGGGCATGCTGCTCGTGCTCGCCGAGGCGTTCTACAAAGGCAGCGATCGCACGGCGCTCGTCGGCCTCGCGGTCGCGGGCTCGCTCGCGGCGGCGGTCGCGTCGATCGTGTTGTATCGCCAGCTCGGCCCCGACGAGGTCCACCCGATCTTCACCGACGCCAAAGGCGGCGCGATGCTGGTCGGCGATCACCTCGGCTACGTGCTGACCGCGCTGTTCTCGCTGACCACCGCGCTCACCGCGCTGGCGTCGCCGGCGCACCAGCGCGAGCACGGCTGGCAGATCGGCGAGTACTACGGCCTGCTGCTGCTGTCGGCATCGGGCATGGTGATCCTCGCGCAAGCCGCGAGCCTCGTCACGGTGTTCCTCGGCGTCGAGACGATGTCGATCGGCGTCTACGTGATGTGCGCGATGCGCCGCACGTCGCGCCGAGGCAACGAAGCCGCGATGAAGTACTTCTTGATCGGCGCGTTCGCGACCGGCTTCTTGATGTACGGCATGGCGCTGATCTACGGCGCGGCCGGCACGCTGTCGCTGCTGAAGATGCCGCAGGCGCTGGCGGTGACGGCAAATCCCGGCCTCGTCGTCGTCGGTGCGTTCCTGCTCGTCGTCGCGTTCGGCTTCAAGATCGCCGCGGTGCCATTCCACATGTGGGCGCCCGACGTGTACGAAGGCGCGCCGACCCCGGTGACCGGCTTCATGGCCGCCGGCATCAAGGCTGCGGCGATCGCCGCGATGATCCGCGTGTTCGGCGTCGCGCTCGGCGGCGACGTGCTGCCGTTCGGCACGCTCGGCTGGGCGAGCCCGCTCGTCGTGATCGCGGGCATCACGATCACGATCGGCAACATCAGCGCGATCCGCCAGGACAACATCAAGCGCATGCTCGCGTTCTCGTCGATCTCGCACGCCGGCGTGCTGCTCGTCGGGTTGTGCGCGATGGGCCTCGGCTCGCCGACCGCGAAGAGCGCGATCGTCTACTACTTGATCGCGTACAGCGTGACCACGCTCGGCGCGTTCGCGGTCGTCTCGTTCGTCGGCTCGAAGAACCGCGAGCGCCTGCTGGTCGACGATTGGGCCGGCCTCGCGAGCCAGCACCCGGGCGCCGCGCTGGCGATGACGATCTGCCTGCTGTCGTTCGGCGGCATTCCGCCGACCGCCGGGTTCTTCGGCAAGTTCGTGATCTTCAAATCGGCGATGGACGTCTACAACGGCCAGCTGCTGTGGATCGTGATCGTCGGCGTCATCAACTCGGCGATCAGCATCTACTACTACCTGCGGATCGTCACCGCGATGTACTTCCGCGACGCGACGCAGCCGTTCGCGCCGACGCGCTCGCCGGGCCTGTTGTTCGTGATCGCGCTCGTCCCGCTGCTCGTGCTCGAGCTCGGCATCATGCCGGGCTGGTGGCTGCGCCTCGTAGGGTGAGCGCACGCCGAGCGCCGTCGCACGCCGAGCCCGTGTAACCGCGCGACGCGCCGTCGAGTAGGATCGGCACGGCCGATGCTGTTCTAGGCGGCATGCGTACGATCCTCTTCGCGCTCGTCGTCGCGACCGGCTGTCACCACGAGCCCGCTCCGCAAGCTCCGCAACCCGCCGATCCCGTGCCGACCACGGCTTCGAATGACGATGTCGAGCACATGCCGGCCGATCCGACGCTGCCATCATGGGCGCCTGCCGAGTGCGCGAAATACCACGAGGCGGTCGTCAAGCTCTCCGAGTGCGACGCGGTTTCGCAAGACGAGCGCAACGTCGCCAAGACGCAGTACGACACCGACGACGCGCGCTGGAAGGCGATGCACGATCAGCCGCCGGAATCGCTCGTCTACGTCCGCGATGACTGCAGGAAGCAGCAGCAGGCCGTCGATACCAAGAACGCGTGCCTCGTGCAGAACCACAACGACAGCGCGCTTCGGTAGTCGTCGTGTAGTAGGTTCCGCGCGTGCTTCGTGAGCTCGCACGCGCCGCCGGAATCGACGCCGACTATCTGACCTGGCGCGGCGAGCCGACGGCGGCGAGCGACGAGTCGATCACGTCCGCATTGATCGCGCTCGCACCGGATCTCGGCATCGATGCGACCAGCATCGCCGATCCGCAGCGCGCGCTCGCGCTGCTCGACGAGCGGCGTTGGAGCGAACGCGTGCCGCCCGTCGTCGTCGCATGGGATGGCGAGCTGGTGGTGCCGATGCGCGTGCCCGCCGAGCTCGACCTCGCGTGGACGCTCGAGGTGACACTCGAGACCGGTGGTCAGCACCGCGCGCGCGGCCGGCTGTTCGAGCTGGCGGCCGATTCGCACGCGCATCCCGACGGCGTGGTGCATTGCATTCGTCGCGCGGCGATCTCGCTCGGCGCGACCGCGCTCGGCTATCACCAGCTGCACTGGACGATCGGCGACCAAGAAGGCGAGATGACCGGCGACGCGATGATCATCGCCGCGCCGACGCGCGCGTGGGGCGGTCCGAGCTCGTTCGACAAGCGCTGGGGCGTGTTCGCGCCGGTCTACGGCTTGGCATCGGCGTCGAGCGGGCAGGCGGGTGATCTCGGCACGCTGCGCCAGCTGTTCGAAGCGGCCGACATGCGCGGCGGTAGCTACGTCGCGACGCTGCCGATCTTGGCGGCGTTCTTGGGCGAGCACGGCGAGCCGTGCGCGTGGTCGCCGTATTCGCCGGCGTCGCGGTTGTACTGGAACGAGCTCTACGTCGACTTGCCGCGGTTCGCCGCGAGCCTCGACCTCGTCGTGCCGAGCGCGCCGATCGGGCCGTTCCCACAATTGATCGACTATCGCGCGCAGTACGCGTGGCGCCGGCCGATCCTCGACTCGCTCGCGACCGCGTTCTTCACCGACCCCGCGCGGCGCGATGCAGTCGCGGCGTGGGCGAGCAAGCACGGCGTGTTCGACTACGCCGCGTTTCGCGCGATCGGCGAGATGCAGCGCGCGGGTTGGCGAGCGTGGCCCGCCGAGCTGCAGACCGGCACGAAGCTCGCGCGCAGCTTCGCCGATGCGCACGGGCTCGCGGGTGATCGGCAGCGCGTCGACACCCACGTGTTCGCGCAGTGGGCGATGCAGTCGCAGCTGCTCGCGTTGCACGGCCACCGTGTCGCGCTCTATCTCGACTTGCCGGTCGGCGTGAGCATGGATGCGTACGAGGTCTGGCGCTGGCGCCGGCTGTTTCTCACCGAGCTCGCCGCCGGCGCGCCGCCGGACGCGCTGTTCTTGGGCGGCCAGAACTGGGGCCTGCCGCCGATGTCGCCGATCGCGCTGCGCCGCGGCCGCTACAAGTACTTCATCGACTGCGTGCGCCATCACATGCGCGTCGCCGGCATGCTGCGCGTCGATCACGTGATGGGCTTGTTTCGGCTGTATTGCATCCCGGCGGGACGGCCGGCGACCGACGGCGTCTACCTGCGCTATCCGGCCGACGAGCTGCTCGCGATCCTCACGCTCGAGTCGCGCCGCGCGACGTGCGCGATCGCCGGCGAGGATCTCGGCACCGTGCCCGATCACGTGCGCCCGGCGATGACCAAGCACGGGTTCTATCGCCTGCACGTCGGGCAATGGGCATTCCCGAGCGAGCGCGGCCGTGCGTCGGAGCCGTCGCCGGCCGGCGCGATCGCGAGCCTCAACACGCACGACACCGCGACGTTCGCGGGTTGGTGGAACGGCGCCGACATCGCCGACGCGCGCGACTTGAACCTGATCGACGACGCGCAAGATCGCGCCCAGCGCGGCGAACGCGAGCGCACCAAGGCCGCACTGGTCGAGCTCGCGCCGCCGGGCCCACTCGCCGATGTCGAGCGCGCGATGTTCGCGGCCAACGCCGAGCTCGCGAACGGCCCCGCCGAGATCGTGTTGATCGCGCTCGACGACCTCGCACTCGAGCTCGTGCCGCACAACGTGCCCGGCACCTCGATCGAACGGCCCAACTGGCAGCGCCGCGTGCCGAAATGGGACGCGGCGCTCTCCGACGACAAGGCATCACCGGCCGCCGCGGCGACGATCGCGGCGGTTGCGGCCGTGCGGCCTCGGACGGAGTAAGCTTTCGCCATGCGCGGACTCGCGGTGCTCGTCGTGATCGCGAACATCGCGTCGGCCGATCCGGCGCCGAATCGAATCGAGGTCGAGGTCGGCAAGACCGCCGAGCGCGACGTCGGCGTGCTGCGCGGCTTCTTCTGCGACGACCCATCGCTGGTCGCAGCGGATCTGGTCACGCGCGGCCAGACCAACGTGTGGATCGTGACCGGCCAGAAAGTCGGCACCACGCAGTGCCGTGTCGGCGATCACACACGCCCCGCGCTGGTCTTCGACGTCATCGTGAAAGCGTCGAAATGACACGGGCCGCGCTGGTGTGGCTGATCGCCGCCGGTTGTTGGCGCGATCCGCCGCCGGTCGCGCCCGATCCACAAGCCGCGCCGGCACCCGAGACCGCGACGCTGCGGCCGCAGCACACGGCGCCGACGCCGTGCGAGCTCGCGATCGATCATGCGCTGTCGCTCGTCGAGCAGCTCGGCGACGTCGACCCCGTGTTTACTGCACAAGAAGCGCACCTCCGGCCGCTCCTCGTCGAGCACTGCGAGCGCATGCAGTGGTCCGACGACGCGCTGCAGTGCGTGCGCGACGCGCAGACCCCCGACGAGCTCTACGCGCACTGCCGCGACCGGTTCACCCAGGATCAACTCACCGACGTCGTTCGCGTGGTGCAGCCACCGCCGCCGTAGTCGATGTATGGTTGCGCGATGCGCAACGCTTGGCTCGCAGTCGCCCTGTTCGCATGTGGCGGATCCAATAGCTCGACGACCGCCGACGGTCACACCGGCAGCGGCAGTGGCAGCGGTAGCGGAAGTGGCAGCGGCAGCGGCTCGTCGGGGCCGTACAGTTGCTCCGGTCAGCCGATTCCGACGACGGCGCCCGATCCGGTGACGCTCGGAGGCTCCGCGGTGACGCTCAGCCCGAGCTTCACCGAAGAAGGTGTCCCGGGCATCACCGTCAACGCGATCGTCGGCGGGAGCACGATCGGCACCGCGACCTCGGATGCGAGCGGCGCCTACTCGATGAGCCTGCCGACCAGCGGCGCGCCGATCGACGTGCACCTCGAAGCGAGCGGCAGCGACGACGAGCCGACCGCGCTCTATCCCGCGGTCGATCTCTACCAGAACAGCAACGCGGGCGTCATGGTGATGATCACGAGCGCGGATCTGCAATTCATCGCTACGGATCTGTGCACCGTGCCGCAGGGTTCTGGTTCGGACGTCGGCGCGGTCGGCGTCATCGTCGTCGACTGCGACGGCAACCTGGTCTCCGGCGCGACGGTCGACATCCCGGGCGGCACTGTCCGTTACCTCGGCAGCAACAACCAGTGCGTGACGACCGGCACCGGCTCCGCCGGCATCGCGTTCGTTATCAACGCGCCGGTCGGATCGGCCACGCTGTCGGCGAGTGTCGGCAGCATGCAGCTCCGCAGTCACACGATCGGCATCAAAGCCGGTTACACGACGACCGCCGTGATCCAGCCGTAGGCATGCGGCTCGT
>DATBAS010000049.1:0-9571 GCA_036271395.1 Kofleriaceae bacterium
GGACGGACCGCTAGTGTTCCGGTTGTGGCGCCAGCCGCATCGCCGGGTAGCTATGTCCGGAAGGGATAACCGCTGAAAGCATCTAAGCGGGAAGCCCCCCTCAAGATTAGGTATCCCAAATGCCGTTAAGGCACCATAAGACCCCGCGTAGACTACGCGGTTGATAGGCGCGATGTGGAAGTGCTGCAAGGCACGTAGCTAACGCGTACTAATCGGTCGGGAGGCTTGATCACCTATTTTTCCCGCGTTCGAGTTAACGCTCGGACGCAGGCGCCACACAGATCCACATCTGTGTTCGAGGCGCGCCGGGAGAAGGTGCAAGTCATCACCCTGAAACGCGTTCCCAGAGAGCTTGTAGAGATTGTCTCGAAGCGATTGGGCTCGCTGTGATGTAGAAACGATCTTTTCTTTGCTCACCCGAGCAAAACTGCTGACCTGCCGGACACCAGTCCGGCCGAGCTTCGCACTTCGTCTTTTTTTTCCTGGTGGCTACACCGGAGAGGTCACACCCGTTCCCATCCCGAACACGGAAGTTAAGCTCTCCAGGGCCAATGGTACTGCAGGGGCAACCCTGTGGGAGAGTAGGACGCTGCCGGGGTTTTGAGGGCCCGCTCATCGAGCGGGCCTTCATCTTTTTCGGCGACTCTTCGGCGACTCTTCGGCGACGCTCGTCGACTCGTCGACTCGTCGACTCGTCGACTCGACGTCGACGCGAGCCGGACGTGAGCGTTTCGAGCCCGTACCGGTCGAGTCGATGATTCGTCGACGCGCGTGAGCCCGCGATTTCCGCGTACAGTCCGGCCGTGAAACGTTTCCTGCTGATCGCGCTCGCGGCCTGCGGCTCGTCGAGCCCACCTCCACCATCGTCACCATCGCCATCGCCATCGCCGACACCTGTCTCCACCGCGGGATCGGCGAGCGCTGTGGCGCCGGTCGAGGATCCGTATCTGTGGCTCGAGAACGTCGAAGCCGACAAGTCGCTGGCGTGGGCGCGCGAGCAGAACGCGAAGTCGAAGGCGGAGCTCGAGGCCGTGCCGGGCTTCCACGAGCTCGAAGACCGCCTTCGCAAGATCATGGACGCCAAGGACAAGCCGCCGGCGGCCTACAAGCAGGGCAAGTGGCTCTACAACTACTGGCAGGACGACGCCAACCCGCGTGGGTTGTGGCGGCGAACCACGCTGGCGAGCTACGCGAAGGATCAGCCGACGTGGGAGGTCGTCCTCGACGTCGACGCGCTCAACAAGGCCGAGAGCGCCAGCTGGGTGTGGAAGGGCGCCGACTGTCTCTACCCGAAATACGAGCGCTGCCTGATCTCGCTGTCGCGCGGCGGCGCCGATGCGACCGTGATCCGCGAGTTCGACGTGGTGAAGAAGCAGTTTGTCGACGGCGGCTTCACGCTGCCCGAAGCCAAGAGCGACATCACCTGGAAAGATCTCGACACGCTCTACGTCGGCACCGACTTCGGGCCGGGGTCGATGACGAGCTCCGGCTATCCGCGCATCGTCAAGGAGTGGAAGCGCGGCACGCCGCTCGGTGAGGCGAAGACCGTCTACGAAGGGCAGCCGAACGATGTCGACATCTCGGCGTATCGCACGTGGGATCACGGCCGCACCCACGACGTCGTCACGCGCGCGGTCGGCGCGTTCTCGGCCGACGAATATCTGTGGGATGGCACGAAGCTGACGAAGATCGAAAAGCCCGATGACGCGAGCGTCGGGTTCTGGGATGACCAGATCATCGTCACGCTGCGCAGTGACTGGACGATCGGCACGACAACCTGGCCCGCCGGCTCGTTGCTCGTGGCGAACGAGAAGGACTACTCGACCGGCGGCCGCGCGTTTACCGCGTTGTTCACGCCGTCGCCGACGACGTCGTTCGACAACATCACGGCGACGAAGAACAAGATTTACGTCCACATCCTCGACGACGTCAAAGACGGCGTGGTCGCGTGGTCGCGCAGCGGCAGCGGCAATGCCCGCAAGTGGGTATCGGCGAAGCTGCCGGTCAAGCCAGGTGTGAGCGTCACGCTGTCGGCGTTCGACTACGACGTCAACGACGATTATTGGACCTACGAGTATGGCTTCTTGACGCCGACCACGATCGGCTTGGTCGAGAGCGGCAAGAAGCGCGAGCTCAAGCACGCACCGGCGCGCTTCGACGCGTCCGGGCTCGAGGTCACGCAGCACTTCGTGACGTCGAAGGACGGCACGCGGGTGCCGTATTTCATGGTCGCCAAGAAGGATCTCGCGCTCGACGGCTCGCACCCGACGATGATCGAGGGCTACGGCGGCTTCGAGATCTCGCTGACGCCGTACTACGACTCGCTTGCAGGAGCCGCGTGGCTCGAGCGCGGCGGCATCTACGTGGTGCCGAACCTGCGCGGCGGCGGCGAATACGGCCCGAAGTGGCACCAGGCGGCGCAAAAACATCTGCGCCAGCACGCGTACGACGATTTCGCGGCGGTCGCCGAGGATCTGATCAGTCGCAAGGTCACGCGGCCCGACAAGCTCGGCATTCTCGGCGGCTCGAACGGCGGCTTGCTCGTCGGCGTGATGATGACCGAGCGGCCGGAGTTGTTCGGCGCGGTCGTGTGCGAGGCGCCGCTGCTCGACATGAAGCGCTACCACAAGCTGCTCGCGGGTGCGTCGTGGATGGAAGAGTACGGCGATCCCGACAATGCCGACGATTGGGCGGCGATCTCGAAGTACTCGCCGTATCAGAACGTGCGCGCGGCGACGAAGTATCCGCGCGTCTTGTTCACGACGTCGACGCGCGATGACCGCGTGCATCCGGGCCACGCGCGCAAGATGGCCGCGCGCATGGAAGCGCAGGGCCACGACGTGCTGTTCTACGAGAACATCGAAGGCGGCCATGCCGGCGCCGCCGATAGCGCACAACGCGCGTTCATGACGTCGCTCGCGTACGCGTTCTTGTGGAAGCAGCTCGGCGTCAGCGCGAAATAGCCGCGGCGAGCGCCGCGCGTTGTCGCGCGTTGAGCCCGATCTTCGGCCGCAGGGCGCGCAACTTGGCTTCGACGTTGTCGAGCGTCGCGTCGCCGCGCTTGATCATCACCGCCGCGGCGACCGTGGCCGAGCGGCCGTGGCCGAGCGCGCAGTGGATGAACGCGGGACCACCGGCGGCGATCACGGTGTCGGCGATGCGCGCGAGCTCGGCCGGGCGCGGACAGCGCGCATCGAGCGTGGGCACCGCGAGGTAGCGCGGATGCGCGCGAACCGCGCGCGCGGCGGGAAACTCGGCGCACAGATCGACGACGATCGCGATCTCGCTCGGCAGCTCGTCCGCGCGCGGCCGGCGTGCGACCCACACGCCGGGCGCGACCTCGGTCGCGACGGGCTCGCCCGACCAACGCCGCACGACCTCGTGCGAGATCCATTGGTAGAGGAACACCGGGCCCCAAACTGCCCAGGCCAGCCACGCCATCGTCCCGTCGGCGCGCTTGCCGAGCGCGCGCGGTGCCTCGACGAGATAGACGATCCACAGCGCGAGCAACACCGTCGCGGGCCAGACCAGCAGCCACGACTTCGCGATCAGCGCGAGCGCGAAGCCGACAATGGCGATGAGCGGCGGGATCAGCACGTCAGGTCAAACGACGCGCACGATCCGGTAGTGCTTGCGGCCCTTGCGCAGCACGAGTCGCGTCGGGGTCAGCAGATCCGCGATCGCGACCTTCTTCGCGATGTCGGTGATCACGACGTTGTTGACCGACGCACCGCCTTGCGAGATCTGGCGGCGCGCGGCGCCTTTGGACTCTTCGAGCCCGCTGCGCACGAGCAAATCGATCAGCGCGATGCCGGCCTCGAGGTCGGCGCGCGGCACGTCGACGCTCGGGACTGTACCGGCCATCGCTTCGAGCTCGGCGTCGCCGAGCTTGCTCAGATCGCCGCCGAAGATCTCGCCGCTCGCCGCTTCGATCGCGGCGATCGCATCGGCGCCGTGGACCCACGATGTCATCACGCGTGCGAGCTCGCGCTGCGCGAGGCGCTTGGCGCGATCGGCTTCGTGCGCGGCGACGAGCTCCGCGATGCGCGCGAGTGATTCGAGCGAGAACATCCGCAAGAATCGCGGCGCGTCGTCATCGGCCGTGTTGAGCCAGTACTGGTAGAACGCGAACGGCGTGGTGCGCGCCGGATCGAGCCAGACGCGCTCGCCGGTCGTGGTCTTGCCCATCTTCTGGCCGTTCGAATCGAGCAAGAGCGGCGCGGTCCAGCCGAACAGCTGACATCGGCCGAGCTTGCGCTGCAGCTCGCAGCCGGCGGTGATGTTGCCGTACTGATCGTTGCCGCCGACCTGCAGCCGGCAGTTGTGCGACTCGGCGAGATGTACGAAGTCGAACGCCTGCAGCAGCATGTACGAGAACTCGGTGTAGCTGATGCCGTTGTCGCTTTGCAGCCGGCTACTCACCGAGTCTTTCGCGGTCATGTAGTTGACCGTGAGGTACTTGCCGATGTCGCGCAGGAACTCGAGATAGCTGATGCCGACGGTCCAGTCGTGGTTGTTGACGAGCGACGCGCCGGTCGGCGACGTGTCGAAATCGAGCTGACGCGCGAGCTGCGCGCGAATTCCGGCGACGTTGGTCGCGAGCGTGGCTGCGTCGAGCAGGTTGCGCTCCTCGCTCTTGCCCGATGGATCGCCGATCATGCCGGTCGCCCCGCCGACGACGACGATCGGCTTGTGCCCGGCGAGCTGCAGGCGCTTGAGCAGGATGCTCGGCACCAGGTTGCCGACGTGCAGGCTCGGCGCGGTCGGGTCGTAACCCGCGTACGCGGCGATCGGCGCGTGGCTCGCGAGCAACTCGGCGAGCCCCGCTCGATCGGTGCAGTTGGCGAGTAGCCCACGCGCATCGAGCTCGTCCAGGAGCAACATGAGCGCACGCTAGCACGTCACATAAAGATCAGCAGCGCGCGGCGCGCGACCCCGACGGCGATCGCTCGATCGTCGTCGCCGATCACGATCGTGTCGGCCCGTGTCACCGGAAACCGCGCGATGACCTGTGCGGTTCGGCCGGTGAGCTCGTCGCGCACGGCGATCGTGTGCCGGCCCGGCTCGATCGCGACGGCGGCTCCGTCGAACGTGCGCGGCATGCCATCGCACACCACCACGACGACGCGACCGCCAGCGCGTCGCGGCGGTGGAGCTGGACACGTGATCGTCACGGTCGACCTCCGGCGCGCGTCGATCGACAGCTCGATCCGATGCGGCACGCAGCCGGCGAAGCCGTCGACGACGAGCGGCGTGAGTTGCTGGCGCTCCGGCGCGACGCTCGCGATGTTGGCGATCGGCGGTGCTGCGGCCGCCGTGCAACCGACCGCGGCGATCACCAGCATGGCCCGCATGAAGATCTAGTGTCTCGGACCGCGCCGCGCGTTACGATCGGCGGATGGCTTCGTTCCTGTGTCCGACGTGCGGTGGCGAGGTTCCCGAGCAGCTGTATCGGCGCACGATCACGTGCACCTATTGCTCGGCGACTCACCCGAACTCGGTGTGCCTGCGCGCGGGCGACGAGGTGCTAACGCACGGCGCGCACGGCCTCGAGCTCGCGCGCGTCACGGCATGCAACGGCCCGGACGAGATCGTGTTGCCCGACGCGCGCACCGTGAAGCTCGAGGACGTCGTCCCGGTCACGCCCGCACCGCCGACGCTCGACGCGCGCACCGCCGTCTATCGCCGCAATGCCGAGCACTGGGTGTTCACGTTCACGGCGACGCCGCTTCGCGACGGCCAGCTCAAGGTCAAGCACGACCAAGCCGCGTTTCAGGACGCGTTCTTCGACGTCGCGGTCACGCTCGATGACGTGCGGCTCGACGCACGGCCACCCGAGCTCGGTGGCCAGCACGTGCATCGCACGAAGCTCGGCCAGCTCGGCGCCGAGGTTCGCAATGACCCGTTCAGCTGGATCTTCAAGCTGGCCTTCGCGGCGATCGTTGTCGGCATCGCCGTGGCCGCGGTGCGAATGGTTTTCTTCCGCTGAGCTACTTCGACTTTGACTTCGACTTCGACTGCTTTTTGGCGGCCTTCTTGGCCTGCTTCGCCTGTTTGGTCGCTTTGCGGACCGCCTTCGCGCTCTGGACCAGCGCCTTCGCCGCTTTCTTCACCTGCTTGGCCGCTTGCTTGGCCGCCTTCACGGCGCCGCCGGCCGATGCGGGCCGCGCGTGACGCGCCTCGTAGACACCGAGCTTGATGCCGCTCGGCAGCGCGACGCTCGACAACAGACCCCAGCCGCGATCGGCGACCGGCTCGGTTGCCACGCCGTGCTCGGCCATCTGCGCGACGAACTTCTCGATATCATCGACGATGAAGTACAGCTCGGTCTTGCCGCCGGGACCGCTCGATGCATCGGCTTCGTGCATCGCCAGCTCGGATGGCGGCAGGCCGAAGATCAGAAAGCCTTCGCCGGCGTCGACGTGACCGAGCGACAGCGTGTCGCGCAAGAACGCAGCGTCGGCGGTGGCGTTCGAGCTAAAGGTGATGACGTGCGCGCCTGAGAGCATGGCGCGAGCCTACGCCAAATCGCCTATCGCGCGTAATCCGACGCGCGTGTCTCGCGCACGACGACGACCCGTACCTGACCAGGATACGTCGCTTCGGTCTCGATCGCGCGCGCGATCTCTTTCGACATCATCGTCGCCTGCGCGTCGTCGACCTGATCGTTCATCACCATCACGCGGATCTCGCGACCAGCTTGCAGCGCGAACGCGCGCTCGACGCCGTCGAAACGCTTGCAGATCGCCTCGAGGTCATCGAGCCGCTTGATGTAGCTCGCGAGCTGCTCGCGCCGTGCGCCGGGGCGTGCCGCCGACAGCGAGTTCGCCGCGGCGACGATGTGATCGAGCAACGCCGCGGGACGCGTGCCGGTGCCTTCGTCGCCGTGGTGTGCGGCGATCGCCTGACAGACTTTGGGCGACTCGCCGTGGCGCTTCGCGAGCGCGGCGCCGACCTCGCCGTGCGGCCCTTCTTGTTCGTGATCGACGGCCTTGCCGATGTCGTGAAGCAAGCCGGCGCGGCGCGCGAGCTTGACGTTCGCCCCGAGCTCGCTCGCGATCAGCCCGGCGAGATAGCCGACCTCGATCGAGTGCAAGAGCACGTTCTGCGCGTACGACTGGCGGAACTTCAGCCGGCCCAGGTGCTTCACGAGCTCGGGATGCACGCGGTGCAAGCCGAGATCGAACACCGCTTGCTCGCCGGCTTCTTTGCAGACCTTGTCGACTTCTTTTTCAGCCTTGCGAACGACCTCTTCGATCCGCGTCGGATGAATGCGGCCGTCGGCGACGAGCGCCGAGATCGCGATGCGCGCGATCTCGCGGCGCACCGGGTTGAAGCACGAGATCGTGATCGACTCGGCGGTGTCGTCGATGATGAGGTCGATGCCGGTCGCCGCTTCGAGCGCGCGCACGTTGCGGCCTTCGCGGCCGATCAGCCGGCCCTTGAGATCGTCGGACGGCAGCGGGATCACCGCGACCGTGCGTTCGTGGACGAACTCACTCGCGAAGCGTTGGATCGCGGTCGCGACGATCGTCTTGGCGCGCGCGGTCGCTTCGCGGTTCGCATCGTCTTCGATCCGCTTGATGTCGACCGCGGCCGACTGCAGCGCCTGGCCACGCACTTCATCTTCGAGACGCTTGCGCGCGTCGCCTTCGGAGAGCCCGGCGACCTCTTCGAGCTTCTTGCGCGCTTCGGCCTGCGACGCTTCCGCCTTCTCGACGCTCGCGTCGGCCTGACGGATCTTGCCGTCGACCGATTTCTCTTTCTTCTCGAGCTCGTTGCCGCGCCGCTCCGCATCTTTGCGCCCGCGCTCGAGCTCGCGCTCCTTTTGGCCGAGCGCCTCTTCGCGCTTGTTGAGCTCGGCGCGACGCGCCTTGAGCTCTTCGTCGAGATCGGCCTTGCGCTTGCGCGCGGCTTCTTTGCCTTCGACCTCGGCGGCTTTCTTGACCTGCTCGACCTCCGCGCGCGCGGCGTCGCGGATCTGCTCGGCCTCGGCCGCGACCTTGGTCGCATCGGCGCCGCCGCCGCGGGCGCGCCCGAGCCGCGTGCCGAGAAACACGCCGGCCGCAAGGCCCAGCGCGACTCCAACGAGAATGACGATCGGATCCATTAGCGATAGCTCGCGGCTTCGGTGACGATCACGTGGAGCGCGACGTCGTGAGCTTCGTGGTGGACGTCGTCGACGAGCTGGGCCTCGAACGCGAGGCCGATCCGCAACGCGCGCGGCGGCGCGGCAGTGAGCGTCGCATCGTAGTGGCCGCGGCCGAACCCGAGCCGGCCGCCGCGGCGATCGAACGCGACACCGGGCACGACGAACGCGTCGATCTCGACGAGCCCGACCTGGTTGCGCCAATCCGCGCGCGGCTCGTAGAGGCCGTATCGCGACGCGACGAGCTTGTCCGGCGGGACCTCGTGAAACGCGAGCTCGCGTTGATCGTCGACGATCCGCGGATACACCACGCGCGCGCCGCGAGCGCGTAAGTTCTCGTCGATCGCGCGCGTGTCGACCTCGCTCCCTTTCGGGGCGTACAGCGCCACGACGTGGCGATCGGCGAGCAGCTCCGTCGTGCGCTCGGCGATCCGCGCGCTGGCTTCGGCGCGGCGCTCGTCGGTCAAGCCGTCGCGCAGCGCCAGCACCGCCTTACGCGTGACGGGTTTGCTCGAGCGTGGCGAGCTTGGAGTGGACACGATCGCGAGCAAGGTAGCGCGCGGCCATGATAACGGTCGATGCCTTGCGCGCAAGCGAGCAAGCCCCGGAATCACCACGGGAATCGTCAGCGATCGGCCGATGGTCAGCCAATTACGCTGGCGTGCTGCTTCATGATGAAGTTCGCCAGCGGCAGCTTCGCCTGCGCGGCGACCGCGGTGAACTTCAGCGCCATGCCGAGCCGCGGCGACTCTTCGACGCGCACGACTTCGGCCGGCAGATGGATCGTCGCTTCACCCGGCAGGTCGAGGTCGATCTCGGTGACCGAACCCAGCCGAATCTGCCGCGGCGCCCGCATGAACAAGCCGCTGCGCGAGACATCCTCGACGAGCCCATCGATCACGATCCCGAACGCGCGACAACGTGCACGCATCTGGACTGGGACACGAACCGCTTCCCTCTTGTCCATGTAGACAAAGCTACGGTACTGAGCACCGATGTAGAAATCAATCTCTCGTTACCCTACCTTGGCCCCTAGAAACTCGGACATGGTCATCACGGGTTGCAAAGCCGCCACGATTCGGGCAGATTCCATCGCCCGCAACTCAGGGCTCATAGCTCAGTTGGTAGAGCACCGGCCTTTTAAGCCGAGGGTCGACGGTTCGAGCCCGTCTGAGCTCACATAAATAGATCAGCGATCCAGACCCCGTCGTCCAGAGGCCTAGGACACCCGCCTTTCACGCAGGTAACACGGGTTCGAATCCCGTCGGGGTCGCTCATTTTCGCAAGAGCGGCAACAGCTTGCTCGCCGGATCGGCGTGCTCGCTTCGTCTGTGGGCCAGTGGTGGGCAGTCGGTTGAGCTGGCGTTGCTCGCCGGACAGCGTTTGCAGTCGGTCGGCGGACGCAGCGAAACGAGCGCGCCT
>DATBAS010000050.1:0-30561 GCA_036271395.1 Kofleriaceae bacterium
CTCGGTGAACTTGAAGTTGATCTCGATCGTCTGGCCGGGCTGCACCGGCTGCGCGAGCTTGAGCTCGGCGACGGTCTCGTCGCCGTCCTGCTCGCGCGGAAACTTGAGCTCGCGCGCCAGCTCGACGCCGCCGATCTGCAGCGAGTCGACATTGATCCAGCCCCAGCCGCTGTCGGATGCGCGCGCGCCGCGCATCTCGCCACGCGACTCGCGCATGAACAGCGACTTCTCGTTCTTGAACGCGTTGGGGTAGAGGTGGAACGGCAGCGTGTCGACCTGGCTCTGGCCGGTGTTCGTCCAGGTCAGCGTCTCGGTTCCAGCAATTTGGTGAGTCGCCGGATCGAGCTTGGCGTCGAGCTTGTAGTTCGCGATGCGAGGCGACCGTGCCGGCCCGCCGCCGCGCAGCGCGGGCACCTTGTCGATCGGCGGCAAGTGCTGCTGGTGCGGGACGCCGTGATCGCGGCCGCAGCCGACCACGCCAATGCACGCGATGATCAGCGCCGCACGAAGCACGCCTCTATATAACTCGTTTGCTAGGGTCGCGGGATGATCGAGTTGCCAGATGCGATCGCGACGTCCGCGACAGGTGCGCGGCTCGCCGCGGCGCTGCGCGGGGGGGACGCCATCGCGCTCGTCGGCGAGCTCGGCGCCGGCAAGACGACGTTTGTAGCCGGCCTCGTCGCGGCATTGGGCGGCGGCGACGCGCACAGCCCGACGTTCGCGCTCGTTCACGAGTACGCGCACGGCCGCCTGATCGTGTGGCACGCCGATCTCTACCGCATCGAACGCCCGGCCGAGTTGCCCGAGCTCGGGCTCGACGAGGCGATCGGTGATCCGCGCGGCGTGACGATCGTCGAGTGGGCCGACCGCTTCGACGTCATGCCCGCCGATCACCTGCGCGTCGAGCTGCGCCACGCCGGCGATCGCCGCGTGCTCGTCGCCACCGGCACCGGGCCGCGCGGCCGCGAGCTCGCCGACACCGTCGACCCGGGCGAGCTTGGGTGAAACCGACGAGCGCGACGCGCGTCTCGTCGATCATGAAGCTCGTCGTCGCCGCCTTGCTGTTGCTCGTACCAGCCGTCGCGCGAGCCGCCGAATGCCGCGACGCCGATCCGTTCGACCAGACGATCCTGCACGACCGCCTCGCGAAGCTCGCGTCGCCCGAGCTCGATGGCCGTGCGCCGGGCACCGACGGCGACGCCGCAGCGCGCGCGATCATCACCGAGCGCTTCGCGTGCGCGGGGCTGGTGCCCGCCGGCGACGACGGCACGTTCGAGCAGGCGTTCGCGACGCAAACCGGCAAGCACACGGCGAACGTGATCGGCATCGCGCCGGGCAGCGACGCCGACGGCGACGTCGTGATCGTGACCGCGCACCACGATCACCTCGGCGCCGGCCATCTCGGCGCCAACGACGATGCCTCGGGCGTGATCGCGCTGCTCGCGATCGCGCAGACGATCACCGCCGCGCCGCAGGCCAAACGCACGATCGTCTTCGCGGCATTCGGCGACGAAGAAGACGGCATGATCGGCTCGACGTTCTTCGCGCAGCACATGCCCACGACGATCGCGCTCGATCGCGTGGTCGAGGTCATCGAGCTCGACATGATCGGCAGCCACGATTCGGCCGGCCTCGTCGCGGCGATGGGCGCGTTCGCGAAGCTTCCGGCGCGCGTGCTACTCGACAAGCTGGTCGGAAAATTTCCGCACGTCCACGTGGTCGCCGGCGGTCGCGCGCGCGGCTCCGACTTCATCCCGTTCTGCGACGCCGGGGTGCCGTACACGTTCTTCTGGACACCGGATCACCGCTGCTATCACGAGGTCTGCGACACGATCGATCGCATCGACATGCCGCACTTGATCGACATCGCGAAGCTCGCGAACGGGCTCGTCGCCGCGCTCGCGAGCACCGACCTCGACCTCGCGAAGGCGCGCCATGCGCGCGGCTGCGGTCAGGGCTCGAGCAACGGCGCGCGCTGAACCGAGTAGATCGTCGGCATGACCGCGCCGTTGTCCTGCGACGAGAAGAACATCATCTGTTCGCTCGGGGTGGACGGCAACGGCTCGACCCACGGGCCCTGCGGCGTGATCGACGTACCCAGCTCCGGACTTCCGACCGCGTCGGAGAATTGCGCCGCGGAGCCGACGCGCTGCTGGACGAAGATCTCGTTTTCGCTACCGCTGCCGTTCGTGGTTTCCGCGAACCACAGCGCGGTGGAATCCTCGCTCATGTACGGCGTCTGGCCTTTCTCGAACGGGTTGACCGGAATCATGAACGGCGGCCCGCCGCTCGACGTGAGCTCCCACAGCTGCTCTGTATCGGCGTAGATCACGTCGGTCTGCTGCGCATCGGGCGAGTACCACGTCGCCTGCGTGGTGCCGGGCATGAACGGCGTCGCCGCCGCGATGGGCACGAACATGTTGCCTTGTTTCTGGAACGAGTTGACGAAGCCGCCCATGTCGGTCACGTAGAGCGTGTTGCCGTCGTCGGTGAGGTGCACGGCGACCGCGGGCAGCGACAGCGTCAGCGTCGGGCCCGTCACCGACGTCCACGCACCAGAGCCGCCCGGCACCGCCCCCATGATCGCGTTGGTGGTCGCGTCGATGTAGTACATGACATCCATGCCGGCATCGAGCGTCGGCGACGTGCCGTTCAGCATCGTCGACGTCCGCGTGCCCCAGCCGGCGACACATTGCGTGAGCGACTCGTCGAACGGGTTCTGCGGTGCGCGCATGCACACCGGCGGCTGATCGCCCATACACATGGCGGCCGGATTCGCGGTCAGCGCGATCGGATAGATCAGCGACGCGCCGTTGACGAGCTCGAGCTTGACCAACAGGTTCGGGAACGCGCTCGCGGCGCCGCCGCCACTGCCGCCGCTGCCGCTGCCGCCGCCGCCGCTGCCGCTGCCGCCCATCGAGTCCGGTTCGATCTCGAGCGTCGCGCCGCAGGCCGCGTTGATCGTCAGCGTGAACGCGTAGCCGCCCGAGTCGACCGTCGTCGTGGTGAATTTGGTCGACCCGGCGGCGGCGAGCCCGCCGTGGTTGCCCGTCGTCTTGCACGGCATCCCACCGGTCGTCACCGGCGGGATCGCGATCGTGCAGTTGCCGTTCGGGATCCCGACCGCGCAGTCGTAGCCGGAGTCGGCCGCGGCCGGCGTTTCGGCCAGGCAGCCGAGCGCGTTCTTCGAGACATCGAGGTCGGTCGCCGCGCACGCGCACGCGATGTTCGGCACGCACGTATTGGTCGCGCCGCACGCGCTGTTCGAGCCAACTCCGATGCCGTCCTCGCACACTCGGCCGCCGAGCCGGCACTCGGCGCCGTGCTGACTGTCGTCGGCGACCGCGTAAAAGCACGTCTCGTTCGTGCTGACGCCGGCCGGATCGTGAAACACGAACGGCGAGCACTCGACGTCACTGCCGTCGATGTAGCCGTCGCAGTCTTCGTCGTCGGGATCCATGATGATGAACGCCGAGCCGGCGCTGCTGCTGAACCCGGCGCACTCGGCTTGCGTCACCGGCGTGGTCGCGTCCGCAACCGTGCTCCACAAGAACGGCAGCGTTGCGGTCGAGCTCAGATCGGCGTCGTACACGTCGATCTCGTGATCGTTCAGCGTCAGGTCTTGCAGCAACGCTGCGGCGACCGGCACGCCGCCGGCTGAGCCGGTGGTGTAGCCGACCACGATCGCCGCGAGCACCGCGCCGGTGTCGCCGTTGCTTTCGAATTCGAACGTGACGTCGTGACCGTCGTACGCCGCGGTGTCGTTGGCGTTGCCCGGATCGCGCACGAAGATGTTCTGCGTGGCCGTGGTCATCGTCGCCGAGCCCTGCGCCGGCGCCGCGATCGGCGCGGGCACCGTGAGCGTCGTCGACGAGTCGAGCGTCGAGCCGACGTTGCTCGTGCCGAGGAAAACCCGCACGAAATGCACGTTCGACGGCGCGTCCTTCGCGACGATCTCGATGCCACCTTGCTTGGTCCGGCACGCGAACAAACCCAACGCCGCGCAGGCGATCGCAAGGCGAGGTACGATCGGCCGCATGGTTCTAGCGTAAGCTCGAACCGAGGCGGCGTGCTAGGTTTTGCCGGCATGCGCAGCGCCGTGATCGCGATCGCGTTTGGTGTTGTGACCACGGTCGCGCACGCCGACACCGTCACACAACGCGCGCACGGCGCGGCGAGCTTCGATCCCGACACGATCTATGACGTGCCGCGCGGCGACGCCCCCACCGAGGGCCCGGCCGATGCGCCGATCACGATCGTCGATTGGAGCGACTACGAGTGCGGGTTCTGCAACCGCGTCCAGGTCACGCTCGACCGGCTCGACCGGCTCTATCCGGGACAGATTCGCTGGGTGCATCGCGAGCTGCCCGCCGACGAGGACGAGCCGCTCGCCGCCGAGGCCGCGCGCGCCGCGGCGGCACAGGGGCGATTTAGGCCCATGCACGATCGGTTGTTCGCGCTCGCCGGCCGCGTCGATCGGGCGGGCGTCGAGCTGATCGCGCGCGAGCTCGGCCTCGACATGATCAAGTTCCGCGGCGATCTCGATGCCGGCACGTATCGCGCGGCGATCAAAACCGACCTCGCGGACGCGTATCACCTCGGCATCACGGGCACGCCGACCACGTTCATCAACGGCCGCGTGATCCACGGCAACCAGCCGCTGAAGATCTTCGCCGACGTCATCGATCAAGAGCTCGTGCGCGCCGACGCCGAGCGCGCCAAGCATCCGCTCGATCTCTACGTCGCGCTGGTCGAGGCCGGTAAGCCCGCCGCCGACGCGCCGCCGGAGACGACCAACCAGGCGGTCCCGCTCGATGCAAACCACGGCTATCGCGTCGGCTTGGGCTTGCCGGGACATCAGAGCGGCCCCGACGACGCGCTCGTCACGATCGTCGAGTGGAGCGACTTTCAATGTCCGTTCTGCGCGAAGGCCGCGCCGGTGCTCGCGCACGTCCGCCAGAAGTACGGCAACGACGTGCGCGTCGTGTACCGCCACATGGCGATGTACTTTCATTCGAGCTCGTCGATCGCCGCCGAGGCCGGTGTCGCCGCGGCCGAGCAGGGCAAGTTCTGGCCGTTCCACGACGAGGTGTTCGCGCATTTCGGCCATCTCACGCGCGACGATCTCGAGACCTACGCGAAGGCGGTCGGGCTCGACATGGAAAAGTTCCGCGCCGCGCTCGACACGCGCAAGTATCACGATGCGGTGATCGCCGAGACCGCGGCGGCCGAGGCGCTCGGCGTCGACGGCACGCCGACGATGTTCATCAACGGCCAGCCGATCGCGGGCGCGCGCGACGAAGCGACGATGGATCGCATCATCGACGCGCACCTCCAACAGTCGCGCGCCGCGCTCGCGCATGGCGTCGCGCGGGGCGACCTCTATCCGATGCTGATGAGCATCGCCGTCGATAACGACCGCGCCGATCCATCCGCGATCCCGGTGCCCGCGAACGGCGGGCTCGAGCTGCGCCAAGATGATCGCAGTCGATCTGTTGCCGCCGCGTGCCGGCGTCGCGATGGCGCGCGGGCGACGAAGCTCGCGGGAGCGCTGTCGGGCGATCCCCGGCATCGCGCCGAAGCCGTTTGTGCCGCCGAAGGCGTGGATCTGCCGCGCTGACAGAACTGACGCCGCGTCGTAACCGTGCCGACGGTTTTGACGACGGCTGTGTCGGTTCGTTCTCGTTTGTCGATAGCTCGACACACGAGAGGCTCGAATTTTCGTCGCCGGCGCACGCATGATCGCGCGATGACATCATGCGCGACGTGGCACTCGCGATGCAGTGCTGGTCGCCGCGATGGGTCGGTTCGGTGACTATGAAGTGCTCTCGCCGCTTGCCAGCGGCGGGATGGGCGGCGTGTTTCTCGCCCGCCACGTCGCCTCCAATGATCGCGTCGCGCTCAAAGTGCTCGATCCAGTTTTTGCCGATCACCCCGAGGTCGTGAGCCGGCTGTATGCAGAGCTGCGCGTATCTGCGCGGGCGAGCCATCCCGGGTTGGTAGCGATTCGCGCGGCGAGCAAGAGCAGCGACGACGTGCCGTACCTCGTGATGGAGTACATCGAAGGCGAGACGCTCGCCGAGGTCGGCGAGCAGCTCTCGCTCGCGGCCAAGCTCGGCGTGACGGCGCAGATCGCGTTCGCGCTTGCCGCGCTGCACGGCGCCGGCGTCGTGCACTGCGACGTCAAGCCCGAGAACGTCCTCGTGCTCGAGCGCGGCCGCTGGTCGGGTTGGCCGCGGATCAAGGTGATCGATTTCGGCGTCGCGCGCGCGACCGATGAAGCGCCGCCCGACGATGCTTCGGTTGCCGGCACGCCGGCATACATGGCGCCCGAGCAATGGCGCGGTAAGCCCGAGCCGGCGTCGGATGTCTACGCGCTCGGCTGCGTGTTGTTCGAGCTGGTCACCGGCTCGCTGCCGTTCGAAGGCTCGCTCGGCGAGCTGTTCAACGCGCACGCGGAGCGCCGGCCGGGCCGGCCGTCGTGGCTCGCGTCGAACATCTCGATCGAGGTCGAGCGCTTGATCCTGCGTGCGCTCGCGAAAGAGCCGGCGATGCGCCCGACGATGACCGAGCTCGCGATGCGGCTCGACGAGCTCGCCGGTGCGGCCCCTGCCGGCATCATCGCGCAGGGCTCCGGCGAGATTCCGCTCAAGCTCGCGATGTAGTCGCGTCGATGACGCGAACGCGGCCGGCGCCGGCGCGCTCGAGCCCGGGCAGCTCGTCGGCGAAGTCGCGTGGATCGAGCAGCGCCGCGTCGAACCCGCAGCTCGTCAGCGCTGCTTCGGCGTCGCGCTCGCTCGCGAAGTGAACGAACACGCGACCGCGCACGAACGCCGACAGCAACCACGAAAAGCCAGCGACGACCGGCCCGCGATTGCCGGCGCGGATCACCAGATCGGACAGATAGCGCCCGCTCGGAAACGGCGCGAGCGCGCGGGCGAACCGGCGCCACATCGCCTCGACCGTCGGCTGATCGAAGTAGTTGACCAAGCCCTCGGTCACGATGGCCGTGCCGCGCTTCGGATCGAGCGACGCGCACAACGCGCCGATCGACGCCGCGCCGTCGTCGCCGAGCGCGTCGATCTCGGCGGTTCTGTGATGCTCGGTTTCACCACCCAGCTCGGCGAGCACGGCGCGCTTGCGCGCGATCATCGCAGGCAGATCAGCCTCGATGTACGTGATGCGGTCGCCGTAGCGCTCGCGAAATCGCCAACCGCGCGGCGACAGCCCGCACGCGACCTCGATCACCTGCGTGACCTCGCCGGTATCGATCGCGCGGCGCAGCCGCAGATCGATCAGCCGGTGGCGCGCGAGCAACATGCCCTCGAGCGAAGCGAGCCCGGTCGCCGACGCGATCGCGTTCGGCCCGCGCAGCGATCGATACAGCCGCTTGCCCGTCGTGGTCGCGAAGGCCTCGTGCGATTGACCGTGCGCGAACCAGACGTAGCCGGTGTAGTGCGCCGTTGGCGAGATTCGCGCGTGATTCATTGCTGGCAAGATACGCTGTTGTTCCAGCTAGATGGCCGCGAACCGACGCGCCGATTGCATACTGAACATCAGACCAGTAAGCTATGACCTAGAGCATGCGAATCGCCTGCATTCACATTCCGCAGTACGCGCTCCAGTGCGCGACACGCGTCGACCCGTCGCTGCGCGGCGCGCCCGTCGCGATGGTCGCCGGTCAGGGCGCCGGCACCGGCGTGCTTCACGCTCCGATCGTGGTCGCGTGCTCGCGCGCCGCGTGGACGCTCGGCGTCCGCCTCGGCATGACCGCGGCCGCGGCCCGAAACGTCTCGGCCGAGCTGTCGGTGGTTGGCGTCGAGAGTCAGCTCGAGCGCGAGACCACGCGCGCGGTAGCCGATGCGTTGCTCGCGTTGACCGGCGTCGTCGATATCGGCGGTCGGGTCGGCGCGGGCGGTGCGCACTTGGCGCTCTACGCCGAAGTCCCCACGCGAACGCGCGGCAACGCGTTCGGCGAGCGCGTGCTCGACAAGCTGCGCGAGCTCGGCTTGCTCGGGCGCATCGGCATCGCCGACGATCGCTTCACCGCGTGGGTCGCCGCCGCATATGGCGCGGTCGGCCAGCGCCTCGGCGATCACGGCGCGAGCCCGCACGAGCCGGAGCAGCAGCATCAGCACGACGTGATCACGGTGCCGCGCGGCGGCTCGGCGGCGTTCTTGTCGCCGCGCCCGCTGTCGCTGCTCGCGATCGCGCCCGAGGTGCAACACATGCTCGAGGCGCTCGGCGTGCGCACGCTCGGCGAGTTCGCCGCATTGCCGGCGCCTTCGGTCGCGCGTCCGCTGGAGGCCGACTATCAAGCACTCGCGCGCGGCGACAGCGGCTCGTCGCTGCGCCCGTACGCGCCCGAAGCCGCGATTCGCGAAGAGATCGTCGTGCTCGGCGGCAACGTGCTCGATGGTGACAACGCGATCGCCGGCCCCACCGCGATCGGCGTGATCGCGCAACGGCTCGCGCTGCGGCTCGCCGGTCGCCAGCGAAGCGCGATCAAGATCGAGCTCGCGATCGCGGTCGCGAACGGCAACGCGGCGGCCACGACCGAGCGCGGGCTCGAGCTCGACACGCCGATCGACAGCGCCGACGAGCTCGCGCGCGTGCTGTCGCCGGTGCTCGAAACGGTCCCCGAAGGGCCGTGGAAGCTGCGCGCGATCGTGACCGGCGAAGCGGTTGCGGGCGCGATCGTCGAAGCCGCTCCGGCGACGACCCACATGGCTGTCGTCGCGGGCGCAGTTGGCCGTGCGGCCGAGCCGCGCGCGATCCCGAACGGCGTGCCGATCGGACCGGTTCGCGCCGAGTTGCCGAACGATCCGTACGCGGTCGTGTTGTCGACGACCGGCACGTTGTTCGCGCTGTCGGCGCCGGATGATGGGCGGCCCGGGCTCGATCGAGCGCATCGCCGCACGCGTCGCGGCAAGCAGCGTCGGCTTCGTCCCGCGCTCGCGCTGGGTCTGTTCGACCGCACGGGCGGCTGACGTGGTAAGCCGCGAACATGGCAACCCTTGAAGAGCAACTCCGCAGCGAGCTCACGGCGTCGCTCAAGGCGAAGGATCTGAAGACTGCGAACCTGATCCGCATGATCAACACCAAGATCATGGAGCGCCGCACCGCGAAGACGTTTTCAGGGACGGTCGACGATGCGCTCGTGCTCGATGTGATCGCCACGTACAAGAAGCAGATGGAAAAGGCGAAGCAAGAGTTCGCCGCCGTGGGTGAACGCGGCAAGGATCAGATCGCCGAGCTCGAATTCGAGCTCGCGTGGTGTGCGAAGTGGCTGCCGCAGGGGCTCAGCGAGGCCGAGCTGCGCGACGCGGTCGCGAAGGCGGTCGCGGAGCTGCCCGCGAAGGATCCCAAGATGGCCGGCCGCGTGATCGGAACGGTCAAGAAGCAGTTCGGCGACCGCGTCGATGCGCAGCTGGCGAAGAAGATCGCCGACGAGCTGCTGAGTGGCTGAGCTGACAGATCCCGGCGGCGGGATCTCGCCGTTGCTCGCCGGTCGTCGCGCGCGCATCGTGAGCCGTGCCAAGAAACGCGGGCGAGCTGCTCGTCAGGTTTGTCTCGGCGTTCAAGCGCGGCATCGAAGGCGAGCTCGTGGCGATGCGCGAGTCGGCCGAGACGTTCGAGCTCGCGCTCGTCCGCGGCGAGGAGCTCGGCGGGCTGCGCTACAGCTTCGAGGTCGCGACGTCTGATCGGCTGGTGGCCGGCTCGGTCGCGGTCCTGAAATCGCCGAGCGGCGAGCAGCGCGTCGTCGTCGAGCGCGTCGCCGACGACCGCATCGTGCTGCTCGCCGATCAAGCGATCGACGTGGCCGCGCCGTGCGCGCTCGTGATCGCGCCGTGGTTTCTGTACGACCGCTTGATCGCAGCGCTCGACGCGATCTCCGCCGCGCCGCTCGCGCTGATGTTGTTCGGCAAGCAACCGCCGGCACGCGTCGCGAGCGCGCTGCGACTCGATCACGGCGAGCTCGATCCGAGCCAGCGCGCGGCGGTCCAGCTGTGCGCCGACAGCGAGCTCGCGTTCGTGTGGGGACCGCCCGGCACCGGCAAGACGGCGACGCTGGTCCACGTGATCGACGAGCTGCTCGCGAAGGGCGAGCGGATCTTGGTCGCGTCGACGACCAACGCGGCGATCGATCAGCTGCTCGCGAAGCTCGCCGCGCGGCCCGGCTTCGCGCCCGGCGTGTTCGTGCGGCTCGGCCGCAGCGATGCCGACACGTTCGGCGCCGAGCTCGCCGACATCGTCGACGCGCGGCAGAGCGCGCAGCGCGACCGGCTCGCCAAGCTGCGCAGCCGCATCGGCGAGGTCGAGCAGCAGCTGCGCTACGCCGGCGCGCTCGCCGGCGAGCTCGCACCGGCGCTGACGATGCAGCAGTCGCTGTTCGCCGAACCGCCGCCGAAGCTCCGCGCGGGCGCGCTGTCGCGCGTGTTCGCCGCGGCGGATGCGATCGCGGCGCAGGGCGCACGCGAGCAACTGCGCGCCGTCGAAGCGCGGATCGCGCGGCTCGATCGCGTGCGCGAGCTCGCCAAGTTGCGCGTGCGAGAGCTCGGCGCCGAAGCGCGCGGCGTCGAGGCGCGCGTGGTCGCGGCGGCGCGCGTCGTGATGTGCACGTTGACCGCGAGCTACGTCTCGCCGCTGCTCGCGCCCGAGCGCTTCGACGCGCTGATCGCCGAAGAGGCCGGCATGGCCACGCTGCCGCCGTTGTTCTACGCGGCGTCGCGCTGCGACCGGCGCGCGATCATGGTCGGCGATCCGCGCCAGCTGCCGCCAATCGTGCAGTCGAACGACGATGCGGTTCGCCGCGCGATCGGTCGTAACATCTTCGACGTCACCGTGCCGGATCCGGCGGCGAGCTCGATCGTCGCGATGCTCGAAGTGCAATACCGCATGCACCCGGCGATCGGCGCGCTCGTCGGCTCGCTGTTCTACGCCGACCGGCTCGTCCATCGCGCCGCCTCCGATGTCGCCGAGATCGCGGCGCGTGCGCCGTTTGCCGGCCGCGCGGTCGTCGTCGACGACGTTGCATCGACGTGCGAACGCTCGGCGAAGGGCAGCTCGCGCGTCAACGCGATCTCGGCGGCGCGCATCGCCGACCGTGCGCTCGAGGCCGTGCGTGGCGGCTCGCGATCGATCGGCGTGATCACGCCGTATGCGGCGCAGGCATCGGAGATCCGTCGCTTGCTCGCCGCGCGCGGCATCGCGGATGCGGTCGAGTGCAGCACGATCCATCGCTTTCAAGGCCGCGAGTGCGACGTCGTGCTGATCGATCTCGTCGACGCGCAGCCGATGCGGCCGAGCGCGCTGGTCGCCGACGCGCCAAACCTCTTGAACGTGAGCATCTCTCGCGCGCGCGGCAAGCTGGTGATCGTCGCGGACGTCGCCTACTGGAACGCCGCGGCCCCCCATGGGCTCGTCGCGGCGATGCTGCACCGAGCGATGCGAGCGTAGGTCGGCTCGCATCGCCGTGTGGGCGCTCGAGCGCGACGCGCGCACCGCCGCCGCGGTGCCACGACTCGCAACCGTGCGCAGCGATCGTGCACCGATGTCGCACGAGCAAGATCAACCACAGTGACTGAATCGGGAACGCGCCGTACGCGAAGCGTACATCTCGCACGCGCGAGAAATCCGCGGATGCTTCGTGAGACGGGCTAACGGAGCATGGCACGCGGTTTGGAGTTACTTCGAGCATGCACGACGTCACGTCCGAAGCCACGACGCTGCGCTTGCGTACATTGCGCCGCTTGCTCGGGCGCGACCGCCAACTGCGCGTATTCGGTGCTGCCTCGTCGGTCGGTGAGGTCAGGTGCGAGCTGTCGAACACGCGCGCGATCGCCGCCGTTGTCGATGACAACGGCGTGCTCGCCGGCACCGTGTCGACGGTCGATCTCGCCGGCATCGCGCCGGAGCGGAGCATCGGCGAGATCATGGATCGCTCGGCGCCGACCGCGGCCGCCGAGCTCGAAGTCGAAGACGCGTGGCAACTCGCGCGCGCGCAGCGAGCGGATCGCGTGGTCGTGATCAGCCCGAAAGGCGAGCTGCTCGGAATTCTTTCGATCGGCGAGCTGGCGGCAGCGCGGTGAGATACCGTCGCAGTCGCCGTGGACTGGATGAAATTTTACTACGCGAATCCGCAACCCGAGCGGTTCGTCGAAGAGGTTCGCAGGATCGCCGCGGGCGGCGGGTTCGACAAGGTCGAGACGCACCTGGTGCTCGCGACATTTCTGGGCCGCGTGATCGCGGCGAATCCGGCGCTGGCGTCGATGTGGTTCGAGCAGCTGGCCGATCTCGCAGGGCCCGCGCGCGACGCGCTGCACATGGCCGCGTGGCTCTCGCAGACCGCCGAGGCGCGTGCATGGCTGCAGCGCGAGCACGCGGATCCGCGCGCGCTCGGCCCGGCGCCCGACGTGCTGAGCGGACCGATCGACCATCCGTCGCGGCTCGACATCGCGTGGGCGTATTACTTCGCGACCGGCGATGCTCGCGCCGTGCGCCGCGTGGTTTCAGCGCTCGGGTTCATGAACGACGTCGGTGCGGCCGAGCGCTTCAAGGCCTCGGCGCAAACCGCCGAAGATCGCGCGCGTGCGCTCAACGACGGCATCTTCCAAGCGGCGTCGTGGTCGCTGGCCGCGCTCGCGCAAGAGCACCCGCCGCTGATCGCGATGTACGAGCAACTCGTCGACGACAACGAGCTCGATCCGACCGAGCGCATCGCGCTCGCGATCACGCTGCAGAAGCTCGTGCCGGATCGGTGGTCCGTTCACATCGATCCGCAAGCCGGCACGGCGCGGATCGATCGCAAACGCTAGTCCCAGTTGTCGTCGGTCGAGCCCGTTGGCGCTGGGATCGTCGCCGGCTGCTGCGAGTCGCGGCGCACGCGATGCGCGCCGGTCGGATCGTTCGCCTCGTCGAGCAACCGCGCGCCTTCCATCAACAAGTGCGTGGTCGAGGCGTTGACGCGGTCTTCGCCTTCCACGACGCACGTGACGAACTCGAACTCGCCCGCCGACCACGTCAGTAGGTAATACACGCAGTCGGCATCGACCGGCTCGTCGAGCCCATCGAGCCGCGCGTGGACGACGCGACCTTCGCGGACGAGAATTTGCGCGTTGGTGCCTTCGGGTGCGCGGAGCTGCAACAGGCCGGTCTTGCGCTCCATCTCGATCAGCACGAGCAGCGAGCTCAGGCCAACCTGCGAGAGATCGCCGCGGAGGCCCGACGAATTGATCTGCTCGCGCGTCTCCTGGACCGTCTGCTGCGTGCGGCGCAGCGTCTTGGCGACGCGCAGATCGAGCTCTTCGAAGCGGAACGGCTTGGTGACGTAGTCGTCGGCGCCGAGCCGAAATCCGCGGATGCGATCGTCCTCGGACGACAGCGCGGTCAGAAAAATCACCGGCATCATCGCGAGCGCTTGATGCGCGCGCAGCTGGCGCACGAGCGACCAGCCGTCGATCTTCGGCATCATCACATCGGTGATCAGCAGATCGGGCGGCCGCGCGAGCGCGCGGGCGAGCGCGTCCTCGCCGTCGACCGCAGTCTCGACGCTGTAGCCGCGTTTCTCGAGCACGGTCGCGACCATGCGCAAGATCCAGGCGTCGTCATCTGCGACCAGGACGTGCGGAGCCATGCGCTAGCGGCAGCGTAACACGCTTACGCATCAACGGCGCGTCTCGCCAAGACGTCGCGCCGTCGACGGTTGCGCTGCGAGATGCTGGCGCGGTTCGCGGCATGCGCGACGCCCATCATCGCGAGGCCGATCAGCGCGATCGCGATGCTGCGCGCCCGGCCGAGCATCGTCACGAACAGTCCGTGTGCGCCGGAGGCACCGAGCACGTCGAAGAGCGCGTAGTTGCTACCGTCGGCGATGCCGAGGCCGAACGGCACGAGCGCCGAGACCCAGCTGATCAGCACGCCGACCGAGAGCACGCCGACGAGCACGGTCGCCGACAGCTCCACGCCGACGGCGTGCAGCACCGTCGCGGTCGCGCACCACGCGACGAGCCGAGACACCAACAAGAGCGCGAGCCCGGCGCGCGTGCCCGGCGATTGGCCCGAATGCAGCTCTTTGAGATGCGCATCGAGGCCCTCGATCTGCTTCTGCCACGACGCGACGCGCGCGGCCGACAAGATCCGCACGCGGCGCAGCGCGTTCGCGGCGATCCCGATCGCGCCGCGGTGAATGATCACGCCGAGCGCGATCACGATCGGGATCAGGATCGCGAGCGCGATCCACACCACGATCGCGAGCTCGCGCGGCAGGTGCACGACGAGCGCGGTGATCGGCACGCCGATCATCACGATCGCGACGGAGATGTAAAACGTCGCGAGGTTGAACAGCACGATCGACGCCAGCACGCGGTCGCGCGGCGCGTGCGTGACGAGCATCGCCACCTTCGTCGCTTCGCCGACCACACCGCCGGGCACGAAGATGTTGATCGCGCGGCCGCTCGCCTGTGCGCACAGCACGCGCCAGTACGACACCATCCGCGCTTCGGGCCGCATGAACTGACGGATCGCCGCGGCATCGAGGCACAAGCCGATCACGTCGAGCCCGACGATCGCGCCGAACCACGCGCCGACGCCTCGCAGCACCTGGTTCGCGTTCGCCCAGCCGAGCTTGTTGAGCAGCACGGCAAGCCCGATCGTGCCGCCGGCGAGCACCGCCAAGTTGAACAAGTGGCTCGCGAGGTGATGATCGGGCGGCTGCGTATCGTCGGCGAGCTCGCTCACTTCGACTCCGCGGGCGGCGAGCCGGCGTGCGCGACCGCGGGCTCGCTGCGCAGCTCGACGACGGTCCACGCACCTGCGACGCGGCGCGCGAGCTGACCGCCGCGCGTTGCGATCGCGATGCGGCCGCCGCGATCGGCGACGAGCCCGGCGATCGGCGATGCCAGCGCCGGCAGCGGCTCGCGCGTGAACGCGCCGTGAGCGAGCGTGATCAGCTCGCGCGCGCTCGCGGCATACACGGTCTCGCCGTCGGCGAGCGCCGCTTGCACGTGAAACCCGAGCGGCCACGCGACGAGCTTGCCGGTGTCGAGATCGATCACGCCGGCGTTGACGAGCGCCCACGTCGCATCGAGCAGCGCATCGACGCGGTGCGGGGACTTCGCGAGCGGCGTCCACTTGGTGCCGTCCCAGCGCGCGAGCCCGCGATCGGTTTGCACCGTGATGGCCTTGGCGCTCGCGCCGACGAGCTCCACCGGCGTTGCCGCTTCGGCGAGCTTGGTTGCCTTGCCGCGCTCGAGCGCGAACACGCCGCGGCCGACGGCTGCGACCGTGCGTTCGCCGCGACCGAGCATCGCGACCGCGTGCAAGCCGAGGTTCATCACGCTCCAGCCGCCGTGCGGCAAGAGCTCGAACGGCGGCGCGTTGGCGACTCCGACGAAGATCGCGTCGCCGGTGTGCGCGGCTGCGACGACATCGCCGGCGACCGCGCCGTCGCTGCGAGCGATCCACGCGCCCTTGCCGTCGGGCGCGTAGACCGCGCCCGCGCTATCGATCACCAGCGCGGTCGCCGGTGCGCCCGCGATCGCGACGATTTGTGGTGGCGCGGCGTTCGCGATCGACGAAGCGAGACCGGCGATCGCGAGCGCGCCGAGCTTCACTTCGCGGAACCGGACGCCGAGCCTGCAGAGCCTGGTGATGCGAGCTTATGCGGCGCGGTCTTCTCGAAGTCGCACTTGGCGAGCTCGTCGAGCGTGGTCGCCTTGATCGCGCAATCGACGGCCTCCTTCGTCGAGCCGCCGCGGCAGCGCCGGACTTCGCCTTGGAACTCGGCCGGCGTGTCGAGGTTGTCGGTGCCGAGCATCACGGCGATGTTGTGGAGCGCCTTTTCGCACGACTCGGGCGTCGGCTTGTTGCAGGCCCCGAGCATGGAGACGACCACGAGACCACCAACGAGAGTACGAAAGCTGGCGCCGCGCTTCATGCCCACGACTCTAGCAGCCCTCGCGCGCGGTCGAGATCTTGGCCGGTATCGATCTCGCGCCAGTCGCCGTCGACCAGCACCGGATCGACGCGAATCCCGGAATCGATCAGCTCCTGCCACAGATCGGTCAAGTAGGCGTTGCGATAGTGCGCGGCGCGCTGGAACGGCTGATCGTCACGCCCGGCATAGCGCTTCGCGAGCGCATCCAACGTGTTGGCGACGATGCGCGCGCCGCGCTCGCCGAGCCGAGCCAGCCCGATGAACTCGCCGATCGCGTCGTCGGGCGACAGCGCGCGCTTGCCAACGCGGGCCACCGAGCCGTCGGGCATCAGATCGGCGACCTCGCCTTCGTCGAGTGGGTGCTCGGTGCGGCCGTCGTAGATCGAGCGGAACTCGCGATCGATCACGAGCCCGATCTCGGCGGTCGAGCGCGCCGCGGCGGCGGCGACCGCGGGCGTGAACACGATGTCGCTGTACGTCAGGTACGTCGGCCGATCGATGAACGCACGCGCGTGCGCGAGCGAGAGCAGCACGTTGTTGCTCTGCCAGTCATGGTTGTCGACGAACGTCGCGTTCGGCACGAGACCGCGCACGAGCTGCTCGAGCACGTCGCCGCGATAGCCTCGGATCACGATCAGCTCGTTGACACCGACGCTCGCCAGCGCCTTCCAGACCCAGCCCAAGATCGGCATGCCCGCGACCTCGACCATGCACTTGGGCACCTCGTCGGTGTGCGCGCCGAGCCGCTTGCCACGCCCGGCGGCGATCAAGATCGCTCGCGTGATCACATGACCACCGGCGGCGGTCCGAATCGGCCGAGCTTGAGCAAGATCGCGGCGAGGCTCTTGAGTAGATAGAGCGCGTTCACCGCGCCGTAGACATAGAAGTAAAGATCGATGCGGTTCGCGAGCGCGACGATCCACAGGTACTGCGGGTAGTGCACGACGATGCGTGCCAGCCACTCGACGCCCGACACGGCCATCCCGATCGGTCCCTTGCGGCCGCCGGTCGAGGCCGGTTGGCCGTCTTCGGTCGGCGGCTTGGCGCCGTACTCGGGGCGGCGCATGAAGCTCGTCAGCGCGATGCCCGATGCGAGGCAGAACAAGCCGCCCAGGCCGATCAGCAACATGTTCGCATCGCCCGTCTCGCGCCACATCCGCACCGCGACGGCTCCGTAGAGCAGCATCGCCTTGAGCTCGTCCATCAAGAAGTCGAGCAGGTGGCCGAGCGGCGAGGCCCATTTGCGCAGCCGCGCGAGCATGCCGTCGGCGCAATCGAGCACGAACGAAAATTCGAAGATCAGCGCCGACGACACGACGCCGACCCAACCCGGGCACAGCGCGAAGCCGGCGCAGGCGACGGCGGCGACGATCGCGGACAGGAACGTCACCTGGTTCGGCGTGATCGGCGTGCCGCGCAGGACATAGACGACCGCCGCCGCCGGCGGGCGCGCGACCCACTCGGTGAACCAGTTGATGTCTTGCTTCTTCTTCGAAGCTCGATAGATGGCAGCGACTTCGGAGGCCATCGGAGTTGCGCGCAACCTACCAGATCACTTGGTCCTGCGAACGTTCGCATGCGAGATCACGCGCGGATCGGCCAGCTCTCGGCGAGCTTGCGCGACTAGCGCAGGCGTCGCCGACGACACTCGATGCCGATTGGTGTTGCTCCCGACGAGATGCCTCGATAGGTTGCGCGCGAACTAGCTGCAAGCCCGGCGAATACCGGGCGCGCAGCAGTGCCGCAGGCAGTGAACAAAGACCAAGGGGTTTAGGATGCAGGAGCACACGATCCCCGAGTCTCTCATCGAGCAGATCCGTACGGGCCGCGCGGCCCTGGTCGTCGGTGCGGGAATCGGAGTCCCGAGCTGGAAACAACTGCTCGAGCGCATGACGAAGGCGCTCGAGACTCGCGGACGCGAAGGCGACGAGACCGCGACGAAAGATCTCGAGAAGCTGCTGAACAAAGGCAGCCTCGTGCGCGCGATCGGCTTCTTGGCCCGCGCGCTCGGCGAAGATCAATGCGACCGCATCGTCCAGGAGATGTGGTCGGCCCCCGCGGAGACTCCCGTGTTGCCCGCGCTGCTCGCGCAGTTGCCGTTCCGCCACGTGTGGACCACGTTCCCCGGCGACATCTTGGAGCACGCGTTCGAGACGCGCTCGCCCGAGGCCTGGCCGGCGTCGCGCGTGGTCTCGTATCAAGAGCTCGGCGAGCTGTCGAAGCGGCGGCGCACGCTCGTCAAGCTGCTCGGCAACTTCGATTCGTACGTCGTCACGCCGCGCAGCGTGCGCCGCGCGTTGTCGCACGCCGTCGATCTCAAAGACTACGCGCGCGAGCTCTACGTCGAAGGCTCGCTCGTGTTCGTCGGGTTCCGCTACGGCGATCCCGATCTCTCCGTGTTGCTCGACCGCGTGTTCGGCATGTTCGAGCCGCCGCGCAGCACGCACTACTTCTTGGGCGCGGGCATGGGCCCGGTTTCGGTCGACGAGCTGATGGCCGATCACCACATCGAGGTCGTCAACCTCGCGGGCCGCGGCGCCGACGAGGTCGCCGAGCGCAGCGTGATCGAGTGGCTCGAGAAGCTCGCTTCGGCGTGCACCGCGGCGAACGTCTCGCTCGCGCAGACTCGGCCCGACGCCGACGACGTCGAGGGCTGGATCGAATTGCTCGCGGCCGGCGGCGACGAGGCCGCCGAGGCACGCGACGCGATGGAGTTGATCGAGCGCAAGGCGCGCGATGCCAAGCAGTGGGAGACGGTCGTCGAAGTGTTGCTCGGCCGGATCGAGACGCAAGAGGCCGCCGAGCGCGCGCAGACGCTGGTCCAGCTCGCGCTGGTGTATGAAGAGCACGTCGGCGATCTGAAGCGCGCGTTCGAAGCCGTCACGACGGCGTGCCAGGTCGCGCCCGACAACGACGTCGCCGCGGCGCTCGCCGAGAAGCTCGCCGGTGCGACCGGCAGCTGGAGCGAGCTCGTCGCCGAAGCGTCGGAGATCGCGACCGCCGCGACCGAGCCGCACGTCGCATCGCAATGGTGGGGCCGGCTCGGCGGCTGGTACGCCAGCAAGCTCGACCGCGTCGACTACGCGCTGCCGAGCCTGCGCCGCGCGATCGAGCTCGACGCGACCAATCGCGACGCGCACGCGGCGCTCGCCGACGCGTATCGCAAGCAGCAGAAGTGGGCCGATCTGGCCGAAGCGCTTGCCGCGCATGCCGCGATCGAAGATGACGCCGGTGCGAAGCGCGACTTGCTCGTCGAGATCGGCCAGCTCGACGAGACACAGCTCGCCGCGCCGGCCAAGGCGATCGAGGCCTACGAGGCCGCGATCGAGCTCGCGCCGAGCGAGGTCGCGTTCGCCGCGCTCGAGCGGCTGTATCGCCGCGACGAGCGCTGGGCCGATCTAGCCAAAGTGCTCGATCACCGCGCCGACTTGGCGACCGATCCGGCGCAGGCCACCGCGATCCGCCGCGAGCTCGCGACGCTGCGGGCCGAGAAGCTCGGCGATCTCGAGGGCGCGATCGCGCGCTACGAAGCCGCGGTCGCCGAGAACAGCAGCGACGCGAGCGCGCTCTAGTCGCTCGTCGAGCTCTACGACAAGACCGGGCGAACCGAAGACTACCTGCGCACGATGGAGCGGCTCGGTCAGGTCGCGCCGGAAGGCGAGCGCTTGGCCACGCTGCGCAAGCTCGCCACCGAGCTCGAGGACCGCGAGCCCGCGCGCGCGATCGACGCCTACGAGAAGCTGCTCGATGCGGAGCCCAGCTCCGACGACGGCTTCCGAGGCCTCGAGCGTTGCCTGCGTCACGAGTCGCACTGGCGCGAGCTCGCCGCCGTGCTCGGCCGCCACGTCGCGGCCGCGAAGACGCCCGCGCAACGCATCGAGCTGTATCTGGAGCAGGCGCAGATCGCCGAGCGCGAGCTCGTCGATCTGCCCGCTGCGATCGATGCGCTGCTCGAAGTGCTCGCGCTCGACGAGCACGACAAGACCGCGCTCGCGGTGCTGCCGCGGCTGTACGTCAAAGTCGAGCAGTACGACCGCGCGATCGACGCGCTCGTGCGTCACGCCGCGCTGCCGGGCGCCGAAGACGCGCAGCGTGCGCCGCTCTATGCCGAGGCGGGCTCGCTCGCCGCCGACAAGCTCGGCGATCACGAGACCGCGCTGCGCCACCTCGACAAGGCCGTCGCGCTCGATCCCGAAAACTTCGCCGCGCTGTCCGCGCTCGGCCGCTTGCACGCCGCGCGCGCGAGCTGGTCGGCGGCGGTCGAGATGATGATGCGCGCCGAGGCCGTCTCCGGCACCTCTCGCGGCGAGCGCATCGCGCTGCTGTGGGAGGCCGGCCAGCTGGCCGATCACAAGCTCGAGGATCCGAGCAAGGCGCTCGAGCTCTACGAGCGCGTGCTCAAGCTCGATCCGGATCACGCCGAAGCCGGCGCGATCGTCGCGGACCGGCTGGTCGCGGCGAAGCGGTGGGACGACGCGCTGCCGGTGCTCGAGATGCTCGCGCGCCACGCCGAAACCGCAGGGCTCGACCGCAAGGCGACCAGCCGTCGTCAGGCGATGCTCGGCCGCGCCTACGAAGAGCTGCACCGCACCGAAAAAGCGGCGCGGCACTACCGACTCGCCGTCGAAGCCGAGCCCGAGAGCCTCGAAGCCGCGATCGGCTTGGCCTACGTGCTGATGGCCGAGGCCAAGGCGAACGAGGACGCCGACAAAGCGACCGAGCAGTGGAAAGAAGTCGATCGGCGCTACCGCGAGATCCTCGCGCGGCACCGCACGACGATGGCCGACGGTCAGGTTGCCGAGATCTGGTATCGGCTCGGCATCGCGTCGCGCGCGCTCGGCGAGCAGCCGAAAGCCGACGGCGCGTTCCGCCGCGCGCTCGAAAAAGATCCGCTGCACGAGCCGACGCTCGAAGCGATGGTCGAGCTCGCCGGCCAACGCGGCGAGTGGAAAGCCGTCGCCGAGGCCAAGCGCGCGCAGATCGACGCGCTCGCCAGACGCGAAGGTACGGAGTTCAGGCGCGCGAAGCTGTTCGAAGAGATCGGCGATCTCTGGCACGACCGCCTCAAGGACGGCATGTCGGCCGCGAACGCGTATCAGGAGGGCCTCAAGCTCTCGGTCGGCTCGCGCGTGCTGCTCCACAAGCTGCTCGAAGCTCGCATCGAGCTGCGGATGTGGCGCCCCGCGGTCGAGACGCTGGACGCGCTTGCCGGCCTCGAGACGTCGCAGGAGCACCGCGCGCGCTTTCACTACACCGCCGCGGTGATCGCGCGTGACGAGCTGCGCGACACCGATCTCGCCGCCGACAAGTTCAACGCCGCGCTCGACGACGCACCGAACACGCCGAAGGCATTCGACGGCATCGACAAGCTGCTGACCGACAAGAAGGACTGGAAGAACCTGGTCCGCGCGTATCGCCGCCAGCTCAAACGCATCGGCGGCGACGCGCCGACCGAGCAGCAGCTCGAGCTATGGACGCGGCTCGGCGACATCTGCGCCGATCAGCTCGGCGACACCGAAGCGGCGACCGAGGCGTATCAGGTCGCCTGCCAGCTCGCGCCCGACGATGTGCGCCGCCACGAGCAGCTCGCGGATCTCTACCTCGAAGCCGGCGATGGCCGTCGCGCCGAGGCGATCAACGAGCTGCAGTACTTGCTCGAGCACACGCCCGATCGCGTCGAGCTCTACAAAGCGCTCGCGAACCTGTATCGCGCCGAGCACGAGCTCGACAAAGCGTGGTGCGTGTCGCAGGCGCTCGTGTTCCTCGGCGCGGCATCGCCCGAAGAGCGCATGCTCTACGACAAGCTCAAGCCGGCGCAGTTCACGCCGGCGCCGCGCCGCCTCACCGAGGAGCTCTGGCAGAAGAACGTGATCCACCCGCGCGAGGACAAGCTCGTCGGCGCGATCTTCAGCACGACGCTCGGCGCGCTCGCCGGCGGCAGCGCGCAGCCGGTGACTGCGTACGGGCTGTCGCCCGAGACGCGCACCGATCTCGACCGCGACCCGCGGCCGATCAGCCGCATCGTCAAGTACGTCACCGGCGTGCTCGCGATCGAGCCGACGCCGATGGTGTGGATGCAGGAGACCGGCGACGGCCTGCGCGTCGCGAACACCGTCGGGCTCGGCGGCGAGCGCCAGCGCTTGGTGCCGACGCTGCTCGTCGGCGCGCCGCTGATCGGCAAGACCGACGAAGCCGAGCTCGCGTTCGAGGTCGGCAAGCGCATGGCGTATCTGCGGCCGGAGCGGTTCGTCACGCTCGCGGTCGGCACGCTGCCCAAGCTCGAGGCGGCGTTCACGGCCGCCGTGCTCGCCGGCGGCGCGAGTCTCACCGCGCACGATGGCCAGGCGTGGCAGCCCGACAACGAGGACGCCAAGAAGCTCGCCTCGACGCTCAGGCGCCAGGTGCCTGCGCCGTTGCTCGAACAGGTCAGCGAGCTGTCGAAGTCACTGACCGGGCGCGTCGGCAACGGGTTGATCTCGACGTGGCGCGCGGCGACCGATCTCACGGCGAACCGCGTTGGCCTCATCGTCTCGAACAGCCTCGAAGTCGCCGCGAGGTCGATCGCGACCGAGGGCGCGACGCTGTCGAGCATGTCGGTCAAGGAGCGGCTGCGCGACTTGCTCGCGTACTCGGTGAGCGAGCCGTACTTCGCGGTGCGCCGTCACCTCGGGCTACACGTCCGCACCGAAGGGTCGGCGTAGATCACGGACAACCTGCTACGGTTTGCATCATGCGAGCCGTCGCAGCGTTGGTCGCCGTAGCCGCCGCGTGCGGCGCGACCGGCTCGGGTCGGCACGCGCCGAAGCTGACGCCGCCCGACGAGCTCGACCTGCGAGCCCCGGGTGCGGCGTATCTGGCGATGGTCGGCGGGCGGCTGCAGCCCGGCTGGAGCCAGTTCTTGACCGACTGTCGCCAGCGCCTGCCCGCCGAGCACCCGCTCAACGCGATGACGCTGGTCGCGACCGCCGAGCTCGCGATCGATCCGGGCGGCCACATGACCGTCGCGACGATCGCGGCGCCGTCGGGCAACCCCGACTTCGATCGCGCCGTGCGCGACGTGCTCGCCGATGCGCACGACGTCGCCATCCCGCCGCGCGACTTGCTCGCCGATGACGATCGTGTGCACCTGCGCTGGGTGTTCGCGCGCGATCGCAGGCAAGCCGGCCCGGCGACCGCCGAGCTGGTGAGCGTGCGCTTGCCGGTCGCGACCGTCGTGCCGCGCCTGGTCGCCGCGGGCGAGCTCGGCCGGGCCGCGCGGCGCATCGCGATCGCGCCGGGCGAGCAGGGCGCCGGACCGGCGACGCGCGCGCTCATGATTGCCGCGCTCGCCGAAGCGCTCGCGGCGACCGCCGACGAGCGCGTTCGCATCGGCGCGCTCGATGCCGTCCAGCGCGGCAAGCTCGCCGAGCTCGCGCCGAACGTGCGGCCGATCATCGCGCCGACCACGGGCGCCGAGCTGCGCGCCGACGCGATCATCACCGCCGGCGCGATCGGCGACGAAGCGGTCGCGCCCCGCCTGCTCGAAGCGCTGCCGCGCGATCTCGCGGACCAACCGACGGTCGCGGTCGCCGAGACACGCGCGCTCGTGGCGCTCGGCCGCGGCGCGGATGCGGCGCGCGTGATCGCGGATGCGCTACAGAGCTCGCCGGGCGGCGCCGCGGCGCTCGCGTTCGCGATTGCGCCGACGCCGTCGCGCGTGGCCGCGCTCGCGGCTAAATTTGCCGGCTACGACGCGCCGGCTCGCGCTGCGTCGTGCGGTGCGCTGGCGACCTCGCCGCCGGGTCTCGCGGCGCTCGCCGCCGGGCTGCGCGACGCCGACTCGACGGTGCGCGCGAGCTGCGCCGAGGCCGCCGGCGTTCGCGCGAGCGCGCCGATCGTCGCGCGCTTGGTCGAGCTCGTGCGCGATCGCGATCGATCCGTACGCGCACACGCGATCGCGTCGCTCGCGCAGCTCGCGCCGCAGCGGCTGCCGGCCGTCGACGACGAGGCACCGAGCGTGCGCGCTGCGTACGCGCTCGCGCTGGCGAAGCTGCCGGCGCGTGCAACCGCGCTGCACGCGCTCGCCGCGGACCGCGATGCCGACGTCCGCGCCGCCGCGTGGCGCGCGCTGGCCGAGTCACACGCCGGCGCGACCGATGCCGAGGTCGCGGCCGCCGACACCTCGGCGCAGGTCCGCGCCGCGGTCGTCGCGTCGCTCGGCGATGGCGCGGCGCTCGCGAACCTCGCCGACGACGACGCGCCCGAAGTTCGCACCGCAGCGTTGATCCGGATCGCGCAGCTCCGCGGCCGTGCCGCGAGCGAGCCCGATTTGTTGATGCGCCTCGCGGTGGCGCCGCCGGCCAGCGCCGAGCGCGTGCGGATCGCGCTCGCATGGTTGCTGGCGGGCTAGACGTGGGTCACGATCGCGGCATGCGCATGCTCGCCCTCGTGCTCGCCGTCGCGGCCGGTCCCGCGAGCGCCGGCCACGTCGTGCGCGTCGACGCGCCGCCGCGCCGCGAGGTCAACGTGCCCGCGGGCGAGTTCGTGATGGGGCTCGAAGAGAGCGATGTCGGCGACCTCGAGCAAGATTGCCGCACGGCGTTCGAGCAACACCAGCCGACCCAGTTCGCGCTGCCCAACGGCGCACCGACGACGTTCTGCGAGATGTACGCGCGCGAGCTCGAAGCGATGACCGACAAGATCCAAGAGGGCGATGACGCGCTCGTCGACCGCAAGGTCTACCTCAGCGCGTTCGCGATCGATCGCGACGAGGTCTCGGTCACCGACTATCGCGCGTGCGTCGCGACCGGCGCGTGCGAGCTCGATCCGCTGATCGCCGGCGATACCCGCTACGTCCGCGACGACTGGCCGGTCGTCAACGTCACGTGGCACGAGGCGCAGACATACTGCCGCTGGCGCGGCGGCCGGCTGCCGACCGAAGCCGAGTGGGAGCGCGCCGCGCGCGGCGACGATCGCCGCACGTGGCCGTGGGGCGATGCCGATCGTCCCAACGACTTCAACCACGGCACCGCGGTGCTCCCCGCGATGCGCGAGCTCGATCGCTACACGATCGGCGTGCCGATGCAGTTCATCGGCAACTCCGATCCGAGCGACGGCAACGCGCTACTCGCGAAGCCGGGCAGCTACGCGTGGGGCGAAGGTCCCTACGGCACGCGCGATCAAGCGGGCAACGTCGCCGAGTGGACCGCCGACGCGCTCGGCCTTGGCGTCGGCGGCGGCGATCTCGGCGTCGGCTATCGCGGCTTGCCGTCGATCAACCCGCGGCGCGACGGCCGCGCCGACGAGCCACGCGTCGTCCGCGGTGGCTCGTGGCGACAGCCGGCGTTCTTGTCGCGCGCCGACGTCCGCGATCCGTACAACGTGCTCTACGTACCCGACGGCCGCTTCACGCACATCGGGTTTCGCTGCGCGCGCAGCTTGTAGCCTAGACGCCGGAGCCGGAGCCGGATCCCGATCCCGATCCCGAGCCGGAGCCCGATCCGGCATCCGACGGAGCATCGATCGGCGCGTCGGCGGGAACGCCGGCGTCCAAGCTGCCGCCGTTTTCGTTCTGGCAGGTATCGGTCGCCTGGTTGCAAACGACGCCGTCGCCGTAGCCGTCGCAGTCTTCGTCGACCTGGCAGCGATCGCCGATGCCTTGGCCGCACGCGATATAGGTGAGGCACACGAACAGCGCGCCCGCGATCGTGACGCGCTTCACGACACGACCTCGTCGGCGTGCAGCGGCGGAACTTCCATCCAGGCGACGGCGGTGACTTCGTATTCGCGTTTCTTGGGACCCTGCATGGTGAACGTGTCGCCTACTTCCTTGCCGATCATCGAGCGCGCGAGCGGCGCGCCGATCGAGATTCGACCCTTCTTGATGTCGGCTTCGTGCTCGCCGACGATCGTCAGCGTGAGCTTCTCGTTGGTTTCGGTGTCTTCGAGGGTCACGGTGGCCCCAAATTTGACCCTCGTACCCGACAATTTGGTTGGATCGATAACTTCGGCGAGGGCGATTTTTGCTTCGAGCTCGCGGATCTTTGCCTCGATGAGGCCCTGTTCCTCTTTCGCCGCGCTGTAGTCGGCGTTTTCGGACAGATCGCCGTGGCCGCGGGCAACCTCGATCGCGCGGCTGTTCGCGATCCGATCGTGGGTCTTCAACCGATGCAGGTGCGTTCGCATCGTCGCGTAACCCGCAGGGGTCATGGGGAATTTCTCGCTCATGGCCGAAGGGCCCATTCGTACTCCCAAGCCGGCCGGCTCGCAAGCGCGTTACGGCTCGAGCCTTACGGCTCCATCTCCTTGCGGATCGCCGGCGCGTCGCTCGCGGTCGGTGCGAGCGCCAGATAGCGCGTGAACGCGGCGCGAGCCTGCGCGTGGTCGCCGAGCTTCTTATAGACCTGGCCGAGCAAGCGCCAGGTCGGCGCGAAGCTCGGGTTCGAGGTCTTCGCCGTCTTCAACGTGGCGAGCGCGTCGGCCGTATCGCCGCGGACGAAATCCTGGAACGCCTTCTGGAACAGCTCCTGCGCGGTCGCGACGTGCACCGCGACATGCGGCGGCGCCGGCGGCGGATGACGGATCGGCGGTGGTGGCGGCGGGACTGGAATCGCCGCGGCCACATCGGCGGCGTCGGGCGCAGGCGTCGGTTCCGTCGCGATCACCGCGGCGTCTGGCGCCGGCGGCACCACGACCGGCGCGACCGGCGCGGCATCGAGCGCGACCTGGGCGACGCGACGCGCATCGCTCGCGGGCGAGCCGCCGAGCGCGATCGCGAGGACGATCAACACCGCGAGCCCCGCGATGCCGGCGGCGATCGCGCGGCCCTTCGGCGTCGAGATCACGATCCGCAAGCGCACGATCGGCGATGGCGGCGCGGTGATCGTCGCGTCGTCGCCCGCGTCGTCGTGCAGCTCGGCGTGCGGCTCGGCGTCGACGATGACCGGCGCGTCGGCGGTCGCGATCGGCGGCGGGTCGTCGGGAAACGCCGGCGCCGAGATTTCGGTCGCTTTGTCGAGGTCGTTGTCGAACGCGCCCGCGTCGATCGGCGGCGGCAACACCGGCGGCATCGGCACCAGCGCCGCGCCGGGGTCGGTCGGCACAAATGCCGGCGGCGGCGTGTCGACCGGCACGAAGCGCGGCAACGGGTTGAAGTCGGACTCCGACGGCCGCGGCGTTGTTTCGCTCGCGGTCGCGAGCGCGCCGGGCGTCGGCGTGACCGGCGAGCCACTCGCGAGCTGCGGCTCGTCGAACGCGGCATCGACGACCTCGGCGCTGGCCGAGCCCTTGCTCGCGACCTCGTGCACGAGCTTCTTGCGCGCGTCGATGTGCGCCTTGAAGGTCTCCTGCATGTACTTCGCGATGCGATCGTTCTTCGCGCCGTAGCCGTGCTTGCGCAGCAGCTCTTCGATCTCGACCGCGAGCTCTTTCGCGCTGACGTGGCGCTTGTGCGGATCGCGGTCGAGCGCGCGCATCACGATCTCGTCGTACTCGGCCGGTACGTCGCCGTTGATCGTCGACGGCGGCGCGATCGGCAGCTCGAGCACCTGCTTCATCGTCTCGGCGTCGTTGCCGCCGCGGAACAACCGCTTGAGCGTGAGCGCCTCCCACATCACGCAGCCGAGCGAGAAGATGTCGCTCCGGCGATCGCCGGCCTCGCCCTTGAGCTTCTCGGGCGCCATGTAGCTGAACTTGCCCTGGACCTTCTTGCTCGTGGTCGGCGACGACTGCGCGGCCTTGGCGACGCCGAAATCGACGAGCTTCACCTGGCCCGTGTAGAGCACGACGATGTTGCCGAGCGAGATGTCGTGGTGCACGAGCTCGACGGCTTCGCCGGTCATGCTGCGCAGCTCGTGCGCGGCATCGAGGCCTTCGGCGGTGTCGGCGATCAGCCGGCCGGTCGACAGCGCGTCGAGCCGATTTCCTTCGCGGCCGGCGCGCAGCACCGCGAGCAGCGGCTCGCCCTCGAGGTACTCCATCGCGATGAAGTAGCGGCCGTCGGCCTGGCCGAGGTCGTAGATATCGACGACGTTCGGATGTTTCACCAGCGCTGCGAGTCGCGCCTCCTCGAGTAACATGTCGACGAACGTCTTTTGCGTCGCGAGGTTGTCGTGGACGAGCTTGACGACGACGAGCTTCTCGAAGCCCGCAGGTCCGCGCTGCAGCGCGAGCTGCACCTCGGCCATCCCACCCTGACCGATGCGCGTGATCAGCTCGTAGCGTCCGAGCCGCCGCGCAGCCTCCCCCTGGGCAGACACGGTGACGATTGTATCGCACCTGCACCTGGCCGGCTCGGACGCCACGTACACTGTCAGTATGGGTTTGAGCGTTGTCATTGCCGCCCATCCGCTGCTCGATGCCGGCGCGTTCGTCGTCCGTACCAGCGCTCCGCTCGTCGAGCTCGCGACGCCGCCGGCCGTTCTCGCGGCGCGCCAACCGCAAGCGAGCGCACCGTTTTGTACGTCGGATACGGTGCGCGCCGAGGTCCGCGCCTTGCTCCGCCAGGGCGGCTTCAAGCCCGCCGGCCGCAGCAAGCCGGCCTCGGAGTACCTGCTCGCCGTACACCAAGAAGGCGCGTTTCCGCAGATCAACGCGCTCGTCGACGCGTGCAACGTCGCCTCGCTGCACAGCGGCTTGCCGATCAGCCTCGTCGATGTCGACAAGCTCGTCGGCAGCTTGGCGATCGAGGTCGCGCCGCCCGGCACGACGTACATCTTCAACCCGTCGGGCCAGCTGATCGACGCGGGCGGTTTGCTGTGCTTGCGCGACGAGCTCGGGCCGACCGGCACGCCGGTGAAAGATGCGCAGCGCACGAAGACGCACGACGGCACGCGAGCGGCGCTCGCGATCGTGTGGGGCACGCGCGCGCTCGCGGGCCGCGCCGCGAAAACGACCACGTGGTTTCGCGAGCTGGTCGCGCCGCTCGGAACGACCGAAGACGTCGAGCTCAGTTGATGTCGATCCGATTGCGCGCTTCGTCATCGGTCGGCGGCCGTACGTGCGCTCGCGCGGCGTCGTCGCACGCGCCGAACGCGACGAAGTTCGCGCGGGCCTCGTCGAGTGAAACGACGTTCGCGCTGCCGCGGACCGTCGTGTCGTCGAACTGCACCTCGTCGTCTTCCCAGGAGCAGACCTCGCAGATCGCGAACGTTCCGGGCGGCTCTTCGTCCAACGTCGGATAGCCGCAACACGGGCAGTGAAATTTGCTCACGTCGTCGAGTACGCCTGCAGCGGCAGCACGTGCATGTCGCCGCGCTTGTCGATCGCGATCGCTTCGAGTGCGGCACGCGCGGCCCGCAGCGTCGTGTAGTACGCGATGCCGTTCATCAGACACGCGCGGCGCAGCGACTGCGAGTCGACGATCGCCTGCGCGCCTTCGGTCGTGTTCACGACGAAGTCGATCTCGTGGTTGTCCATCGCGTCGACGCAGTGCGGGCGGCCTTCGAGCACCTTGTTGATGCCGTCGCAGGTCAGCCCGGCGTTGCGCAGGAACGCGGCGGTGCCGTGCGTCGCGACGAGCGTGAAGCCCAGATTCACGAGCCGGCGGGCGATCTCGACGAGTGCCGGCTTGTCGAGCTCGCGCACGCTCAGGAACGCGCGGCCGCTCGTCGGTAGCTTCATGCCGGCGGCGAGCTGGCTCTTCGCGAACGCGCGCGCGAAGTCCGAGTCGATGCCCATCACCTCGCCGGTCGAGCGCATCTCGGGTCCCAAGATCGTGTCGACGCCCTCGAACTTCGCGAACGGGAACACGACCTCTTTGACGCACGTGTGGCGCGGCTCGAGCCCGACTTCGAACAGGCCGAGCTCGGCGAGCGTGCGACCGACCATCACTTTCGCCGCGATCTTCGCGAGCGGCTTGCCGATGGCCTTCGACACGAATGGAATCGTCCGCGACGCGCGCGGGTTGACCTCGAGCACGTAGACGTCGCCGGCGAGCACCGCGAACTGCACGTTCATCAGGCCGACCACGCCGAGCTCGGTCGCGAGCATGCGCGCCTGGCGCCGCACTTCTTCGCGAATATCCGTCGGCAGCGAGTACGGCGGCAGTGCGCACGCCGAATCGCCGGAGTGAATGCCGGCCTCTTCGATGTGCTCCATCACGCCGCCGACGACGACGGCGCCGGTGTGATCGGCGACGACGTCGACGTCGAGCTCGACGGCATCGGCGAGAAATTGATCGACGAGCAGCGGGAAGCCGACCGACGAGCCTTCGTCGTTGCCATTGCCTTTGCCGGTCGCGAGCAGAAACCGCGCAAAGTAGTCTTCGAGCCCGCGCGCGTCGTACACGCGTTCCATCGCGCGGCCGCCGAGCACGTAGCTCGGCCGCACCATCACGGGGAAGCCGATCTCGCGCGCGACGGTGCGCGCCTCGTCGAGCGAGCGCGCGATGCCCCAGCGCGGGGCGTGGAGCTTGAGCTTCTCCATCACCTGGCCGAAGCGCTCGCGATCCTCGGCGCGATCGATCGCGTCGGCGCTCGTGCCCAGGATCGGCACGCCGGCGGCGGCGAGCGGCAACGCGAGCTTGAGCGGCGTCTGCCCGCCGAACTGCACGATCACGCCCCACGGCTTCTCGAGGTGACAGATCTCGAGCACGTCCTCGAGCGTGAGCGGCTCGAAGTACAACCGATCCGAGGTGTCGTAGTCGG
>DATBAS010000051.1:0-46740 GCA_036271395.1 Kofleriaceae bacterium
CCATCAACGTGCATCTTGCATCCGTGAGCGTGCTAGCCAGACGCCCCATCGTCCAACGCGTCGTCGGAATCGTCGGCGGTGACGAAAAGCGAAATCCGCGTAACGCGATGTGAGCGCGTTGTTCTAAGCGTAGGTCGACGCGAGATCGAGTGGCCAGTTGCAGCGACCGGTCGCACCGCGCATTCCGAGCGACATGGCCTGGCATCTGCAAGTAAGCTTCGTCGCTATCGTGATTGACGAAATAGTAAAGGGGTTCAGGGTCACAGCGAAGCTTGGTCGTGGCGGAATGGGGGAGGTCTGGGTCGCCGAACAGCCGCTCGTCAGGACGCGCGTCGCGATCAAGCTGCTGATCGCGGATGTCTCGACGGACTCGGCGCAGGTTCAACGTTTCTTCAATGAGGCCGTCGCGGCGAGCAAGATCAAGCACGCCGGTATCGTGAAGATCTTCGACGTCGGGTTTCACGTCGGCCGCGCGTTTCTCATCATGGAGCTGCTCGAGGGCGAGCCGCTGTCGGCGAGATTGCGGCGGCTCGGCAGGCTGCCGACGACCGAGTTGCTCGAGGTCGCTCGTCAGTTGGCAAGCGTGCTCGCAGCGACGCACGATGCCGGCATCACGCATCGCGATCTCAAGCCAGACAACGTGTTCTTGGTCGCAGATGCCGAGCTGCCCGGCGGTGAACGCGCCAAGGTGCTCGACTTCGGCATCGCAAAGCTCGCAGGTGCCGTGTCGGGGATGACGGCTGCGGGCGGCTCGATGGGCACGCCGGCGTACATGGCTCCCGAGCAGTGGACCGATGCTGCGTCCGCCGACGCGCGCGCGGACGTCTACTCGTTGGGATGTCTGATGTTCGAGATGGCGTGCGGCCGTCCGCCGTTCATCGCCACGACGATCGGCGAGACCTGCACGAAACACCTCACCGAGGTTCCAGTGCGCGTCCGCACGCTCGCGCCCGCGATCCCCGCAGAACTCGACGAGCTGATCGCTCGTATGCTCGAGAAGCTCCCGGCTCATCGCCCGACGATGATGGCGGTCGCGGCCGTCGTCGCGCGTGTGGTCGCGAATCCGTTGCCCGCGACGCTCGCGACCGGCGAGAGCCCATTGAATGCAATGGTCGAGACGACGCTGCAAGGCGCCGCCGGCACCGCGATCGTGGCGACGCTGCGGCGTCGCCGATCCGCGCCGTTCGTGATCGGCGGCGTCGCTATCGCCGCGGCTTCCGTTGGTCTGGTCGTCGCACACACCCCGCGCGACGCAGCAGCGACGGCGCCGATTGTCGTCCCAGCGCCGCCGAACCCCGCGCCGATCGCCGAGCCGACGCTGGGGCTCGCCGCGGTGGAGCACTACCACGATCCGACGAGCGCCACCGTCAACGAGCTGAGCTCCGAATCGCTGTGGATCGCCGCACGTGACGACTTTGCTGACGCCTGTCAACGAGCGCCCGGCAATGCGCGCTGGTGCGCGGCGCGCGACTTCGCCGATAGCGAGAGCGTCTTGGTCATGACCGATCGCGATCTCTCGCGCGCGGTTGCAAGCGCGAAGCACGCGATCGCGACGGACCCGACGTGGGCCATGCCGCTCGTGGCTCTGTCGGCAGCGCAATCGTATCAACACGACACCGACAACGCGTTGAGCGCTGCACGGCTCGCGCAGCGTATCGATCCGATGTGGTGGACGGCGATCGCCGCGGGCGCACGCGTCTACGCGTACGCGAATCGCATGGACGACGCGATCCAGGAGTATCGCCGCGCACTGACGCTCGCGCCGAAGAACGCGGTGTTATTGGCCGAAGTCGCGCTCTGCTACCATGGCGCCGGCATGGACACGCAAGCCGCAAAGTATGGCGACGCGGCGCTCGCGATCGACGATTCACTCGTCGCAGTGCACGTCATGCGCGCCGAGCTCCGGCTCGAAGCGAACGACGGCAAAGGCGCATTGGCGGAATCCGAGCTCGCACTCGGCGAGTCGCCGAAGAACGGCGCGGCGCACCTCGCGCGCGGCGACGCGTACGCGTTGTTGCACGACAAGGCGCGCGCGTTCCTCGACTACAAACGCGCGATCGAGCTGCAGGCTGACCAGCAAGCGAACGCACCGGCGGCGCGAATGAAGATTGTCGCCGATGCCGTCGCGCAGGACGTCTTGCCGTCACCGCGTGGGGCAAGACCGGCTGACGTCGAGGGAACCCGAACCAGGACGTTGCCATCGCACGACCGCCCACTTTCGACCCCCGACCTCTAGATCGCCGCGGGGCGAGCGGGACATGTCCCGGGGCAGTTGTCCGATCTGCTCCCGCGACCGCACGCGAATTGTGGAGGCAGATCGCCGGCACATAGGTTGCTGTGAAAATTGAATGCCCTGATGCGCCTAGGAAATCTCGTCACGGCCATGCGCTGGCGTAAAAGGTTGACAGCTCCAAACGGGGATGTGCAGTGTTTGCAGTCGGTGGTGACTCCGGCGGAGGGTGTAACGGTCAACTCGTACGAGCTGATCGAGCGGCTCGACAGCGGTGGCTTTGGCTCCGTATTTCGAGCTCGACATCGTGAGCTTTCCAACGAGGTCGCGATCAAATTCTTGCATGCAGAACGGTGTGAGGACGGAAACGCCGTTGCTCGCTTCATCGCCGAGGCGCGGACGGTCAGTGCGTTACGCCATCCGCAAGTCGTCGATGTCTTCAGCTTCGGCACCACCGACTCCGGCAATCACTACTTTGTGATGGAGCTTCTGCGAGGGGAATCGCTTGCGTCGCTTCTCGAACATCACCGTCTCTCCGAAGCCGAAGCACTCGAATGTCCTGCGCGCCAACGTCGTGAGTGTCTGACGACCTGATAATCACCTAGCGCTGTCCTCTCCAAACCGCTGACGCGAGTCAGCAGAACGGGAGACAGGATGGCGAACAGGAAGCGACAAGGACGAGGTGGCCGCGAGGCCGCGGCCGAGTACAAGCTGCTGGTGGTCCAGGAGCGGATGAAGGGCTCACCGCTGGACGAGGTGGCAAGGGCATTCGGCGTTTCGGGCGCGGCGGTGCAGAAGTGGACAGCGGCATTCCGCAAGGGTGGACCGTCCGCGCTGGCGTCGAAGCGGAGCGGACCGCGACCCAAGCACGCTGCAAACCCGGTCATTCGCGATCACGTGGTGGCGTTGAAGCGTGAACACGAGCCGTGGGGCACGCGGCGAATTCGCGACGTACTCGCGCGCTTCGAGGCCCTCGGTGTGTCCGAGCAGCAGGTCCAGCAGATCCTGCACGCGGAGGGCTTGATCGAGACACCGACGCGGGCGCCGGCACCCCACGCTGGCTCATGAAGAAACCGGATCTGGATGCAGTCGCGAGGAACCGCGTGCTGCTGGTCTTGGCAGTGCTGTCGGGCGAGACGCCGGTGTCGACGGCGGTCGAGGCGTCGGGGATCTCGCGCGGCTTCTACTATCAGCTCGAGACCAAGGCGCTCAACGCGATGCTCTTGGCCTTGGCGCCCGGCTCGGATGGCAACGCGAGCCCGGACGCGACAGGCCTGCACCACCGGATCAAGGAGCTGACCGAGAAGGTCGAGCGGGCGGAGCAAGCGCAGCGGCGCGCGGAGCGCCTGCTCTTCATGCAACGCAAGCTGACGAGCTCGGGCCCGGTGAAGACGCACCGCGGGCGGCCACCGACGAACCCAACGCGATCGACGCCCACTGGGCGCAGAAGCTGGCGCTCGTCGATGACGACGAAGCCGACGCCGAAGAAGAACCCGCCGAACGGATCGCCGAAGGCGCCCCCACCGACTTCGATCCCGACGCCGGATGGCGCGAACGAGGGCCCTGACGTGGGAACGAAAACTCGCCGGCGCGAACGCGCTGAGTGATCGTGGAGCCGAGGATCTCGATGCCCAACGATCGCCCGCCCTCGTACAAGCCAGCGCCGGAGCCACCGACCGATCCAGTCCTGCGCCGTCGCTTCGACGCGATCATGTCGGTGCTCGCACAGACGCAGACCGTGACTGCAGCGGCAGCGTCACTGGACATGTCGCGCAATCACTTCCAGACGATCTTGCACCGCGTGATCGAGGCGATCATCGAGGCGATGACGCCGAAGCCGGCGGGCCGGCCCGCGAAGCCGGAGCGGGAAGCAGCGTTGGAAGCGGAGCTGGAGCGGGTGACGTCGGAGCTGACGGCGCTGCAGGCGCACGCGGCGATGATGAAGCGGATGATGGGCGCGCTGACGTCGATCGTGTCTGGTCCGGCGCCTTCGCCGCGATCGCGAGGTCGATCGAAGAAGACCAAGCCGAACGAGGACCCGGAACCCACGACGACGATTCGCCAGGCGGTGGTCGCGATGCGTGACGCAAAGGTGCCGCGCAAGCTCTGCGCGACGGTGCTCGGCGTGTCTCCGGCGACCATCGGGCGTCGCCTGCAATCGTCGCCACGATCGACACGCGTGCCTCAGCGCCACCACGACGCGACCGCGTGTCAGCGCGTGCGCGAGATCGTACGTGCAACGCACGGCCTGGTCGGTGCGCAGAGTCTGAGCAAGCGGTGCGGGCTGCCGCGCCGCGCGGCCGCCGTGATCAAGAAGCGCGAGCTCCGCGAAATGGAAATCGAACGCAAAGCCCCTGCGCCTCCGTGTCGGTCGTCGCGCCCGGGATCATCCGTGGCTTTGACGCGATGCACGTCGCGTCGGCAGATGGGAAAACGTACTGGCTCGTGGCGGCGGATGCCGCGATCCCGTACCGGACGTCGATCGCGACCGTACCGGTCTACGACGCCGAACACGTGATCGCAGCGCTCGCCGCCGACTTCGAACGCCACGGGCCGCCGCACGTGCTCCGGCTCGACCGGATCGCGTGCCAGCGCACTCCCGAGGTCCACGAGCTACTGATTCGGTATCAGGTCCTCGCGCTGCACGGGCCACCGCGACACCCGTACTACTACGGTCAACTCGAGCGACAGAACCGTGAACACCGCGCGGACTCTTGGCGATAAACGACGGAGGAGCGCGCTAGGAGATTACGAGTCTGTCAAATACTCAGAAAACGTGGCGCGGCACACTAACGCTGGAGGATCTCCCGCGAGTGCGATGACCTCGACTATCGGCAAGGAAATGTCGATCGTCTTGCAATCTGGAATGTCTGCTCAGGAAACTTCTATATCAATGTATCACGAGGTGCTTGAGGCTGCTTCGGTGCGCACGCTGAATCCGTCGTTTGCAGAGTATGGCGAAGCAGAGTACGAGGCGGCAGCTGTGGCAGCGCACGCACAGTACGGATATGCAACAATTGATAATTCGAATATCATGCTAAAAAATTCCGGATTCTAATTTATGTTTAATGATGAAGACATCGAGATCCGCCTGACTAAGTTACAATCAGGTCTCCGTCTTATTCGCGTTACGCATATCGCGACGGGGATCTATGTCGAAGATTCGGGCGACCCTGCAATCGATGAGTCAATCGTGCGAAGAACCAACGAACTGAAACAAGCACTCGAATCAAAGGTTAAAAATTCGCGATCGACTTGAACTCTGTGCCGGCGACGGTGAAGCAGATCGCGCCGAACTTCGATGCATCGTGGGGCTTGATCATCGAAGCGCAGCTCGGCCGTAAGCGCTGTGTGAACTCCACGTGGGCGCCTCCGGCCACCCGTGCACTTGGCAAGCTCACGCCGGCGGCGGCACGTCGGGCGAGACGCACGGCGCAGGAACGGTGATCAGCGAGAGCGGGAGCTCCAGCTGTTCCTGATCGAGCCGCGCGCGGGTGGCGAGCCAGTGCTGCGGCGCGAGCTCGAGGTAACGGTCGTGCGGCCAGTACGGCAGAACGCGGAGGACCTCGTCGAAGTACACGAACGGATCGATGGCGTGGAGGCGGCAGGTCGCGATGATGCTGAAGATCGCGGCGGCGGCCTCAGCGTGGGTGTCGGTGCCGTAGAACAACCAGTTCTTGCGGCCGACGACGATCGTGCGAAGGGCTCTTTCGGCGCGCGTGTTGTCGAGCGGAATGTCGCCGTCGAGCAAAACGCGGCGCAGTTCGGCTTCCTGGTTGAGCGCGTAGCCGAGCGCCTTGGTCGCGAGGTTGCGACCCGGCGTGACGTCACGCGCGGCGGCGGCCCACGTGAAGAACTCGTCCATGAGCGGCCGCAGGTGCACGGCGCGATATGCGGTGCGCTCGGCGCGCGGCACGCGCCGGCCGGCGGCATCGACGGCGTACATCGCGCGGATTCGCATCAAGCCTTGCACGCCGGCCGGATGCCGGCAGAGCGCCGCTTCGAAGAACCCGCGGCGGCAATGCGCGAGACAGCCGACGAGATCGACTCCATCGTCGGTGTCGGGCGGCCGACCGCGCGCCAAGATGTCGTAGACCGCGCTCGCGTCGGCCTGGAGCAAACCGCGGAAGTCGCCGAACAGCGCCTTCACTGTCTCGCTGGTGTGACGCTCGACGTACGCGAACAGCACCGCATCCGCGTCGATCACCGCGGTGAAGAAGTGTCCCTTCTTGCACGCGAGCGACTTGCCGTCCTTGGCCTTCGTCGGCTGGATCGCCGCGCCGGTCGCGTCGGTCGAGATCATCTGGCCATTTGCGATCGCGTCGCGCCACATCGCGGCCACGACGGTCGCACCGAGCGTGTTACCAGCGTGCTCGACGTAGCGGCTCATCAGGCCGCGATCGAGGCGCATGCCCTGATCGAGGAGGTCGCGCTCGAGTCGGTAGTGCGGCACGCCGAGCGCGAACTTCGACGTGAGCAGATGCGCGACGGTCGAGGTGTGGAGCAGCGCCTTGGGGAACAGCGTCTCGGGCGGTGGCGCCGGGACCACGGTCGCGTCGCCGTCGCGGACGACCTCGTACTGCGCGACGCGTTTGACCACGACGAAGAATCCGCCGCGACGAAACGCCAGCTGAGCGGCATCCTCGAATCGGATCAGCCGCGCGCCCTGCGCCTCGAGCGCCGTGTCGCGGATCTCGACGGGCACGCGCGGCAGATTGCTCGCGAACAGATTGCGGCGACCGTGCGGCCGCGGCTTGCCGGTGCCTTCGCCCGGCTCGGCTTTGGGCGCGGCGTCCTGCGCTTTCTCGATAGACGCGTCGAGGTCGGCTTGCAGCTTCGCCTCGGCGGCGAGCAGGTCGCCGAGCGCGAGCTGCAGCTCACTCGTCCGGCCGCGCTCGGTCTTGCTGCCGAACAGCCGCCGCTTGAGCAGCGCGTTTTCGTGCGCGAGCTCGGTCAGGCTGTCTTCGAGCGCGGCCACCTTCGCTGCCATCGCGGCGCGCTCGGCTTGGAGACCCGCGATCGTCGCTGCCATCATCTCCGGTGACATCGCGATCGACTGGTCGCTCGACGACACCTCTTTGCTCTTACGCGTCGCGATCTCGCAGTGCAAGCGCGAACTGCGGTCTCGATCAGTGATGCCGTGGTGTCCGCGGTGCGCGCGGTGTCAGCGCGACGCCTTTGTGGATCGCGTCGAACATCGCGTCGCTGATCCGCAGGTGCTGCTCGCCGGGCGTCGTCGCGCGGGGCAGCTCGAAGCGGCCCGCGTCGAGCTTCTTATGGATCACGATCGTGCCGGTGCCGTCCCACGTCAGCACCTTCATCGTGTGCCCGCGCTTGCCCACGAACGCGAACAGCGCTCGTGATCGCGGCTCGGTCCGCATCTTTTCGCGGACCAGCGCCCCGAGTCGCTCCGCGCCGAACCGCATGTCGACCGGCTCGAGCGCGAGGAAGATCGGGATGCCGTGCGCGATCATGCGTCGGCCCCGATTGCCTCGACCACCTCGCGCAGCAAGCGCGCGTCGAAACCCGCGCGCACCTCGATCTCCGCCGCGCCGACGCGAACCAGGATCATCGAGCGCATCTCGCGCTCGGCCACGACCTCGACGAAGGTCGGCCGCGGCGCGGACAGCGCTCTTGCCGCTGCGACTCGCATCCAGCGGTACGCCGTCGACACCGGCACGCCCAGCCTCGCGGACGTGCTCGTCACTGCCTCGCCGCGTTGGACTGCTCGGATCAGCTCACCTCGCTCGTCGGGACTTCGCATCCCAGCAGCGTCGGCGTCCGCGCGTGGCGCTGCCACGTGGGGTCTACACAGCGCTTACGAAGTACCGACGCCGAGGCAGCGTCGAAACGACGCGGCCGAGTGGTCAGGGCCGTCGACCAAGCTCCAAGACGTGCTGGACCATGGGTTACGACGCAAACGGGAACGTCAGCGGCACAGCGATCGAAAGCGGCCTACTTCACCGCGCGGGTGATCCCGCGTTACAAGATCAAACTCAATGGTCGATCGACGTTGCACTCAACGACAACGACATGTGCTCATTCTGTGTTCCTGTCGACTATTCGCAAGTCGCCGCCATTCAATTGCGATTCACCCCGGATACAACGTGTGGCGGTTTGTGTAGCGACGAGTGGCACGTCGAGGCCATCAACATCTGGGGCGTTGATTCAACAGCCGCCCCGTGGCAAAAGACCTGCCTTGCTGAAGGTCCACCTGGCACCGAGTTCTCGAGTCTGACGTGCGTTTCACCTTGCTTAGTTGACGAACAGGATTTTGATAACAATGATGAAACACTCGTCCTGTTGAAGGGTCAAGACTGCGAATGAAGTGTGCGATCATTGCGCTGTTCTGCGCGCAACAAACCGCTGCTTGTAACTGCTACGGCGTGTGCGTCAGCACGGTTGCACTCGAAACCTCGATCGCCGACGAGCCAAGTGCATTGGTTGGCGACATGATCACCGTCTGCAGGAATTCTGATTGTGCCTCGGCGACGCTTGGCGATCTTGCCGGATCCGATAGAACCGACGTGGTTATCAGTGGCGCCTTCTCAGGCGATGCCGTGTTCGAGCCTAACGGAAGCGACATTTCGCTTGAAGTTCAACTGATGAACGGCGGGCCATTTCACGACGGTGATGTGTACAGCATCAACATCACGGAGCAAGACAGCAGTTCCGTTTTCTCCCGGACTGGTAGCGCTGAGCATGATCATACGTCTCTTTGCGGAACGGAGTGCTCTCAGGCGACCTTGGAGCTCTAGTTCCTCGGTCGCCTTCGCGAGTTGGGAACGTTAACCGTCCTCCTACTCCACCGCGCATACCGGATCATCGGTGTGTTTCGAGCAGAACTGTTTCTGACAGCGCTTGTCGGTCGTGTCGACAACCGCTGCCCCCGAGCTGTACGCACGAGGCTTGAAGGTCACCGGCAGCATCGAGCCGTACGTGGAGCGCACCGCTGGCGCCAGCGCGGCGTTCATCCGGGAGCTATTGCGCAAGGCTGCGCTGTTCGCTGCCGGCGACGCTGGTGAGCTCGAGGTGAAGGCGCGGCATTTCGACGAGGCATTGCACGAGATGGTTGTTGAAGGTGGCGAGCTGACGAAGAGCTTGCTCGGAGCAGCGCAACGCGTGTCGTGATCGGGCCATCGTCGCAGGTGAAGCAGCAATCGGCGACTGATTCGACGGTCAGACCGTGATCGTGTGGTTTAGACAATGGACGCAGAATATCTATTCGTGCGCGCGTTCGAGGAGCTTGACCAGCGTCTCGCAGAGGCCTCTCTCTACGCTGGGCTGCGGTGTGCTGCGATCCTGCGGCAGATGTTCGCGGACCAACACACCCTGATCGCGCAAGCGAAGCGCGCCTACTCCACGGAGCTCACGTTCAGCGTCCTGCATCCGCGGGCCATCGACTATGCAGCCCTTGGCATTCCAGCGCCCGATCTAACGATCATTGGGGAACAGCTCGAAGGAATACCCCGTGATTCCGCCACCGCAACACTGACCCACCTGGCTACTCCAAAGTGACCCACCCTGATTTGCGGTTTTAGACACGTCAGTGATTCTTACTCGGGTCGGCGCGCTTCCGCATCCGGAAGCTCTTGCTCTTCGTGGCGATGACGACGGCGTGGTGCGCGAGCCTGTCGAGCAGCGCCGTGGTGAGCTTCTCGTCGCCGCCGAAAACCTTCGGCCACTCGGAGAATGCGAGATTGCTGGTCACGAGTACGCTGCGCCGCTCGTAGCGCTCGGCGATGGCGTTGAACAGCAGCTCGCCGCCGGCGCGATCGAACGGCACGAAGCCGACCTCGTCGAGGATCAGCAAGTCGACGCGCTCGAGACGACGCTGCCCGCGGTCCAACTGCGGCGCGAATGCGCGACGTGATCGAGTTCGAGAACGGCAAAGACACCTGGGACAACGGCAGCGTCCGCAAGAAGCCAATGCTTCGAGTCCTCGAGCAGCGCTTCGACGCGCGGCCGCACCGCATCGAGCACCGGCGCGCCCGCGATGCCGCGCGGCTTACCAACGCCCGCCGGCGCGCCGCGCAGGTAGCGCTTGATCGTGTTTCTCGAAACGCCCATTTCGCGTGCGAGCTGGCGAATCGCGACGTGCTCCACCAAGTGGCGGTGACGAACGACGTAGACCGCTTCCATGACGAGCACCCCCCAAGCGAACGCCGGAAATCCGGCGGTGGGGGTGGGTCACTTTTGGCGCGCCGAAAGGGTCAGTTTTGCGACGGCGGGATCATTCGGCCGCGCCGTCGCTCAGGTCGCGTCGACGAGCTGTGATTTCGCGAGCAAGACGGTGTCCTCGAGCTCTTCAGTCTTGTCCTCACCGAGCGCGGCCTGTGCGCGCGGGACGATCTTCGTCTCTTCTTCGTCGGCGTGATGAACCACGCGATCGGCGAGCACCTCGAGAAGCTTGCCGGCTTCGTCGCTGCGCGGATCGAGTGCATCGAGCTGCAAGACGAGAGCGTCGAGCTCGCGCGCCTCGGCGTCGTGATGGTCGGCCAGCTGGCGTGTCGTGGGATCGGCGCGCAGTAATGGGTAGAGCTCGCGCACTTCGGCGAGCTCGTGCGAACGCAGCTCGCGCCGCAGCTGCGGCCAGAGCGCCGCGCGTGTGGCGGCGTCGCCCTTCGCGCGTTCGAGTAGCGCTACCACCTCGCCGTGCTGTTCGGCGAGGACGTGAAAGATGCCGCGGAGGCCTTCGAGTCGCGCCTTCATCGACTTCATCGTGCCCGTACCCTTCGAGACGAATCGACCGGCCGTGCTCATGCTGCAACTCCTGCGGTTTGGCGATCCCAGTGGCGATGCATCGCGATCGCGGCGAGGAATGCGTTGACGAACTCGCCCGCAGCGTCGCCCGCGCGCGCGGTGATGACGCCTTGCGCCGCCGTGATTCCCGAGCCGCCGCCGTGGTCACTGGTATCGAGAACGAGCCCCGGCAGCTCGCAGGCCGCGAGCAATCGGACCGCTTCGCCGACCGCGCCGATCGTCTTGCAGTGCTTGAATGCTTCGCGAAGAAAGTGGCGTGCCTGCCCGTCCGCCGCGAGCGCCGCGACCGCGCCGCCGGGCACGAAGACCGCGTCGTAGAACACCGAGCTCGCGGTTGCGAGCGACTTGTCGGCGTCGAGTGGGTTGCCTTCATCGGGCGCGATCGGTCCGAGCGTCGGCGCGATCGCCTCGACGATCGCACCCTCGGCCGCGAGGATCTCCTGCATCGCAGCTGCCTCGTCGCCGTCGAAGCCGGGCTGGATCAACATGGCGATCTTGCGCGTGCGGATCGTCGTCTTCGGCTGCTGCTCCAAGCTCAGTGCGGCCGATCGCTTGATGCCGCCGTTGTGGGTCTCGGGGCCCGGCGGCGACGTGCCCGGCGGCACTACGACCGGTCCCGTCGGCACGGCGACACCGATGCCCGCCGACACGAGCTCGGCGAGGGCGGGATCGATCTCGCGAAGGATCGCGAGCATGCGCGCGCGAATCGGCGTGCGCACGACCTTGCCGAGCTCGAACGTCAGTGCTTCGACGAGGTGACGCGCTTCGGCGGGACTCTGCGAGGCGACGAACATGCGCGCCTGACTGAAGTGATCGCGGAAGCTCTCGCTGCGCGCGAGCGAGAGCTCGCCGTGGACCCGTTCGTGGCGGTGTACGAAGCCCGCGTTGCCGGCGAGAAACGGGCAGCCACCGCCGATCGAATTCGGATGGTAGTTCGCGGCGCCGGTCATGACCGTGTCGCGATGACAGCCGTCTTGCTGGTGATTGTTGATCGGCACGAGCGCGCGGTTGATCGGGATCTCCGCGAAGTTGGGGCCGCCGAGCCGAGTCAGCTGCGTGTCGACATACGAGAACAGGCGCGCTTGCAGCAGCGGATCGTCGGTGACCTCGATGCCGGGCACGAGGTTGCCGAGGTGAAACGCGACCTGCTCGGTCTCGGCGAAAAAGTTCTGCGGATTGCGGTTGAGCGTCAGCTTGCCGATGCGACGCACCGGCACGAGCTCCTCGGGCACGAGCTTTGTCGCGTCGAGCAGATCGAAGCCGTACTTGACCTCGTCACCTTCATTCATGATCTGCACGCCGAGCTCGAACTCGGGAAACGCGCCGGTCTCGATCGCGTTCCAGAGATCGCGGCGATGAAAGTCCGGATCCTTGCCGGCGAGCTTCTGCGCTTCATCCCAGCACAGCGAATGTGCGCCGAGCACCGGTCGCCAGTGGAACTTGACGAGCTTCGACGAGCCATCCGCCGCGATGGTGCGAAACGTGTGGACGCCGAAACCTTCCATCATCCGATAGCTGCGCGGGATCGCGCGATCGGACATCACCCACATCACCATGTGAGCCGATTCCGGCACGAGCGAGACGAAGTCCCAGAACGTGTCGTGCGCGGTCTGCGCTTGCGGGATCTCGTTAGGAGCTTCCGGCTTCGCCGCGTGGATCAGATCGGGAAACTTGATGCCGTCTTGAATGAAGAACACGGGGATGTTGTTGCCGACGAGATCGAAGTTGCCTTCCGTCGTGTAGAACTTCACGGCGAACCCGCGCACGTCGCGCACGGTGTCGGCCGAGCCTCGCGAGCCAACCACGGTGGAGAACCGGACGAACACCGGCGTCTGGATGCTCGTGTCGTTGAGGAACGCCGCGCGCGAGAGCTCCGGCAGCGCCTCGTAGAGCTCGAAATAGCCGTGGGCGCCCGAGCCGCGGGCATGCACGACGCGTTCGGGGATTCGCTCGTGATCGAAGCGCGTGATCTTCTCGCGAAAGTGCGAGTCCTCGAGCAGCGTCGGCCCGCGGACGCCGGCCTTGAGCGAATCATCCGTGCGAGCGAGCGGTAGCCCTTGATCGGTCGTCAGCATCGCGCCGCGCGGATGATCGCGAAACGGCTCGAGCGCCGCGGTCTTCAGCGTGCAGTTCGGCGGCGCCGATGGACCGAGGCTGGGCATCGGATCAAACGGTTGCTGCGAGAACGGCTTTCGCGCGGGAGGCATCTCGATGTCGCCTGGCACAGGCGGCTTGGGCATGTCGGCCCCGTGTGCACGTCCCGCGCCGCGCTCGACGTGTCTGAAGCCGTGCGGATGGCGCGCGAATGCCAAACCGGTTTGGCGTGCGAGCGAGCCCGCACGTTCTGGCATCCAAGCTCAGCTCGCACAGTGCCAGCCACCCGGCGGCGCCAGCGAATCGGCTTCCGCGGGTCCCCACGTGCCCGGCTCGTAGTCGTGCGTCGGGACCGCGCCATCGAGAACGCCGTCGATCACGCGCCATTCGGCTTCGACGGCGTCTTCGCTCGCGAACAGCTGCGCGTCGCCGCGCATCGCATCGTGGAGCAAGCGTGCGTACGGCGACATCGCATCGGGCTCGCCGATCGCCGCGACGAGCTGGAGGTCGCGGCCGATCATCGCGTCGCCATCGGACTTCACGCGCATGCCCATCGCGACCGTTACCTCGGGCGACACCCGGAATCGCAGATAGTTCTTGTGCGCGAGCGCGGCGGCAGGCTCGCCGAACACCGAGCGCGGCGGCGCTTTGAACGTCACGAGCACTTCGGTCGACGTGACCGGCAAGCATTTGCCGGCGCGCAGGTAGAACGGCACGCCAGCCCAGCGCCAGCTATCGATCGCGAGGCGCATCGCCGCGAACGTCTCGACGCGCGAATTGGCCGCAACACCGTTCTCGTCGCGGTAGCCGCGGAACTGACCGCACACGACGTCGCCGGGCGTCGCGGGGACGATCGATTGCAACAGTCGCGTGCGCACGTCCGCGAGCGCATCGGCAGTCGCCGACGACGGCGCTTCCATCGCGAGATTCGCCACGACCTGCAGCAAGTGATTCTGGATGACATCGCGAATCGCACCGGTCTCGTCGTACATCTTGCCGCGCCCGGTCACGCCGAAGCTCTCGGCCATCGTGATCTGCACGCTCTCGACGAAGTTGCGATTCCAGATCGGCTCGAGAACCGAGTTCGCGAACCTGAAGTACAAGAGATTTTGCACCGGCTCTTTGCCGAGATAGTGATCGATCCGAAACACCGACGATGCCGGGAACACGTCGAGCAGCGTGCGGTTGAGCGCTCGAGCGGACGCGAGATCGTGACCGAACGGCTTCTCGACGACGACGCGCGCGTTCGCCGCAGATCCGGAATCGCGCAACGCGGCACCGACGGTGCCGAACAAGCTCGCCGGAATCGCCAGGTAGTGCAGCGGGCGCTTCGCGTTTCCGAGCGCCTCGCGTAGCCGCGTGAACGTCGCCGCAGCTTTGTAGTCGCCGCCGACGTAGTGCAGCAGGGGCGCGAGCTTCGCGAACGCGGTCGCGTCGAAGGCGTGGCTCGCGACGAGGCTGGCCTTTGCCCGATCGCGCAGCTGATCGTCGGTCCACGCATCGGCCGCGATCCCGATCACGGGGACGTCGAGCAAGCCGCGGATCACGAGATCTTGCAGCGCGGGGAACACCATCTTGAACGCGAGATCGCCGGTCGCTCCGAAGAACACGAGTGCGTCATTGGTGGTGGTGTCGGTCACGGGATTGCGCAGCATGCGGCGGCTCATCGCGGATGCCAAGAGCAGGTCGGTGGTACCGCGGACGCGGCACGCGCACTTCGAGCTCTGATGGTTCATATCGAGCGGTTACGCTCGTGCACGTCTGATCAGCGTGGTTGCGATGCGCCCCACGGGTCGATGCGAGATCCACCGCATCGCGCACGCAGTCACCGATCGTCGATACGAAGAACGTCAACGCGGTGTTGGCTAACTCGAACATGCCGATTACGGTGCGGATATGGCGATCACGATTCTCCATACCGGACAGACAGGAGTCGAGCGGGGGGCGTGTCGCGCTGCGAAACTCATGCAGCTTGCAGTCGCGGGGTTTTCGACCTTCGAAAGCCGCGACGAGCTCGGGCATCTGTCGACCGAGATCGCCGAGAACCTGGTTCGCTGCAGCCAACGCGGCGTTCGCTCCGCACTCCGCGCGACGCTCGGGACTGCGAACGCCGTCGTGCTCGCCCTGTCGAATGCCGATCAGATGCGAACGACCACGGGCATCGCCTCGCTCCAACGCCAGGCGCGGGCGCTCGGCACTCCCTGCTGGCTGGTCGATCAGACAAGCGACCTCGCGGCGCTCGCACTCGAGCTGCGCGAGCTCGAACGCACGCCACCGCACGAGTTGCGTCTGCTGATTACCGGGCCGCGATTTACTCGATGGCACGGTGGCCAGGAGCTCGGCCTTCGCATCGTGTCAGAGCTCGCGCACGCGCCCGGGTACTCGAACCCACGCCGGCAACATCGCATCCTGGTCGTCGACGATCATCCCGACACGGCGCGCACCACGTGCGTGCTCCTCCGTGCGCTCGGCCACGAAGCTCACGCGGCCACGACGGGATTGCAAGGCCTCGAGCTCGCAGCGCAGCTCAAGCCCGACATCGGATTGTTCGACATTGGCTTGCCGGATATCACCGGCTACGAGCTCGCGGGGCGCGTGCGAACCCGGCGCGAACCGATGTTCCTCGCGGCCATCACGGGTTGGGATGAAGCGATGGACGCGTCGCGTGCGCTCGCCGCAGGATTTGATCGCCACATCATCAAGCCGGCCGGTGCCGAGCTGATCCGCGGCATCATCGAGCAGGCGGATGCTCAGCTCGCGCTCGCAGGCTAGGCCACACATCCGCATAGGCGAGCTCGATGCCGCGGATCATCAGCTCGACTCCAACGATCGTGCCGACGAGCCACAATGCGGACAGTGGATAGCTCGCGAGCACCATGATCGCGAGCAGGACGCTCACGAACGCGAACACGAGACTCCAGCCCCAACCCGCGCGCCGTCGATACAGCGCGAACGCGATGCGGACGAACGCACCGGCGACGAGATATCCGACGAGCATCAACGTCAGCGCGTCGAGCCCGAGCAGCGGCTCCGCGATCAGCCATGCACCGAGCGCGACCGATAGCAGGCCGGCGAGCACGCGGCCGACGATCGACGGACCATGGCGATGCGTCATCGCCGCGGCGATCTCGAAGAGACCAGCTCCGATCAACACGAGCGCGAGCACGATAATCGAGACGAGGCTCGTCAAGCTCGCGACCAAGATGGCGACAAAGCCCACGACGAACATCGAGCTGCCGATCACGACCGCCGCGACGTTCCGAGCCCGCGGTCGAACCAGATCTGCCGAGCTGCCGACCGCGAGCGGCTCGTCCCGAAATGCCGGCGGTGCCACGGCCGGCGGATCAGCTGGCAACTGCTCGGAGCTCGGTTGTGACGTCATGAGCCATCGATCGTGCACGCCGTGGGCCGCGCGATCCGTCGGGAACGCGCGCGGTTGCAGTCGTCCGAGCGGCCGTGCTCGACCGTATCAGTCGAGCCCGTGCCGGCGCGCGCGATACGCCTCGACCGCCGCGCGATTGCCGCAGTTCGTGCCGCAGAAGCGCTTCGAACGATTCTTAGAAAGATCGACGAGCACGTCGTCGCAGCTCGGATACTCGCAGGTGCGCAGGCGCGACAGCTCCTTCGTGCGAACGAGATCGAGCATGCCCATCGCCGCCTCGACGGCCATGCGCGTCGCCAGCGGTGCCTCGGGCGCGGTGCTGTGCAGGTGATAGTCCCAGCCATCGTGCTTGACGAGCTGGGGACACGCGTGGCCGTCGCGCAGGACCCGGTTGACGAGCGCGACGATGGTTTGCTCGCTCGACTTCCAGAACCGCCGGAGCATCGCGCGTAGCTCGCGCACGGACTCGAGCTCGGCGTCGTCGCGCTCGCGCTTGCCGGTCCAGCGGTGCTCGCGCACGAACCGGTCGAGCGCTGCGAGATCGGGTAGCTCCGCATTCACGAGCGCAGCGGCGCTGATGAGGGCGGTTTCTGTGTCATGAGCAAAGATCATCTTGACTCCTGACATCGAGCAGACTACCTGTCATTGTCATGATGGCATTTTACTCATGACAGCGTCGTCTGCCAAGGCCGGCGGCTTCGGGCTGTCGTTGCTGTCGGCGGCGAGCTTCAGCACGTCGGGCTCGTTCGCGCGGTCGCTCACCAACACCGGCTGGTCGCCGGCCGCGGCGGTCGCGATCCGGTGCGCGGTAGCGGCGCTGCTGCTCGTGATCCCGGCCATCATCGAGATCCGCGCGAGCTGGAGCGTGGTCGTACGCAGAGCTCGCACGATCGTCATTTATGGTGCGGTCACCGTCGCGGGTTGCCAGGTCTGCTACTTCAACGCGATCCGGCGCATCCCGGTCGGGCTCGCGCTGCTCGTCGAGTATCTCGGCATCGTGTTGATCGTCGGGTGGCTGTGGTGGCGCGGCCAGCGGCCACGGCGATTGATGGTGATCGGCTCGCTCGTCGCGCTGGTCGGGCTGTGGTTGACGATCGCTCCATCGAGCGATCGCCAGCTCGATCCGGTCGGCGTGCTGTGGGCACTCGGCGCCGCGGTCGGGCTCGCGACCTACTTCATCTTGTCGGCAAACACCGATGACGGCTTGCCGCCGGCCACACTCGCGTGCGGCGGATTGATCGTCGGCGCTGCCGTCGTGATCGCGGCGAGCTGGCTCGGCATCGTGTCGCTGCACGCAGGACTCGGCGACGTCGAGCTCGCAGGCCATCGTGCGCCGCTGTGGCTGCCCGTGCTCGGGCTCGGCCTCGTCGCGACGGCGATTCCGTACGTCACCGGCATTCAGGCCGCGCGCCGGCTCGGACCGAAGCTCGCGTCGTTCGTCAGCTTGAGCGAAGTCCTGTTTGCCGTGACGTGGGCGTGGCTGCTGCTCGGCGAGCTGCCGAGCCTCGGGCAGGTGCTCGGCGGCGCGATCATCGTGATCGGCGTCGCGCTGGTCCGGATCGACGAAGTGATGCGGTAGCGGGCACAACGTCCCGTCATCGTTTCTTCACGCCATCGCGTCGGCGCGAGAGTCGCCGCAGCGCTAGCTTGAAGTCATGCGCGTAGCCACTACTGCCATTTTCTTCGTCGCGATGTCATTGCCGATCGTCGCTCGTGCCCAAGCGCCGGCCGACTGCGCGGCCGTCGGCACACCGCCGGCGAGTGCCGTCACGCCACAGCCCGCGATGTCGGCGAAGATCTCGCTCGCGTTGTGTCAGGCCGAAGGCAGCTTCGGTGCGCTGCACCTCGCGCCGGACGATGCATCGATCGCCGCGATGAATAGCGCCGCGGCGCCGAGCCTGCAGCTTCTCGACGAGGTCATTCACGCTGGTGATGCGACGTTCGCGCCGATCGCGACGAAAGCGAAAGCGGGATTGCTCGTCGCGATGGTGGTCCGCATGCGCAACTCGATTCCGCCGATCACGGCAACCACGGTTGGACCGGCGCTGGCTCAGCACGATCAGGCTCATGCCGCCCTCGAGCCGAAGCTCGCCGCGTGGCTCAATCAGTAACGCCGTAGTCGGCGGGGCGTTCGGCGGAGGCGTTCTTCGTCTACACTCGAGAGCGTCCGTGGGCGCAGACAGCGATACGTTGTCGTTCGGGCCAGACTCGTTCGACCCGCTGATCGGCACGCTGTTGCTCGAGCGCTATCGGATCACGCGTCAGCTCGGCGGCGGTGGGGCCGGACTCGTGTACGAGGCGACGCACGTCGGCATCGGCCGGCGCGTCGCCATCAAGTTCCTGCGCGAGCGGCACATGAGCAACGCCGAGATGATGGTGCGATTCGAGCGCGAAGCGAGGCTCGCAGCATCCGTCGACGACGCGCACGTCGTCGAGATCCTGGATGTCGGCGAAGCGCACGGCCGCATGTTCATCGTGATGGAGATGCTCGACGGTGAATCATTCGCGGCGCTGATCTCGCGCGAGGCGTTGACCGAGCAGCGAATCGCAACGCTGCTGGCACAAGCCGCGCGCGCGCTCGGTGCGGCTCACGCCAAGTCGATCGTTCACCGCGACGTGAAGTCGGGGAACCTCTTCGTGACCGAACGCGGCGGAGTCGAGTCCGTCAAGGTGCTCGACTTCGGCGTGTCGAAGCTGGCGCACGCGATCGATCAGCCCGCGTTGACGCAGGCCGGCGTCGTCGTCGGCACGACCGAGTACATGTCGCCCGAACAAGCGCGCGGTGAGACCGTCGATGCGCGAACCGACATCTATTCGCTCGGCGTCGTGTTGTACGAGGCCGCGGCACGCCGGCGTCCATTCGATGTCGGCAACGAGCTCGAGACCCTCAACCGCATCGTCGCGGGCGAGCTCACGCCGCTGCCGCAGGTGACCCCTTACGTCTCCGATCGCTACGCCGCGATCACCGCGCGCGCGATGGCGTACGAGCGCGACGCTCGTTACGCGAACGCGTTCGATTTGGCCACCGATCTCGACGTGCTGAGCCGCGCGCCGTCGACTGCCGCGGCGACACCGACACTGATGATGCCGGTCGTGCCCGACGCTCGGCGATTTCGGGGATCGCGCGCCTGGATCGTCACGGCGGTGTTAGTCGTCGCGGCAACCGCGATCGGCGTGTATCTCGCGACGGCGGTCTCCAAACCGTCGGCTTCGGCCGCGCCGCGAGCGCCGACTCGCAGCTCGGTGTCGCCGCACGACGCCGATCCGCGCGTCGCGGACGTCGTGCCGAGCATCGTCGAGTACGTGCCGCCGGGCACCGGCAAGCTGTTGGTGTATCTCGGCGGCGCCACGTCGACGCCCGAGACCGGGCCGAGCGAGGTCTACGATTTCGCCGCGACGCTCGGCTATCGAGTGATCGCGTTGTCGTTCCCGCACGACCCGTTCGGCACGACCGCGATCGGCGAGCGCGCCGATGATGTCTCGGTGCGACTCGCGATGGTGCTGACCTATCTCGCGCGAACGAGCCCGAGCGCCGGCTGGGACGCGTATCTCGATCACGGCGAGGTTCGGTGGCCGCGGGTCGCGCTCGGCGGGTTCGGCCAGGGCGCGACGCTCACGGCGTGGCTCGCGACCCAACACGAGGTCGCGCGAGCGGTGCTGTTCTCGGCTCCGCCCGAGCTGCCCCCGGCGAGCCCGAGCGCGACGCCCGCCGATCGCTGGTTTGCAGGAACGCATCGCCGCGACCCGGCGCGACTGCGCGAGGTCACCGACGTCTATCGATCGCTCGCGATTCCAGACGCGCATATCGAAGACGTTTCGATCGCGCTCGGCGCCAATCGCCAAGAGCGCGCGCCGGGATTGCGCGCTCGCACCTACGTCGACGCGTGGACCAAGCTGCTCGGCGACGGCGCTCGTTAGCTATCGCGGCCCGCCGGCAGGCGAGTATGTCGGCGTTGGATATCCGCACAGCGCAGCATCGGCGGCGACGACATGCCATTGCACGCCCTTGCCGACGTGGTCCGCCATCCAATCGAATTGCTCGCGATTGCAAACAGCCTGTTTGGGCGGCACGTGCACGATCGTCGTGCCCGGAATCGGCCCGAGCTTGACCGCGGCGGCATCGCGACCACCGGTGACACCACGAAGCTCGTCGATGCTGAGCGGTTCCATCGGTCACTTCCCGTAGTGAATGTGAGTGTCGTGGCCGGGGAACTTCGGCAGCACGCGGCCGTCTTCGATGTGCTTGTCGTGAAAGATCAGCTCGTGCGGATGTGTGCCGAGCGACTGGTTGTAGAACTGCCACATCGTCTTGTCGGGGCCGATCGAATCGAACGCGCGGCCGTTGTAGTGCGACCAACCGGCGCTCGAGTCGCCGTGCTGACCGGTCCAGGTCGAGTTGACGGTCAGGCCCATCGCGATCGATTGTTGCATCTGCGCGAACAGCTCGGGCGAATAGCCGCCGCCCACCGACGCGAGCTGCGTGTCGTCGAGCACGGTGATCATGTAACAGCGCGGTGCATCGGCGGTGCCACCGGAAGCCCGCGTTTCTCGTCGAAGACGCCTCGTCGGTCAGGCAACCGGCTACAACAGCTGCTGCCATCTGACCGCAGCCGGCGCGCCGCAGTCGGTTAGTGAACGCGGTATCCCGGGACTGTGCACGATGCTGCATTTGGTGTATCGCGTGCGCATGCCCAAGCTTATCAACGCGATCGCCATCGCCGGTGTCGTGGCGTGCAGTAGCCAAAACAACAGCTCTGCGCCCGACGCGCCGAACGGCGTGGCCGATGCCGCGATCGATGCGCCTGGCTCGGGCTCTGGTTCGGGATCGGGATCGGGATCGGGATCCGGATCCGGTTCCGGCTCGGCGATCGATTACGGCTTCGCGTGCGCGGGCAACACGACGCCGCCGACGGTTCCGGCGATGGTGACGGTCAGCGGCACCGCGGCAACGTTCGAGACCAGCCTCACGGACCTCGCGGCGATGATGTTCACGACGCCGTACACCGGCCCCGTGAGCTTGTGCAGTGCCGAGCCGTGCACCGACTCGAATTCGCTCGGCAGCGCGACGGCGAGCGCGAGCGGCGCGTACTCGTTCTCGGTCGCGACGAACACCTCGCCGCTCGACGGCTACATCGAGATGCCCGCGGGCAGCGGCTCGACGGCGACGCTGCTCACTTTGTCGTATGTCGGCACGCCGTACGTGAAGGACACGGTCGTGCCGTTTACCGTGATCACGCCCGAAGAGGCGATCTCGCTCGCGCAGAGCGCCGGCGGATGCACGACCGGCGCGGGGCTCGGCTACGTCGCGTACAAGGCCGTCGATTGCAATGGCAACGTGATCACCGACTCGTCGAACGTTCAGGCCTCGTTGACGCAAAGCGCGGCACCGGTCGGCGACGCGCCGATCGACATCTATCAGACGCTCGTCACGGCGCTCGCGTCGGCGGGCTTTTCGCAATACGACACCGACGCGACGCCGCTCGAAGGCATCTTCCTGGTGTGCGGGGTGCCGGCCGGCGAGACGACGTTGAGCGTGACCTACACGGGCAGCGGCAGCGGCGTCGAATTCCTGCCGGTCGACGTGCTCTCGGTCGACAGCGCCGTGACCGAAGTCGTCGCACAGCCCGGCTACTGAGCGTTATCATCGCTCGCATCCGCGAGATGGGGCATGGCGAGTGACGGTGGACGCGTTCGATCCGAGTGAAGTCCGGCGCGCGAAGTCCACGATCTACGTCAACTCGATCTGCTGCGCCGGCTGGGTCGCGATCAATGCCGCCGGCGCGTGGCTGTTGGGCGCACCGCGCCTGTTGGGCCTATCCGCGTCGGCGCTCGCGATGATGATCAGCTGGGCGGTCGCGCTGCGCGATCTGCGCGGCGGGCGCGTGATGCGCGGCGTCCTCAACTACGTGGTGTCGGGGCTGCTCTTGCTGCTCGCGATGAGCCTGTCGGTTCCGGACATGGGGCTGTTGTTCGTGTTCGCGACGTTCATCTTTCTCGCGTTCGGGTTGTCGTACGCCGACCGCGCCGCGTCGCTCTGGATCGTGTCGCTGACGCTGGCCGTCGCGGCGATCATGCTCGTGACCTCGCTCGGCTTGCGGTGGACGAGCGGGATCGACACCGCCGTGATCCGATGGGTGAACCTCGTCGGCATGACGATGGCGCTCGCGATCGACGCGACGCAGTTCATCGGGCTGCGCACGACCCTGCAGGCGCGCGGTGAACGGCTGCGCGAGGGTGCCGCGCGGCTCGAGATCGTGTCGAACGCGGCGCACGAGTTCGCGTCAGCGTCGGGCGACGTCGAGGCGCTGCTCGAGCTCGTGTCACGCCGGATCGCCGAGACGATCGGCAACGCGTGTGCGGTGCGCTTGATCGGCGATGATCGCGAGTGGCTCGAGCCGAGCACGAGCTTCTATCACCGCGATCCGGACGCGCGAAACGTCGCCCGCAAGGTCCTCGGCACCGAGCGCCAGCGCGTCGGCGACGGCATCGCCGGGCGAGTCGCCGCGACCGGCCACGCCGAGCTGGTCGCCGAGCTCGACGACAAGCACCTCGACGAGCTCGCAGCGCGGCCATTTCGCGAGATGTTGTGCGAGCTCGGGGTTGCCAGCGTGCTCGCGATCTCGTTGCGATCGAACGGCCGCACGACGGGCGTGATCAGCATGCTGCGCACCGAGCGCGACAGTCCGTACACCGTCGACGATCAGCGGCTCGCGCAGGATCTCGCCGATCGCGCGGGGCTCGCGATCGACAACGCGGTCCTCGTCGCGACGCTCGAGCAGCGCGTCCGCGAGCGCACCGCCGAGATCGAGGTCGTGAACCGCGACCTCGAAGCATTCAGCTACTCGGTCTCGCACGACCTCCGTGCGCCGCTTCGCACGATCGATGGCTTCAGCCGCGCGCTCGTCGACGACTGCGCCGACCGGCTCGACGACGACGGCCGGCAATACCTGAGCCGGATCCGCGCCGGCACGCAGCGGATGACAAAGCTCATCGACGATCTGCTCGGGCTCGCGCGGATCGGGCGCGCACCGCTGCAGATCGGGGTGGTCGATGCGAGCCGCATCGCCGGCGAGATCGTCGCGGAGATGCGCAATCGCGACCCGGAACGAGCGATCGCGACGACGATCGCGCCCGGCCTGACGGTCCGCGCCGACCCGCGGCTCGTCACGATCGTGCTCGAGAACCTGCTCGGCAACGCGTGGAAGTTCACGGCGCGAACCTCCAATCCGGCGATCGAAGTCGGTGCGATCGACGGCGCGTTGTTCGTGCGCGACAACGGAGCCGGCTTCGACATGGCGTACGCCGCGAAGCTGTTCGCGCCGTTCCAGCGCCTGCACCCTACCGAGGAGTTTGCAGGTGACGGCATCGGGCTCGCGACCGTCGCGCGCATCGTCGCTCACCATACCGGGCGCGTCTGGGCGGAAGCGGCGGTCGGCAGGGGCGCGACGTTCTTCTTCACGCTGGGAGATCACCGGTGACGCGGCCGTCAATTCACTTCGACGTTCACGGTGCCCGTGCGCGCGAACGCTAGTAGCTCGGCGACGTTCATCGTCACGTCGAGGAGCACGTCGTCGCTATCCGACACGATGTCGAGCTGATCGAAGTACTGCGTGCTCGCGCCGGCCGCGGTGATCGCGTCGAGTTGCTGCTGCGCGTCTGCGACGATCTTGTTGGCGAGATCAGGTGAATCGAGCCGGATCCCGCCGTGCAGCGACAACGTGTCGGCGACGTCGAGCGATCCGAACACGCCGTGCACCTTGATGCCCGTGTATTGCGCGGTCGACGCGTTGATCTGGGCGAGCAGCGGCGATGCATCGGTGACGACGAGCCACAGCGAGTCGTCCGCGGCCACGTTGGCGAACAGCGACGAGAAGCCCGCCGCCGCATCGAGGCCGCCGCCGCCGGCTGCGATCTTCGCGATCCCCGCTGCGGTCGCCGCGTCCGGGCCGAGCACGACGAGCGCGGTCGTGTCGTCGACGAACGTGAAGCCGGCGTGGAACCCGTCGGGCGTGGTGAGCAACGCGACGTTGCCTTCGACCGCGACCTGCACGCCGTTCTGCTGTGCGGCCGGCACGCCGCTGACGTCGAAGCACGCCAGCGCCTTCGTCTTGTCGATGCCGTGCAGCACGGCGGTGCCGCTGAACGATTCGTCGTTGCCGAACCCGCGCAAGCCGAGCGTGGCGGAGTTGACGGCCGCGATCGGATCGAAGCCGCACCGCGCGGCGAACTGCTGGATCGGCGCGGCGCTCGACAGCGCCGGCGCGACGAACTGCTGCCACAGCGGGCTGCCGCGGAGCTTCGCGACGTCGATGCCAAGCACGGCGTCGGCGTCGGCCGGCAAATATGGCAGATCGCCGGTCGCTTGCGTGCGTGCGACGATCGCGGTCGGCGCGGCGGCGGCGGCGAGCGTCGGCGGGCGAGCGATGCCGGTGCCGTAGTGCAGCGAGCGCACGTCGCTCGGCGAGTGCGTCGCGGCGCGATGCGAACGCGTCGCGAAATAGGCGGTGGCGCCGACGACGGCGAGTGCGGAGGCAGAAATCGCGAGCTTGTTCATGGTCGATCCCTTCGGTCTGGTAGAGGCATCGACACGGGAGGACAACGCGGTTGCCGTGATCGCGACCATCACGGCGGCGGCGAGATCGCGGCGCGTGCGGGTGCCACGCAGCGAGCTCTCGACGAGCGCGGTGACGCCGTCGGCGAGGTAGCGCCGGCCGCGCGACAACCGCTGCATGACCGCAGCTTCGGAGAGGCCGAGCGCTTCGGCGACCTCGCGAATCGGCCGGTCGTCGCGGTAGTACAGCACCAGCACCTCGCGATACGTCTCGGGCACGCGCAAGAGCGCGGCACGAACGATGCGCTCGGCGTCGATCTTCGCGAGCTGGTCGAACGCGTTCGCACCATCAGCCGCGTGCGTCTCGACGTCGGTCAGCTCCTCGCGGCGGCGACGCTTGCGCGCCTTGCGGCCGAGGTTGCGGGCGATCCCGCACAACCACGATCGCAGCCGCCGCGGCTCGCGCACGCGATCGAGATGGCGCCACGCTTCGACGAACGTCTCTTGCGCGACGTCCTCGGAGAGCACGGGGTCACCCGTCGAGCTGAACGACACCGCGCACACCAGGCCCTGATACCGCGCCACGAGATGGCCGAACGCATCGAGCTCACCGCGCTTGCTGGCGGCGACGAGATCGCTGTCGGTCATCGGAGTCGCTCCCATGTCGCCGGTATGTACTTCCGACCCGCCGGAACCTGACAAGAAATCGTGCGTGCCGCGTTATGCCATCCGAAACTCGCGGACGCCCCGCCCCGTCTTGCGCCGGAGCAGCGTGCGCAGCGTGACGCCATCGAGGTAGCCGACGGCGCTCGCGATTTCTTCAACCGATTGCTTCGTGGTGCGCAGCCGATGGATCGCGAGCTCGACGCGCACGTCTTGCAGGTACGAAACCGGCGTCTTGCCGAGCACGGCCTGGATCCGGCGCTCGAGCGTGCGCTCGCTCGTGCCGAGGTGACGCGCGGCGCCGGCGAGCGTGAAGTCGCGGAGGTGCTTGCGCAGCCAATCGTCGAACCCGGCCACCATCGGATCGTCATGCGCGAGGTGATCGGGCACGATGTAGCTGGCCTGCGATGGCCGCTCGTCGAAGACGAGGTAGCGCGCCGTGAGCTGGGCGAGCGCCGGGCTGCGCTGCCGCACGATCCACAGCGCGAGATCGACATGCGCGAGCGCCGCGCCGGCGGTGACGACGCGATTCGACCGCACGATCATCTTGCCCTCATCGAGCGCGACCTTCGGAAACGTCTCGCGAAACACCGGCGAGAGCCACCACGTCGTCGTCGCGCGGCGGCCGTCGAGCACACCCGCGCGCGCGACCACGAACGTCGCCGTGCAGGCACCTGCGATCAGCGCGCCCGACTTGCTCCAGCCGCGCAACAACTCGCCCGCGCGGCGGACTTCTGCCGATTCGATCGCCGCGAGAATGCCGTCGCGCGTCTTCGCGCCGATCGCGGGCACGATGACGACGTCGGGCCGGCGCACGCCGGCGGCGTCGCCGAGGGTCATGCGCAAACCGTTCGCGGTGGTCGCGGTCGCGTGCGTGCCGCACGTGACCAGCTCGAAGCTCCCGCGGCCGAGCTCGTTCGCCATCGCCAAGGTATCGAGCACGATCGAGAGCCCGCTGTCGAACACGCCATCGAGAACGAGCACGGCGATGCGCATGCACCGATGGTATCAGCCGCGAGTGGCGGTTTTGCTATCTTTGTTGTCGGATGCGCCACTAGCTCGCGCGCCGCTCAGGGCTTAGGTTGGGTGCATGTCCAACCCATCGAACGTCAAAGTCGCATTGCTCGTCCGGCTGGTCGCGAAGCCGGGCAAAGAAGCCGAGGTCGCGCAGTTCCTCGCCAGCGCACTGCCGCTCGCGCAAAACGAACCGGCGACAATCGCGTGGTTCGCGCTGCGGCTATCGCCGCGCGAGTTCGGTATCTTCGACGCGTTCCCCGACGACGCCGGCCGGAGCGCGCACCTGAACGGGCCGATCGCGGCCGCGCTGATGGCGAAGGCCGGCGAGCTGCTGGCCGAGCCGCCGAAAATCGAGCAGGTCGAGCTGCTCGCGGCGAAGTTGTAGCTGACGCGTAACGGTTACATCTGACCGCGCGTGTCATGCGTTGAATGTCCCATGTCGCGAGCTTGGTTAGTGCTGTTGGTCGCCTGCGGCGGCGCGCCGCATTCGCGCACGCCGTCGTCATCTCCGATTGGCCTCGAAAGGCTCGCGCGCGCGACGTGCTCGACGCCGCTGCGCGCGGCGAACACCGCAACCGAGGCCGGACCGAAACGGCCACACGCGCATTGGATCCGCCAGCTGCCGGGCGATTGGATCTTCAGCATCGTGCCCGATCGCGACGGCGGCGTGCTCGCGACCAAGCTCGACGGCGTGGTCGCGCTCGATCGCGATGGAGCCGAGCGCTGGCAGCACACGGTCGCGGTCGAACCGCGTACGGCCGCGGCGATCGGGCTCGACGACGGCGCGTACGTCGGCGTGATGAACGATCACTATAGCGTCGAGGACCGGTTTCGCTCGGAGCACGGCGGCGTCATGCGCCTCGACAACTGCGGTGCGCCGACGTGGCTGTTTCACGCACCGGCGCAGAACAGCCACACGCCCGCCATCGCTAGCGACGGCACCATCTACTTCTCCGGGCACACGAAGGTGTTCGAAGATCCCGAGCGCGTGTTCGCGGTGCGTGGCGACGGCAGCGTCGCGTGGTCGCGCATTGCCGCCGGCAGCGGCGACGCGGTGACCACGCCGGTCTTGGCCGCCGCGGATGACGGCGTCGTGTTCGGCACCGCGCATGGTGCGGTCGTCGCGCTCGATCGCGCGGGTCAGCTGCGCTGGACCACGACCGCGCTCGCGCAGATCGTGTGGAACGCATCGCTGGGCCCCGACGGCACGATCTACGCGATCTACGACGGCACGCTGGTCGCGCTCGACCGCGACGGCCACGAGCGCTGGCGGCAGCCGATCGGCAGCGGCGCGACACCGCCGCCGGTGTTCGCGGCGGACGGCACGATGGTCGTCGGCGGCGATCGGTTGCGCGCATTCGCGCCGAACGGAACGCGCACGTGGCAGCTCGATCTGCACGGCTTCGTGATCAGACCGGTGGTCGCGCGTGACGGCACGATCTTCGCCGCGTCGGCGGATGCGCACGCCGTCGGTCGCGTCTACGCGATCGATCCCGACGCGACGATCCGCTGGACGTACTACACCGAGCAGCCGACCGCGTTGGCACTCGGCGGCGACGGCCGCTTGTACGTCGCGGCGAATCACCGCATCTACGCGCTGGGCGAGTGCGACTCGGACGCGTGTGAAGACGACGGCACCACGCTCGCGGCGATCGGCAGTCGGCCCGCGCCGGTCGCTCGCGTCCAACCTCCGGCGCCACGGCCCGCGCCTCGCAATGCCGAGCCGCACGACGGGTTCACGATCTACCCGAGCTGCAGACCCGATGTCACCGCGGTCGTGTCGACCGGCGGCGCGCCGTTCGCGTGGGTCGTCGACGCGAGCGCGTCTGCGAAATCGACCGTGGCGCGCGAGACGTTCCGCGGCAACGCGCTCGGTGCGGCAGGGGCGATTCGATCACACGCGAGCGGGTTTGGAGGCGGCTGCGTCGATCGCGCGATGGAAATTTCGGTGTATCCGGGTCAGGACGTCGAAGCCGCGGCGCTGCGACTCGGCGCGTGGTTGGTGCAGACCGGCCAGCGCGGTGAGATCGATCTCGTCGTCGAAGCCGAGCCGACCAACCTCTAGGATCTCGCCGAGCATAAGGTCGTTGACTCGTGCGCTCGCAGCGACGACGATGATCTCGTGGGGAACTTGCGCGTCATCGCATGTTTGGTTGTCGCCGCGTGCTCGTCGAAATCGCCGGCGCACTCGCCCGACGGCGGCGACGCAACGGGAGGCGATTCCGGCACGACGACCGGCCACGACGCGGCGAGCGTGTTGCCGGCCGGCTGGCTCTACACGCAAGGCAACGCGATCTTCGAGACCGACGGCCAAGGCAGCGGCACCCGCTGGGTCGGCCGCGGCGTCAACATGGATGACATCTTTCTGTGCGGCTACAACAACACGCTGTACCTGACCACGCCGGACCAGACGGTCGAGTCGGTGGTCTCCGGGCTGATGTCGGGCTGGAAGCCGACGTTCGTGCGGATCTCGCTCGGCATGGCGTCGTACACGTCGACCGTCAGCTGGCTGTCGAACGCAGCGCAGTACGAGACACCGATGACGAACGTGATCAAAGCGATCGCGGCGTACCCGAACGTCCACGTGCTGGTCACGTTGCGCAGCGACGCATCGATGATCGGCCAGGACGAGACCGACGGCGATCCGGAAGCGACGGGCCTGCCGTCGGACAGCACGTCGACCCCGAACGCGACGACGTTCCCGATGGGATCCGATCCGATCTACGCCGCGCTCGTCGACACGTTCGGGAGCTCGAACGCGGTGGTGTTCGGCATCACGAACGAGCCCGGCGGCAACAAGCTATCGAACACCGCGATCTCGGCGGCGATGAGCCACGCGGTCGGCGTGATTCGCGCCGAAGAAGACAAGCTCGGTGTTCCACATCACGTCGTGTCGGTGCAGGGCAACGGCTGGACCAGCTCGATCGGCTTCTACGACACCGCGCCGCTGCCGTACGACGACGTCGTGTACGAGGTCCACGGTTATCCGCCGACGACGGATTCGTACACGTACGAGCACATTCCGGTGATCCTCGGCGAATACGGCGACGTCGCGAGTGGCAGCGCGAGTGCGTTCTACGCCGACCTCGAGACCAAGCAGATTCCGAATCTCGCGTGGGACTTCGAGTCGTACAGCGATTGCGCGCCCGATCTATTGAACGTGAACCAGAGCGACACCGATCTCGAGCCGAGCGCGTGGGGAACGATCGTGCAGGCGTATTTGCTAACCCACGCGCCTTAGCGAGCGCCGGCGACGTGCGTGAGCCGCGCGATGTTGCCGCGGAGCTCGTCGGCGTTCGCCTTCATCTGCGGATCGCTCGCGCGCTTGTCGAGTGCCGGCAGCGCGGCGCGATACTCGGCGAGGGCGGCGACCGGATCGCTCGGCTCGATCGCTTCGCCGAGCTCGGCGCGAGCAGCGGCCACATCCAACGCGGCGTCGGCGTTCGTCGGATCGCTCGCGAGCGTGGCCGAGCGAACCAACAGTGCCGCGCGAAATTCAGCGACCGCGACGGCATGATCTCCGGCCGCGAGCTTCGCCTCGCCGAGCTTCATGTGCGCGTCGGCGACATCCCAGCGATAATCGACGTTGCTCGGATCCTTCGCGGCGAGCTGAAGTGCGACGTCGCGCACCATCGTCAGGTCGCGCATCGCGGTCGGCCGATCGCCATGCGCGAGCTCGATCTTCGCCAATGCGCGATGGCTCAGCTCGATGTCGTGGACGCGATCGAGCTGCGTCGGATCGTTTGCCGACAGCTCGACTTGCACGGCGAGCGCGGTGCGAAGCTGTTGCAACGCGTCGTCGTCCTGGCCGAGCGCGTGCTCGGCATCGGCAAGCTCGGTCCGGCAAAACGCGACGTTGCTGCGCAGCCCGACGTTCGTCGAATCGCGAGCGGTCACGCGTTCGCCGACGTCGATCGCCGCGCGATACTCGGCGACGGCGCCGGCGTGATCGGCCGTCTTCTCGAGGATCTCGCCGAGCGTCATGTGCGTTGCCTGGATCGTCGCCTGCGTCTGCTGGTCGCTCGGATCGCGAGCCGCCGCGCGCTCGAGGACCTTCAAGGCCGCGCGGTGCTCGGCGACGGCTTCGTCGTGCTCGCCGTGGTTGGCGAGCGCCATCCCGAGCTGTGCGTGATCGAGCGCGAGATCGCGATCGGCCTGCGAGCTCGGCGCGACCTCGGCCAAGTGCGTGCTGATCGCGACGCCCGCGCGATACTCCGCGATCGCTTCGGGCAGCTTGCCCGTCTCGGTAAGCGCGCCCGCGAGCTTGTAGTGTGCGACGTCGAGGTCGCGTTGCGCGATGGCGCTGTCGGGCGCGCGTGCGGCGAGCGCGACCGCGATGTCGAGTTGATCGCGATATTCGCCGAGTGCGCCGGCGTGATCGCCGGTCGGCATCAGCACGTCGCCGATGCGCTCGTGGCGCGTCGCGACTGCCTTGAGCCAGCGCGGATCGCCCGGCTCGAGCACGACGAGCATCTCGCCGATCGCGAGCGACGCGCGATACTGCGCGAGCGCGTCCGCGGCATGACCTTCGTCGAGCAACACGTCGCCGAGGTTGGTCAGCGCGACGCCTTGCTTGTGGCGCTCGTCCGACGACGCGAGGTCATCGCCGCGGCGCTGGTAGTACGCGATCGCTTTGTGCGCGACCGCGTCGAGCAAGTCGGTCTTGCCGAGCGGCTGCAGCTTGTCGTGCAGATCGCCGAGCATGAACGCCAGCAGATCTTCGGCGTCGCCGCGGTTTTGCACGGCCGCGGCGCGCTGCTTCTCGGCGGTGTGCTTCGCCGCGACGACCTCGTACAAGCTGACCGCGCCGGTCGCGGCGAGCACGACGATCGCGGCAGCCGCGACGGTCACGGCCGTGCGATGCCGGCGCAACCAGCGCGCGAGCAAGTGCGACCACGCGTATTGCCGCGCGCCGACGAGCTGGCCGGTCTGGAACTTGCGGAGATCTTGCGCGAGCTCGCGCGCATCGGCGTAGCGAGCCGACGGCTCGAACGCCATCGCCTTGGTAACGATCGCGAGCAAATCGGCGGGCGCGCCTGGTTGCAGCTCGCCGAGCGGCGTCACGCTGCCCGCGACGACGGTCGCGAGGACTGCATCGCGCGCGGTGCCGGTGACCGGCGGCCGGCCCGACAGCACGTGATAGAGGATCGCGCCGATCGCGTAGACGTCGGCGCGGCGATCGACGATCTCGCCGAGCGCCTGCTCGGGCGGCATGTACGCCGGCGTGCCGATCACGGCGCCGATCGCGGTCGCACCATCGGCCGGATCCGGCACGCGCACGACGTCGTCGGCTTCGGGCGCGCTCGCATCGAGATCTTTGGCGAGGCCCCAATCGATCACGACGGTCTCGCCGAACTCGCCGACGATCACGTTGCGCGGCTTGAGGTCGCGGTGAATCACGGCTTGGCTGTGCGCGTACGCGATCGCATCGGCGACCGCGAGCGCGTTGGGCACGAGCGCGAGCCGCTCCTCGAGCGTCTTCGCAGCCGTGATCGCCTCGTCGAGCGAGCGCCCCGGGACCAGCTGCATCGCGAAGAACGGCTCGCCGGTCGGCCACACGCCGGCTTCATGCACGTGCACGATCGACGGGTGCTGCAGTCGCGCCGTGATGCGCGCTTCGCGCTCGAATCGCGCGCCGTCGCCCGAGTGCGCGAACGTCTCCTTGATCGCGACGTCGCGGCCGAGCCGGCGATCGCGCGCGCGAAAGATCCGGCCCATACCGCCGCGCGCGATCTCGTCGCCGAGCACGTAGTGATCGGCATCGACGCCGACCAGGCCGACGTGATCGGCAGCGGGGCCACGCGGCCGTGCGGTCGAGCCGAGCGCGAGCCCCGACACGACGACGCGGCACGACTCGCAGTTGTCGATGTGATGCTCGAGCTCTGCGAGCACGGCGCCGGCGAGCCCACCGGCGACGATCGCCGCGAGGTCGTCGGCGCTCGGGCAGTGGTCGATCGGCAGCGGCATCAGGCGGCGACGTATACCCGACCGAACGGGGTTCGGGGCGCAAAAAGGTGAACGCGCATCTACGCGGCACGAGAATGAAATCTTCCCGTTCCGCTACCGCTAGAGAATTCCGGCCGGCTAGGAGATCCACCACCGCGCGAGCACGTACGCAGCACCGAACAGGCACAACATCGCGACCACCTCGATGCGCCTTCGCGTGCGGCGTGGTTGGACCATCGTCGCGCGCTCGATCGTGTTGCCATCGAGCGTGACGGCTTCCGCAGTGGTGCCGCCCTGCGACCATGTCTGCATCGGCAGCAGGTCGGCCAGCGTGAGCGTGATGAAGTGCTCGAACGTGACGCCGGTTTTCTGCGCCGCCTGCCACGGCGCGAGCTCGTCCACGAATCGCTCGCTCATCAGCCGCGACAGCGCCATCGCCGAAAGGTTGAGCCCGTTCGCATGCGCGAATGCCTCGAGCTCGAGCTGCATCGCGTCGGCGGTCGGATAGCGTTCGCGCGGATCTTTCGCGACCGCGCGCATGATGATCTGTTGCAGCGCGGGCTCGATCTCGTGCGGCGGCAAGACCTTCGCATCCGCCATCTGATCGATGAGCTCGCTCTCGTTCGTCGTCGCGAACGCCGGGCGTCCGGTCGCGAGCTCGTAGAGCACGAGGCCGAGCGAATAGATGTCGCTGCGGCGATCGACGGGCTCGCAGCGCACTTGCTCGGGCGACGAGTAGCCGAGCCGGCCCTTGAACACGCCGAACGCGGTGCGGCTGAGGTTCTCGGTCGCCTTCGCGATGCCGAAGTCGATCAGCTTGACGTTGCCGTCGTAGGTGACGATGACGTTGCTCGGCGCGACGTCGCGATGCACGATCGACGACGTTCGCTCGTGCGCGTGGTGCAGCCCCGCCGCGATGCCGATCGCGATGCCGATGGCCGCGTCGCGAGGCAACGTGCCCGCGCGCTTCATCACGTTGGCGAGCGTCTGGCCGTGCAAGTACTCCATCGCGTAGAACACCGCGCCGTCGCGCAGGTCGACGTCGATCACCTGCACGATGTTGTGATGAACCAGCCGCGCGGCGTTGCGCGCTTCGTCGAGGAACATGCGCACGTGCTCGGGATCGCCCGACAGCTCGGGGCGGATGCGTTTGACCGCGAGCAGCCGCTCGAACCCGTTCGGGCCGCGCGTGCGGGCGAGCAGCACCTCGGCCATGCCGCCGGACGCGATCGTCCCGAGCAGCTGGTAGCGGGGTGGCTCGACCATCGCGGCGGATCGTCAGGTCCGACGGTGGGGTTCGTCAAACAAAACAAGGCGCGTGATAGCCTCGGTTAGAGATGGGCACGAGCCTGCTTCCGGGCAAGGTCAGGGAATTCCGCTTCCATCGCTTCGTGCTGCGCGTGATCGAAGGCCCGGATAAAGGTCGCGAGCACGTGTCGTCGTCGGCGTCGGAGCTCTCGGTCGGCACCGCCGAGTCGAACACGCTCGTGCTCACCGATCCGACGGTGTCGCGTCACCACTTCGTGTTGCAAGTCGGACCCGACGGCGTGCTGTTGCGCGATCTCGACAGCACGAACGGCACGCAGGTCAGCGGCCTGCGCGTCGGCAGCGCGTACTTGAAATCCGGCGTGACGATCGGCGTCGGCATCACGAAGTTGCGCTACGACGAGCTCGCCGAGCAACTGCAAGAGCCGATCAGCGAAGATGATCATTTCGGCCGCGCGCTCGGCCGCAGCCTCGCGATGCGCCGGCTGTTCTCGCTGCTGCCGCGGATCGCGGCGACCGATACGACCGTGCTGATCGAAGGCGAGACCGGCACCGGCAAGGGCGTGCTCGCCGAGGCGATCCACACCACGAGCGCACGCGCGGAAGGCCCGTTCGTCGTGGTCGATTGCGGCTCGATCCCGCCGTCGCTGATCGAGAGCGAGCTGTTCGGCCACGAAAAAGGCGCGTTCACCGGCGCGACCAGCGCACGCGTCGGTGCGTTCGAAGCCGCCGCCGGCGGCACCGTGTTTCTCGACGAGCTCGGCGAGCTGCCGCTCGAGATGCAACCGAAGCTGCTGCGCGCGCTCGAAGAACGCACGGTCCGGCGCGTCGGCAGCGTGAGCTCGCTCGACCTCGACGTCCGCGTGATCGCCGCGACGAACCGCAACCTGCGCCAAGCGGTCAACCGCGGCACGTTCCGCGCCGATCTGTACTTTCGGCTCAACATCGTGCGCATCGAGATTCCGCCGCTGCGCGAGCGCCGCGACGACATCCCGCTGCTCGTCGAGAGCTTCTACCAGCTGTTCACGGGCACGACCGACGCGGCGCCGGCCGAGCTCGTCCAGCGCCTGACCAGCCAGGACTGGCCCGGCAACGTGCGCGAGCTACGCAACTCGGTCGAGCGCGCCATCCTCATGCAAGACACCGAGCTCTGGCAGGAGGTCACGTCCGACGCGAGCGTGAATGCGTCGTATCAGTTCGACGAAGCGCTGACGTTCCGCGCCGCCAAAGAGCGCGTGATCTCGCAGTGGGAGCACTGGTTCGTCGCCGAGCTGATCGGTCGTCACGGCGGCAACACGTCGCGCGCCGCGCGCGCGGTCAAGATGGATCGCACGCACCTGCGCGAGCTGATGCACAAGTATCACGTGACCGCGAAGAAGTAGCCGTCGCTACTGCTGCGTGATCGTCGTGATCGTCAGCGCGCCGGCGCGCGCGGTCAGCGCGTGCGAGCTGAACGTCGAGCCGCTCTTGGCCGCGGTCACCGTCGTCGACGCCGACGGCGTGTTGAAGTAGAACCCGGTGCCATCGGTGAACGTGCTGGTCGTCGCGGTCGGCTCCTGCGTCGTCGGATCGCTGTAGCGATAGACGCCCGATGCCGGCGAGCTCGTGATCGTCGCACCTTCGATCGGCTTGCCGCTCGAATCCTGCACGGTCGCGATGATCACGCCCTCGCTGGTCTTGCCGCTGCCGAAGCCGATCAACAAGTCGAGCAGGGTCGAGCCGATCATGTCGGCGTTGACGGTGCCGCTCGCCGTCCACGGCGCCTCCGGATACTCGTACGTATCCGTGTAGCTGGACTTGGTCAGCTTGATGTAGCCGTCGAGGCTCGCCTGGTCGATCGTCAGCGAGAACTTGCCGCTCGCATCGCTGGTCGTCGTTGCGAGCACCGTCGTGTCGTTACCGTTCGCGTACGCCGCGAGCGTGGCACCGGCGAGCGGCGTCGTGCCGGTCGCGGCGTCGTCGTTGACGATTCCCGAGAGCACGATCGAGGCGCCACCGCCGCCACCACCACTGCCGCCGCTGCCATCACTGCCACCACCACCGCCGCCACCGCCGCCGCCGCCGCCGCCGCCACCACCGCCGCCGGAACCGCCGCCGCCGGTGTCATCATCACCACCGGTGCTGCCGGGCATGTTGGCCGCACAGCCGGCCATGATCGCGAGTGCGAAAAGCGAAACGACGTTGAGCTTTGACATGCCGCGACCACGAGCAAGCGGCAGGCCGCGCGCAACTCGCCCAAACCCTCGCACCGAAGGACATGTTTGCTGACGGCGCGCGCCATCAGCTGGCGGCCACGACCCTCACGGCTTGTCGCCGGCGTCGCGCCAAGTCCGCGATAGTCGATCCGGTCGACTTCGTGCATTCGCCGGGGGCGTGTCGACGTTTGGTGCGTATCGCGTGCTCGGCAAGCTCGGCGAAGGCGGCATGGGTGCCGTGTTTCTCGCCGAGCATTCGCTGATCGGCCGGCGCGCCGCGATCAAGGTGCTGCGCGCCGAGCGCAGCGTGACCCGCGACAACGTCGAACGCTTCTTCAACGAAGCGCGCGCGACCTCGGCCGTCGTCGATCCGGGCATCGTGCAGGTGTTCGACTTCGGCGTCACCGAAGACAACACGGCATACATCGTCATGGAGTATCTCGAAGGCGAGGTGCTGCTGCAGCGGTTGCGCCGGCTGCACCGGCTCGCACCGCTGGATGCGCTGCGCATCGTGCGCCAGGTCGCCGGCTCGCTCTCCGCGGCGCACGCCGCCGGCATCGTCCATCGCGATCTGAAGCCCGAGAACCTGTTCGTCGTGCGTGATAGCGAAGCGCCCGCCGGCGAGCGCGTCAAGATCCTCGACTTCGGCATCGCGAAGCTCGACGACAACAACGACGCGCGGATGCACACGCGGCCCGGCTCGGTGATGGGCACGCCCGTGTACATGTCACCAGAGCAGTGCAGCGATACGAGCAAGACCGATCACCGCGCCGACATCTATTCGCTCGGCTGCGTGCTCTATCACCTGCTCACCGGCGTGCCGCCGTTCGATCTGCACGGCTTCGGCGCGATCGCCGCGGCGCACTTGCACGATCCGGTGACGCCGCCGAGCACGCTCATCCCGCACCTGCCGATCGAGCTCGATGCGGTCGTGCTGCGCTGCCTCGAGAAGGCGCCCGGCGATCGATTTCAGACGATGAGCGAGCTGCAGCACGCGTGCGATCTGCTGATCGCGCAGCTCGCAGCACTGTCGGCACCGACGATGTCGTCGCGCGGTTATGCGCCGTCGCCGGTGTACACGACGCTCGGGCTCTCGGCGGGCCAACCGCTGCCGGTCTCGCCGCGCCGGCTCGGTCGATCGATCGTGCTCGCGTCGATCGCGATCGCCTTGGGAGTTGGTGCGGCGATCGCGACATCTGGGCACAAGCGCCTCGAGTTGCCGCCGGCATCCGCGCAACCGACGGCGATGATCGTGCCGCGCGCCGCCGCGACGATCGAGCCGATCGCGCCCGTCGATGCGGGCATCGAGCTGCTGAGCCCACCGCAGCTCGCGCGACCTCCGATCCCGCGCCTCGTCAAACCGACGGTCGCGCCGAAGCGCGTGCGCGCACCGATCAGCAAGGACCTCTACGATGATCGCACCTAGCCGCGCCGTGATCGCGCTCGTCGCATGCGCGCTGGCGGCGCCGGCGCGGGCGCAGACCGCCGAAGCCGAAGTGCTGTTCCGCGAGGGCCGGCAGCTCCTCGCCGACGGCGATTTCGCAGCCGCGTGCGCGAAGCTCGAAGCGAGCGAGCGACTCGATGCCGCGATCGGCACCGAGCTCAATCTCGCCGACTGCTTCGATCGCGCGGGCAAGCCGGCGAGCGCGTGGGCGATGTTCGCGAAGGCAGAGCAGACCGCGAAGCGACGCGGCGACACCAAGCGCGCCGTCGAAGCGCGCCGCCGCGGCTCGGAGCTCGTATCCAAGCTCGTGTACCTGACGGTTGCGGTTGCCGACGACCACCAGCTCGACGGGCTGGTGATCGAGCGCGACGGCACGCGTGTCGACCGTGTGCTGTGGAACCAGCGCATGGTGCTCGATCCCGGCAACTACAAGCTGGCCGCGTCGGCGCCCGGCCACTTGACGTGGCGCGCGACGATCGCGCTCAGCGAGAACCGCACCATCGAGGTGCCCGCGCTCGAGCGCGCGCCGATCGAGAACCCATTCCCGGCCGCGGCCGAGTCTCACCCCGAGCCGGATCCGGACGTGCAACCGCAACCACCGCCGGAACCACGGCCGCTCCGCTTCACCGCCGCGACGATCTCGCTCGCGGTCGTCGGCCTCGGCGCGATCGCGGCCGGCGCGGGGTTCGGCGACATCTCGCAGGAGCTCGTGGCTCGCGCGCGCTGCGACTCCGCCGGCTGCGCGACGCCGCTCGCCGTCGATGAAAATCACCGCGCGCGACGCGATGCGTTCGTCGCGGACGGCGCGTTCGTCGCCGGCGGCCTCGCGATCGCGACCTCGGCGGTGTTGTGGCTCGTCGGTTGGCCGGCACGGGCCGAACACGTCAGCGTCGTGCCGCTCGCTCGCGGCGCCGGCCTCGCGGTCGGAGGGCACTTCTGATGCGCTGCTACATGCTCGCCGTTCTCGCGGTCGGTTGCGCGATCCCGGCCGATCGCCACCTCATCGAAGTCCCCACCGATGCGACCGCCGGTCCGCTCGCGTGCGCGAGCGAGCCTGCGCCGACGACCGCGGATCCGACGATCATGATCTTCGGCGAGACCGTGCAGCCATTCACCGGCGATCCGGTCCCGGGTGCGAGCATCACCGGCTACCTCGACGGGCTGCCCGGCGTCGCGTTCACGACGACGAGCGATGGTTCCGGCGCGTTCAGCATCGACCAGGCGACCGGTGGCGCGCCGCTGAGGGTGCACGGGCTCGCGTCGGCGGATGGCTACGTCTCGACGATGGTGTATCCATCGGCGCCGCTGATCCATGCGACCGAGATCGATCCGCAGCTGTTCGGCAGCGACAAGCTCGAATACGTCGCGTCGCTCGCAGGGCTCGCGCTCGACATGACGCAGGACCAGATCATCTTGCAAGTCGTCGACTGCAGCGGCGCACCGCTCGGCGGCGCGACGGTGACGTCGGATCCACCCGGCACCGTCGTCTACTTCGCGAGCTCGCAGCCGATGCCGAGCGCGATGATGACCGACGGCACCAATGCGGTCGTGCTCATCGCGAACGTGCCGCCGAGCAGCACCGAGATCTACGCGAGCGTCGGCGAGACGATGTTCTCGACGCTGGCGATCGAAGCGGCTCCCGGCACGCTGATCCAAGCCGCCATCCAGCCGTGAAGGCGCCGGCCATCGGCGCAGCGATGGCTGCAGCCATCGATCGGGCGCCGCGCGCCACGCTGCCCGTGTGGTTACGCGTGGCACATGCGCTGCAACTTTCGCCGGCATGCGCATCGTTTCGCTCGTAGCTCTGTTCGGACTCGCCTTCGGTTGCGGCGAGCACGAGGCCTCAAAAGTCCCGACCGACGCCGCCTCGCCCGCACCACCCGATTCGGGCGCGACGTCGACGTCGAGCGAATGGGTCGGGTTCCACGAGGAGATTCCGCTGCAACCCGGCGCGTTTCACCCGCTCGCGTCGGGGCTGTTCGGCTCCGACGCGCAAGCGGGCAGCTTCGTGTCGAACGACATCGCGAAGGGCCTCACGATCTCGGCGGCGGCCGATCCGTCGACGCCGGGGCAGTCGCAGGTCACGTTCAGCTTCGACGACGGCGGCACGCCACGCACGCTCGCGGTCGTGCCCGCGTCGTATCAAGTCGGCGAGACGTTCGTGTCGGCGATCGATGTCGCGCTCGCGACGATGCAGGCCGACGAGGCGCAGCAGCCCGGCTCCGGCGAATCGTTCTTCATCGAATATCGCGTGGCGTCGGCGATGGGCGGCAACCTGTCGTTCGGCGTGCGCGCCGGTGCCGGCATCTACACGCTCGTCATCGACATCAGCTCGCCGCAGACGAGCTTGATGCCGGGCCAGATCGGCATGGCCGCGAGCAGCGCCGGCCCGTACGACAGCGTCGTCGGCACGGTGAACTTCCATCTCAGCAAAGACGAGTTCGACTACTTCGTCGACCACGCGTACGGCGAAGGCGCGACCGGCAACCAGAATTTTAGCGACTTCGCGCTCGTGCCGCATACGTGGCTGCGGTTGACCGTCACGCCGCACACCACCGACGGCTACATCAACGTCGGGTTCGTCATGTTGTTACCGGACGGCACGCGCGTCGCGATCGCGAACGCGCCGGCGTCGATCGATGCGGGCAACGCGTACGCCGCGCTCGTCGACCGCAACATGGAGACGATGACCGAGCAGGAAACCGCGGTGAAGGGCTCGTCGACGCCGTGGCAAGTGCCGTTCGCGTACAACCAGCCGACCGGCGGCGGCACCGTCGCCGTGCTCGCGCAGGGCACGCTCGGCATCTTCCAGATCGCATATCAGGTCGGCTCGCCGCAGCACGCGCTCGTCGACGTGCCGTTCTTGCCGTGGAAACAGATCACGCTGCCGCCGCCGGATACGACGACCTGCAATCAGCTCGGCGATCCGACGATCCAGCTCGCGATGCAGGGCACGTTCAACATGACGTTCACGGCGAGCTCGGTGATCACCGGAAACCCGATGGGCCCGCTCACCGGCACGATCTACTGCAGCATCTATCACGCGAGCGACGTCGACGTGAGCGGCCCGAAGCCCGACGCGATCTCGGTGCAAGACTTCACGGTCGCGAACGCCGATCTCGCCACGACGCCGGCGCCGAGCTTCGTATCGAACGTGATCCTCGACGGCGACTACCAGGTGCTGTGCTTCCAGGATCGCACCGGCTCGGGCAACGTCGCGATGAACGACCCGGTGACGCTGCCGATCGGTAGCTTCCCGATCGCGTGCAACAAGAACCCGATCGACGTCGAGTTCGCCCTGCTCGATCCGGAGAACTGAGCGTGAAGGCCGCGATCGTGATCGCGTTCGCCGCATGTGCGGCGCAACCGCCGCAAGCTCCCGGCGCCGTGTCGTCGAGCATCGCGATGGTGTCGTCGAGGCTCGCGGTCGTCGACCCGGATCAAGGCACGGTGAGCTTCGTCGATCCGGATACGCTCGAGCTCACCGCGCAAGTCGGCGTCGGCGGCGAGCCGCACGATTTGCTCGTGGTCGGCAACGAGCTGTGGGTCTCGACGTTTCGCGGAGGTGAGGTCGTCGTGATCGATCCGGCGTCGGCCAGCATCGTGCGCAGCGCGCCGGTCTGCGCCGGGCCGCGCGGCATGACCACGGCCGGCGGCGCGGTCGTGGTCGCGTGCGAGTGGTCGGGTACCGTCGTCTCGGTCGATGTCGAATCGCTCGAGGCGACGGAGCTCGCCGGCGGCCTGCTGAGACCGCGCGCGATCGCGGCCGTCGGTTCCGCGACGTACGTCGGCGAGTACACCGGCGGCGACGTGATCGAGCTGCCATCGCGGCGATCGATCTCGCTCGTGCCGGCCAACGCGCCGTATCGGCCGGCGCTCGAGCACATGACCGCGAACCTCGTCGAAGCGATCGTGCCCGCGTTCGGCGAGCTCCACGTCGCGCACGAGCTCGTCAACCACACCGGCGATACGTCGGAGACCGTCGCCGACGACTACGGTTCCGTGCTCGATGGCGATCCGAAGATCAACCCGGCGGTGACCACGCTGCCCGGCGACGCGCCGGTGCTGTACGCGACGTTCGACGGCTCGTCGCGCGCCGCGAGCGGACCGGTCGCGATCGCGGCGATGGCAGCGCGCTACTTGGTCGTCGCGAACATCTCGTCGAACAACGTCGCGGTGATCGATACGCAGGCGAGCTCGCCCGATCTGCGCGAGGTCGCGAGCTTCGCGGTCGGCGCCGGTCCGTCGGGAATCGCCATCGATGGTGAGCGCGCGTTCGTCGACAACACGTTCGACGGCTCGATCTCGGTGCTCGATCTGTCGCGACCGTTCGACGGCGAGCGCTACCCGGCCGAGCAAACGCTCGTCCGCGCGCAAGCGCCGGTGTATTCGGCGGCGGCGCTCGCCGGGCGCCGGCTGTTCTACGACGCGACGAACCCGCACGTCACACCGGCCGGCGTGCTCGCGTGCGCGACGTGCCATCCGAGCGGCCTCGACGACGGCCTCGTGTGGTTCATCCACACCTCACAGATCCCGACGAAGCGCCGGCGCACGCCGAGCCTCGCGAACGCGCACACCGGCACCGCGCCGTATCATTGGGACGGCGGATTCCCGGCGATGGCCGCGCTCGTCGACGCGACGGTCACCGAGTTGATGGCCGGCGACGATCTCCTGGTCGACGACGGCGACGTGCAGGCCTACGTCGACGAGATCGTGCGCGCGCCGGTCGCGCCGCCCGGCGATCCTGCACAGCTGGCGCGCGGCGAAGCGATCTTCACGTCGGCGGCGGCCGGCTGCTCCGGCTGTCACGTCTCGCCGCTCGGCACCGACGGCAAGCTGTGGTCGGTGCTGTCGCCGATGAGCCTGAGCTCCGACGACGTCGTCGCGCAGACCAACACGCCCGGGCTCGCCGGCGTGTTCCAGCTCGCACCGTATTTTCACGACGGGCGCTCGAGCGATCTGCTCGATGCGCTCACTCGCAGCGACGCGTCGCAACACGGCAGCGTCGCCGGTCTAGCTCCGGCCGATCTCGACGATCTGGTCGCTTACCTGAGGTCGCTATGAACAAATCGCTCGCGTTCTTGATCTTCGCCGCGTGCAGCACGCAAACCGCAACATCGCCCGACGGAGGCGGAGCCGCCGCGGCGGCGACGACCGATGCATTCTACTCGGCGTGCGGCCATCCCGGCGATGTCGGCAACTCGCTCGGCGTCGGCAAGTTCTGCACGCAAGAGCAAGACTGCACCGGCAACTCGCTCGCGAACATCTGCTCGACGCTCGGCAACAATCCGGCGACGCCGCAGCTCGACGCGTATTTTTGCACGGCGATCTGTAGTGGTAGCTCGGCACCGAATTTCTGCGGCGATGGCGCCGCGTGCATGTGTGGCACGCAAGGCTGCGGCTGTGCTCCAACCACGTGTTCGGCACCCTGATGGTGGCGATGATGAGGCGCGTCGCGATCGTGATGTTGACCGCGTGCGCGTCTCCCGCGCTGCCGTCGATCGACGCCGACAACGCCGTGTCGCCGAGCGATCCGCTGTACTACGGCCAGTATCAATTCCTCTACGACACGTGGGGCACCGAAGCGCTCGAGACATGGCCGCCGGCCGACTTCATGCTCGGCCTGCTCGCAGCGGAGCCCGACGTGTTCGGCGCGCAATTTTCGAATTTCGGCTTCGTCCCCGATCCGAACGACGATCTGCCGGTCGGGCTCAAGCGCGGCATCGCCGATCCGAGCAAGGTCCACGAAACGTGCAGCGCCTGTCACACGACGCGGTTGCCCGACGGCCGATTGTGGCTGGGCATGCCGAACGAGCACCTGAATTTCGGTGGGCTCGTCGTCGCCGTCAACCAGCGCTGGGTCGCCGCGGGCAACGCGTCGCTGTTCAGCGATCTCGAGCTCACGAAGCTCGGCGAGCTCGGTCCCGGCCGCGCGCAAGCCGATAGCAACGACGATCCGATGGTCGTGCCGGCGGACTTTCCGACGTACTTCACGCTCGCGCAGCGCACGGCGACGAACTATCTCGGCACCGGCCGCAACGTGCGCACCGAAGCGTCGCTGTCGATCTACACGTTCGGCGCGGGCAATACGGATCTCGGCTCGATCCCGTTTCCCGATGCGTCGCGGGTGGCGAGCTTTCTCGACTTCTTCGGTCAGCTCCAGCCGCCCGTGCCGCCCGCGCAAGATCCCGCGCAGGTCGCCGCCGGTCAGGCGGTGTTCGCGTCGGCCGGATGCGACCAATGCCATCACCCCGGCGACATCGCCGAGGACGGCATCGTGACCTACGCCGACGCGCCCGAAGATCAGCCCGGCGCCGATTCGATGCATCCGCGCGGCACGATCGCGACCGATCCGCAGCATTTCGATCTCGAGTCGGCAACCGGCGGCGATGCCGGCTATCTCGGTCTGCTCGAGTTCGTGCAAGACCAACAGCTCGAGGTCAACGGGACCGATGGCTATCGCGTCAACGATCTACGCGGCCTGTGGGCGAGCGCGCCGTATTTGCACGACGGCAGCGTGCCGACGCTCGACGATCTGCTGTCACCGCCGGCGCAGCGCCCGCAGATGTGGAGCCATGACGGGTTCGCGTTCGATGCCACGCAACCCGGCAACGGCGCCGGCGGTCACGCGTTCGGCACGGCGCTGTCGGATGCCGACAAGACGGCGCTGATCGCGTATCTGAACAGCCTCTAGGCGCCGGTGTCGACGATCGGCGGCGGTTGCTCCGGCGGATCGTGCCTGGCCGGCTCGTTCGGCGGCGGATCTTTCTGCGGCGGAATTTCGCCGGGTTTGGGCGGATCCACCGGGCGCGGCGGCTCGGGCGAGACCGCATGCCACGATCTCGACGCATCTAATGTGGTCATCGCCCTACGCGCTGCAAGTAGCGCGTCATCCGCCGTACGTGCACGGACCGACCATCTGCTCGGGCGGCACGGCGACCGCCGAGTCCCACGTGACCGCGGCGCCGGTGTCCGTGCCCGAAAGCTCGACGAGCAAGGTGACGCTTAACAGGACGACGTAAACAGGGCGCATCGTCGCGTTGTAACGCCGATCGCCGTCGCGATACCAGCATTCGATCAGAGGTAGCGCGCGCGCAGGTGCCGCTCGAAGTGCGCCGTCGACAGCGGCGTGCCGGTCGCGCGCTCGATCAGCTCCTTGGTCTCCCACCGCGATGCCTGGCTCCAGATGTTCGCCTCGAACCAGTCGAAGATCGGAGCGAGGTCGCCGTTCGCGATGCGCGCGTCGAGATCGGGCACGCCGGCGCGGATCGCTGCGAAGTACTGCGCGGCGTAGAGCGCGCCGAGCGTGTAGCTCGGGAAGTATCCGAACGAGCCGTCGGTCCAGTGGATGTCTTGGAGGCAGCCGTCGGTGTAGTTGCCGGTCGTGCCGAGCCCGAGATACGCGCGCATCTTTTCGTCCCACATCGCGGGCACGTCGTCGGGCTCGATCTGGCGCTCGATCAACGCGCGCTCGAGCTCGAAGCGCAAGATCACGTGCATCGGGTACGTGACCTCGTCGGCGTCGACGCGGATGAGGCCGGGCTTCACGCGCGTGTAAATGCGCGCGAGGTTGTCGGGCGCGAACGCCGGCCGATCGCCGAAATGCTTTTTCACCAGCGGCGCGATGAGGTCGAAGAACGGCCGGCTGCGCCCGAGCTGCATCTCGAACGACAGACTCTGGCTCTCGTGCACGCCCATCGAGCGCGCCTGACCGAGCGGCAAGTGCACCCACTCGCGCGGCAGTCGCTGCTCGTAGCGCGCGTGGCCGGTCTCGTGAACGATGCCCATCATCGCCTGTACGAAGTCGTCATCGCGGTAACGCGTGGTGATGCGCACGTCTTCGGCGACGCCGCCGCAGAAGGGGTGCATCGAAACGTCGACTCGCCCGGCATCGAAGTCGAACCCGAGCAGCTTCATGATGTCGAGGCCGAGCGCGCGTTGCGTCTCGGTCGGAAACGGTCCGTGCGCGGCGATCGCGGTCTCGCGCGATTGTTTTGCGAGCACTTCTTGCGCGAGGCCGGGCAGCCAGCGCTTGAGGTCGCTGAAGATCGCCTCGATCGCCGTCGACGTCATGCCGGGCTCGAAGCGATCGACGAGCGCGTCGTACGGCGCGAGCCCGCTGGCCTCGGCGAGCAGCGTCGCTTCTTGGCGCGCGCAGTCGACGACCGGCCGCCAGTTCGCGAGAAAGCCGGTCCAATCGTTCGCCTTGCGCTGGGTTCGCCACGCGTGCTCGCACCGCGATCCGGCGAGCGCCTTTTGCTCGACGAGCGACGCCGGCAGCACCGTCGCCGCGCGCCACTGCCGCTGCATCTCGCGCAGCGACGCGCGCTCGATCGGATCGGTCACCTCGTCGGCGGCGCGCGCGAACGCGTCGCGCAGCGCCGGCGCGGTCAACGTGTCGTGGACGAGCACGGCGAGCTCCGCCATCGCGGCGCCGCGCGCGTCGTTGCCTTTGCTCGGCATCATCGCCGCCTGATCCCAGCCGGCGATCGCGGCCAGGTGTTGGTAGCGATAGAGCTTCGTAAACGCGGTCACCAGCGTCGCGTAGGACATGCTTAGAGATACCCGAGATCAGCGCGAGACGTATCCCCCGACGGTGCCGCGGGTCGATCGCGATCCGCGCGAGCGCGAACACCGCGCGGCGCCGCATGCCGTTCACTGTATCGCTGCAGATGTCGGCAGCGTGCGACCCGCTTCGTCAAACGCCGGCAATGGTTTGACGGTTCAACCGCGCAGCACCGCGCGACCTCTAACATCCGGCGAGGAGGTCGTCCGTCATGATCCGTCGCTCCTGTTTGGCCATCTGCATCGCAATGTTCGCAACCACCGCGCGCGCCTCGCCGCCGGAGTACACCGCGATTCGCGTCGATCAAGGTCTGGTCTACGTCGACGTCGGCAAGCGCAACGGCGTCTCACCCGGCCAAGCGCTCGAAGTGATCGCGCGCGAAGGCGGCAACGACGCGTTTCATCTCGGCTGGGTCGTGCTCGAGTCGTGCGGAGAGAGCGTATCGGTCGCGCGGGTGCCGAACGAGCTCGCGCCGTATCTCAAACAGGGCACGCTGTTGCGCATTCCGAGCCCGACACCGATTCCGACTCCGAGTCCGACTCCGACTCCGAGTCCGACTCCGACTCCGATTCCGCTTCCGATTCCGACTCCGATTCCGACACCGATTCCGAGTCCGATTCCGA
>DATBAS010000052.1:0-4566 GCA_036271395.1 Kofleriaceae bacterium
CGACCCGACCTCGCAACGTGGAGATGTGCGGAATTCGAGCCGAACCTAGGATCGGCGCGGGCTGTCGGCCGTAACCAATGGCACAATGGTCGCGCACGATGGCGCCCACCGATGGCACCGGACCGGCCACGGCGAACACGCCCGTCCCGTTGGAAGGCGATGGGACAGAGCTCATCGGCATGGTCGTCGATGGCCGCTATCGACTCGACGACACCCTCGGGCGTGGCGGCATGGGCTTGGTGTTCCGAGCGACGCACATCGGGTTGCGGCGGCAGGTCGCCGTCAAGATCTTGCACCCGTCGCTGGCGGCGTCGCCCGACGTGCGCAACCGCTTCGAGCGCGAAGCGCTCGCGGTCGGCAAGGTCGATCATCCCAACTGCGTCGCGACGTACGACGTCGGTCGGTTGCCCGACGGCTCGCTGTATCTCGCGATGGAGCTGCTCGAAGGCCGCTCGCTCGCCGACGTGCTCGAGCAAGAGGGCCAGCTCGCGCCGGGTCGCGCGCTCCATATCTTGACGCACATCTTGCGCGGGCTCGGCAGCATCCACGCGGCGAACCTCGTCCATCGCGACATCAAGCCCGAGAACATCTTCCTGATCCGCCAAGGCGACGATGTCGACTTCGCGAAGATCTTGGATTTCGGGATCGCGAAGCCGATGACCGGCGAGCTCTCCGATGACGGCGTGCGGCTCACGCAGGCGGGGATGGCGTTCGGCACGCCGATCTACATGGCGCCGGAGCAAGCGCTCGGCTCCAAGCTCGACGGCCGCGCCGATCTGTATGCGGCGGCGGTGATGGCGTACGAGATGCTCGTCGGCCAGCCGCCGTTTTACAGCGAGGACAAGCTCGAGGTGATGTCGATGCACACCGCGAAGGCGGTGCCGCCGATGCGCTCGCGCTTGATCAAGCGCGCGAAGCCGGTGCCGTCGTCGATCGAGCGACTGATCATCAAGGGGCTGACCAAGAAGCCGGCGGATCGCTACGAGTCCGCCGAGGTGTTCCTCGCGAAGGTCGAAGAGGCGCTGCACACGCCCGACGGTGGCCAGACCGACGTCAACTTCGAGCGCGTCCACGGCGACACCGGGAGCCATCCGCTGATCGACGACGAAGGCGACGTCAACTTCGCGCGCGAAGAGCGCGCCAAGAACATCGCGGACTCGATCGACGAGACGTTGTACCAAACGCCGACGAAAGCACTGCCAGCCGTGACCGTGGCGAAGCTCGCGGCGAGCACGAAGCCTGGCGCCGCCGCCGAAGACAAGCGCGCCGGCACGAAGCTCGGCGTCGCGCCGGCGGCACCACCTCCGCCGAGCGTGCGGCCCGACGATAGCGGCGAGCTGGTCGTGCCCGCCGGTGGCCAAGGCATCGGCTTGCCGTTCACCGCGCCGGGCGGGCACACCGCGTTCGGGCTCACCCCGGAGCAGCGGCTGGCGCAGGTGCCGAAATCGCCGAAGCGATCGACCAAGCGGCCGAAGAAGAAGCGATGGCCGCTCTATGCAGCCATCCTGGGCGCGGCGCTCGCCGCGGGGATCTCGATCGCGATCGTCACGGCTCCGGGTGGCGGCGGCGAGTCGAATCCGGCGCCGGGTGGCAGCGGCAGCGCGGTCGCGACGCTCGACCCGAACCTCAAAGAAGCGCAAGACGCGCTGTTCAACGATCCGGTCCGCGCGATCCAGATCATCGAGCAGAACAAGGCGACGCTCGGCAAGAATGCGACCGCGCAGATGGTGCTCGGCGACGCGCACATGATCCGCAAAGAGAGCGCGAAGGCGCTCGCCGCGTACAAGGCGGTGCTGGCGCTGGAACCGAGCGACGCCGACAACGAGACGCTGCGCACGAACCTGCGCGCGCTGTCGAGCGATCGCAACAACGAGGTCGCGATCGGCGCGATGGACTTGTGGTTCGGCAGCACGGCCGATACCACGTCGGCACGCGACGCGATCGTCAAGGCGGCGATCACGTGGAACATGGAGCGGCGGCATATGGCGCAGAAGCTGGTCGAGAGCTACAAGCTCGGCGACTCGGTCGACTGGCTGACCGCGCACACGCTCGACCTCGAGCAGGATCCGTCGTGCGAGCGGCGCAAAGACGCGGTGGAGAAGCTGCGCGCGCTCGGCAATCCCAAGGCGCTCAAGGTCCTCGAAGCCGCGGTCGCCAAACGGCTCGCGAAGAAGAACGGGTGCTTGCTGATCGACGCGCGCGCCGGCATCGCCGCGCTATCGCCGAGCACGGGATCGAACGGATCGGGCGATATCGGCTCGGGTTCCGCGGTCGGCTCGGGCGCGTGAGCCTGCCGGATCTGCCGCGCTGGGTCGAGGCCAACGCGATCGCCGACGATCCGCACGGCTGGCGCAAACCGATCGGCGACGGCTTCGCGCTCGGCCACGACGACGCGCGGCTGATCGTGATCGGCGGCGCTGCCGATCCGGCGAGCGTCGCCGCACTCGCTACAGCGCGGCCGGATCACGCGCTGCTCGTCGCGATCGAACGCGCCGATCTCGCGGTCGCGACGGGACGCGCGTACGAGCGCGCGTGGATCCACACGCTGCCTGCGCCCGACGAGCTGCCCGACGACTCCGGCGCCGTCGCGATCGACAGCGTTCCGGACGTGGTCGATGGCGCGCTCGCGGGCGAGCTCGCGTGGGCGCTCGGTCGCGGTCCGGTGTATGCGGCCTGGCTCGACGGCGCACCGGCGAGCTTCGCGTTCGCGCCGTGGCGCAGCGCGCGCTGGTTCGACGTTTCGGTCGACACGATGCCGCACGCGCGCCAGCTCGGGCTCGGCGCGATCGTCGCCGCCGCGATGATCCGCGGCGAACGCGCGCGCGGACGCGAGCCCGTGTGGGGCGCGAACGAGAGCAACGCGGCGTCACTCGCGCTCGCCGAGCGGCTCGGCTTCGAACAGGTCGACGCGTTGTGGGTATGCGCGCCGCGATCTTGACGCTCGCGTTGTGGTCGACGACGGCGCGCGCCGAGCCAAGCGATACGACGCTCGTGCTCGTCGGCGCCGGCATGGCGATCCCGGACTACGTGGTCGGCGTGTCGCTGCACGAGAGCTCGCACGCGCTCGCGGCGGTGATGCTCGGCGCGCATGTCGACACGCTCCACGTATTTCCACCGGGCATCGATCCCCAAGCGCACGTGTTTCGGTTCGGCTGGACCTACGTCCACGGGCTCCGCACCAAGCGCGACACCGAGCTGTTCTTGCTGGCGCCGAAATTCACCGACGCGATCTTGCTCGGCGGCTTCGCGGCGCTGGTGTTCACGAGCGCGTGGCCGTCGAACAAGTATGGCCAGCTCGCGCTGACCGTCGGCGCGACCGGGTTGTGGGTCGACTTCGCAAAGGACGTGGTGGTGGTTTCGCCGCAAGACGACGTCGTGCGCGTGCTGGACATGTGGTGTGTCGACACGATCGCCGCCCGAGCGGTCTACGCCGCGATCGATCTCGGGCTCGCGCTGATCGTGGCGAAGGGCTACGAGCGCACGTTTACCCGCGACGCGACGATGGCCGCGATGCCCGCGATCGTGCCGCTATTTCGCACGGCGTTCTAACTCCGGCGTGCGCTGGCGCGCGCTCCGCCGCCGACTGCGCTACACGCGGCGACCGGCAAGCATCTTGCTGGAAGCTACTTCGCATGCGGAGCGCACCCGAAACCTGTCGCGTCATCGTGTTCGCGCGCGCGTGGTTGCCCGAGACGGCCGATCCCGGCGAGCTCGCGAAGATTCGCGCACACCTACGCGGCCTCGCGGCCGAGCTGATCTTCGTGTCCGATCGCGGCAGCTGGCTGTGCCGGCCCGACGACGAGCTCGTCGAGCTCGAGCCGCTGAGCCGATCGAAGTTTCGAGTCGACGACAATGAAGATGGCGTGTTCGTCGTCGAGCCGACTGGCGCGGTCCGATTCGCGCACTGCCAGACCACGCCGATCCACGCGACGATCGCCTCGGCGCTCTCGTCGGCAACCGACGTGATGCTCGCGCAGGCGCCGCTGCACTTCACGCGGCGCGCGTGGCTGACGACGTGCGTGGTCTCGGGGTTCGCGCTCGCCGTGCTATCGGCGTGCAAGCAGCAGGCGAGCCGCGAGCAGCAGCCGATGCCGGAGGCGGAGAAGCCGGTCGCCAACGAGCTCGACATCGTGCTCGACGTCAACGGCACCAAGCATCCGCTGCGCATCGAGCCGCGCGTGTCGTTGCTCGACGCGCTGCGCGAGCGGCTCGGCCTGACCGGCACGAAGAAGGGCTGCGATGCCGGGCAATGCGGCGCGTGCACGGTGCACGTCAATGGCAAGCGCGTGCTGTCGTGCCTCACGCTCGCCGCGTCGGTCCAAGGCAAGCCGATCACGACGATCGAAGGCCTGGCGCAACACGGCCAGCTGCATCCGCTGCAGCAGGCGTTCGTCGCGCACGACGGCATGCAATGCGGCTTCTGCACCTCGGGACAGATCATGAGCGGCGCGGCGATCCTCGCCGAGCATCGCGCGACCGACGACAATGCGATCCGCGAGCAGATGAGCGGCAACATCTGCCGCTGCGGCGCGTATCCAAACATCCTGGCGGCGATCAAGGCCGCCA